>UCNP01000094.1 GCA_900473335.1 Hyphomicrobiales bacterium | reverse complement strand
TTGTGTGAATCGCATAGCCGCGCATATGGAGGGCGGTATCGAAAACCCTCTTGGCGCGCGAGCGCTCTATTTAGGGTCCACGCTTTACCGTATTCATGGGACCAATGCGCCATGGACGATCGGACAGTCCGTATCAAGCGGCTGTATCCGCATGCGCAATGAAGACGTTACCGATCTTTATGAACGCGTCGATGTCGGGACAAAAGTCATAGTGAGATAACGTTACGGGGGCCGGCATCAGGGGGGATGCCGGAAAGGGGCAGCGGCGCATTTCAATTGCGCCGCTGCCCCTTTATTTGGCAGCTGCAAGCACTAGTTTGACTTGCGGAAGTTACCAGGTTTCGGGCCACCATAGGCCCAATCCAGCAATTCTATCGTGTGCACAATCGGCAATCTTGATCCGCTGGCGATCTGGGTAATGCAACCGATGTTGCCGGTCGCAATCAAGCTGGCGCCAGTTGCCTCAATATTCTTGACCTTACGGTCACGAAGTGTTCGGGCGATTTCCGGCTGCATGATATTGTAGGTGCCAGCAGAACCACAGCACAGGTGACCTTCCGCCGGATCTTTGACGATAAAGCCAGCGGCCTTCAGCAAATCCTTGGGCTGACGGGTGATTTTTTGACCGTGCTGCATGGAGCAGGCCGAGTGATAGGCGACCGTGAGGCCTGTTGCGCGCTCGACAGCTGGCAAATCCAGCATTGCCAGATATTCAGTAATATCTTTTGCCAGAGCGGAGATGCGCGCGGCCTTCGCTTTATAGGCAGGATCGAGACGCAGCATATAACCATAATCCTTGATCGTCGTGCCGCAACCTGATGCCGTGATAACAATCGCATCAAGCCCGCCACTTTCAAGCTCTCTTGTCCACACATCGACATTCTGGCGCGCATTTTCCAGCGCCGCTTCCTCGCGGCCCATATGATGTACAAGTGCGCCGCAACAGCCCTCGCCTTTCGGTACAACGACCTCAATACCAAATCTGGTTAGCAGCCTGATTGTTGCTTCATTGATGCCGGGAGCAAGAACAGGCTGCGCGCAGCCAGTGAGAATGGCGACGCGCCCTTTCTTTTTTTCTTTCGGCTCATGAATACCGGCTTCAGCATAGGAAGATTTTGCAGCAAGAGATTTGGGGGCAAGCTCCAGCATTGCTGCCATAGGTTTCAGAGCCGCAACAGATTTGAGCAGAGGGGTAAGTGGCTTACCAAATCTGGCAGCACTCAAAGCAAAACGGAAGCGTGATGGATAAGGCAGCACCCATGCGAGTAGAATACGTGTCAGACGATTGAGGAAAGGCCGCTTGTAGGTTTTCTCAATATGGGCACGGGCATTGTCAACCAGATGCATATAATTGACGCCTGAAGGGCAGGTTGTCATGCAGGCAAGACAGGACAGGCACCTGTCGACATGCTTGACAATCTGCTCATCCGCAGCCCTGCCATTTTCCAGCATGTCCTTGATCAGATAAATGCGCCCGCGCGGGCTATCAAGTTCATTGCCAAGCGTGACATAGGTAGGACAGGTGGCAGTGCAAAAGCCGCAATGCACACATTTGCGCAGTATCTTTTCCGACTCTGCCACAGCGGGATTACGCAATTGCTCGGGAGTAAAGTTGGTTTGCATCCTACACTCCTGCAACCATGCGACCAGGGTTGAATATGCCGCTAGGGTCGAACTGCTGTTTCAACCTTTTTGACAAGGCCGCCAAAGGAGCTGGTTGCGGTTCAAACACCGGTAATGCGGCACGCAGAGCTATCGGAGCGCGAACCAAAGTTGCATGACCACCGCCATATTTTGCAACGAGCGCGCGCACCGCGGCGGCCTCTGGATCACCCTCCATCCGCAGCCAGACAAGTCCGCCCTGCCAGTCATAAAACGCATCAACAGCTGCGCCCATGCGTAAAGAAGCCACCAGCTTGTACGCCTCCATGGGTGCCATCGACACGCGCCAGACTGGACTTTCCGTACCATCAGCAAACGGCATGACATCGCGGACTTCGCGCCATAAGTTTCTGGATGTTTCGCCGCCCAGCACATCAATCTCGCCAGCTGACAAAAGGAGCTTTTTCAGCATTTCAGCCCGATCCGCAACGGAAGGGGCAAAACCTTCGAGGCGAAGCAAAGTTGAGGCATTACTTTGCAGGAGACCACCAATGACGCGGCTGGCGACGTTGCCGGGCAAATGTGCGGCAGAAGCCACTTCACCGCTCGATCCCATTGCAATCGCCATTGCCCGGGCAGCTTCATCATCGGCAAGACCGCGCAACACCAACGTGGTCTCAGTTTCGGGTGCAGGCAGAACCTTAAAGGTGATTTCTGTCGCAATACCCAACGTGCCCCATGAATTCGCCATGCCTTTCGACAAATCATAGCCTGTTACATTTTTGACGACACGCCCGCCGGACTTGAATAACTCACCTCTTCCAGAGACAACCCGTACGCCCAGAACGTGATCACGCGCAGAACCTGCCTTGAGCCGTCGCGGCCCGCACAGATTGGCGGAGAGCAACCCGCCAAGGCTACCCTTTCCGGCAGGCTTTCCCAGCAATGGGCCATAATCCATCGGCTCGAACTGAAATGCCTGACCACTGGCCGCCAACAAGGCCTCAAGTTCCGCAAGGGAAGTCCCTGCCTTTGCAGACAATACAAGCTCATCGGGCTCGTAGAGCGTCACACCTGAATAAGACGATAAGGCAATCGTGTGTTCCGTCTGCAAAGGACGTCCAAGCTCACGTTTGGAGCCATGACCAATAATCTCAACTGGCGCTTCCTCGGACAGCGCCCATTGCACTGTTTCGACAATTTCATCTTCGGACTGGGGAGTGAACGTGCTCAAGTTCAAAATCTCGGTATATCTGGAAACGGCACCTGTCCGCGATGCACATGCATACGGCCAAGCTCCGCACAACGATGCAGTTGCGGAAAGACCTTGCCGGGGTTCAGCAGGTGCTTATCGTCGAAAGCGCATTTCACGCGAATCTGCTGGTTCAGATCGATTTCGTTGAACATTTCCGGCATGAGATCGCGTTTTTCAACACCAACGCCATGTTCCCCGGTCAGAACGCCGCCAACCTTTACACAGAGCCGCAATATATCCGCACCAAAGCTTTCGGCCTTATGCAGCTCCTCCGGGATATTCGCATCATAAAGGATAAGTGGATGCAGATTGCCGTCACCAGCATGGAAGACATTGGCAACGCGCAAGCCATATTTCTCCGAAAGCTCGCGCATGCCTGCAAGGACTTTCGGCAGTTCCTTTCGCGGGATTGTGCCATCCATACAAAGATAGTCCGGCGAAATGCGCCCGACTGCCGGAAATGCAGCCTTGCGCCCTGCCCAGAATACCATGCGTTCTTCCTCGCTCTGCGATATGACGCAGGTCGTTGCACCATTCTGTCGACCGATCGCTTCCACCATATTGATGAGATGATCAACCTCGATAGCTGGCCCGTCCAGTTCAATGATGAGCAATGCCTCAACATCCAGCGGGTAGCCTGCATGAATGAAATCCTCCGCTGCGTGAATAGCTGGCCGATCCATCATCTCCATACCGCCTGGAATAATCCCCGCTGCGATAATATCTGCAACACATTGCCCGGCCTCCTCGCTTGTCGGAAAGCCGACCATAAGCGCGCGGGCGGTCGTGGGCTTTTGCAAGATGCGAACCGTGACCTCAGTTACAACGCCAAGCAGCCCTTCAGATCCCGTGACAAGCCCCAAAAAATCATAGCCTTCGCTATCAAGATGCTTGCCGCCAAGTCGGATGACTTCGCCCGTGATCAGCACCATTTCAAGACCCAGCACATTGTTTGCCGTCAACCCATATTTAAGGCAATGCACACCACCGGAATTCTCGGCAACATTGCCGCCAATCGAACAGGCTATTTGTGAGGATGGGTCCGGCGCGTAGTAAAAACCTTCATGCTCTACAGCCTTTGTTATTCCGAGATTGGTAACGCCCGGCTGAACAATGGCAACCCGGTTCGGGTAGTCAATCTCAAGGATGCGATTGAAACGGGTCATGACCAGAAGCACCGCATCCTCCAAGGGCAAAGCGCCGCCGGACAATGATGTTCCCGAGCCCCGCGGCACGACTTTTACATTGTTTTCGTGGCAATATTTGAGAATGCGTGAAACCTGCCCCACCGTCTGCGGGAGCACGACCGCAAGCGGCAGCTGGCGATAAGCTGTCAGCCCATCTGACTCGAATACGCGCATTTCATTGGTGGCATCAACGACGCCTTCACCCGGAACGATTTCTCGCAACGCCGCAACAATGGCCGCGCGACGCGACATGGTGGCTTCATCAGGCTTTGGCATAACAAGTCCGGACATCGTTCCTCCCCGTCACGGTATCATTTAGTCTATAACACCTTAGATCAAGTTTTGGCTGCGTCATGCTGTTCCACGCATGAATTTAGTGCAATCATATTTGTCACAGCATCAAGTGTGCGACGATCATGAGAACAGTAGATTTCAAAAATGCACGAGGGCCAGACAAGCTACGCGTCTATGCCATTGGCGACGTGCATGGCAGGCTTGACCTGTTGCAAGAAATGCACCGCCTGATCCACATGGAAAATCTGAAGTCACCACCTTTCGATTGGATCGTGGTGCATCTTGGCGATTATGTTGACCGTGGTCTTCAATCATGTGGCGTTATCAATTTTCTGATCAATGGGCAGCGCAAGAATCATCGCATGCTCGCCTTGGCAGGCAATCATGATGTTGGCTTTGTTGATTTTCTTGAAACCGGCGACACTTACGGACTTTTTGCCCGCTATGGTGGCCGCCAGACGGGATTGTCCTATGGCGTGAATATCGACTTCAGCAATGATCTGTCGATTGCATCAGGACGAAATGCCTTGAGAGCTGCGGTGCCGACTGCGCATGTGGATTTCCTGCGGCGGTTGCCGCGATCCATGGTTTTCGGTGATTTTTTCTTCTGTCATGCCGGGATTCGCCCCGGCATTGAGCTTGACCGTCAGGACCCCGAAGATCTGATCTGGATCAGGTCAGAATTTCTCGACAATACAACGCCGCATTCGAAAGTCGTGGTCCACGGGCACACGCCTGCAACTGAGGTTGAAATCAGGCAAAACAGGGTCAATCTGGATACAGGAGCTTATGCAAGCGGGAGGCTAAGCGCCATTATGATAGACGGTCAGAATAAATCATTTCTGGAAGCGACTGTATAATAAGTGCCGTTAGCGAAATGACGTGCTGACGCCGTAACCATCGCTGGATACTTGATGTCCACCCGCATCAACGGAAAGCAGCCCCACGCCCATGAACAGGATGGCCGACAGCATAAAGGCAGTCAAAAGGGCGGCACTCTTGGTAGTCATCTTAAGCGTTTCCATTGCTAGACTGTTCTGGCTTGCTGCCAGTTGTACGGAGCCCACTAAAGGACACACTCCTTACCAACTAGTGAATGAAAGACACGTTCCCCATATTTAGGCAGCGCATGGTCGATTCTGCATGCACCTGTTGCAGACCAGCAACGAATACCAATTTCAAATCAGCGCCACCCAGGCTCGGGCCAAAGCAAGACCCGCAGCATCGGCAGCAGCGCCATCCTTAGTTACGTTGCCTGCATAATTAGCAAGCCAGTCCGGGTAGCTTTCAAGGATCTGGTCATGAAACACATGTTTCCATTCATCGACGAGATTGGTATCAGCCTCAAAATGAAACTGGATACCATAGACAGCACGCCCGATCCGAAAGGCCTGATTGGCCGTGATCTGACTTGAGGCCAGATGGGTCGCTTCAACAGGCAGCGTGAACGTATCGCAGTGCCAATGGAAGATAAGGAACTTATCATTAACGGCGGAAAGCATGGGATCCGACGCTGCTTGCGCCGTACACATCACGTCTTTCCATCCAAATTCCGCCGGACGGCCAAGAATATTGGTGGCGCCATAGCCACGCGCTACCAACTGGCTACCAAGGCAGATGCCAAGAACCGCTTTATCCGCATCTCCAAACTTTTTGATCAGAGCCGCCAGTTGCGGAAGATAGGGATATTCCCCGTCGGCCAAAGCATTTTGATCACCGCCAAGAACCACGATTGCATCATGATCGTCATGATTATGAGGCAAAGTCTCACCAAGATATGGGTGGCGCAGATCAATTGAGGCATTCGCTTCCTGCAATGCCGTCCCAACCAGCCCAAGTCCGGTATTTTAATAGTTCTGAACGACAAGAACGTGCATGGCGATCCTGAGTGGTATTGATTATGATCCCCGATAGCATGAGGATTCAATGACCGGAAGCCGTAAGATGCCCCTGCAAAATCGCGTCACACCCTTTGGCGATATTATTGCCATCACGCAGCGCGGCTCCATGATGGGGAATCGTGGCATTATCCACGACCCTTCGACGAAAACCCTTCTCAAAAAGCGCTGGTCTTCGCGCGCATGGATTATTTGTGTTTGCCAATACAAGAATGTACGGCGCGATGTAATGGCGCGCCGCAGCTGGACTGAACTGTTTTTTCTGGATGAAGCCACGGCCTTAAGCGCAGGACATCGCCCCTGCTTTTACTGCCAGCGAAAACGAGCCAAAGAATTTCAGTCGTTCTGGGCTGATGGAAATGGAACGCAATTGCCATCGGCCCCACAAATGGATGCAATCCTTCACGGCGAAAGGCTCGATGAGAAAGGGCAGAAGAAACATCACCGTCTCCGTATTGCGCTTGGCGAACTGCCAGATGGCGCTATGCTGGCCAGTGGCGCAAATGCCTATCTGGTAAAGAATGGCACTGCCTTTCTTTGGTCTTGGGATGGCTATTCACAGGCAGAAATCGATATATCCAAAGTGACTTTGCTTACACCGCCATCAATCATTCAAACCCTTAAAGCAGGTTTCAAACCTTTGCTTGCGTCGCTATAATTCTGCGAAAACTCCAACCAAGGCTCGTCCCCGCAGCAGCGATCAGAGTGATGGCTGAACCGATCAGCTGACTCGGCTGCAAAGCATGGTCGAAGGCGAGATAATCAACAAGAATGGCCGCTACAGGATAGATGAATGAAAGCGAGCCAGTGATATGGGTCGGCAGCCCCTTGACCGTTTGGCGGAAAAAGCTGAAACAAACACCGCAATAGTCAAATCTTCACCGGTAAAACGCCGCCTGCCACCTCTCGACTGATTCCCGGAGCCAAATGATGCGCGCAAACTACAAGATGCAACGGCTCTTTGTCGGCGGTGACTTGAAGCCTGAAACCCGGGCGGATGCCAGTCCGGAAGCGATCAACTATCTGGCCAATGTACTGCGAATGAAAGATGGCGATGAGATTCTTATCTTCAATGGCCGCGATGGGGAATGGCGCGCCGTCTTGCGGTTTGAGAGCAAGAAGAAGCTGTTTTTCGAGCCTGTGGAATTAACCCGCGAACAGCCGCTGACACCTGATTTGATTTACTGTTTTGCGCCATTGAAACAGGGGCGACTCGACTATCTGGTGCAAAAAGCCGTTGAGATGGGCGCGGGTATTTTGCAACCTGTTATAACCCAGCATACGCAAGTGGGGCGCATTGGCATTGAACGGATTGAAGCGAATGCAATTGAAGCTGCTGAACAATGCGGGGTATTGGCGATTCCGGTCACGCGCGAACCTGTAAAACTGGAGAAACTGCTGGATGAATGGGACCCCACGCGCCGGTTGATTTTCTGCGATGAGGGGCACGACACACATAATCCCCTGCCCCTGCTGCAATCATTGCCTAAAACGCCGCTCGGCGTGATCATCGGGCCTGAAGGTGGCTTCTCGGATCAGGAGCGACAGAGACTACGCAGCTTGCCTTTTGTCACGGCGATTCCGCTCGGTCAGCGCATCTTGCGGGCAGACACTGCGGCGGTTGCTGCGCTCGCCCTGATTCAGGCTACAATCGGAGATTGGTGAGAAGCAATTTCTATTGATCGATCTATCAATGAAATTTGCTTGCGCTCTCATCCAAAAAATGGCCAATCACGCCCAACAATATTCAATAATGGAAAGCACCAGCCATGGCGCGGGACACAACAGACGAAACAATGATCGCCAATACTGAAGAATTGGCCGCCTATCTCGCGCAAGGATCAAAGCCGAAATCAGCATGGCGTATTGGCACAGAACACGAGAAATTCCCCTTCTATACCGAGCACAATAGCCCGGTTCCCTATGACGGACCTCGCGGCATTCGCGCGATTCTGGAGGGGATGCAGTCCAAACTCGGCTGGGAACCAATCATCGATGAAGGCAATATAATCGGTCTCGTCGAGCCCACCGGCCAAGGGGCAATTTCGCTGGAACCCGGCGGGCAATTTGAGCTTTCCGGCGCGCCGCTTCTATCCATCCATCAGACTTGCCGCGAATCCAATGCGCATCTTTCCCAGGTTCGTGAGATTGCAGAACCACTTGGCATACGCTTTCTGGGTTTGGGTGGCAGTCCGAAGTGGACACTTGCCGAAACGCCGCGCATGCCCAAATCGCGCTATAACATCATGTCCAATTATATGCCGAAGGTTGGCAAGGACGGGCTGAATATGATGTACCGCACCTGTACTATCCAGGTGAATCTGGACTTCTCATCCGAGACCGATATGCGCCGCAAGATGCAGGTTTCGGTCAAGTTGCAATCCATTGCCACCGCCCTTTTTGCCATGTCGCCTTTCACAGAAGGCAAGCCTAACGGTCTGCTTTCATGGCGTTCGGAAATCTGGCGGGATACTGATAATAATCGTTCCGGCGTCCTGCCATTTATCTTCAATGAAAATTTTGGCTTTGCCGATTATGTCGAATGGGCCTTGGACGTTCCGATGTATTTCGTCATGCGTAATGGTCATTATCACGACTGCACCCATGTGACGTTCCGCCAGTTCATGCATGGCGCATTGAAGGATCAAATTCCGGAAAGTACGCCCAATATGGGCGATTGGGCTAATCACCTTTCGACGCTTTTCCCCGAAGTTCGCCTGAAACGGTTCCTCGAAATGCGCGGCGCTGACGGTGGCCCTTGGCGGCGTATCTGCGCTCTGCCAGCATTCTGGGTCGGTTTGCTTTACGACGATGAAGCTCTCAATGCAGCTGAGGCCATGACGCGCGACTGGAGCTATGAAGAGGTTCAGGCGCTGCGCGATGAGGTTCCATCCAAAGGCCTGCAAGCGAAATTGCGCAATCGTTCCGTCCACGAAATTTCACGCGAGGTGCTGGCAATTTCGAAGCTCGGTTTGCGTAACAGAGCGATTCTCAACAGCGAAGGTTTCGATGAAACCCATTATCTCTCATCACTTGAAGAAGTCATCGCACGCGGCACAACATCGGCCGAACAAATGTTATCTCAGTACAATACTGTCTGGGGCGGTTCCGTCGAACCGGCATTTCTGGAATATGCCTACTGAGTAGTGGAGGAAATCCGATGACGAAGACCATTCTGATTACAGGAGCGAGCCGCGGCATAGGCCGATCGGCCGCAATTCTTGCTGGCAAGAAGGGATGGTCAGTTGGCGTCAACTATCTAGGTAATGAAGCAGCCGCAGCTGAAGTCGTGCAAGCCGTCATCGCGGTGGGCGGAAAAGCCAAGGCAATTCAGGGTGATGTCGCCTCGGAAGCCGATGTCATTTCGATGTTCGAGCAGACAAAGGAGCTTGGCAAGCTTGATGGCGTGGTGGTCAATGCCGGCATTGTAGCGCCAGCATCAAAGCTTATGGATATGGACAGCGATCGCATGCGGCGCGTCTTCGATGTCAATGTTCTGGGGGCCTATCTCTGTACCCGCGAGGCTGTCCGTTATATGGCGCGCTCACGTGGCGGCAATGGTGGCTCTATCGTCCTTTTGTCATCGGCAGCGGCGCGTATCGGCGGCCCTTTCGAGTATGTGGACTACGCCGGATCGAAAGGTGCGATGGACAGTCTCACCTTTGGTCTCGCCAAGGAAACCGGCCCAGAGGGCATTCGTGTCAACGCAGTGCGACCAGGATTGATCGAGACCGATCTTCACGCCAGTGGGGGACAACCGGACCGCGCGCAACGGCTTGGTGCCATGGCTCCCCTCGGCAGAGCTGGTACAGCGGATGAAGTCGGAGAATCAATCGTCTGGCTGCTGAGTGACGCTTCGTCCTATGTGACAGGTTCCTTGCTCGACGTGACCGGCGGTCGTTAAAGCCTTTCTGACATTTAGGACTCCCGTTACACGCTATATGTGTTATGCGGAGAAATCTCATTTCACGCGGATTTCCGAACCATGGCAAAATACAAAGCGCTGTCCGAAGCCTTCATTCCCGAGCTTCCAAACTATTATAAAGGCAAGGTCCGGGAGAATTACGATCTTGCCGATGGCACGCGCATCATTATCGCTACGGATCGCATCAGTGCTTTTGATCGTATTCTGGCCTCCATACCGCTCAAAGGGCAGGTTTTAACGCAAACCGCGCGTTTCCAATTCGAGCAGACGCAGGATATTTGTCCCAACCACGTTATCGAATATCCAGACCCCAATGTTTTGCTCTGCCGCAAGCTGACTATCCTGCCGGTAGAGATTATCGTCCGTGGTTACCTTGCTGGAACAACGGGAACATCAATCCTGACGCTCTACAAGTCCGGCAAGCGTCAAATGTATGGTTTCACCCTTCCGGATGGCATGTTGGACAATGAAAAGCTGCCTGAGCCAATCATCACGCCCACATCCAAAGCATTTGATGGTGGCCATGACGAGCCTTTGACTGCCGAAGATATTATCGAGCAGAAGCTGCTGACCAAAGAACAATGGGAAACAATTTCATCCTATGCCTTGAAGCTCTTTGCGCGGGGCCAGGAGATTGCAGCAAGCCGCGGTCTGATCCTTGCCGATACAAAATATGAGTTCGGTACGGATGATGCAGGAAATATCGTTCTTGCCGATGAAATTCATACACCCGATTCCAGCCGTTACTGGTTCGCCGATAGCTATGAAGCAGGCAAGCGGCCTGTCAGTTTTGACAAGGATTTCGTGCGCAACTGGGTCGTTGAGCGCTGCGATCCTTACAAGGATGATATTCCGGAAATTCCAGAAGATGTGATTGATGCGACGACCAAGGTCTATATTCAGGCCTATGAGAAGATCACGAACCGGAAATTCGAAGCTGGCGATGCGGCCATTGATCCACTGCATCGCATAAGAGAAAATCTCAAACGTTTTTTCTAGATTCACAAAATCAGTTGATGTTCGCATTATTACGGCGGTAGTCTTCCCGTTAATCAGCGTGAGGGAGGATCGGCGTTATGAATCTCGTGGATATGTTTTTGAAGGGTCAGGGTGGGCAGAATATTGAAGCGCTTTCCCGGCAGTTCAATCTTTCCCAACAGCAGACCCTTGCCGCTATTGAGGCTTTGATGCCTGCATTCTCGCAGGGACTGCAACGCAACACCGCTGATCCAATGGGATTGGGCGCATTCGTACAGGCATTGTCGTCTGGTCAGCATGCCAATTATTTTGATAACCCCTCGGCAGCATTCAACCCATCCGGCATTGCCGATGGGAATAATATTCTGGGCCATCTCTTTGGTTCAAAAAACCTGTCGCGGGCAGTAGCCGATCATGCAGCGGCGACAACAGGCCTTGCAAGTGCTACGCTGAAGGAGATGCTTCCTGTTATTGCATCAATGCTGATGGGTGGACTTTATAAAAAGTCTACCGGCCAATTTGCTGCCTCAGGACTTGGTGGAGGCAATGTAATCGGCGACTTGATCGAACAGATGATGCGTCAAACCGGCGGGCAAACATCGGCCACACAGAAAACTGCAACCGAGGCCAATCCATGGGGCCAAATTCTCGAAGGAATGCTGGGCGGAGGCGCTAATCAGCCGCCGCAAGGCCAAGGGAACAATAACCCGCTGGGGCAGATTTTTGAGGAAATGATGCGCGGCAAGCTTCCCGGCAGCGCAGCGCCAAAAACCCCAGAGCCAAATGAACAGACACAGGGTGCGGGACAAAATCCTTTTGGCGATAATCCGTTCGGCAAAATTTTTGAAGAAATGCTCGGAGCCGGTGCTCAAAAGCGGTCTGCGCCCCCCTCTGAACCAAAGGCAGAGAAGCAAACCCCAACACCGCCTCCCTCAGATAATCCATTGAAAGATATTCTTGGTCAGATGTTCGATACGGGCCGTCAGACCAGTGAACAATACCAGAAGGGCATGGAATCCATCTTCGACCAATATATGCGCGGAATGGACCGGCATAAATAATACGGAAAGAAAAAGCCCGGCCAAATTGCATATGCAAAATGGGCCGGGCAAGAGGCAGGCGGAGCGCCGGGAGGGGATTCCGGCGTGAATGGGCGCCTGCTAAACAGTCAAATCAAATCGCTTGCTGGGCGGTGCGAACGCGAGCACGTACATCTGCAAGTGCTCCAAGCTTTTCGCTCGGATCGTCGAGCAGCGACGTGCCAATAGCCGCGTGGAGATCAGCGCGCGTGATACCAATGTCATGCAGCATTTGGTCATTCCATTCGCCAAGGGCGAAAATCGCTTTGCGGTTCCGGCGGACAACAATCATTCGGTTGACAAAGCGGGTCGCCAGCGACGCAAGCGATGCGACCATGCCAGTGAAACCTGTTACTTCAATCATTTTCGTTGTTGTTGTCATCGCCCGTACTCCTTTTGAACGGCAGCGATCAGAAGTTAAAAAGCGTGAAAACCATTTCTCACGCAGCACGCTCATATCCTTTAGACACGGCGCTTCCTGAACATCTTTAGAATGATACAGAAGGATTGATTATTCAAACGAATGTTTTTAATGTAAACGTTCAATAATAATGATGAGTCAACAGATTTGGAGCCTTTCATGAGCGCACCGCTTGATCTCGACCAGTTGCAGACATTTACCGCCATTGCAGATTTGGGAAGTTTCACCAAGGCAGCGGATAAGGTCAACAAGACACAGTCGGCTGTATCGATGCAGATGCGACGATTAGAAGAGCGTGTTTCGAAAGCGCTTTTCGAAAGGGATGGACGCACAAACCGCCTGACTGAAGATGGCGAGCGTCTTCTCGCTTATGCGCGGCGCATGCTTCAACTGAACAATGAAACCATTGCCGCTTTTGATGACACGCAGCTCCAAGGTCATGTTCGTATCGGCACACCGGACGACTATGCAGATCGTTTTCTGCCTGAAATCATGGCGCGCTTCTCACGTTCAAATCCGCGTGTCGAACTATCGGTTGTCTGTGAGCCAACGGTCAATCTTGATGAGATGATCCGCAAGGGCCAGTTGGATATTGCGCTGGTTACGCAATGCGACGAACAGCGACGCTCTGAGGTGGTGCGTAGCGAACAGCTCCTATGGGTAACGTCCGCAAATCATAATGTACACGAGGAAGTGGTTCTGCCGCTGGCAGTGGGGCGACCAACCTGCATATGGCGCGCGGCGGCCATTGATGTACTGGATTCCATGCATCACGATTATCGCATCCTCTTTACCAGCTGGTCTGCCACAGTTCTTGCTGCCGCTGTTCTTGCCGGGCTTGCCGTATCAATTCTGCCGGAATGCGCTCTGCGACCGGGCATGCGGGTTCTGACAGAGGCCGATGGTTTTGGCCGTCTGCCAGAGTTCGGGATCGGGATCATGCGCGGGCACAACAAGCCATCCGCCATTGTTGATGCGTTGGTACAGCACATTGTTGAAAGCCTTGATAATCTTTCCATGCCAACGCCAGTCAGCATGACACAATCAGCAAATCCGATACCGCTCAACCAGCGTATGAGACAGGTTCGCTCTACTGAACTTGTCCCGGGTTGGTAATTATAATCCGCCCTGCCAGACTTTGATTGCATCAAGTGGAAAGAGCAACATGACAATGTTAAGGGTGAGGTTGTCGCGGATAACCCACCCAGCCAGCAGCTCAAATATGATCGCCAAAACGATTGTCAGCCAGATTGGAGCGCGGGCAGCAAAGAAAAAGCCGAGCACCATAAACAGAATATCGCTGACAGAGTTCAACACGCTGTCACCAACATAGCCGAGTGCAATTGTGGCCTCCCGATAGCGGTCAATGACCATCTGCGTGTTCTCAAAAATTTCCCAGGCCGCCTCAATTAAAATTGCGCCGAGAAGACGCTGCCCGATTGGTCGTTTGCGCGCTACCAGCCACAGAAGCCCATAGAAGAGAAAGCCATGAATAATGTGGGAAAGCGTGTACCAGTCAGCAATATGTTGTGAGTTGTCCGACGAATTCGTGTCACCGACCCATAAACGCACATTACCGCAAGTGCAGATGGGATTTCGACCCATGAGCAATAAAATCACAGCTGCAGTCACAATCATAAGAGCGCCCAAGAGCAGATAATGATGCAAGGTCAGGCGTTTTTTCTGTATATCTGCAACAGTAGGCATGTTGTGATCCCTCATTCCTCTATACATTCCCCCACAGGCGATATTCGCCTGCCGTCAAGAATGCAATCGAAGACTGTTCAGAGTTGCTTTTCGCAATCACCTCGGTAGGAATGGAATATGACTGAGAAGCTCGAAACCGCATCAAACGTTGCCGAATACACCGTGTCCGAAATTTCGGGTGCGCTGAAACGCACTGTCGAAGACACGTTTGGCCATGTTCGGGTTCGGGGTGAGATTTCCGGCTATAGGGGACCCCACTCCTCAGGACACGCCTATTTTTCGCTGAAAGATGACAAGGCGCGCATCGAAGCTGTGATCTGGCGCGGATCGATGAGTCGCATTCGTTTCCAGCCCGAAGAAGGCATGGAGGTGATTGCTACCGGAAAGCTGACAACCTATCCGGGTTCCTCCAAATATCAGATTGTTATCGAACAAATGGAGCCGGCTGGCGCTGGTGCGCTCATGGCTCTGCTTGAGGAGCGGAAACGGAAGCTTGGCGCCGAGGGGCTTTTTGACAGTTCTGCAAAGCAGCTTTTACCCTATATGCCACGAATTATCGGCGTTGTGACATCACCGACAGGTGCCGTCATTCGGGATATTATTCATCGTATAACAGACCGGTTTCCATTGCATGTTCTGGTCTGGCCGGTGCGCGTACAGGGTGAGACATCCGGCAATGAAGTTGCCAATGCAGTCAATGGTTTCAATGATTTAGCGAATCGAAACTTCTTCCCGCAGCCCGATGTGCTGATTGTCGCGCGCGGGGGAGGCAGTCTCGAAGACTTGTGGGGCTTCAATGATGAGATTGTGGTAAGGGCAGTCGCCGCATCACACATCCCTGTCATTTCAGCTGTGGGACACGAGACTGACTGGACGCTGATCGATCTTGCCGCGGATGTTCGCGCCCCGACACCGACCGGCGCAGCAGAAATGGCCGTGCCTGTAAAAGCTGATCTGATGGCGCATTTGGCAACACTTGGTGCGAGGCTTTCATCGGGCATGTCGCGCTATCTTGATCGCCGCAGACAGGCGCAACGAGCCTTGGCGAGAGCCCTGCCCTCTGCCGATCAATTGCTGGCATTGCCGAGACGTCGTTTCGACGAAACTGCGGCGCGGCTGGGCCGTGCCCTGCAAGCCAACACGCAGAAGAAACGCGGTGAGTTTGATGGAGCCGCACGTCAATTATCGCCGCGCCTTCTCGAACAGAAATTTCGTGAAAAGCGTCGTGAAATCAGTGTTTTATCCGCTCGATTACCGCGTGCCGTCGAGATTCTTATGCGGGACCGGCGCGCCAGTTTCGCGCGGCGCTCAGTAAGGCTTTCCATAGAACAGACGTCACGTCTGGCCGAGCGTGGCAGGCAACATTTGCAGCAGCTGGACCGACGCCAGATACAGGCAGTGAATCTGTTGCTCGACCGCGCCAAACGCCGCAGAGACGAGCAATGGCGACTGCTGAATGGCCTGTCCTATAAGAAGATTTTAGAACGGGGTTTTGCTCTTGTCCGCGATGCATCCGGCACACCAATCAAGCGTGCAGCTACTATTGCTGCGGGCGATAATCTGACGCTTACTTTCCACGATAAAGACCTGAACGCCGTGGCGATCAATGGTGATGCAATACCTCAACAGCCAAAAATTGAGCGTCCAGCATCGGTCAAAAAATCACCGGCGAGTGGCGGTTCGCAAGGGTCTCTCTTTTAGACTTACTCGCCTTGCCACATTATTTTTACACGCATTAGTGGCAATTCTGCTCGCAAATTCGCTTGGTTTGCTCGCTTTTACTCCCGATTCCATGTGGGGCGGTTCAGCTCGATCAAGGATTGCGACCAATCATAGATAAAGCGCTGGCGCTGCGCTCTGTCCTGCACGGCCAGCAGAGCGGGTCCAATACGGATCGGCTGTGCGATGCCCGATTCTTTCAGATTTTTCGGACCATCCACATCGGGTGGCAAGTTGCCAGTTTCGGTAAAATAAAATGCATTGGTTTTGGCAACGGACTGACCCTGCGCGGACAGAAGATAGTCCAGGAATTTTGCAGCAAGATCGGCGCGCTTGGCTCCCTTCGGAATCAGCGCGCCACGGCTCAACACCAAGGTGTAATCTCGCGGCACAACAACTTTCAATTGCGGATAGCGGCGCGCGGCTTCATAGGCATAGGAGCCGAGCATATTATAGCCGATATAAAGATTGCCCTTGGCGACCTCCT
Source organism: Hyphomicrobiales bacterium (assembly GCA_900473335.1). Taxonomy (GTDB): domain Bacteria; phylum Pseudomonadota; class Alphaproteobacteria; order Rhizobiales; family Rhizobiaceae; genus Phyllobacterium. The sequence goes on along the minus strand of UCNP01000094.1, from coordinate 3,819 downwards.
CCAGAATTTCGCCCGTGCAACAACGAGCCACAGCCGAGGCACGCGCCATGCCTTCCAGCAAGCGGCCAAAGACAGCGGTGGTCTGACGGGCATCGTTGAATGCCAGAAGATAACCAATGCCGGAAAGACGAATATCATAGGTGCCGACACGTCCTCGATAGGTGTCGAGCTTTTCGCGCAGCAGCTCTGCAAGCTCTACATGGGTGCGGGGAACATCGCGTGGCGGCACTTTGATATTATTATAAACAAAGACCGCCGGTTCGTAGGTGAAACCAAAAACCTCATCGCGCCAGTTTGCCCAGTCGGCAACGCGGGCCGTCTCGGGCGAGGTGTGGGCCGTTGCGCAGCCATCATTGGCCAATTTCACAAGTTGATCCACGGATGATGATAGCAGGAGATCGCCGAGCGGCTGTTGGTTGCGGCATGCTTCGGCTGCACGCGCACTTAATTCATTTGTCAGATAATCAATAAAATCGATAGATATATCCGGCCAGATTGTCTGGAAATCAGCAATCAATGGCCGCATAGCGATAAGATCCGTTGCCGAGTAGATCGTCAGTCGCCCTGTTTCTGCTTGAGGTGAAGGGAAGCGGGTTGTGATGTCCGCGGCAAAGCTGGGCGCCGCAAGCAGAGCTCCTGCAAAAGCGATTCCAGCCAAAGCAGCCTCATACCATTGGCCTAACTTTTTGTTTTTACGTGATTCCTGATGGACAATTGATTCCCCAATTTTCCGGATGTGCTCTCGGACAATTAAAAGGGGTTTGATCACTTTCCGTCTCCTCCAATCAACTTGCAATATAGGCATGCGCAATTATTGCCGTTAAAAAATGCAGAATTTTCCTTTGCCTCCAAAATAGGCACTTGACGCGCAAGCTGCATTCCATCTTTAATATCCAAATATTGTAGGATCTATTTTTTATAAATCGGGGAATTATATTATTATGCCTTTTCACGCCACTGATGCGGCTATTTCTGCACGTTCCACTTATTTTTCCACGTTCCGCCTTCGCCTCCTCAGCAGTGTTGGTGCCGCTCTGATTCTGGCTGCATCCGGTTCGGGTGCTTATGCGCAAATTGCTTCGCAGTACAACATGCCTGCCGGCGGCTATTATATGCCCGATCCCAGCGACCCGCTGAAACTCACCCGTACCACCGACTTCAATCAGGCCTTGAATGCCTGGCGGGCAGATACTGAATTCAGGGGCAGTTATAATTTGAATTGGGGACCACGCGCCACAGGTGCCGAATATATGTATGTCCTCGGTCACTTTGGAACGGGCCTGAAATTCGGCGTCGCCGACTCCGGCTCCCAAGCGGATCATCCGGAATTTTCACGACCCGATGGCAGCAAAGCCGTTATAGGCTTGGTCGTAGAAGGTGTCCGCGCCATAGACGATATCGATACGGGGAACAATCGTGTTCGCGGCAAGGCTGGCGATCGATTTCGGACCGATGGCGGCAGAGCCTATTTTTACGATAAGGGGGAGCCGGAGGATCACGGCAGTCACGTCATGGGAATTATCAATGGTGCCCGAAACAATAAAGCTATAGATTTGGAATGGTATTCCACTCAAGTGACAACCATGGGTATCGCCTATGGGGCCACAGGTTATGCCTTAAACCTTGAGCAAGATGGCCCCAAGGAAGGTCCTGCCGACACAATCGAACCCAATCTGTTTTCAGCCGGTGTTCAACAACTCGTCAATCATGGTGTCCGTGTCATCAATAATAGCTGGGGCATGAACCCCTATGGTACTGGTAACGGCATATACACGAAGAATGACGTGATACGGCAATATCAAACCCGTGACATGGGTAACATCAACAATGTCCGCGTCGGAAATATTAATTATAATGTTGTGTCTGCCGCAACGCGCAAAGGTGTCGCCTTCACCTTTGCTGCGGGTAATGATTACCGAGCTGAAGCACCGGATATCAATGCCCTGCCATACTTTTTGAATGATCAAACCGTTGAACAGCATTATTTGACTGTTCTGAACTTTCAAAAGGCATCCACAGGTGGATTATATGGTGATCTAAACCCCAGCTCTAATATTTGCGGATTTGCTAAATATTGGTGCGTTGGCGCGCCAGGTACCGATATTCCCTCCGCAATTGTGCAGGGTGGCACCGACGACACACGCCATGTTTTGAACCCGGTGATGAAAATTTTCCGATACCCGGGCACATCAATGGCAGCTCCAGCTACTGCTGCCGGCCTGTTGCTGGTTATGGACAGATTTCCCTATCTTACAACGGCCCAGGCAGTGAGCGTTCTTGAAACGACCTCGGACCGATCAAAAGGGGGAAAGCGCGTTGATGATATTTATGGTTGGGGGCCGATTGATCTGGCTAAAGCTGCACGCGGGCCTGCCGAATTTCACGGAAGATTTGATGTGAATATGCCCAAGGGGCAGGACCTATGGTCAAATGACATAAGTCAGGCCGCACTTGAGCAAAGACGCCAGGAAGAAATGGATGAAGTAAATGCCTGGCCTGCCCGCAAGGCCTTTCTAGAGGGTCTGTTGACTGGGGGCAGCCCGGCAGAAATCAAACAGAGGGTCAATGACTATTACACCAAGCTTTATGCAGCAAATTTCAGCGTTGCCAAAGGCCTCGTTCAAACTTTGGTACAGGCTGGTGAGAGTGAAAAATATGAAGAAGAGATAGCGGCGCTGCGTGCCGTTCGGGCAAATGAAACTGCATTAGAGCTTTTCAAATTTTTCGGCAGAAATGAACCGAGTGACGATTGGCATGAATATGGAGCTTTGCAACGATTGAATGCGATTTTTTCGCAACCGGATGCAGTTATTATTGAGGGCATCCTTGCAGACCGGGTTCTTGAGGAAAGCGCTGTCGCGCTGCCGGGCGTAGCAGCGAGTTGGCCACAAACACACCAGCTCAACATGATGGGTACACTTCAAGCCGAACTCGACTTCATGCCGACCCGCATAGACTATCTTAAAAGCAAACTTGCTGACCCTTCCTCCTATCTCGGCGGCCTGACAAAATGGGGTACCGGCCAGTTAACCCTGACGGGTGACAGCACCTATTCGGGCGATACGATTATCAATGGCGGTGAACTGGTCATCGGCAAAGAGGGCTCGATAACCTCATCGGCCTTCGTCAATACCGGTGCGCTGTTTACAGTCGAAGGTATTGCTGCCGCCACGACAGTCAATAAAGGCGGACGCTTGAATATCACTGATACCGGAACAACCGGTGATACATCGGTTATCGGCGGCTGGGCCGCGATCAATGGCAGGAGCGGCGCGACCAGTGTCAGCGAGGCTGGNNCGCTCAATGTGAGCAAGGATGCCCGCTTTGAAAAAGGCAGTATCTTCGATGTTGAAATCAAGGCCGATAAAAGCGCGGCAGACAGGCTTGCTGTCGGAGGCACAGCAACCCTGCTTGGCGGCGTGGTAAATGTGCGCCTTGAAGGCAAAACAGCACTGCTGAATAATGCCGGGATCGAAAGCCTCTTCCACAAGCACTACGACATTCTTACGGCAAACAAGGTCGAAGGTAAGTTCGATGCGCTGAATACCGCCAGTACGTTCAACTATATCGCGTCAGCACTTGACTATAGCGATACAAGCAAGGTCGTGCTTGGATTTGACAGGAAGGATGTGCCTTGGACTATTGGTATAAATACGGATAACCAAAAGGCTGTCTCCGGCGCGATCCAAAGCTTGGAGCAAGGCAATCCGCTTTATAATACCGTGCTCCTATCCACCATCGACAATCCGCTCAATTTCGATGCGCTGACCGGCGAGGTTCACGCCACGCTTTCGGGTGTTCTGGCGCAGGATAGCCACT
>UCNP01000191.1 GCA_900473335.1 Hyphomicrobiales bacterium | reverse complement strand
CACCTGCACTTCAGGGAAGTTCTCTTTGACCCAGCGTACGCGGTCGATCACGCCTTTGGAGTGACCGTGTGCGGTGTCGACCACCACCACGTCCACGCCGGCATTGACCAGTGCAGTCACGCGATCACCGGTGTCTTTACCGGTGCCGACCGCAGCGCCAACGCGCAGACGACCTTGATCGTCCTTGCTGGCCAGCGGGTAGGCTTTGGCTTTTTCGATGTCGTTGACGGTCATCATGCCTTTGAGGGCGAATTTGTCGTCGACGATCAGCACGCGCTCGATGCGGTGCTTGTGCAGCAGTTCACGGACGTCGTTCTTGTCGGCGCCTTCCTTGACCGTGACCAGACGCTCTTTAGGCGTCATCACTTCGCGGACAGTGGCTTCCAGACGGTTTTCGAAACGTACGTCGCGGGAGGTGACGATGCCGACCAGGTCGCCATCGTGCAGGACCGGAACGCCGGAGATATTGTGCAGACGGGTCAGTTCGAACAGATCACGCACCGTGGCATCGGCCTCGATGGTGATGGGATCCTTGACCACACCGGCTTCGAACTTCTTGACCTTGCGCACTTCGGCAGCTTGCTGCTCGATGGTCATGTTCTTGTGGATAATGCCGATGCCACCTTCCTGAGCCATGGCGATTGCCAGACGGGCTTCAGTAACGGTGCCCATGGCGGCAGAAACCAGAGGAATATTCAGTTCGATGCCACGGGTAAGACGGGTCTTGAGACTGACTTCGTTGGGAAGTACCTCGGAATAACCGGGCACTAGGAGAATGTCGTCGAATGTCAGAGCTTCTTGGCTGATACGCAGCATCGCGGGGGCTCCCGAGCGGGAAAATGGAAGCGCGCCATTATAGTCAGACACCCCCTGCTGTTCAATGTAAAACTCAGCCTAATTGATAGATGGAAAAGCCCGGCCCTACAGCTCCACCTTGACCCAAGAGACAGGTTGATCGAGCCAATCGGCGAACTCGTCGATAAAGCTCTGCTTGAACCCCGCCTCCAGCCAATTGTTGAAAATGAAGCCGAGGTTGGAAAACGCGCATTCC
>UCNP01000045.1 GCA_900473335.1 Hyphomicrobiales bacterium | reverse complement strand
TCAATGAAAAGGCTCTAGCAGTCGCTGTTTTTCACGCCATTGCTCTGAATGGCACAAAGCGAGTTTGGTGCACTTTGCAGTACATTGCCTTGGACCGGAGCTGCTCTCTTGATCGATCCCGTCTGCATTGTATCCAGCGCGTGTCCGGCTGAGTAGCCGACAACAGCCTGGCTGTCACGACTGGCAAGGGGAGCCATCACCAGTGCCAGAGCAACGGCGGCCGAGCCAAACAGCAATGTAATCCGCAGGATTCCTCCAGCAGCACCGGACAGACCGCCCGATTGCATCAGATCATCATCGATGTAGTCGTTTTTGCGCGCCATAAACCACCTGAAAAATGCGCCTCAAGAATGTCTAAAAGTCGCTTAATCAGGTGAAGGATCAATTAACCGTTAGAGTTAACGCGCAAAAATGCAACTTACCATTGCGCAAAACTATAGAAGATCGATGAGAAACGGGATGAGCGGAATATCGGCGGCAGGCATGGGATAATCGCGCATGTCTTTTGGGCGAACCCATTTCATTGCCTGCCCTTCCATTGACCTTGGAATGCCCTCATACCGGCGGCAGATGAAGAGGGGCATCAGAAGATGGAAGCTCTCATAAGTATGGCTGGCGAATGTCAGCGGCGCAAGACAGGCGGGCTTGACCGTGATCCCAAGTTCTTCTTGCAGTTCTCTGATGAGGCTGGTTTCGGGTGTTTCACCGGCTTCAACCTTGCCTCCTGGAAACTCCCATAGACCGGCCAGTGACTTTCCTTCCGGGCGCTGCGTCAGCAATACCCTGCCATCGCTATCGACCAAAGCGCATGCAGTCACCAGCAGAATCGGAAGCGTTTTTTCAGTCATGATGGGGCTGCCGCCAGTAAGCATATCGATAGGCTTCTTTAAAACTCATGGATTGGTAAAGAGCGATAGCCGGCTCATTTGAGGCTTCAACCTGAAGCCATGCCTTGCGGGCACCCTGCGTAACCGCCCACTGAAGCGCTGATTTCACAATAGCGCAACCAAGACCGCGGCGGCGTCGGTTTGCAGCAGTACCGATGCCGAAGAGTCCAGCCATGACTCCATCACACACACAGATAGCGGTGGAAACAGGGATACCTGCATCTTCAGCGATAAACAGGCCTTTGGCTGGTTTAATGGCGCTCACGACCTCAATCAGACCCGGCTTTAACTCGATAGCCTCCCCTTGGATCGTCATGGACCTATCGACAAAACGGGGAATGTCAGTTTGAGGGACAAGATCAATTGCGTTTGACAGATCGATATCGGCCAAATCCGCAACCATCACCAGCGATTCATCAAATCGATTCCACCCGCATTTCTCCAGATAGGCACCAAGCTTTTGCGGCGCCAATGGCGAAAGGCGGAATATGAGATCTCGACCGGCCGCGCGAAACCGCTCTTCGGCGATGGCGACACGGTGTTCAATATTGTCCGTATCACCCGGATCGAGCGGGTTGACCGAATTCAGCCGCTTTGCAGGATGGGCTGGCGTTATGCGGATGCTCCAGCTTCCGTCATAATGGACGGACGAGGCTGGCCATGCTCGAAAACCAAGCGCTTCGATCTGCCTGACTTGCGTTAAAGCGAACGGCATCAGCTGCGATAATCACCATTGATAGCGACATATTCTTTAGTCAGATCGCAGGTCCAAACCGTGGCTTTGCCTTTGCCAAGACCAATATCGACACGAATTTGGATATCTTCGTTCTTCATATAGGCCGAAGTTGCCGCTTCCGAATAATCCGGATCGCGCTCCCCTTCACGGGCAACGCGAATATCGCCAAACCAGATCGCCAGCAAATCACGATCAGCTGGCTCGCCAGCCTTGCCAACTGCCATGACAACGCGGCCCCAATTGGCGTCTTCACCAGCGGCAGCTGTCTTGACCAGCGGAGAATTTGCGATGGACAAAGCGATCCGCTTTGCAGATTTATCCGATTTTGCACCGGTGACTGTGATTTCCAGCATCTTGCGGGCACCCTCACCGTCCCGGACAACTTGCAGGGCCAGATTTTTGAGGATGCGTTCCAAAGCCTTCACAAAAGGCTTGAGGCGCTTGTCTTTCAGCTTGGTTACAGGTGCCGCGCCACGCTCCGCAGCCGAGCCGGTGGCGAACAGCAGCAAAGTATCCGATGTTGATGTATCGCTATCGACGGTCACCGAATTGAAGCTCTTGCCAACCGCCTTGGAAAGAAGTTCCTGCAAAACATCAGAAGCGATGGGAGCATCGGTCGCAACGAATGATAACATGGTTGCCATGTCCGGTGCGATCATGCCCGCCCCCTTGGCAATACCGTTGATCGTAACCGGAACACCGCCGAGCAATATTGTTTCCGTGGCGACTTTGGGGAATGTATCCGTGGTCATGATGGCGCTGGCAGCATCCTGCCAGCGTTCGGAAACGGCCTGCTTTGCCATATCACCCAGCAAATGGCTGAATTTCCCGGCATCAAGCGGTTCACCGATCACGCCAGTGGAAGCAAGGAATATCTCATCTGCCTTGCAACCCACGGCTTTGGCAGCAGCAGCAGCAGTAAGCTTTGTTGACTCCCTGCCCTTCTTTCCGGTGAACGCATTGGCATTGCCTGAATTGACGATAACGGCACGCGCAGTGCCACCTTTCAAGCTGGATCGGCAAAAATCGACCGCCGCAGAGGGGCATTTCGATCGGGTGAAAACACCAGCAACGGCCGCAGGCCTATCGAAAACCATCATCACAACATCGGTTCGGCCTTTATATTTTATGCCTGCCTCAGCTGTCGCAATCCTGACGCCCTGAATCTCAGGCATTGCCGGGAAATGTTTCGGAGCAAGGGGCGAAACCGCTGTCGACATCTACAACCTCGAAAGATGAAAGAAACAAAGATCGGATGGAGTGAAGGCCCACACTATGCAAGGCGGACCTTCAATTTATTATTATTGGCCTTCGGTTGCAGCCTTGATGGCTTTTTCCGTTTCAGGATCGGTGAATGTAACCTTCAAATCACCGCGATCCTTCTTGACCAGATCGATATAGCGTTCACGGACAATAATCGACTTGACCTGTTCTTTGACCTGCTCGAATGCTGGTGGCTGCTGAACGCGCTTGTCTTCCAGTTTGATAACGTGGAAGCCGAACTGGGTCTGAAGCGGAACCTTGGAGTACTTGCCGATTTCCAGCTCGTTTGCAGCCTTTTCAAATTCAGGAACCATCTGGCCAGCACCGAAATAGCCAAGATCGCCGCCCTGCGCAGCCGAACCATCGGTCGATTTTTCTTTGGCCACATCTTCAAATGAGGCACCGCCATCAAGTTGCTTGATGATCGCCTCGGCTTCTTCCTTGGTCTTTACGAGAATGTGACGCGCATGAACTTCATTCTGCGGCGGCATTGCTGCCATTTCCTTGTCGTAGCGGGCACGGATATCGGCATCGCTGATCTTGTCGACGATCTGCTGCTTGAAATAATCATTGTGCAGTGCACGGTCTTTCAGGAAGGCAACACGCGCCTTGAATTCCGGTGTCTGATCAAGCTTCGCTGCTGCAGCCTTTGCCGCAAGCGACTTGATGTCGATAATGGCTGCCAGAGCGGCCAAACGACGCTGGTCGTCCGGAAGCCGGGCAAACTGGGGATCAAGGTCGGCAGAAATCTGATCAACATCTGCAACTGTGATTGGCTTGCCTGCAATCGTTGCAAGAACCTTCTTGGGATCCTGTGGCACAACTTTGGCAGCATCGGCAGCCGGTGCCGGGGTTGCATCCTGCGCCATCGCGCTATTCTGCATTACAGCCACACTGGACACGCCCGCCAAAAACGTAGCTACAGTCATCAATGAAATCGTCTTACGCAATAGGTTCATTTTCAATTTTCTCCTTGGGAGGACCGGTACGGGCTATGAATATGGCAGAATTTGGCCGTAGCGAAGCGACGCTTCAACATTGACATCATTCATGGCCCCTCTTATCTGTCCAACGGCTTTGCGTCCAGATAGCTTGGCAGAAGATGCTCTTATACCTTTGATATGTTAGTTCAAATATATGGCAGCTTTGTAGTATTGCATATCAGACGCTTCAAATGCCGGGACACGCCGGCAGAACGTATTTAAAGAGAGGACCAGGGATGGTCAGTTTCGGCGGCTTGGCTCGCAAGCTTTTTGGCTCTTCAAACGAGCGTCGCGTAAAGGGATTCAAGCCTCACGTTGATGCAATCAATGCGCTTGAACCGGAAATTTCGGCCTTAACGGACGAACAACTTCAGGGCAAGACTGCGGAATTTCGAGCGCAGTTGGCAAATGGCACCAAGCTGGATGATCTGCTGGTGCCTGCATTTGCTGTCGCACGCGAGGCCGCAAAACGCGTCCTTGGCATGCGCCCCTTCGATGTTCAGCTTATCGGCGGCATGGTTCTTCATCAGGGCGGCATTTCGGAAATGCGCACCGGTGAAGGCAAAACCCTCGTAGCTACATTGCCGGTTTATCTGAATGCTCTCGAAGGCAAGGGCGTTCATGTCGTTACCGTCAACGACTATCTGGCCAGCCGCGACGCCCACTGGATGGGCCAAATCTATAATTTCCTCGGCTTAAGTTACGGCATCATCGTCCACGGACTCGATGATGAAGAACGCGCCAAAGCCTATAATGCCGATATTACCTACGCGACCAATAACGAACTCGGCTTCGATTATCTGCGTGATAATATGAAGTATGAGCGCGCGCAGATGGTTCAGCGTCCGCATAATTACGCTATTGTCGACGAAGTGGATTCGATCCTTGTTGATGAGGCGCGCACGCCACTTATTATTTCCGGCCCGCTGGATGATCGTTCCGATTTCTATAATCTCATCGATACGTTCATTCTGCCCTTGCAGCCTGAAGATTATGAAATCGATGAAAAACAAAAGACCGCGATCTTCACCGAAGACGGCACGGAAAAGCTGGAAAACCTGCTTCGTGATGCCGGACATCTGAAAGGCGAAGGCCTTTACGATATTGAGAATGTCGCTGTTGTTCATCACGTCAACAACGCCCTGCGCGCCCACAAGCTTTTCCAGAAAGACAAGGATTACATCGTTCGCAATGACGAAATCGTCATTATCGATGAGTTCACTGGTCGCATGATGCCTGGCCGCCGTTTCTCGGAAGGCCTGCATCAGGCTCTTGAAGCCAAGGAACATGTGACAATCCAGCCGGAAAACCAGACGCTGGCTTCCATTACCTTCCAGAATTATTTCCGCATGTACAAGAAGCTGGCCGGCATGACTGGTACAGCATCCACTGAAGCGGAAGAATTTGCCAATATTTACGGCCTCGAAGTTACCGAAATTCCAACCAATAATCCGGTCAAGCGCCTGGATGAAGATGACGAGGTCTACCGGACCGTTGAAGAAAAATACAAGGCCATTGTCCGCGATATCCGCGAAGCTTCAGCAAAAGGCCAGCCTGTCCTTGTAGGCACGACATCAATCGAAAAGTCCGAGCAACTTGCTGACCGTCTGCGCAAAGAGGGTTTCAAGGATTTTCAGGTTCTGAATGCCCGTTATCACGAGCAGGAGGCCTATATTGTCGCACAGGCCGGCGTGCCCGGAGCGATCACGATCGCTACCAACATGGCTGGCCGTGGTACCGACATTCAGCTTGGCGGCAATCTGGAAATGCGCATTGCGCGTGAGCTTGATGACATGCCCGCCGGTGAAGAGCGCAAGGCAAAGGAAGACGCAATCCGCGCCGACATCGCCGTCCTGAAGGAGAAGGCACTGGCTGCCGGTGGCCTTTACGTTTTGGCGACGGAGCGGCATGAAAGCCGCCGTATCGACAACCAGCTTCGCGGCCGCTCTGGCCGTCAGGGCGATCCGGGACGCTCGAAATTCTTCTTGTCCTTGCAGGACGATCTGATGCGCATTTTCGGTTCGGAACGCATGGATGGAATGCTTCAGAGGCTCGGCCTCAAGGAAGACGAAGCTATCGTCCACCCTTGGATCAACAAAGCGCTTGAAAAGGCGCAAAAGAAGGTCGAAGCGCGCAACTTCGATATCCGCAAGAACCTTCTGAAATATGATGATGTGATGAATGATCAGCGCAAGGTGATCTTTGAACAGCGCATCGAAATCATGGATGGCACGGATCTGAGCCAGACCACCAAGGAAATGCGCGAGGACGTGGTCGAGGATTTGACCAACCGCCATACGCCAGAAGGCGCCTATGCGGAACAGTGGAACATCAAGCAACTCGACGAAGATGTTCGTACTATCCTGAATCTTGACCTTCCGGTCACGCAATGGGCGCTTGAAGATGGCATAACGGCTGATGATGTTCGTGAGCGCCTGTTTGATGCGGTCGAAAAGGCTGCGGCTGACCGCGCCGAGCGCTTCGGGCCGGAAATCATGGCCTATGTGGAAAAGTCGATCATACTTCAGAGCCTTGATGCGCTTTGGCGCGAGCATCTGGTCAATCTTGACCACTTGCGTTCGGTGGTCGGTTTCCGTGGTTATGCGCAGCGTGACCCGCTCAATGAATACAAGACCGAAGGCTTTGAGCTTTTCCAGACCATGCTGGTCAATCTGCGCCAGAATGTGACATCGCAATTGATGCGCGTTGAACTGGTTCGGGATGCCGCCGCCGCTCAGGAACCGGAACTGCCTCCAATGGAAGGCCATCACATTGATGGCACAACCGGCGAAGACGACTTTGGCGAAGGCAGCCTGCTTGCGACACAGGACGATCTGCGGGTTGTCGATCCGGCGGATCGTGATCCTAACAATCCCCGGACATGGGGCAAGATCGGCCGTAACGAGGCCTGCCCTTGCGGCTCGGGCAAGAAATACAAACATTGCCACGGCGCATTCGTCTGACATTGAAAAGGCCGCTTGATGCGGCCTTTTTCTTGATGAGAAATCTCCTCGGCTTTTCGAACCGTTTCTAAACGTTTAATGAGTAAAGTTCCCTCATTGGCCATAAATGGAGCTGCCCATTGCGATTCTCTGCGGTACAGGCTGCAGACCGGTTCCTGCCGGGACGATTGAGCCGCCAGCTCCATCCGTGGCTTCTTCGTCTGGATGCATTGCTTGACGGGACCAATCAGCACGCCGTTGCGCAGCGCGTATCACTGATCGCCTTCGGCATTCGCATTACAAGCGCAGCGATAGCTTTGCTTTCGCAAGTCATATTCGCCCGCTGGATGGGACAGTTTGAGTATGGAATCTTTGTTCTCGTATGGGTGACGGTCGTCATTCTCGGCAACCTCTCCTGTCTCGGCTTTCAGACCAGCATAATTCGCTATGTGCCGGAATATCTTGAGCGCAATCAACTAAACAGGCTGCGGGGTATTCTGTTTACCAGCAAGGTTTTTGCAATTTCTCTGACCACCTGTCTGGCCCTGGCGGGAGCTGCTGGCGTTTATCATTTTCGGGGTGCGCTGGAATCATACTATGTCACGCCCTTCCTGCTTGGATTCATTTGCCTGCCCATGATCGCATTGGGCGATACGCTGGATGGAACAGCCCGATCCAGATCATGGGTTTTGACCGCCCTCACCCCCACCTATATTGTCAGACCGATATTGACCCTCCTCATCATGAGCATTGCCCATCTGGCCGGTTTCACACCAACAGCCATTATCGCAGTGATCTGCTCGATTATTGCGACCTATTTTACTACGCTCGGTCAACTGCTCGTCGTCAATAACCGGTTCAAGGCCGTGGTTGCGCCCGGAGCCAAATCGATTCGTTTGGGCGAATGGTTCACTGTCTCACTGCCGATTTTTCTGGTCGAAGGCTTTTTCTTTCTCCTGACCAATGCGGATGTGCTCATGGTGGGGCGATTCATGGAGCCCGATAAGGTCGCCACTTATTTTGCAACGGTAAAGCTTCTGGCTCTCGTGCACTTTGTCTATTTCTCGGTAAAGGCAGGCGCAGCCCAACGCTATTCCGAACTGCTACATACAACCGATCACAATCAACTGGCTGCATTTGCAAAGGACACAGCACGTTGGACATTCTGGCCATCGCTGGCAATGGCGCTGCTACTGCTTTTGCTGGGCAAACCACTGCTTTACCTGTTCGGAACAGAATTTACCGAAGGCTATCCGCTTCTTTTCATCATGGTGGTCGGCGTGGTTGCCCGCGCCTCCGTCGGACCGGCTGAAAGCCTGCTCAACATGGCCGGAAAGCAAAAAATCTGCGCCGCAGTCTATGCGCTCACACTCATTTTTAACATCAGTCTCAGCATTGTACTCATCCCGGCCTATGGTCTGACCGGAGCTGCATGTGCCACTGCCTTGTCAATGATCTTTGAGGCTGTGACCCTGACGCTGACAGTTTACAAACGTTTGAACATTACAATGTTTGTTTTTGCTGGCAGGGCGCTTGAGAAACCTGCCAAGGAAGAAATCTGATGGCAGCGATCCCTCTTCTTGAAGAACTGGCCGGTGGTCCTTCTGCGCAAATCATCGCGCAGTTGTCGGGAGTGGATTCATCGCGTGATGCGGCAAAGCAGATTGAGGAAACACTGGGCAGCCGCTCCATTCCGCGCAAACTTTCCATCTATCCAGCTTCCGCGGGTTTTGAACTTCTGGATGAGCTTGAATATTTGAGCTATCGGACAATCGAGCCAAACATATTTTTCAATCCGCGATTTCTTGCGCCTGCCATGCCCCGTCTTGATGACCGGCAGGTCCGGTTCATGGTCATGCGCGACGAAAATGATGTTAAGAGCCGCCTGCGTTTTTTAATGCCCTATACGATCGAACGTCCGGGCTTTGCCTTCTCAGGCTCGATCCTGCGTGCCTGGGCGACACCCTTCGGGCCGCAGGGAACACCATTGATCGATCGTGATGATCCCGTTGGCGTTCTCAATGATCTGTTCGATGTGCTTGGCCGCAAACATTTGAAACTGCCCGAAATTCTTGTTCTTCCAGATATGATGCTGGACCGCCCTGTGGCACAGCTCATCCGCTCAATCGCCATGGATCGAAATCTACCGCTGGTCACGACAAATCAGGTTGAACGCCCCTCTATCGAGAGCACAAAAGAGGGGGACGACTATTTGCGCGAAGCCATTGGCGCAAAACATTCCAAGGAATATCGCCGACTCTGGCGGCGCTTGGCGGAAAAAGGCACACTCACTTATGTCGTCAGCCGCAGCGAAGAAGATATCCGCCGTAAACTGGAAGACTTTCTGGCGCTGGAGGCGAGTGGCTGGAAAGGTCAGCGCGGCTCAGCCATGGCCGTGGACCGCTTTCGCGCTGCTTTTGCCCGCGAAGCGGTCAATAATCTGGCAGCCCGAGATCTTGCCCGCATTCACACCTTGGAACTGGACGGAAAAGTCATCGCTGTGCTGATCGTTTTTGTCGAAGCAGGTGAGGCTTGGACTTGGAAAACTGCCTATGATGAAAGTCTGGCAGTTTTCTCACCCGGCGTTCTTTTAATGATTGAAGTCCTCAAAAATCATCTGGAAGACCCCAATATTGACAGGACGGATTCCTGCGCTGTCCCCGACCATCCGGTCGCATCGCGCCTTTTTCAGGAACGGGAAAAAATCGGCACGCTGGTTATCGGCCTTACCCCCAAAGCGGACCGCGCAACCAGGCAGGCCGCTTCGCAACTCCACCTTTACCGCCGCACCCAGAATATTGCGCGCCTTGTGCGCGAGCGTTTGCGCGAATTGACAGGCCGAGCCTAGAAATAGCCGAGATTAATCAGATGGCGCTTGGCATCATCTGGAATATCCGCATCCGAAAATTGATCATGATAGGCTCCCGTATGCTTGTAAGGATTTTCGGATACGTGATCTTCCGCAATTTCAGCATCGGCACCTAACAAGACATAGGCAGCGTGTCCGGCACTCTCCAATGTGAAGCCACAATAATCGGCAATGTCCGCAGCGACTTTCTCGGGGTGCTGCAACAAATCCTCCTGCCTTATCGCCAGATGATCAATCCGGTCCTTCCACGAAAGCCATGCTTCAATGGAATTCACCCACCGTTTGAACCCTGTTCCAATGTCCTTCTCGATCGTCTTGCGCAACATGCTGGCAACAACATCACGGCCATCGCGGTAGATATAAATGATTTTAGCCTGAGGAAAATGCGCCTTCACAGTGTCAATCTGGAAAACATAGTCCGACCATTTGTCCCCCCATCGCCACGCATCCCGCTTGCCATAGATCGAGTGTAGCGCGGCCGGAAACCCCTGCTCCGCTTCGGAACCGTTAAGCTCAATTTCAAGATGCCAGTATTGCAGCCAAAGGTTTTTCTGAACCTCATCACGCTTGTTTTCGAGCCACTCAGCCAATGAAAACTGATCTTGCCATTGCGGCCAGTCGAACAACGCCCATTCATTAGAGATCATCATCCCATTATCGTTCAAAATTCGAACGATGGCCGTCGTACCACTTCTTTGACACCCGCAAACGATTATCGGGCTGACTTCAGCATGGGCAGTCATCCATTCCCCCAATTTTGGAATCATGTTCCACAGGAATGGGAGATGCCACAATACAAATTACGACAAACAGCCTCCAACATCGTGAACTAATAATATATCCCGGCAGGACAAGCATGACCAACACTAGGCGGGTCGATGGCCGCCATTTCCTGCGCAAACTTTCAGCGTCAAAAAATATCGCCTGATGCTGAAAGCATTTCACTCCCTGCACGGCACGCGCTAAACAGATCCTGCCGCTGATGAAAATTGGATGATACCCATGACCGATACAGTTACAGACCGCTTTCTTCGCTACGTCGTAATCGACACCCAATCGGATGCCGCTTCCACGACGCAGCCTACAACCCAGAAGCAACTGAATCTGGGGCGCGTTCTGGTCGCCGAACTTCTCGAAATCGGTGTGGCTGACGCCCATCTTGACGAGCATGGTTACGTCTATGCAACCATCCCATCCAATGTTGAAAAGGATGTGCCCGTCATCTGTTTCTGCTCCCACATGGATACCGCGCCCGACTTTACAGGAACGAATGTGAAGCCCCAGCATGTGCTGAACTATCAAGGCGGGGACATTCAGCTGACCGGTGACACGCAGCAGATCATCCGCGTGAAAGATCACCCTGCTCTTCTCGACCAAATCGGCAATGACATCATCACAACAGATGGCACAACATTGCTAGGCGCCGACGACAAGGCTGGTCTTGCCGAAATCATGACTGCGGCACAAATCCTTATGGACAATCCTGACATTAAACACGGCACTATTCGCATCCTCTTCACGCCGGATGAGGAAGTCGGGCGCGGGGCCGATAAGGTTGACCTCAAGAAGCTCGGCGCGCATTTCGCCTATACTGTTGATGGCGAAACTGCTGGACATATTGAAGACGAGACATTCTCGGCAGATGGCGTTGAGATCACCATTCAGGGCGTCGCCATTCATCCAGGCTTTGCCAAGGACAGGATGGAGAACGCCATCAAGATTGCAGGCGGGATCATTGCCGCTCTGCCCAAAGAAATCGCTCCCGAAACGACCGAAGGCCGCGAGGGTTTTATTCATCCGGTCAGCGTCACCGGCTCGATGGAAAAGGCAAGTCTCGCCTTGATTATCCGCGACTTTAATGATGAGGGGCTGGCAGTCAAAGAAGCTTTGCTGGAAGCGCTGGTCAAGAAGGTACTCGCCGACTATCCCGGCTCCTCCTATCAATTCAGCGTCAAGCAGCAATATCGCAACATGAAAGCCATCCTTGACCGGAATCCCGAGATTGTGGAAAACGCAATCGAAGCAATTCGGCGCGCGGGCATGGAACCCGTTCGCGGCAGCATAAGAGGCGGCACGGATGGCTCAAGACTGTCCTATATGGGCCTGCCCTGCGCCAATCTTTTTGCCGGCGGCCATGCCTTTCACTCACCTCTGGAATGGGTCAGCAGGCAAGATATGGAAAAAGCCGTAAAAACAATCGTGGAACTGGCAAAAATATGGGAGGAGCGCGCGTGACGATGGCTCATCGCTTCATGCCTCAGCTTTTCCAGGCAGAACGGCAACATTGACTGAACTGGGAAAAAATGGTGCCCCTTGCCGGAATCGAACCAGCACTCCTTGCGGAACCTGATTTTGAGTCAGGCGCGTCTACCAATTCCGCCAAAGGGGCCGCCAAAAGGCGTCGGAGATGAGCGTACTCAAATCCGTGACAGCCAAATACATGCAGAGGGCACCCCAGGTCAACACCAATAAAAGCTTTTATCGCGGATAACGCACTCGTGTGTTGCCCGTGTCAGTTCCTGCGGCTAGAGGCGGTTGCACGATATCTGCCAGCGAGATTGCGAAAATTCATCGGCCCGATTCCCTTTGGCAAATGTTTGCTCTAAGAGACCTTGCAGATTTACCCGAGGCAGGAACCGACAATGCTGCGCAGATTGTATGATTGGACAATGTCGCTTGCCGCGCGCAAGTCGGCTGAAGCATGGCTGGCGGTCATCGCCTTTGTTGAAAGCTCCGTCTTTCTTGTTCCAGCTGATGTTCTGTTTTTGCCCATGGCGCTTGCGCGCCCCGAACGGGCCTATCGCTATGCGCTGGTTGCCACCATTGCCTCTGTGCTAGGCGGAATAGCAGGATGGATGCTCGGCTTTTATGCCTATGAGACGCTCGCCAAGCCAATTCTTGAAATGTATGGCAAACTTGATGCCTTCGAGGCCATGCGTGGCTCCACCAGCGCCGATGCAATCTTGTTGCTGCTTGTTACCTCCGGCCTTTCTCATCTGCCCCCTATCAAGGTGGTCACCATTCTTTCCGGTGCGGCAGGCATCAATATCTGGCTGTTCATTGTTTCCGCAATTATTGCTCGTGGTGCGCGCTTCTTCTTTCTCGCATGGCTTTTGCGCCGTTATGGCGAACCTATCCGCGATTTTATCGAGAAGCGCCTCGGCCTCATCGCCGGTGCAGTGGCGGTTGTCTTGATTCTGCTCTATGCCGTGTTCCACTATCTCCATCTTTAGAGTGTTTTGCGTTTTGATAAACGACGCTCTAAATCTTTGTTTTTACGCAATTCCGGACGGAAAACCGCTACACACTTTTCCTGGAATTGCTCTAATTGCGTAAACTTAGAGGACCAACGCCTGTCATGACCAATACAAAACCTCATTTGAAGACTGCATTATTTCTGCTACTGGCGATGATTGTCACGGTAGGGTCGGCATTGGGCTTTCAGTATATTGGCGGATATTTGCCCTGCAAATTATGCCTCGAACAGCGTTATCCCTATTATGCAGGCATCCCTTTGATAGCGCTGGCCGTGGCCGCATCATCCTTGAAGTGGCCCGCTGGCCTTACCCGCCTGCTTCTGGCGCTTGGGGGCTTGCTGATGCTCATCGGCCTTGGTCTTGCAGTGTTTCACGCCGGGGTGGAGTGGAAATTCTGGGCGGGACCAACGGATTGCACGGCAGTGGCAATGTCGATCACCACCGATGCGGGCAACCTTCTGAGCGATATGAATTCCGTTCACCCGCCGGCATGTGATACCGCCGCCCTGCGTGTCCTTGGTCTGTCATTCGCCGGTTGGAATGCCATTGCAAGCCTCATATTGATGATCATTGCATTTCGTGGCGCAGCGAAAACAGCTTAAGTTTCCAGTTCTCCCTATGCGTTATCCTCGGGCTTGACCCGAGGACTTACTCAGCATTGCCCATTGCTGATAGTGAGCATCGCGCGCGAAACTGTTAACACTGCACATTGCCTGCTTTGCCGTTTGACCATGGGTCCTCGGGTCAAGCCCGAGGATGACGCAGAAGTCAGTATCCAGGCGAACCGGGTTTACGGTTCCAGCTCGACATCCCAGTAGAGATAATCCATCCAGCTTTCATGCAGATGGTTTGGCGGGAACATGCGGCCATTATTGTGCAGGTCATGCACTGTTGGCGCAAAAGGCTTTTGTCGTGGCCACATCCTGGCGTGATCCGGCATCATGCCACCCTTGCGCAGATTGCAGGGTGAACAGGCTGCAACGACATTTTCCCACACCGTTTCACCACCAGCGCAACGCGGAATGACATGATCGAAGGTCAGGTCCTCCTGCGAGCCGCAATATTGGCATTCGAAGCGATCGCGCAGAAACACATTGAACCGCGTAAAGGCCGGATTGCGCGACGGCTTGATGTAGCTTTTCAGCGAAACGACGCTCGGCAGCCGCATGGCAAAGGAAGGCGATGAGACTTCATGCTCATATTCCGCCACGATATTCACACGGTCAAGGAAGACCGCCTTGATCGCGTCCTGCCAGGACCAGAGCGACAAGGGATAATAACTGAGCGGACGGTAGTCCGCATTGAGTACCAGAGCCGGCAGTCCGTCCGGCGAGACGGCTATTGTCAAGGAATCAACTCCAATCCAACCATCAGGCCCTGATATTGTAAGCTTGACGTGACAGGAATGTGAAGCGAATTGCTGCAAGGCAGAAGAAAAAGCGTTGTTATTTCAGTTTCACGCAATGGGTGTAGCATCGCGGCCACGGGTTGCGGCATAGTAAGCCCATAAAAGCCGCGCTGCCACACCCCTCCAAGGCGACCAGCGCGCAGCGAAAATCTTCAACGCCTTTGAATCGGGTCGCACTGATTCGCTATAGGCATGCGCATAGGCATGTTGCAGCGCCACGTCACCGGCAGGAAATACATCCGCATGACCTGCGGAAAAAAGCAGATAGACTTCGGCAGTCCAAGGGCCAATGCCCTTGACGCTGGTCATGATCTGCATCGCCTCTTCAACTGGCTTGTCGCAAAGATCATGGAGATCCAACTCCCGCGCCATTATCGACTGGCTTATACGGGCAAGTGTCGCTTGCTTGGCGCGGGAAAGACCGGCAATGCGCCAGGCTTCCTCGCCGCCCGCCATATAGTTTTCTGGCGTCAGTGGATCAATCACGGTGACAAGCCGCTTCCAGATCGAATCGGCACTTGCCCTTGAAACCTGCTGGGAAACGATAACCGATGCGAGACTTTCAAAGCCCGGAGCCGAGCGACGCAAAGGCAGCGGCCCTGCCTTTTCTGCAATCTGCGCCAGTTCGGGATGGATTCGCAGCAAATCTGCAAGGCCTTCGGCAATATCATCGAGTGTATCAATTCTGCGCATAAGTGTTCATCCTTGCATGATCCGGCAAACACCGTATCAATGTGCGTGATCAACGCCAAGAATGTCGTCTCAGACTCATGACAATTCCGGTTTTCCGATTTGCCCCCAGCCCCAATGGCTCACTCCATCTCGGCCATGCCTTTTCTGCCTTGCTCAATCAGAAAATGGCGCATGAAATGGCTGGCCGGTTGTTATTGCGCATGGAAAATATCGACCGCGAGCGCTGTGCCCCCGAACTTGAACATTTGATGCTGGATGATCTTGAGTGGATTGGCCTGACCTGGGAACAACCAGTCCGCCGTCAGTCGGAACATTTTCCCCTCTATCAGCAGGCTCTCGACCATCTTATCGAAATGGAACTTGTCTATCCGGCATTCCTCAGCCGCAGCGGGATCAAGCAGGAAATTGAACGGTCAAATATTGACGATTGGCCGCGTGACCCGGATGGCGCAATGCTTTATCCCCCGACTGAACGACTGCTCTCAAAACGCGAACAAAAATCACGTATGGACAGGGGGCATCCCTATGCGTGGCGGTTGAATATGGACCGTGCTCTCGAAGCTGCTGGAATAGAACTCACCTGGCAGGAATTTGGTTCGCACGAGCACAAGGTCAAAGCACGCCCGCAGGATTGGGGCGATGTCATCATTGCACGCCGCGACATGCCCACAAGCTATCATCTGTCGGTGGTCATTGATGATGCTTTGCAGGGCATCACCCATGTGGTTCGCGGCAGGGATCTTTATCATGCCACCAGTGTTCATCGCCTGCTGCAACATCTCTTCGGCATTGATCCACCGCTCTATCATCATCATCGTCTCATACTCGATGATGAGGGCAACAAGCTGTCGAAAAGCCGCAAGGACACGTCCCTCCGCTCCTTGCGTGAGCAGGGCATAACGCGTCAGGAGATATGCAATTTGATCGGTTTATGACCTATCGGACCCGACCTTTCAGGTATAAGGCATTTGTCTCCATCAATGATCCGGCTTCATTCCCATGCCCGTTCGTCTCTTTCCTGCCCTGTTCGTTCTCCTATGGGCCACCGGCTTCATCGGTGCGCGCTACGCCATGCCCTATATGGAGCCATTTGTGTTTCTTATGGCGCGCTTTGCTATTGCGGGTGCGATCCTTGGAATATGGGTCGTCCTTGCCGGCAATAATTGGCCGAGCTGGCGCGGAGCAATGCACGCCATAATCGCGGGCTGCCTCATCCACGGGGCCTATCTCGGCGCGGTATTCTGGGCCATTCACAAGGGATTGCCTGCCGGCATGTCTGCATTGGTTGTCGGTCTGCAACCATTGATAACGGCATTGATTGCGGGTGTAACACTTGGCGAGAAAATCCAGCCCCGCCATTGGATGGGTCTTGGCGTCGGCTTCATTGGCGTTGCCATGGTCCTTTGGCCAAAACTGTCAATTTCGGCCGACGGTATCACTCCGGCCACTGTCACCGCCTCGGTCTTCTCTGTCCTTGCCATTAGCGCGGGCACAGTCTGGCAGAAGCGTTTCGTCGGCCAGATTGACCTTAAGGCGGGCACCACATTGCAATATCTGGGTGCGATGGTGATCATGGCGATCATGACCGTGCTGTTCGAAACCCATGAAATCATCTGGTCCGGCTCGCTCATATTCGCCATGTTCTGGCTGGTCGTCGTTCTTTCAATCGGCGCTGTGTTGCTGCTGATGATCCTGATCAAACAGGGAGCCGTTTCGAAAGTGGCATCGCTGTTTTACCTTGTTCCGGGCGTGACTGCCTTGATGGCTTACGTCCTCTTCGGTGAAACATTGACGCTGTTTCAGCTCATCGGCATGGCAATCGCAACACTGGGCGTTGCTCTATCAACCGGCAGTCAGAGGCGCCTTGCCACCCTGCCCTCACGGTAGATGATGATTGCGGCGTTGATCTCAGCGCCGATGATGAAGATGGCCGCGATTATATAAAGGAAAACGATGGCGGCCATGATGGAAGCAAGGCCAGCATAAGTTGAGATATAGGAGGCAAAGGTTTCGAGATAACTGGCAAATATCGTCGCGCCAATCGTCCAGGCAATCAGCGTCAGCAATATGCCCGGTAAAATATCAATCAGGCGCCGGTGTCCTGCGGGCAGCCAGAGATGCACCACAAGAAGCCCAACGATCAATACTGCCGAGGCAATGCAATAGCGCCAGAAGCTGATCGTCCCCGACAGAAGATAGATTTCCGGATACCACTTCGAGGCAATCCGCAAGGCAAGCGGGGCAAGCACCAGCAAGAAGCTGATTGCCATTATGCCAATCGTTGCAATGATCACATAGCCGAGGCTTTGCAGACGGCAGTAGATGATTGAGCGCGTATCCACAACGCGATAAGCGCGGTTGAGCGCAACCCGTAAGGCTTCAATACCGTTGGACGCAAAATAAGCAGCCGCAATGACGCTGATGGTCAGCAGCCCGCCGCGCTGTACATTAAGCACATTGCTCACTTCCTGCTTGATGGGATTGGCGATCACCTCCGGCCAGGTATCGAAAACCACATGTACCGCAGTCTCGGTAAAGGCGCTTGCGCCAAGAAAACTCGCCAGTGAGGTAGCAAAGATCAGAAATGGAAACAGGGCCAGGATTCCGGAAAGCGCCACATGGCTCGCCAATGCCCATCCATCATCCGTGCTGAAATGCCCCAGAGCATCGGCGAGTATGCGCCGAAGAAAACCGTATACTTTAAGCATCAATGCAGGTTCGTCCCTTTGATCTTGTCCGCGAGATTGCAAGGCACAAGCGAATATGTGAAGTGTTTTTTTGCGCAACCTATTGAATCGAAACCATGCCCCGTTCCAAAACGATTTTGATAACAGGATGTTCCAGTGGAATGGGCGCCTATTGTGCACGCGCCCTGAAGGCTGATGGCTGGACCGTTTTTGCCACTGCCCGCAAAGCGTCTGACATAGATGCTCTCAAAGCGGAAGGCTTTTCCACCTCTTATCTGGACTATAGCGATTCGCAATCCATACGGGAGACAGTTGCAACCATTCTTGAAAAGACCGGCGGCACGCTTGATGCGCTTTATAATAACGGGGCCTATGCTGTACCCGGTGCAGTGGAGGATTTGCCAACAGCGGCGTTGCGCGAACAATTTGAAGCAGCATTTTTCGGCTGGCATGAGCTGACGCAACTCATTGTTCCGGTCATGCGCAAACAGGGTCATGGCAGAATTGTCCATTGCTCGTCAATTTTGGGCTTGGTCCCGCTGAAATTCCGCGGTGCCTATGTCGCCTCAAAATTCGCGCTTGAAGGATTAATGACGACCCAGCGCATGGAGCTGGAAGGCTCAGGCATTCACGTGTCATTGCTGGAGCCAGGTTCAATCGAATCGAACTTCAGGTCCAACGCGGCGGCACAGATCAGCAAATATATCGACATTGAAAAATCGGTCCATCGTGAGCAGTACCAGCGAGAAATCGCAAGTTTCTCACAGGCAAAACCGCCACGATTCGCGCTTGGACCTGATGCCATTTACAAGGTGTTGAAACATGCCTTGGAAAATCCACGCCCAAAACCCCATTATGTGGTGACGCTTCCGGCCAGGCTGGCAAGTTTTGTCAAAAGAATTCTCTCGGCACGTGCGCTATATCGCATGCTTGCGAGCCAATCATGACAGGAGCAGAGTGGAACTCTGCTGATAAGGAATAAATCATGGATATCATCTTCAAATTTCTGGCGATCATTGCCATTGCTGCCGTCACAATCGTGCTTCTCGTCGGTCTGCGAAACATGATGAAGGGTGGCAATGCCAACTTCTCCAACAAGATGATGCAACTGCGCATCCTGCTACAACTCGTGGCCATTATTCTCATTGTTGGTGCTATCTATTTCCATCGCACAGCGGGCTAGGAGACCACGATGGTCAAGCTCAACAAGATCTATACGCGCACCGGCGATGACGGCACCACCGGCCTCAGCACCGGAGCACGGCGTTTCAAGCATGATCTGCGCGTTGAGGCCTATGGCACCGTAGATGAGGCAAATTCCTTTGTCGGACTTGCCCGCTTGCACACGGAGCGGGATCATCCTGAACTCGATGCCATGCTATTTCGCATCCAGAATGATCTTTTTGATCTGGGCGCGGATCTTGCCACCCCCGATACCGGGGAAACTCTCGCATATGAGCCCTTGAGGATCATTGATACACAGGTTTTGCGGGTAGAGGCTGATATTGACCGGCTGAATGAAAACCTTGCTCCTTTGCGCTCTTTCATATTGCCAGGCGGCTCGCCAGCGTCCGCCGCCCTGCATCTGGCGCGCACGGTTTCGCGGCGGGCAGAACGACAAATGGTGGAATTGTCGCAAAGGGAAAATGAAACAGTCACACCAGCGGCGTTGAAATACATCAACCGTGTTTCAGACTTCCTGTTCGTTGCCGCCCGGGTCATCAATGACAATGGTGCAAAAGACGTGTTATGGGTTCCGGGCAAAAATCGCTGAATGAATTGAGACAGGAACAAGGCGCTGATGTTTATCCCACTACATGACGCCAACAGCCTCAAACATATCAAGCTGCAATATGTCACGCTTTCCATTATAGCGCTGAATGTCATCATCTTTGCACTGACCAGCATTGGCGGCAATTATGCGGAAGCCACAATTATTGGACTTGGTTATATACCCGCCATTGTCCATGAACTCGCAGCTCTGCCAGCCGCCTATGATATTGTCCCGCCGAATTTCACCTACGTCACCTATGCATTTCTCCATGCCGATATTTTCCATCTCGGCGGCAATATGTTGTTTCTTTGGGTATTTGGCGACAATATTGAAGATGCGCTTGGGCACGTAAAATTTCTGATCTTCTATCTTCTATGCGCTGCAGCTGGCGCATTTCTTCACGGCGTCATTCTGCCGGATTCCGAAGCGCCCCTGATCGGCGCCTCCGGCGCGATAGCCGGTATTGTTGCCGCCTATCTTATTCTCCATCCGCGCGTGAAAGTGTGGGTTCTGGCCTTCGGGCGAATTCCGCTACGCATTCCGGCCATCTATCCGCTCATCCTTTGGGTGGCCATGCAATTCGGGATGCTTTTGTGGAGCGGAGATGAGCTGATCTCCTGGCCAGCTCATGTGGGCGGGATTATTAGCGGTGCACTGCTTATTGTGCTTTTGAAACGGCGCAATGTGCCGCTTTTTGATCGCGCGATCGTCTCTCCGAAGGCTGTGATCGTCGAAAAAGAACCGGTCATTGTCGCCACGCAAACCGAACCTGTGAAATGGGGCAGATAGACCCACATCATTCAATCGGTTGAAGTACAAATTGTCGCATACCGCGCATTGACCTTTACGTCACTCATATTTACGGTCCCGCGCTGTTCAGACACAAACGTGTCGCTTTTTTCACCTCAATGTCGGCATCCGGCAAGCAGGTACTGTGATAGGACAGTTAAAGCTGTCATTTGAATGTTGAAGAGGGAGTCCCCATGAAAGTCCTCGTACCGGTAAAGCGGGTAGTCGATTACAACGTCAAGATTCGCGTCAAGGGTGACGGTTCAGGCGTTGAGCTTGCAAATGTGAAAATGTCGATGAATCCGTTCGACGAAATTGCGGTCGAGGAAGCGCTTCGCTTGAAAGAAGCCGGCAAGGTCGAGGAAGTTGTGGTCGTTTCCATTGGCCCGGCACAGGCGCAGGAAACCTTGCGCACCGCGCTTGCCATGGGTGCAGACCGTGCGATCCTGGTCAGGGTGGACGATATTGTTGAGCCGCTGGCCGTTGCCAAAATTCTCAAGGGCGTTGTTGACGCTGAACAGCCGCAATTGGTCATTCTCGGCAAGCAGGCCATTGATGACGACGCTAACCAGACCGGCCAGATGCTTTCCGCATTGCTTGGCTGGAGCCAGGGCACTTTCGCCTCCAAGGTTGAACTTGGTGACAAGTCGG
Source organism: Hyphomicrobiales bacterium (assembly GCA_900473335.1). GTDB lineage: Bacteria > Pseudomonadota > Alphaproteobacteria > Rhizobiales > Rhizobiaceae > Phyllobacterium. The sequence goes on along the minus strand of UCNP01000045.1, from coordinate 43,745 downwards.
CCAAGGTAACACGCGAAGTCGATGGCGGTTTGCAGACCATTGAGGTCACTCTGCCTGCGATCATCACCACAGACCTTCGCCTCAACCAGCCGCGCTATGCTTCTTTGCCCAACATCATGAAGGCTAAAAAGAAGCCGCTGGATGAAAAATCCGCTGCTGATTATGGCGTGGACACAGCACCGCGCCTGAAGGTTCTGAAAACCGAAGAGCCGGGCGGCCGCAAAGCGGGTGTCAAGGTCAAGGACGTTGCGGAGCTTGTCTCCAAGCTGAAAAACGAAGCTGGCGTTCTTTAAGGAAAAGGATAAGGAAATCAAAATGGCTATTCTTCTTTTTGCCGAACACGATAACGAAACCCTTTCCGACCAGACCGCCAAGGCTTTGACAGCAGCGCTTGCCATTGGTTCGGATGTGCATGTGCTGGTAGCTGGCAAGGGCGCCAAAGGCGTTGCGGATCAGGCGGCCAAGCTTGCTGGCGTCAAGAAAGTCCTTCTGGCCGATAGCGATGATCTGGCCAACCGCCTTGCCGAAGCAACCGCAGCACTGATTGTCTCGATTGCCGATGGCTATGACACAATCATTGCCGCTGCCACCACCAATGGCAAAAACATCCTGCCGCGCGTTGCTGCGCTGCTTGATGTGATGCAGGTGTCAGACATTATCGAAGTTATCTCGACTGACACGTTCAAGCGTCCTATCTATGCGGGCAATGCCTTGCAGACAGTTCAGGCGACCGATGCCAAAAAGGTTATTACCGTACGCACGGCGACTTTTGCCGCAGCAGGTGATGGTGGCTCGGCTCCCGTCGAAACTGTTTCGACGGTTGCCAATCCCGGCCTTTCGACTTTTGTCGAAGCAAAACTGTCCGGCGGCGACCGTCCCGAACTGACCTCAGCCAAGATCATCATTTCCGGCGGACGCGCTCTTGGCTCCAGCGAGAAGTTCACCGAAGTAATCCTTCCCGTGGCCGACAAGCTCGGCGCGGCGGTTGGCGCTTCGCGTGCGGCTGTCGATGCCGGTTACGCACCAAATGACTGGCAGGTCGGTCAGACCGGCAAGGTTGTTGCACCGGATCTTTATATTGCTGTCGGCATTTCTGGAGCAATCCAGCATCTGGCAGGCATGAAAGACTCCAAGGTCATTGTTGCGATCAACAAGGACGAAGAAGCACCGATTTTCCAGGTTGCCGATTACGGCCTCGTTGGCGATCTTTTCACCATCCTGCCGGAACTTGAAAAGGCGCTGTAAAAAAATATAGCCGCAGGTTTGAAATGATTTGCATGGCCGGGGTAGACGAACGCTACCCCGGCCATTTACGTTGTATGCTACAATAAATAAATGGATGGAAACATGACTGGAACGATCAAGACTGTAGGCATTATCGGGGCGGGACAAATGGGCAGCGGCATCGCTCATGTCTGTGCAGTCGCAGGCTATAACGTTTTGATCCATGACCAGTCTGCCGAACAGCTGGAAAAGGCCATTGCCACGGTCAATGGCAATATGGCGCGGCAGGTCTCGCACGGGAAGCTGGATGAGGCGGCTCGCGTCAAGGCGATGGCGCATATACGCCCTGCCCTGCGGATGGAAGACCTTTCCAGCGTTGACCTTGCCATTGAAGCTGCGACCGAGGACGAAACAGTCAAGCGCAAGATTTTTGCGCAGCTTTGTCCAAACCTCAATCCGGAAGCGATCCTCGCCACCAACACTTCATCAATTTCCATCACGCGCCTTGCGGCAACCACGGATCGCCCGGAACGATTTATCGGCATTCATTTCATGAATCCGGTGCCTGTGATGAAACTGGTCGAGCTTATTCGTGGCATTGCAACCGAGAATGTCACATTCGAAAGCGCGCGCCAATTCGTCACCAGCCTCGACAAGACCTTGACTGTCTCGGAAGACTTTCCTGCCTTCATCGTCAACCGCATTTTGCTGCCGATGATCAATGAAGCCATCTACGTGCTTTATGAAGGCGTTGGATCGGTCGATGCGATCGATACGGCCATGAAGCTGGGTGCCAATCACCCGATGGGGCCGCTGCAATTGGCCGATTTCATCGGCCTCGACACCTGCCTTTCCATCATGCAGGTTTTGCATGATGGTCTGGCGGATTCGAAGTATCGGCCCTGCCCTCTCTTGGTCAAATATGTCGAGGCCGGTTGGCTGGGCCGTAAGACCGGTCGTGGATTTTATGATTATCGCGGGGAAAATCCCGTTCCGACCCGCTGAGAATGTCCGCGTGAAATTATCCCATGGATAGCCAACAGGACTCGGAATATTCTGCCGGAACAAAGCGGCTATCCACCATTCTTGTTGAGCTTGGGGACACAGACGCGACAAGAATTTCGTTCGACGACATTCTTGTCGCATTATCGGAGCGGAGTTTCGGCGCGCTACTCATTTTATTCTCTGCATTAAACCTGCTTCCGCTGCCGCCCGGCTCATCCACCATATTCGGCATTCCGCTGGTTCTGCTTTCCATCCAAATGTTGATCGGTTTCGAGAATCCGTGGTTTCCGGCCTTTCTGCGGCGCAAATCCATGCGCATCGAAACCTACCGATCCGGCATCGCAAGACTGGAAAGCGTTCTTGCCCGTTTTGAACGGCTTGCCCGTCCGCGTTATTGGCTCGTGCCGCAAATTATTGTCGAGCGCGTGGTCAGCATCGTTGCGCTTTCAATGTCTCTGATCGTCATTTTGCCTATTCCCCTCATCAACCAGATCCCGGCATTGAGCATAATCCTGTTGGCAATTGGTCTTGGCGAACAGGACGGCGTATGGTTGGGAACAGGATTTCTCGTTGCGGCCCTGGCAGCTGGAATTGCTATCGGGCTTGGCGCCTCCGTTGGTTTGGCCGCACTGCATATTTTTGGCTGAGAATGACAGAACAGAAAAACATATCCATCTATGTCGATGCAGACGCCTGTCCGGTAAAAGCAGAAATTTATCGTGTTGCGGAAAGATATGGCGTCAAGGTTTTCGTCGTGTCCAATTCCATGATGGCGATTCCGCGCGATCCGATGATCGAGCGGATTATCGTCAGCGATGGGTTTGACGCAGCCGATGACTGGATTGCCGAGCGGGTTTCCCGGGGCGATGTGGTTGTGACCGCTGACATTCCCCTTGCCAGCCGCTGCGTAAAAGCTGGTGCTGACGCCATTTCACCGACAGGCAGGGCCTTTACAGAAGCGTCTATCGGCAACACGCTGGCGACACGCAATCTCATGGACGAACTGCGCTCGGCAGGCCAAATTACCGGTGGGCCGCGACCATTTTCACCAAAAGATCGTTCCGCCTTTCTTTCTGCGCTCGACCTCGCTATTGTGCGGTTGAAACGTGCGGGCTTCACCTCCTGAAGGGTAAGTGGATGGGAGCTATGCGTTTCGTAGCATTGACGGAACGCATCGCAGGCTCTACGAGAGCGCAACAAAGCTATATGCGTGCCGCTCGTGCTCCATTGACGCCGAGCTAAAAAACACGCCCAAAACCAGCACTGAAAGTTCATTAATGACTATTTTCGATTCTATCGCTCCGGCGCTGTCCGGTGCTTTGAAAGCCCGTGGTTACGAGACTCTGACACCTGTTCAGACCGCGGTTCTCGCTCCTGAAGCAGAGGGAGCTGACCTTCTCGTCTCCGCCCAGACCGGCTCGGGCAAGACCGTTGCCTTTGGCATCGCCATCGCACCAACTCTTCTGGAAGATGGAGATCGCTTCACTTCTATCGGCGCGCCCTATGCACTCGTGATTGCGCCCACACGCGAATTGGCTTTGCAGGTTCGCCGCGAATTGGAATGGCTTTATGAGCCAACCGGGGCGCGCATCGCCTCTTGCGTTGGCGGTATGGATATGACCAAGGAGCGCCGCGCCCTTTCGCAAGGCGCGCATATCGTTGTTGGCACACCAGGCCGCCTACGTGACCATATCAGCCGCGGCTCGCTCGACATGAAAGAACTGCGCGCAGTGGTTCTGGACGAGGCCGACGAGATGCTCGACCTTGGTTTCCGCGAAGATCTCGAATTCATCCTCGGTGAAGCGCCAGAAGATCGCCGCACACTGATGTTCTCTGCAACAGTGCCAAAGCCTATTGCGCTGCTGGCCAAGCAGTTCCAGAAGGATGCGTTGCGCATTTCCGCCACCAATGACCGTGAACAGCATGCGGATATCGAATATCACATCATGCCGGTTGCGCCGCGTGAGCGTGAAAACGCCATCATTAATTCGCTGCTGTTTTACGATGCGCAGAACACGATCATTTTCGGTTCGACCCGTGAAGCCGTCAAACATTTGACCAGCCGCTTGTCAAACCGTGGTTTTTCCGTGGTTTCCCTGTCGGGTGAACTCAGCCAGGCAGAACGCACCAATGCCTTGCAGGCCATGCGTGATGGCCGTGCGCGTGTTTGTGTTGCCACAGATGTTGCCGCTCGCGGTATTGATCTGCCTAATCTTGATCTCGTCATCCACGCTGATCTGCCCAACAATTCCGAAACACTTCTGCACCGCAGCGGCCGTACAGGGCGCGCGGGTCGTAAGGGCATCTGCGTTCTGATCGTACCCGCATCGCGCCGCCGCACTGCCGAGCGCCTTTTGCAGGGAGCGAAACTGTCGACAACGATGGTACCGCCGCCGGATGCCGACGCTATCAACAAACGGAACAATGACCGCATTCTCAATGATCCTTCTCTGTCTGAAGTCATAACCGAGGACGAGGGCGATTTCGTACGGGAACTGCTCGCCCTTCATTCGGCTGAACAGATTGCTGCTGCTTATCTGCGCCAGCAGATGGCTGCCCGCCCTGCACCGGAAGAGCTTTCCAACACGCCGTCCCATGTTCTTGAACCCATCCGCAAGGGCAGCTTCGAAGATCGTCCGGGCCGCGGCGAGCGAACATCGCGCGCGGATCGCTTTACCGATTTTGAAAGCGGCGCATGGTTCAGCGTCAGCGTAGGCCGCAAACAGCGCGCCGAACCACGTTGGCTTTTGCCGCTTATCTGCAAGGCTGGCGATATTACCAAAACCGATGTCGGTTCGATCAAGATTCTTGAAACGGAAACACGTTTCGAAATCACCGCCAGCAAGGCCGATGCTTTCCTTGCACGCATCAAACAATTTGGTACCGGCGAAAAGGGCGTGAATATCACTCGCAGCGAAGGTCCGGGCGGCTCTGCTCCGCGCAGCGATTTCAAGCCGAAGAAGAATTTCGGCGAGAAGCGCGAATTTGATAATCGCAAGCCGCGCGGCAATGATGCCAATCCACGTACAGAGTGGGCAGCCAAGCCTGCAAAGGCAAAGCCGGAAGGCTGGACGACGGAAAAGCCGAAAAAGCTTCCAAAGGAACGCAAGCCCGGCGAGTTGCAGGGTTTTGACAAGTACAAGGCGAAAAAAGCCCGTAAGGCCGCAACAACAGGCGAATAAGCAATTGCCTTCCTTATCTCCCTCTTTGCGAGGGAGATAAGGAATATGCAATGACTTTGCATGAACTTGGTGCGTGCTTCGACAAGCTCAGCATGAGGAAGTTAGTGGGTTGCAACATCTACCTGCGACGTCGTCTTGTAATATGTCAGAACTTGTTCCCTGCCAATCTCCACCTTCCTCATGCTGAGCTTGTCGAAGCACGCATAACGAATTTGCCAAACCAGCTGTCCTGATACTATTTTCCTAAAGCTCCATAGCCGCATCCACAAATCGCAGAGCATCGTCGCTCGACCAGTCTGCTGGACCGTTCATAGCGGCGATCTGACAGCCTTCCTTATCGACCAGCATCGTCACGGGAAGCCCAAAAGCAAGACTCTTGCGCTTTAATTCATTGAATACGCCCATGGAAGGATCGCGGTAAAGATCAAGCGATTTGACGCCGATCTCACTCAGGAACGCTTTTGGCTTTGCATCGTCACCCGTATCAATATTGATTGTGACCACTTCAAATTTATCGCTGCCCTTTTTCGTTTCCAACGCATCAAGCGCAGGCATCTCCTCGCGGCACGGCGCGCACCAGGTCGCCCACAGATTGACCAGCAAAGTCTTGCCTTTAAAATCGCTGATGCGCACCGGCTTGCCATCCGGTCCCGTAAAGGTAAGGCTCGACATGGATTGCGGCTTGTCGGCGCCGCGCATGGCGGCAATGGCACCAACAGCGGCAGCATCAATCGTCTTTGCACCCTCAGCCTTTATGGGGCATTGATCGGCCGTATTAGTGGCGACGGCAATATTGCCAGATGGCCGCTCCATCACGTATACCGCAACCGCACCGGCGGCGATGCCGGCGAGCGCGGCAAAGGCGATGATCTTTTTGTTGCTATTGCGTGGCGTTTGTCGTGTGCCGTCTGTCATTTCTACTCTTTCCGCTTCTCACCCAAGGCGCTTTCCATGTCCGACAAGAAGAACAGCAATGAAATGTGGGGCGGTCGTTTCGCCTCCGGTCCCGCCGCGATCATGGAAGAAATCAATGCTTCCATCGGCTTTGACCAGAAGCTTTACGCCCAGGACATTCAAGGTTCCCTTGCTCATGCAGCCATGCTTGCGAAAACCGGCATAATTGCGAGCGATGATTACGACAAGATCACAAGTGGCCTGAACACGATATTGTCAGAAATTGAGAGCGGAAAATTCACCTTCTCACGCAAACTTGAAGACATTCACATGAATGTTGAGTCGCGCCTTGCCGAACTGATCGGCGCATCGGCGGGCCGGCTGCACACTGCACGCTCACGCAATGATCAGGTCGCTGTGGATTTCCGGCTCTGGGTAAAAGCCGAATTTGAAAAGACTGCGGTTCTGCTCAAGCAATTGATCGAGGTTTTTCTCAAGCGCGCCGAAGAACATGTCGCAACGCTTATGCCAGGCTTTACCCATCTCCAGACAGCGCAGCCTGTTACATTTGGTCACCACTGCATGGCCTATGTCGAAATGTTTGGCCGCGATCTGAGCCGCGTCAAGGACGCTATCGAGCGGATGAATGAATCGCCGCTTGGTGCCGCCGCCCTTGCCGGAACCGGCTTTCCGATTGACCGGCATATGACTGCAAAAGCGCTGGGTTTCCGCGAACCGACCCGCAATTCGCTTGATAGTGTTTCCGACCGCGATTACGCGCTGGAATTTCTGTCAACAGCCGCGATCACTGCAACCCATCTTTCCCGGCTGGCCGAAGAAATTGTCATCTGGTCCACGTCGCAATTCGGTTTCGTACGCCTTTCCGATAGTTTTTCGACCGGCTCTTCAATCATGCCGCAAAAGAAAAACCCTGATGCTGCCGAATTGGTTCGCGCCAAGACCGGACGCATTACCGGATCGCTCGTCGCCCTGCTCACAGTCATGAAGGGCTTGCCGCTGACCTATTCCAAGGACATGCAGGAAGACAAGGAAGCCGTCTTCGACGCCGCTGAAACCCTGGAACTGGCACTTGCCGCCATGACCGGCATGGTTGGCGACATGACCATCAATGCGGCCGCTATGAAGAAAGCTGCCGGCTCCGGCTATTCGACAGCCACTGATCTGGCCGATTGGCTGGTGCGTGAGCTTGGCCTGCCATTTCGTGAAGCACACCATGTCACCGGCCGGGCAGTTGCACTTGCCGAGCAGAAAAAAGTCGACCTTGGTAAATTGTCGTTGGAAGATCTGCAGCAGATTCACCCCGGTATTACCGCTGCCATCTTCGGATTCCTGACTGTGGACAAATCCGTGCGCAGCCGCAAATCCTATGGCGGAACTGCTCCGGAACAGGTGCGCAAGCAGATCAAATTCTGGCAAAAGCGCATTGCGAAATTGTAAAACACCAACTTATCTCCCCTTTGCGGGGGAGATATAATCGGCATCCATTGTAAGTGCAGGTGAAGAACACCTTCCATATGAGGCTTTCTTGCACTAAGCATGGCAGACCCATTTCGGACGACAGGATCAACAATGACAAGCCGTTCCCTCTTATCGACAATTTTGATGTCGATCGTGATTGTAAGCGCCATATCGGCCTGTGGCCGCAAAGGCCCGTTGGAGCCACCACCCGCTTCCGTTACGTCCATGCCCGGTGAGCCGAAAACTGCAACTCCGCCCGTCCAGGACAAGCGCTTCATTCTCGACCCACTTATCTAAGCTGGATTTTCCGTGAATCATTTTGATTATAAAGATGGCATTCTCCATGCCGAGGGTGTCAGTGTTGCTGAAATCGCCAAGGCTGTCGGCACACCTTTCTATTGTTATTCGACCGCAACGATTGAGCGGCATTTCAAAGTGTTCTCAGCTGCCTTTGCCGATATGGACACACTGGTTTGCTACGCTCTCAAGGCAAACTCCAATCAGGCAGTGCTGAAAACGCTGGCGAAGCTTGGTTCTGGTGCCGATGTGGTCTCTGAAGGCGAATTGCGCCGCGCGCTTGGTGCGGGAATTCCGGCAGACAAGATCGTATTTTCCGGCGTCGGCAAGAAACCCAGTGAAATGGATCTGGCGCTAAGCGCAGGGATTCATTGTTTCAATGTCGAGTCCGAGCCCGAGCTTGCCATTCTTTCCAGCCGTGCTGTTGCCGCCGGAAAGATTGCGCCTGTTTCTCTGCGCATCAATCCGGATGTTGATGCAAAGACCCATAAGAAAATTTCGACCGGAAAATCCGAGAACAAGTTCGGCATTCCTCTGGCCAAAGCCAGTTCGATCTACGCACAGGCGGCCAAACTGCCGGGGCTCAAGGTCGTTGGCGTGGATATGCATATTGGCAGCCAGATCACCGATCTTGAACCTTTCGACGATGCATTCCGCCTGCTCGCAGAGCTGGTTGCACAGTTGAAAGCAGATGGCCATGACATCAAGCATGTTGATCTTGGCGGCGGTCTCGGCATTCCTTACCATTTCGACAATAACCCGCCGCCTCTACCCGATGCCTATGCGCAGATCGTGCAAAAGCACATCAAACCACTTGGTCTGAAGACCATTTTCGAGCCGGGGCGCCTGATCGTTGGCAATGCAGGTATCCTTGTCAGCGAAGTCATCTTCGTCAAGGAAGGGGATGCGCGCAACTTCATCATCGTTGATGCCGCCATGAACGACCTTATTCGCCCGACGCTTTACGATGCATTCCACATCATCCGTCCGGTCAAGGAGCCGACTGCCAATCATCCCCGGATTCGCGGCGATGTTGTTGGTCCGGTTTGCGAGACAGGTGACTATCTGGGCTTGGATCGTGATCTGCCGCGGCCTGCTCCGGGTGATCTCATCGCAATTGGATCAGCTGGCGCCTATGGCGCAGTTCAGGCTGGCACATATAATACGCGGCTGCTCGTTCCAGAGGTTCTGGTCAATGGTGATCAGTTTCATGTCGTGCGTCCCCGCACGACTTATGAAGAATTGATCGGCCTCGATTCCATTCCAGACTGGCTGTAATTTTCACGCCTTACACAGAAGTATGATTGCGTTTTGCCGGGTAAGGCCTCGCCATTGCCATGATGAGTGGTATTATTAGCTTTGTCTGGTAATGCCGATACCAGAAAGATGGAGCGAGAATGGCGGATCAAAACCCGGAAGAACGGGAAGCGACCAGCGTCAAATTCGATATTCTGAAAAATATCGATCGCCTCCGTTTGTCCGCATGGTTGATGATCGCGCTTGAGCGCCTCTGGCCGCTTTTGCTGCCCTTTGTGCTTGTTATCGCCCTATTTCTCAGCTTCGCATGGTTCGGACTGTTTCGCTCCATGCCGGATCTGGCAAGGCAAGCGCTGCTTGCGCTCTTTCTCCTCAGCATTCCCTTTTGCCTCTATTTACTGTTGAAATTCCGCTTGCCCAGCACCGCGGATGTGACGCGCAGGCTTGAAACCGTCAATGAACTTGCGCATCAGCCGATTACGGCGCAGACGGAAAAGCTTGCGAGCAACAGCACTGATCCATTTGCTCAGGCATTGTGGCACGAACACCGCAAGCGCATGGCAGAGCGTATCGCAAACCTGCAAAGCGGATTGCCCCAGACGCGTATTGCTGAACGCGATCCCTGGGCTTTGCGCGGTGTCGTTGCCCTGCTGCTCTTCATCGCTTTTGCTTTTTCCAGCGGACCGCTGGGTGGGCGCATCAGCGATGCATTTCTCAGCCACGCCGCCAGCAATGCCATACCGCCTCGCATCGACGCTTGGATAACACCGCCGCGTTATACGGGCCGCGCGCCCCTTTTTCTGACGACGGCTGATAATTCAGTAGGCACCACCTTTTCTGTTCCAGAGAACAGCATACTTTTTGTTCGCATTATCGGCGGCAGCAAATCGGAAGCGCTTACGCAGAAACTGGCAGACGGACAATCCATAGAGATAGCGGCAAAGGACGCGCCCAAGACTGATGATATGGCGAGCGACAAAGCAGCGCCGCGAAATTTTGAACTTACGCTTGGGCAAAACAGTTCAATCGACCTTATGGATGGCCGTTCTGTCCTCTCCAGCTGGAGCTTTGCAATTACTCCGGACCAGCCGCCGACAATCCGTTTTACCAAGGAGCCTTCGAGTGCTGCCAATGGCACAATGGATGTCTTTTATGAGATCAAGGACGATTATGGCGCGATAGGAGCGCAGGCGAAAATCGAGCAGGCTATACCGGCCGAAAAAGATGCGCGTCCACTCTTTGCAGCGCCCGAATTGCCCTTGTCTCTTCCACGCCGTGGTGAACCGGTCAAAGAAAGCAAAACCACCAAGGACTTGACCCAGCATCCATGGTCAGGTTCTGAAATTCACATGACTCTCACCGCACTTGATGATGGGAAACAGGAAGCCCGCAGCGAAACCAAAACATTGGTCATGCCAGAGCGACCATTTGCCAATCCGCTTGCCCGCGCAGTGGTCGAGCAGCGCCGTAATCTCGCACTGAATGCCAATGCCAAGCCAAATGTGCTTGAAATGCTGGACGCCATCACAATGTGGCCGGAAGAGACAATCAAAAACGCATCCCATTATCTGGCATTGCGCAGCGTTCGCTCCCGCCTCAATCTGGCAAAAAGCGACGATCAATTGCGCGAAGTGGTTGCCTATATGTGGGACGTGGCCCGCGGCATTGAGGATGGTGCGCTATCGGAGGCCGAGCGCCGGTTGCGACAGGCGCAGGAAGCTTTGAAAAACGCCATCGAACGGGGCGCCAGCCAGGAAGAAATTGAAAAGCTTATGGCGGAACTGCGCAACGCGATGAACGACTATTTGCGCGAATTTGCGCAGAAGGCTCAGAAAAATCCTAACATGGCGCAAAATCCAAATGCCAAACAATTGCGGCAGGAGGATATCAACAAAATGCTGAACCAGATTGAGGAGCTTGCCAAACAGGGTTCGAAAGATCAGGCCCAGCAATTATTGTCCGAACTCGAAAACATGATGAATAACCTGCAGATGGGTCAGCAACAGCAGAGCCAAAAAGGTCAGCAGGGGCAGATGAAACAGCAGATGGACAAGCTCGGTGAGCTGATGCGCCGTCAGCAGGACATGATGAACCAGACCCACAGGCTGGAGCAGCAGCGCCAGCAGGGCATGCAACAGGATTTCGGCCAAGACCAGCAAGGCGGACAGGGCAAGCAGGAGCAGATGTCCGAAGAGGATATCGCCAAGGCACTGCGCGATCTTCAGCAAGGCCAAGGCAAGCTCCAATCCGAACTTGGTCAGTTGATGAAAGATCTGGACGGCATGGGTATCAAGCCCGGCGAAGGCTTCAAGGATGCGGGAAAGTCCATGGGCGACGCTGGTAAATCACTAGGAGAAGCTGATGGAGATCAGGCACTCGGCCAGCAAAGCGACGCGCTGAATGCGCTGCGCCGTGGCGGTCAGGACATGATGAAACAGATGCAGGAAGCCATGGGGCAAGAGGGACAAACCGGCCCGGGCGACGGCAAGCAGACCGGCAGGCGCGATCCCCTCGGCCGACCGCAGCGCAGCGACGGTCCTGATGATGGCAGCAGTACCAAGGTGCCTGGCGAAATCGATATTCAGCGCGCGCGTGAAATTCTCGACGCCATCCGTAAGCGCCTTGGCAATTCGCTAAGTCCGCAAATGGAAAAGGACTATTTGGAGCGCCTGCTCAAGTTCAATTGAACCAGAGCAATTCCGGCACAGTATTGGGACCGGAATTGCGTAAACAGGGTAGAATTTTTGCCACAGCTCAAGGAGCGTGGCTGAGCGCATGACGGTGGCTAGCCTAGGTGCCAGCCACCATCAACGTCGAGTATAGAGCCTGTCACGTAAGAATTGGCAATCATGAAAGCGATCGCGCCAGCGCTGTCGCCAGGGCACCCCACACGTTTCAGCGGCAGTTTCGCGGCAAAGGAGGTGTAAAGCTCCGTCTTATTCGCAGCCAATATTTGATCCCACGCCTCAGTGTCCGTCAATCCTGGCGAGACCAGATTCACCCGGCGTGGTGCGAGCTCTCTGGCAAGGCTGCGCGTTGCAGACTCCAGGGCGCCGTTGACAGCTGCAATCCCGACCGAACCCGGCATCGAAGCGCGGGCTGCAGTTCCGCCAACAAATGTAATAGATCCGTGGTCAGCCAGATGAGGCATTACTGCCTGAACTACGTTGAGAAAACCAACCAGCTTGGTTTTCAGTGCCTGTTCGATAGTCTCCATTGTCATGGCATTGAATGGTCCCCATGCTGCGTCAGAGCTGCCGCATAGGACAAGATGATCAACCTGGCCAAAATTCGTCAGGATATTCCGGGTTGTGCTGTAGTCTTTGAGATCCAATATGAGGCCATCGAAGCTACCCGATGGCTGTAGCTCACGCAGCCGGTTGAGAGCTGTATCGACACTTTCTTTTGAGCGCCCGGTTAAAGCGACCTTATGCTCGCTGGCGCCAAGCCTTTCGGCCAAGGCAAAGCCGATACCCTTTGTTGCGCCGATTATGAGGCTGCGGGGAGGTTGAGAATCTGACATAGCTGGGTTCCTTATTTGCAAGTGATGCAAAAGGATGCCAGCCTTGATTAGAAATGATAATTCTCATAATTGTTGTTTCATTCAAAATTAAAAGTATACAGTGGCCCATGCGTATTGTTCCTAATGTCCGCGCTATGCTTTCCTTCGTTCAAGCCGCTGACCACGGCTCTTTCGCTGCGGCTGCCCGGCGGCTCGAACTGACACCCGCCGCAATCGGTAAAAATATTGCAGAGCTGGAGACGGCGCTGGGCGTGCGGTTAATGAATAGAACGACGCGCTCCCTGCGACTAACGGCTGAGGGTCAGGAATTCTTGCTCAAGGCCCGCGAAGCGCTTAATGCCCTCAGTGCTGCGGTCGAAAGTGTCTCTGGTCAGCAGACACAATTGGCTGGCAAGGTCAGGATATCAACCAGCGGTGGTTTTGGACGGCACTTTCTACTACCGCTACTACCCGGCTTGCATGAACGCTTTCCCGCGATTATCCCCGACATAGTCTTTGATGATCGCCAAGTTGATATTATTCGCGAGGGATTTGATCTCGCATTTCGGGGTGGTCTGATTGAAGATTCCAGCCTGATTTCGCGCCGGGTCTGTTCCATGCGAATGGTTCTCGTCGCCTCTCCCACTTATCTCAGCCGGCATACAGTGCCGGTAACGCCGTCCGATCTTGCCGGGCACCAACTGATCGCTGTGCGTTTTCTCAACGGCCGTACCCCAAGCTGGACATTCAACACCGCGCAGCGCGAGATCATGGACTTCGTGCCAGATTCGGCCTCACTGTTTGTCTCAGACCCCGAGGCAGCAGCCATCTGTGCTGCGAGCGGCCTAGGGATCGCTCAGATTGGCCTCCATTACGCTTGGCGCTATCTTAAGGATGGCAGCCTGAAACTGCTATTGCGTGATCACCATCGTGATACTTCCGGCGAGATGGCATTGATTTACCCGCACCGCGCCCTTATCGCAGCGCGGGTTCGGGCAACTATTGATTTTCTTGCTCACGAATTCGCCAAGATGGAGGCTCTGCAAACCTCCTCTAAAGATATCAGTGCCTATACTGCGTGATCCATCTGGTTGTTCAATCCCTTACCACACCGACATAGGGCAATTGGCGGAATGAATGGCCGACATCCATGCCGTAACCGACAACAAAATAATCAGGACATTCAAAGCCTTTGAAATCGGCCTCTATCTCGGTCTTGCGCTTGACGCTCTTGTCCAGCAGCACCGCGATATAGACATTTCGCGCACCGCGTTCGAGCATGAGTTGCCGCGTGAATTTCAATGTGCGCCCTGATTCAAGAATATCATCGATCAAAAGCACGTCACGGCCATGCACGTCGCTGTCAATATCGCGCAAAAGTCGCACTTCCGTGCTTTCCGTACCCTTGCCATAACTGGAGACAGTGATGAACTCCACATCCGGTTCTGCACCGGCATCATGCATGGCGCGGATCAGATCGGCAGCGAAAATGAACGAGCCCTTGAGGATCGATATGACAAGCAGATTGTCAAAACCTCGCGCAACGATTGCCTTTGCAAGTTCGAGATTGCGTGCGGCAATTGTTTCGGCACTGAAAAGAACATCAATATTTTTAGTCCCGACTTTTGGCATGCAAGATTCCTGTAGCGCGTTTTCAGACCGAATTTTTTTAATGTGGCTTCCAGCACCTATAGCCTGATCATCAGCCAAAATGCAAAAAGCGCCGCTGCCGTATAAAATTCATGTTTCCGTTCATGCTGGTTCGCATTTGATGGGGTGGTCAAATCGGCTCGCGCAAAATAGAACACGTTGCAGATAAGATCGGAAAGCACACTTGATTCGTTTTGAGAATGTCGGATTGCGGTACGGGATGGGCCCGGAGGTCTTGCGTGATGTCAGCCTCCACATATCGCCGCGATCGTTTCAGTTCCTGACCGGACCTTCCGGTGCGGGCAAGACATCATTGCTGCGCCTGCTTTTTATGACGCTCAAGCCGACACGCGGTTCCATCACCGTCTTCGGTAAGGACATAGCGACAATCTCATCCAAAGAAATGCCCATGCTGCGCCGGCGGATTGGCGTGGTGTTTCAGGATTTCCGGCTGCTCGATCATATGACCACCTATCAAAACGTCGCCTTGCCTTTGCGGGTGCGCGGCAAGGAAGAAGCGACCTATCGCGCAGAGGTCGAAGAGCTTCTACATTGGGTGGGACTTGGCGAGCGCATGCATGTGCTGCCGCCTGTTCTGTCCGGCGGTGAAAAACAGCGTGCCGCCATCGCCCGCGCTTTGATAGATCAACCGGAAATTCTCCTTGCCGACGAGCCAACAGGCAATGTCGATCCGCCCCTGGCGCGGCGTCTCTTGCGTCTTTTCGGCGAGTTGAACCGTTCCGGTACAGCCGTTGTCATAGCCACCCATGATTTGACCTTGATGGATCAGATCAATGCACGGCGCATGATTCTCGATCAGGGGAGGCTCGATATTTATGATTGATGTCGCTGTCCTCAAAGAGCGAGCCATGGAGATGGTGGACAGGCTTTGGCTGCGTATCCGCAAAGGCAGCGGACAGGCACCCATCGTGCCAGCGGGCAATGTTGTCGGCCACGCGCTGATGATCGTCATCGCCATCATGACATTCCTCGCCTGCCTCACCATCGGCGCAGTCAGCCTCGTTCAATCCACAGCCGCCACCTGGCAAAGCCAGATTTCCACCGAAGCGACTATTCAGATCAGGCCGGTGGAAGGTCAGGACATGGATGCAATGCTTGCCGAGGCAAGCAAGATCGCGCAAGGATTTGCCGGGGTGAAATCCACACGGATCATCGACCGGGCTGCAACAGCCCGCCTTCTCGAACCATGGCTTGGAACCGGACTCGATATTGATGAACTGCCTGTTCCCCGCCTCGTGGTTGTCACCCTCGACGAAGCTTCGCCGCCGGATTTCGCAGCGCTTCGCAGCATGCTTGTCGGGCAAATTCCCGCCGCCAGTTTTGATGATCACCGCACATGGGTGGATCGTCTGGTTTCCATGGCTCGCTCGACCGTTCTTATCGGCACCGGTGTGCTTTCTCTGGTTGTCGCAGCCACCATCCTCACTGTGATTTTTGCAACGCGCGGAGCCATGGCTGGCAATGGCCACATTATCGAGGTTTTGCACTTCATCGGCGCCGAACAGAAATTTGTGGCCCGCCAGTTCGAAAGGCATTTTTTCTGGACAGCCCTTAAAGGGGCGGCCTTTGGCGGGGCGCTTGCCATGTTCATCTTTCTGATGATCGGATGGTGGTCATCGCGCAATCTGGCCACCCCCGAAGCCGATCAGGCAACGGCGCTTTTCGGCAATTTCTCGATTGGATCGGGTGGATATACCGGCGTGATCCTGATCATCCTTGCGGTCAGCGTTCTGACCATGATTACAACACGAATGACAGTCATAGCGCATTTAAGGCAGGTTGACGGACGCACAGGCGAAAATCACGATAGCTGAGATATTTATTTTATCAACAATCGCTTCCTGTTTATGAGCGGCGGACGAAGCAGAATATTCTCGAACAAGGCATATACGGCACAAGATGGACGGCCTTAACGACAGCAACAAGTCCCCCGATGCGAATGCACCACGGGTTCGCGGATTATCTGCGAAACTTGGCCGTTATTTTGCGCGGTTTCTGTTCCTGCTTGCCATCCTTGCCATTGGGCTGTTCATTGGCGGCTTCATTGTCTTCAGTGATAGGGTCACAACGCTTGACATTCCCGACCTCACCGAGCCTGCCGATGGAATAGTGGTTCTAACCGGCGGTTATTCACGCATTGAGGGAGCACTTGAATTGCTCAAGAACAAGCGCGGCGAACGCTTGTTCATCAGCGGCGTTCATCCATCGACAAAGCGCAGCGAGTTGCAGCGCGTCACCGGCGGCGATGCTACATTGTTCGAATGTTGTGTGGATATTGACCGCTCCGCCCTCGATACGGTCGGCAATGCTACCGAAAGTATCAAATGGGCCAGCGCCAATCACTATAAACGGGTGATTGTTGTCACCAATAATTATCACATGCCCCGCACCATGCTGGAACTCAGCCGCGCATCAAATGACATAGAATTCATCGCTTATCCCATCATCAACACCAATCTCAAGGAAGGTGATTGGATAACGCGTGGACAGGTGGTCCGGGTTCTGTTTATGGAATATATCAAATATCTCGGTGCCGTGATACGCGCACAAATGCCGGACAGTCTTTCAAGCGCTACTGACGAACTGCTCCACCAGATCAGGGATTAGCCAATTCCACATCAGCATAAACAGCCTGCAACCCCCAACGAGACCTTCATGACAATAATCCGGTCGATCATCTTCAACGTGCTGTTCTACCTCAATCTGATCGTCCAGATGATCATTTTCACGCCGTACTATTTTCTCAGCCCGCGCAAACAGGCCTGGGCGATACCGAAAAACTGGGCAAGGTCAAACCTTTGGCTGCAAAAGGTCTTTGCCGACACCGATATGGAAATTGAAGGCTTGGAGAATATTCCGGATGGGCCTTATATCTGCGCGCCAAAACACCAGTCTTTTTGGGATGCCTACGCCTTCCTGCCCTATATTGCGGACCCGCTCTATATTCTCAAACGCGAGCTGATGTGGATTCCGCTTTTTGGCTGGTACATTCAGAAAATGAAAATGGTGCCGATTGACCGTGGCAAACGTTCGACAGCGATGAAAACAGCCGTCAAGGGCGCTCGCATGGCCGTATCCAGCGGCAGGCAATTGATGATTTATCCTGAAGGCACCCGCACGAGCCCCGGAGCACCACCCGCTTATAAATATGGCGTCGCCCATATTTATGGTGAGCTTGGCGTTCCGGTCCTGCCCATTGCCCATAATGCCGGTCTTTATTGGCCGCGCCGTAAGTTCCTACGCCATCCCGGCGTCATTCGCTGCCGTATCCTGCCGCCGATACAGCCAGGCATGGATAATGATGCCTTTCTGAAGAAGCTTCAGGAGGTCACTGAGGCCGCCTGTGACGAATTGCTGGTCGAAGCAGCAACCTCTGCCAACCCGCCTCCCATGCCTCCCACCGCCGTCAGGCGCCTGAAAGAACTGGGTGTAAAAATCTAAGCCTTGTTGTGGTCCACCGCAGCGGCCACCGCCTCCATCCAATGGTCGCGTATATTCATCTTGCGCATATGGTCGAGCGTATTGTGCACATAGTCCTCATTACGCCCTGACACGCCAACCGAGCCGCAAACCGCCAGCGCCGCCTCTTCCACAGAAAGCGATCCCGCATACTGAACGTGGTTCCGATCGACGATATAAGTCAATGCTTCCACTTTCCGGCCATCGGGAAGCCGCACGCCAAGCCTGCGCTCCAGATAGACATGGGTGACCAGCTCGCGCTCACGCAGATAGGCAACAACTTCACCCTCAAGTTCGCCGGGCACACGAAATGCCATGCCAAGGCAGGAGCCGCCACGATCCAGCCCAAGTACAAGCCCCGGTCGTTCCGGCGTCCCGCGATGGACATGGGAGCGCACACATAAGGATCTGCGATAGCCATGGAGACGGGCATGATGCGTCTCCACATGTGCAAAGCCGGGCTTCCACATAAGTGAACCATAGCCAAAGACCCAAAAATCGCCCATATCCATCCCGATAGCTAGTGGTCTGATTCTAACATTTGCATCCCGTTTCGATCACGCTCGCAGCAAATGTCAGAATCAACAAGACCACTAGTAAGCCTATGTTTCTGGTGGAGTTTTCGAATTTGACACTTGTATAACAGTTTGTGATCGGATGGGAATCAAATGTCAAATTCACTCCATTCGATTTGAATCACATCATCTTCTGACCGATAGCGAGAGCCGCACCATGCCGTCAAGCAGCACCATCGAAACCCGCAAGTCGGGGAAGCTTCTCAAATATCTTGCGGGCTTCGTCATCTTGCTCGGCATCATCTATACGGGCGGTTGGTTTTATCTTGCCAATCAGCTTGAATCGCGTGTGGCAACCAACCTTGCTGCATTCAAGGAGAAAGGCATTATTGCCACTTGCGATAATGCTACGGCCAGCGGCTATCCGCTCCGGCTTGGCCTTGACTGTACGAAGGTCGGCTGGGCTGATCAGGCGAAACAACTCTCTGTCCTGTCGGGGAGCTTTCATGCCGCAGCACAGGTTTACGATCCCATGCGGATTGTCAGCTCCGTTGAAGGTCCCGCAGCCGTCGATGCGCCCGGCATGATTCCTTTGAATATTAGCTGGAAAAATCTTAGGTCAAGCGTGCGTCTTGATAAGCCATTGCCCAAGCAGCTTTCCATTGAAGGCAATGATATTCTTGTCAATCAACGCGATGCGGCGGCGGGAACAGCCCCGCTTGCAATCATGCAGAGCGGCAAGATCAGCTTTTCCACCACCGAGCCCAAGATGAATATTGCCTGGTCGTTCGAAAAACTGAAAATCGCAGACAATCTTGTCTATAAACATCCTTTGCCTGAACTAAACGGCGCTGCCGATATCGAGTTGGCCAATGGCTTTGCACTTCTCGCCAAGCCGGAACGCGATGCCAGCATTTTGCGCGGACAATCGGGACTTTTGAACAATGTTGATCTGGGCTTTGCCGATGGCAGCGGCATTGCAATTTCGGGTCCTTTCTCGGTCGATGATGAAGGCCGTATCAGCGGCAATTTCAACGTGACAATGCGCAATCCGGAAGGTGTGGCTCAAGCGATGCGCAGCATTCTGCCCGAAGAGGAGAGCACAATCTCTTCCGTGCTTCAGGCGATGGCTTTCGTCCCCAAAGATGCGAGCGGCGCACCGACACTCCCGATTACCGTGGAAAACGGAAAAATGTCGGTGGGTTTCATCCGTATTGGACGTCTGCCCTCTTTATGAAGGCGGCGTCCCCTTCTGGCGTCCGAAATCCGGTGCGTCGATTTCTTGACCGGCATCGATAATGCCGCGCCGCACAGCGCGTGTGCGGGTGAAAAGATCAAACAGCGCATCACCATCGCCCCAGCGTACGGAACGCTGCAATGATGCAAGATCCTCGGAAAAACGCGCCAGCATTTCAAGGATCGCATCCTTATTGTGCAGGCACACATCGCGCCACATGGTCGGGTCGGATGCAGCAAGTCGGGTAAAGTCGCGGAAACCGGACGCGGAATATTTGATGACTTCAGAGTTGGTAACTTCTTCCAGATCGCTGGCCGTACCGACAATATTATAGGCAATCAAATGCGGCAGATGCGAAACAATGGCCAGAACCCGGTCGTGATGGGCCGGATCCATCGTGTCAAGCCGCGAGCCGCAAGCTTCCCAGAACGTCTTCAGCCTTTCGATGGCAGTCGCATCGGTGCCCTCAAGCGGCGTCAGAATACACCAGCGATTGATAAACAGATCGGCAAAACCGGCATCGGGACCTGAATATTCCGTTCCCGCCAGCGGATGACCTGGAATGAAATGCACATTTGCAGGCAGTTCCGGCTGCATCTGCGCAATGACAGAGCTTTTGGTTGATCCCACATCGGTTACGATTGCGCCCGGCTTCAAGGAACCGGCAATCTGCTTTGCAACAGCGCCGGACGAGCCGACCGGGACGGAAACCACCACAAGATCGGCATTCTCGACCGCTTGCGCACTATCGAGTGTGTAAGCATCACCCAGATCAAGTTCTTTAGCCCGTGCCAGTGTGTTTTCGCTGCGGGTGGAAATGATAACATGCTCCGCCAGACCTTCGCGTTTGATCACGCGTGCCAGTGACGAGCCGATCAGGCCGATGCCGATCAGTGCGATTGTATTGAAATGAGTTTTGGACATTTTTTACTTCAGGAATTCGGAGAGTGCAGCGACTACGCCGCGATTGGCTTCTTCGGATCCGACTGTAAGGCGCAACGCGTTGGGAAATCCGTATCCCGCAACGCGGCGCAAAATATAGCCCTTGCTCGTCAAATAATCATCAGCGGCTTCCGCTGACTTGGCAGAATCGTCGGGGAAATGCACCAAAAGGAAATTCCCCACCGATGGCGTTACCCGCAGACCAAGCGATGTCAGCTGCTCGGTCAGCCATGGCAGCCATTTTTCGTTGAACGCAATCGCCTGATCGACATGCGCCCGATCACGGATCGCGGCAGCACCGGCCAGAATGGCGGCGGAATTCAAATTGAACGGGCCGCGTATCCTGTTAACGGCGTCCACCACATGGGCAGGCGCGAACATCCAGCCGATGCGCAAAGCTGCAAGCCCGTGAATTTTCGAGAATGTGCGTGTCATCACCACATTTTCAGACGACGAAACAAGTTCTACGCCGGATTCGTAATCATTGCGGCGAACATATTCCGCATAGGCCGCATCGAGAACCAAAAGCACATTCTTCGGTAATCCCGCATGCAGGCGGCGCACTTCTTCGAAAGGCAGATAGGTGCCGGTCGGATTGTTCGGATTGGCAAGAAACACGATTTTCGTGCGCGCAGTTACCGCATTCAGTATCGCGTCAACTTCAGCCTGCTCGTTCTTTTCGCGGGCGACAACAGGCGTGCCACCGGCGGCCATGATATAAATCTTGTACACCATGAAGCCATGTTCGGTATAAATCGCTTCGTCACCCGGTGTCAGATAGGTCTGGCACAGCAGGCCGAGCAATTCGTCAGAGCCATTGCCGCACAAAATATTTCCGGCGTTCAAGCCATGAACTTCGGCTATCGCCTGTTTCAGGGCAGTCGCCTGACCGTCTGGATATATTTCAAGATTTCTTGCAGCCGCACCAAATGCTTCAATGGCATTTTTGCTTGCGCCAAGTGGCGATTCATTGGACGACAACTTATAAACCTTGGCAACACCATGTGCATGTTCCTTGCCGGGCACATAGGCCGCAATGTCAAGCAAACCGGTTTTTGGTGTTGGTCGTAGGTCTTTCAGTGTCGTCGACATGATTGTTCACCCATTATGCGGCAAAAAACTCCGTCGCGGACATAGCTGTCTGGAGAGGAGATGTCGAGAACAACTTGACTTTGGCCCATGCGCGACCATAGCTACGCCCCAATCTGTTTCAACAGGGCTCTACACCAATCAGTACCAATATGACCAAAGCCACCCGACCCACAGCCTATAGAGCATCAAAAAGTCAGGAAGCGACGAATCCCCACAGTCCAGTGGTTGAATTTGGCGTGGAAAAACCTTTGAACCTCGACAGCGGCATCTCGCTTTCGCCGTTCCGCATTGCCTACCAGTCTTACGGTACACTCAATGAGGACAAGTCGAACGCGATCCTGATTTGCCATGCTCTTACCGGCGATCAACACGTGGCGAATGTCCATCCGGTCACAGGCAAGTCGGGCTGGTGGGAAATGCTCGTCGGTCCCGGCAAGCCAATCGATACAGATCGCTATTTCGTTCTTTGCTCAAATGTTCTTGGTGGCTGCCTCGGTTCAACCGGTCCCGCCTCGATCAATCCGGCAACGGGCAAACCCTATGCGCTTGATCTTCCCGTCATTACCATCGCCGATATGGTGCGTGCACAGGCAATGCTGGTCGAGCATTTCGGCATCAAGCAGCTCTTCGCCGTTGTTGGCGGCTCCATGGGCGGTATGCAGGTTCTGGAGTGGGCGTCCAGCCATTCTGACAAGGTTTTCGCAGCCGTAGCGCTTGCCACCGGCGCGCGCCATTCTTCGCAGAACATTGCGTTCCACGAAGTCGGGCGTCAGGCCGTCATGGCAGACCCTGAATGGAAAGAGGGCCGCTATCTGGAAGCTGGCACGGTGCCCCGCAAGGGGCTGTCCGTCGCCCGCATGGCGGCCCACATCACCTATCTTTCGGAAACAGCCCTTCACAATAAGTTTGGGCGCAATCTGCAAGACCGGCAGAATGTGACCTTCGGCTTTGATGCGGATTTTCAGATTGAGAGCTATTTGCGTCACCAGGGCAATACATTTGTCGAGCGTTTCGACGCCAATTCATATCTCTACATGACCCGCGCCATGGATTATTTTGATCTGGCGGCCGAGCATGAAGGGCGGCTGGCCGATGCCTTTGCCGGATCAAAGACCCGTTTCTGTATCGTCTCCTTTACGAGTGACTGGCTGTTCCCGACCAGTGAAAGCCGCACCGTAGCCCATGCCCTGAATGCCGCTGGCGCTTCCGTCTCTTTTGTTGAGATCGAATCGGATCGCGGCCATGATTCATTCCTGCTGGACGAGCCGGAGATGTTTTCCGCTGTCAACGGTTTCCTGCGTTCCGCAGCGCGCGCCAGGGGGCTACTTCCGTCATGAGTATCAATAGTCATCCTCGCGTTGATTTTGCCGTTATCGCCTCGCTGATAGAGCCCGGTTCGCGTGTGCTCGATGTCGGTTGCAGCGACGGCGAATTGCTGGACCTGCTCCAGACAACAAAGAATGTTGATGGTCGCGGCGTCGAGCTTTCGCAAAAGGGCGTCAACGAATCGGTTGCACGCGGGCTTTCGGTTATTCAGGGCGATGCGGATAGCGATTTGAAATATTATCCCGATGGCGGCTTTGACTATGTGATCCTCAGCCAGACATTGCAGGCAACCCGCAATCCCAAATATGTTTTGACCGAACTTTTGCGCATCGGCGAAAAGGCAATCGTGTCATTCCCCAATTTCGGTCACTGGCGCATGCGCGCCTCGCTGGCGATTAATGGCCGTATGCCCGTCACCAAAGAGCTGCCCTATAGCTGGTACGACACACCCAATATCCATTTTTGCACCATTAATGATTTTGTCGATATGACCAAAGAAATCGGTGCCCATGTGGAATCTGCTGTTGCGTTGAATGCCTTGGGTCAGCGCCTCGGCTTCAACATGCCTTGGGGCTTCTGGAATCTTTTTGGCCAGCAGGCGGTGTTTCTGCTCCGGCGCTAATTTTCTTCCATGCCATCGCGCCGCATGGCTGTTCCTTGCGGCGAAAGCACAGGCACGAAGACTCGCCGTGACGTGCGTTTTGCCACTGGCAGTCCCTGATAGACGCGTTTTTGCGCCTCAACGATAATCACGCCGGAAAACATGGGCCAGAAACGCCTGCCCATCCTTTCAAACAGTGCAGATGGTCGCATCATCCAACGCCGTGAGGATGGCGGGAAAAACAGCGCTTCACCCCATGGGCCAGGTGTAAAATTCGTCTCCCGCAACAGGCGGATAAGCTGGCTGCGGCTATAGGGCCTGCCACTGCCAAAAGGCGTATGTTCGAACCGGGCCCAAAGGCCACGACGGTTCGGGACAACAATGACAAGGCGGCCATTTGGGGCCAGCACCCGCCACATTTCTTTCAGCGTTTCACGCGGATCTTCCGCATGCTCCAGCGCATGCATGAGCAATATCCTGTCCACTGCCGAATCGGGTAGCGGAAGCTCTTCCTCGAAAATCAGAGCTGTCGATGAGGGTTCGAGTGGCGGCCAGCTCGCAGCCCCCTGCCCGGCAGGCATGAAAGCGAAGGTCCGCTCCGTATCGGCGCGAAACCTGTCAAGATAGGGCGCCGCATAGCCAAGGCCGACAAGGCGCTCGCCCGGAAGTTTCGGCCACATGGCAGCCAGTGCCATTGTGATGGAACGCTCGGTCAAATGACCAAGTGTCGATGCGTAGAAAGTCCGAAGATCGATGATATCAAGATGCATAACGAGGAAAGTAACACGCTAATCAATAACATCAAGAAAATGCCGGTCTGGTGGCTTGCGCATCCATGGCGTCGGCTTATCTTGGTTCTGAAAAGAATAAGAGTAGCCATATGTCCCATTTGCAGATTGAACAGTTTTCCGCACGTAGCGATAATTTCGGCGTCCTCATCCATGACCCCGAAACTGGCCTCACCGCATCCATTGATGCGCCGGAGGAACAGCCAATTCTCAATGCACTCAAGCGCCGCGGCTGGAAACTGACGCATATTCTCACCACCCATCATCATCTTGATCATGTCGAGGCGAATCTCGCATTGAAAAGGCGCTTTGGCGTTCAGATAATCGGCCCTGAAGATGAGAAGGCGCAAATTCCGGGGATTGATCGCACCCTGCGCGATGGCGATCATTTTCAATTTGGCAGTTTTGACATTCAGGTGATTTCCACTCCCGGACATACAAAGGGGGAAATCTCGTTCTTTATTCCTGCTGCAAAGGTGCTCTTTGCGGGTGATACATTATTCTCGCTTGGCTGCGGTCGTCTTCTGGAAGGCACGCCGGCAATCATGTTCAACTCTTTGCAAAAGCTGGTGTCGCTGCCAGGCGATACTCAGGTCTATTGCGGACATGAATATAGCGAAAGCAATGCGCGTTTTGCCTTATCCATCGACCCTGATAATTCAGCCCTGAAAGAGCGCGCCAAGGAAATCGCCACCCTTCGTGCCGCAGGGCAACCCACTTTGCCCACAACAATCTTGCGCGAAATGGCAACCAATCCATTTCTGCGTTGGCACGATCCTGCCATTCGCAGAAACCTTAAAATGACCGACGCCAGCGACGAGGCTGTCTTTGCGGAGATTCGCAAGCGGAAGGATCATTTCTGATGGAACTGACAGCACAACAGATCAAGGATATTCTCGGGCTTGAACCTCATCCGGAAGGGGGCGCCTATATTGAAACCTTCCGCGACAACAAGGCGGAACCGCAGGTCTGCAAACGTGGCCACTCCACGGCAATCTATTTCCTGCTTGAAAAGGGTGAAATATCCGCCTGGCACCGCGTCAAGGACGCATCGGAGGTCTGGCACTATTATGGCGGTGCGGCGCTGGAACTTTCCATAACCTCCGGCAAAGAACCCGTGACCACCCAAATACTTGGAATGGACCTTGCCAATGGGCAGCGCCCACAGGCGGTTGTTCCCGCAGGGCACTGGCAGATGGCGAAAAGCCTTGGCGACTGGACACTGGTTGGCTGTACGGTCGCTCCGGGCTTCAACTTTGCTCAATTCGAATTGGCTGAGCCCGGCTGGGAGCCTTGATTTTTCTTGAGCAGCATATCCTTGGCAGCAAGCACCGCGCCTGAAGTGATCAAGGCACATGCAAGCAATATCCGTGTTGTTGGCTCGGTCACACCAGCAATGATCAATACAAGCGTCGATAGTAGCGGCGCGGCATAGCTGGATGCGCCCAGCACCTGAATATTGCCGCGCTTGACGCCGTAATCCCATACGTAGAATGCAGCGCCGACCGGAAAAAGCCCAAGCCCCAAAACTGCCAACCACTGAACAAGCCCTTCCGGCCATATGGTTTGCTCAAGAAACAGATGAGAGATCAGCGAGAGGATCGACGTTGCGATGCAAAAACCCGTTACTGCGTCGGTCGGCACTTCGGCAAAACGCCGTGAGAGCAGCGAATAAGCCGCCCATGTGAGCGCGCAAAGGCCAGCCATCGCATAGCCGAAACTATATTGCGGATCGAAACCCAACCCGCCGCCTTTGGTGATGATCAAGACTGTGCCGGACAGGCCAAGCAATGTCCCGACTATATGAAACCAGCGCAGACGTTCCCCCGGCATCAGCGCCGAACCAACCACGATGAACAGAGGCCACAAATAGGCAATGAGGCTTGCATCAACTGCCGGTGCATTACGCAGCGCGGTAAAGTAAAGAAAATGATAGCCGAACAGGCCGATAACGCCGAGCATCCAGACCTTGAGCGGCTGACGCAAATTTCTGGCTGCACCCGGACGCCAACTCCACGATATCAGTCCGAGACTGGCGCCTATGGCAAATGTCATTGCTGTCAGCTGGAATGGCGGCACCTTGCCTGATACATCCGTGAACAGGGCGAGCATCGCCCACATAATGACCGCAAGAAACCCGATGAATGTAGCCACGCCGCCCCCAAATCAACAGGCGGCACATGGCCGCTTATTGTGTCATCTCGAAACGGGTTGCGTAAACATTCACCGTACCGATCTGCGTGCCGATTTTCGCCTGCACAGGCGAATAGATACCGGACTTGCCAAGCGATGCAAAGGTCATACTGATCTTGCTGGAGTTTTTCAGATATTCAATGGCTTTTCGCCCCGATTGATACCCGGAAATCGGCACGAATTTCGCTGTGCAGGTAATAGCATCGCCCTTGAACCCCTCGGTTGTAAATGGCCGCGCCCTGCCCTCCGGCGACAATTTGAGATCAATGCGCGTCTGGCCATCATACATCTGCAAGGTCTTGGTACAGACCTGATCCAGATTATGCGCCGCCACCATGACACCGGAAATCGGATCAGCGACAGATTTCAGATCCTCGGGTTTCAACTCCACCCAATTTTTCTTCTTCTTGATGGGCGGCACGTTAAGCGTCTCTGTCACATTGCCATTTGTAAATGCAATTGATGTCGTCTTGTCGCGCTTGCCATGCTTGTATTTCACCACATAGGAGCCCGGCACCGGACCGGCCTCGCCATATTGCCCCTTGGCATCCAGTGTCCCGCTCGTATCGTCGAAAAGACTGCCAAGTCCCGAACTCATCAGCTTGCCGCTGACCTCATAGGCACGGCTGTCGGAGACATTTGTCGAAAAATTGGCTTTCGCAATCGTCAGACCATAGAGTGAAACACGATATTCGGACTTATAGGCTTGCGCGGCCTCAGCAGAACTGGCCACCATGCCGGCGGATACGGCAAGGCAAAGCGCCAATAATGATCGATTGGAGAAATGCCCTCTGGCTTTCATTTGTCCTATTCCTGTCAAACACAGTCCCTGATTGTAATTGCTGGTTTATAAAGCTGGCAAAGTTGTGTTAAACTCGGCCCGATCTTGACGAAATGCACAGTGGATGGCCCAAACAACACATATATACACTTGACGCGTAAGGCTCATATCACTATAGAAACGCAACTTCCCAATAGGCCGCCTTTCCGAAAGCTGAGCCGCTGCGTGGCAACATGCGATGGCACAGGGCAGAATTTGGATCGGCGGGAATGAAATTTAAAGGTGAGACCCAATGTCCCGCACATGTGAATTGACCGCAAAGTCGGTCCAGTACGGCAACAATGTGAGCCACGCGAACAATCGTACGCGCCGCCGCTTTTTGCCAAATCTTTGCCAGGTAACGCTGATCTCCGAAGCTTTGGGTCAAAGCTATCGTCTGCGCGTTACAGCCCATGCGCTTCGCAGCGTTGAGCACCGCGGTGGTCTGGATGCATTCCTGGTAAAGGCTGACGAGAAGGAGCTGTCACAGCGCGCTCGTCTCCTGAAGCGCCAGATTGCCAAGAAGCTTCTTGAAGCTCCGGTTGCTGCTGCTTAATCAGCGCTTCTTCATTGCTTGATCATGGGGGCCAGCATATGCTGGCCTTATTGTTGCTGGTTCCATTACCCAGGATAAAAAAATGCCGCTCAGCCGCGCTTATTCCCTGTCTGATTTTGTTTTGCCCGTTTTCGCCATGTGCGCAGTCGTGGCTGCATCCAATTTCCTCGTGCAATATCCTTTCAATCATTTTGGATTGGGTGAGATTCTCACCTATGGCGCGTTCACCTATCCGATCGCTTTTCTGGTCAATGATCTTTCGAATCGCAGATTTGGCCCTGTCTTCGCCCGGCGCGTTGTCTATGCGGGTTTTGCCATTGCCGTTGTCCTGTCAATCTGGCTGGCAACACCGCGTATCGCTATTGCCTCCGGCACCGCCTTCCTCACAGCCCAGCTTCTCGATATCACGGTATTCAACAAGCTACGCCAGTTGACCTGGTGGAAAGCGCCCTTCGCATCGGCAATCTTCGGGTCTTTGCTGGACACGCTGCTGTTCTTCTCCATCGCTTTTGCCGCACGGTTTGCATGGATTGACGCAATCACGGGCCAGCCCGATTCGTCGCTGGCAATGCCAGTGCCGTTCTTCGGCACGGAAATTCCCCTATGGGCATCGCTGGGCTTTGGCGATCTGCTGGTCAAAGTCGTCATGGCTGTGGTCATGCTGGTGCCCTATGGCGCCATCCTCGCCATATTCGCACCCGCCATCTACTCGGCCAGCCGGAACTCCAAATAAAGATTCCTTTGGACCACTGAAAAATTATCGTCTGAAACCATCGATATGCGCGTGGAGCCATCCGCAGCCTGCCAAACGTCCAACCCTTCCAAATTGTCGATCTGGTAACTCAGATCGGCATTGAAAATTATACGTCCATCAACGGTCGCATCCGGCTTGATCATATCGCCCGGAATTAGCCGAAGGCGTATGCTTATGCCGGTTATGAAGCTGTATTTGCGCTCGAGCAGCAGAAGATCACCACCCGGCAGAAAGTCGCCATCGCTAATGTCAAAGCCATCCCTGCGCTTGACGTGGAATATTCCTTTGCGCGGCCCTTCAAGCACGGCAGCAAAAATATCCCCCGCCTTGTTCAGGCTCATCTCAGTCGCAGCCACCCTTGCGCCACGCAGCGGACCATCCGCAGGGGCGTAAGCAATGGTTTCAATGCCGCGATTGGTCCTCAATTCTTCTCTTGGAATGGGGAGTGGCAGAATTCTTGGCAACGAGGCAAAATTCTCCGGATCAAGCCTATATTCAGCAATCCGGTGATTACGCTCGAAAGACACAGTTACGGTCCTGCCCGAGATATTCATGCCCTCTGCATCGGAATCCCGCTTGCCATCAACCGGCAAGCCATCTTCTCCAAGAATGGGAGCCAGTCTGTAATCCGCAACCGAGGCCGGCCTTCCTTCTGCATCGCGCAGGATTCGACCGGCAAACCACGAGCCCGTATCGGTAACACCAAGGAAACGTTGTCCCGCATCGAGAAAATGAAATGCGGACATGCTGCCAAATCGGGCACTCGTAGACGACATGTCCAAGCCGCCGACAAATTCAAGCGGACCAAAACGGCTTTCGGTAGAGCCAAGCTGAAAATTGGAAATGGTGCGGGATTTAACCTGTAGCGACAAAACCCCCGGCTCTTCCGCCAAAGCCAGGGAGGCCGTCATCGCAAAGATCAGTGTCAACCAGACGCGCCAGCAACGTAGCGCCACTGACTTCATTTTATCGGCGTCCAGCTTTTTTGGCTGCCGCGCGTCCTTGCTCTTCAAACAGGGAAGCGAGTTGTTCGGTCATCGCACCCGCCAGCTCTTCTGCGTCCACGATCGTCACCGCACGGCGGTAATAGCGCGTCACATCATGGCCAATACCGATAGCGATAAGCTCGACTGGCGATTTGGTTTCAATCTCTTCAATCACCGCACGCAAATGCCGCTCAAGATAATTGCCCGGATTGACTGATAAGGTACTGTCATCAACGGGAGCACCATCGGAAATCATCATCAGAATGCGGCGCTGTTCAGGACGCGCCAGCAGACGTTGGTGCGCCCAGATCAGCGCCTCGCCGTCAATATTCTCTTTGAGCAGTCCTTCGCGCATCATCAGGCCGAGATTGCGCCGTGAGCGCCGCCATGGTGCGTCAGCGCGTTTGTAAACAATATGGCGCAAATCATTCAGGCGACCGGGATTGGCCTGCTTGCCCCGTTCCAGCCACGCCTCACGCGCTTGTCCACCCTTCCACGCCTTTGTAGTAAAGCCGAGAATTTCAACCTTCACGCCGCAGCGCTCCAGTGTGCGGGCGAGAATATCGGCGCAAGTGGCAGCTACGGTAATCGGGCGACCACGCATGGAGCCGGAATTATCGATCAGCAGCGTAACCACCGTGTCGCGGAAATCCGTGTCGCGCTCCATCTTGTAGGAGAGGGGCTGAGTGGGATCGATAACGACGCGCACAAGCCGGGCGCTATCGAGATAGCCCTCTTCCAGATCGAAGTCCCACGAGCGATTCTGTTGCGCCATCAGGCGGCGCTGAAGCCTATTGGCCAGACGGCCGACAACGCCGGATAGATTGGCGAGCTGCTTGTCGAGAAATGCGCGCAAACGTTCAAGCTCTGCCTCGTCGCACAACTCTTCCGCGTCGGTCGTCTCGTCAAATTCCTGCGTATAGACCTTATACCCGCTTTCAGCCCCAAGATTGGAGAAAGGCTGGTTAGGGCGCCTTGCTTCGCCCGGAATCTCCGCATCAGCATCCGAATCCTCATCCATATCGTCGGATGAAGCGTCCGCAGCTTCTGTCTCACCTGCCTGACTGTCATCGCTGGACGTGTCGGAATCATCACTTTCAGACGAATCGCTGCCTTCGTCCTCGTCAGACCCACCCTCATTATTTTCTTCGGGCTCTGGCTGGTCTTCCTCATTATTCTGGCTGTCGTCGTCCTGGCTTTCCTGCGCCAGTTCTTCCGCCATTTCCATTGAGGCCAGCATTTCGCGGACAACGCGCGCAAATGCATTCTGATCATTGATCTTGTCGGACAGATGATCAAGATCGGTTGCAGCCTTTTCCTCGATCCAGTCACGCCAGAGATCGAGCACATTGCCCGCTGATTCCGGGGCCTTGCGCCCCGTCAGCTTTTCACGCACCAGCAAGGCGACAGCTTCTTCAAGCGGAGCTTCTGCCTTGTCCGTGATCGCAGGAAAATTGGCGCGGGCATATTTATCCGCCAGCATGGAGTTCAGATTTTCCGCCACGCCTTCCATGCGCAAAGAGCCGATAGCTTCGACGCGAGCCTGTTCAACCGCATCGAAGATTGCCCTCGCCTGCTTGCCTTCCGGCGCGAGCGTCGCGTGAATACGATCATTATGACAGGCCTGACGCAATGCCATTGAATCGCCTATACCACGCGTAATGGCTATATCATTGGCCGTGGGACGTTTGGGTAGATCAGGCAGACGGGCACGATGGCCGGTCAGCGCAGGCTTATCATTGCCAAAGCCGACTTCCAGTTCATGGTCGCCGGCAATTGCACGCATACAGGCCGTGACAGCGCGCTTGAAGGGCTCGCTATCTACCGGACCTTTGGATACCGCACGTGAATTGTCTCCCGGACCTGCCATCTATGCTGTACTCTTAGCCCATAACCACATTGGCTGTGGATTCAGGCAGTTCCTTGCCAAAGGCGCGCTGATAGAACTCGGCAACGATTGGACGCTCCAATTCATCGCACTTGTTCAGGAAGGTCAGACGGAATGCAAAACCGACATCCTTGAAGATATCGGCATTTTCTGCCCAGGTGATCACCGTACGCGGGCTCATCACTGTCGAAAGATCGCCATTGATAAACGCCGCACGGGTCATGTCAGCAACGCGGACCATCTTGGAGACGATCTCCTTGCCTTCCTTGTTCTGATAATGCTTGGCCTTGGCAGCGACGATTGCCGCTTCATTGTCATGCGGCAGATAATTCAGCGTCGTCACGATGGACCAGCGATCCATCTGGGCCTGGTTGATCTGCTGCGTGCCGTGATAAAGACCTGTCGTATCGCCCAGACCGACCGTATTGGCCGTAGCAAACAGGCGGAAGGCAGGGTGCGGGCGGATAACGCGGCTCTGGTCCAGAAGCGTCAGGCGGCCGGATGATTCCAGCACGCGCTGGATAACGAACATAACATCCGGACGACCGGCATCATATTCGTCAAAAACCAGAGCAACATTGTGCTGATAGGCCCAAGGAAGAATGCCGTCGCGGAATTCCGTAACCTGCATGCCCTCTTTCACCACAATTGCATCCTTGCCGACCAGATCGATACGGCTGACGTGACTGTCGAGATTGACGCGAACGCAGGGCCAGTTGAGGCGCGCAGCGACCTGTTCAATATGCGTGGATTTACCCGTGCCGTGATAGCCGGAAACCATAACGCGCCGGTTGAAGGCAAAACCTGCCAGAATGGCGAGCGTCGTTGCCTTGTCGAACAGATAGTCCGGATCGATTTCCGGGACATAGGCATCCCCGGCCTTATAGGCCGGGACCATCATGTCGGACTGGAATCCGAAAAGCTTTTCTACAGAAACTGTTGTATCCGGCAAATTCGCAATATCGCGATCAACCTTATTCATCATGCCTCCAGCGCGACTGCATGCGCAGACGCATAAAAATAGCGAACCCCGCAACGAGATTCTGAATTCAGCCCATGGTGGTTAGCAGAAACCAGCCGTCTTGAGCAATTGATAGGCCTGGATTACGTCACGGAAACGATCCTCGGAAGCCCGATCACCGCCGTTTGCATCGGGGTGGTGGCGCTTCACCAGTTCTTTATAGCGCGACTTTATATCTTCGCCAGTGGCTTTTGCACCTAGTCCAAGCGTATCCAGCGCTTTTGACTCCAGCGGCTTCAATTTGCGCACATGGACACGTGCATTATTGAAAACACTATTGGGGTCACGGAACCTGTTTTGGTAGGCAGCACGTCCCGATCGCAATTTGGAAAAATCCGGCGATGTCTTGGCGCTGGCGCCGGCCTGCGCGCGGGTGCTGGCGCTGGGCCCGGCCCCGCTGCCCGGTAGACCCGCAACCGTCCATGTCGGGCGGTCGCCTGTCAGCGCTTCCTTCTGATAGCGCGCAACCTCTGCATCTGACAGGCCGGAGAAATAATTATAGCCCTTATTATACTCGCGCACATGGTCTATGCAGAAATGGAAGAACTCGCCTTCCTTCTCGCGGCCAACAGGGGCGCGGTGAGGGCCGGGTTTCTCGCAGCCGTCCCACTGGCATATGGGCGTGCGCGATTTCTCCTCTTCCGCCTTTTTCGGGCGGATACGGATGCTGTCGAAATATTTAGAACTTGTCGTCATCGAATACGTTTATCTTGGCTTGGCGTGAATTGACATTCGGACATGATTTATGACCTAACGCCTGAAATGGCGGTAAATTTATGAACATGTTCGGATTTGCCAAATGAAACTACCATATGGGCGCAGGAGAATGAAATGTCCACTCAGTCCGCGATCGAAAACAAACTGACACAGGCTTTCCATCCCGTTTCATTGGCTGTCATCAATGAAAGCCACCTTCACGCAGGCCACCATCATTCTGACAGCGAGCATCATGGCACATTTGACGGTTCTGGCGAAACGCATTTTCGCGTGCGGATTGTCGCGGAGGCTTTTTCCGGCATGTCGCGTGTCGAACGCCACCGCGCAATCAATGAAGTTCTCGAAGCAGAATTGAAGGGAAGCGTCCATGCCTTGGCGCTTGAACCCTCCGCCCCTGGCGAAGCAACACGGCGTTAAACCGGCTTCTCCGGATCCTCGATTGGCCGAATGCGCAATTTTGTTATCCTGTTCTTCTCGCGCTTGATGATCGTGAAGCGCTTGCCATGGAAGGTGTAAGCCTGCTTTTCCTTCGGAATGCTCTGTGTCTCGTGAATGACAAGCCCGGCAATGGTCGTTGCCTCGGCGTCCGGCAGGTTCCAGTCCAGCGCGCGATTGAGATCTCGGATAGGCACCGAGCCATCGACAAGAATTGAACCATCCGGCTGCGGGCGCACGCCCTGCATATCGATGTCATGCTCGTCGGCAATATCACCGACAATCTCCTCAAGAATATCTTCAAGCGTGATCAGCCCCTGCACATCGCCATATTCATCAACAACGATTGCTATATGAGCTTTGCGCCGCAAAAATGCATTGAGCTGGTCCTGAAGCGTGGTCGTGTCCGGCACAAACCACGGCTTGGTTGCAACTTTCATAATATTGATCTTGGAGAAATCCCGGTCCGCATCCCTGATCGCCCGCACAAGATCCTTGGTATGAACAACCCCGACAAAATTGTCGTTTGTATCCTTCCAAACGGGAATGCGTGTGTGATGGCTGGCAAGAATCTCGGTGATGATTGTTTCTATCGGATCGTCGGCATTGACTGAATCCATATCAGTGCGATGGATCATCACATCATAGACTTCAAGCTCGCGCAGATCGAGCAAGCCGCCAATCTGGTCCCGGTCACCCTTTACAACCGAGCCTTCCTTGTGAAGAAGATCGACCGCGCCGCGCAACTCTTCCTGCGCGGAAAACATTGAGGTTCCCGCGGCAAGACTGATCCCGAAGATCGCAAGTATCTTGCGCACGATCCAGTTCACCACATCGGAAACCGGACCAAATATCAAAACCGCGCCCTGCGCAAACCGCACCAGAGCAAGCGAATTGCGCTCGGGACTCGATATTGCCCAGGATTTTGGCAGAACCTCTGCAAAAATCACCAGCAGGACCGTCATGATGGCAGTCGCATAGGCAACGCCAGCCTGACCGAACAGATCGAGCAACATGCTGGTCGTCAGCGATGATGCAAGAATATTGATGAGATTGTTTCCGATCAGCATGACGCCGATCAGCCTGTCGCGCTTTGCGATAAGGTTTTCGACAATTCCCGCACGCTCATCGCCGTGATTGGCGAGCCGATGCATGCGAGCCCGCGACACCGCTGTCAATGCCGTCTCAGACCCTGAAAAAAGAGCGGACATCAGGATAAGACCCAGAATTACACCGCAGAAAATCCAGAGTTCCAAGGTCATGCGGGATGTTTCTCCTTCAGGAAGCTCAAGACCGCCGATGGCGGGACATCTTTGGCGATGAATGACTGGCCGATCCCGCGTGTCAGGATAAAGGTAAGCGCGCCACGCGCCACCTTTTTATCCTGCGCAATATATTCCATCAGTTTTTCCGCTGGTGGAAGTTCGCCTTGTATCGCATCAATGGAAACCGGTAATCCTACGGCGCGCAAATGCTTTTCCACCCGCAATGCATCATCCGGGCTTGCCAGATTCATCTTGGCCGAAAACTGATGCGCCAAAACCATGCCGATCGAAACACCCTCGCCATGAACCAGACGCTTGGAATCATATTTGGTTGCGGTCTCAAGCGCATGGCCGAATGTATGGCCAAGATTGAGCAGCGCCCTGTCCCCCATTTCAAACTCGTCGCGTTCAACGACATCGGCTTTTGACTGGCATGCTATGGCAATCGCCTCGGTCCGTTCCGGCCCGCCATCGAAAATGCCGCGCCAGTTCGCCTCCAGCCAGGAGAAGAAATCAGGGCGGTCTATCAGGCCATATTTGGCAACTTCCGCATATCCTGCGCGAAATTCCCGCAAGGAGAGCGTGTTCAGAATATCCGTATCAGCCAGCACGAGCTGCGGTTGATAAAAAACACCGACGAGATTTTTGCCATGTACCGTGTTGATTCCGGTCTTGCCGCCGACAGAACTGTCGACCTGCGCGAGCAAGGATGTGGGTATCTGCACAAACCCCATGCCGCGCCGGGCAATGCCAGCCGCAAAACCGGCAAGGTCACCAATGACACCGCCACCGAAAGCGATGACAATATCGCCGCGTTCGAGCCGCGCCGCCAGAATGGCATTGGTAACGGTTTCCAGTGTCGCAAAACATTTCGATTGTTCGCCCGGCGCTACCAACACCGGCGTCGATTCTATCCCTGCGGCAGTGAGCCCGACCTGAAGCCTTTCAAGATGCAGCCCGGCAACAGTTTCATCGCTGACAATGGCTGCCCGCATGGTCTTTCCGGCCCGCGAGACAATCTCATGCCCTGCACGCTCGATCAAACCAGCGCCAATCAGAATATCGTAAGACCGATTACCCAGCTTGACGGGGACAATGGTGCTTGTCGCATGATCTGTCATGGTTTGGCTGCCTCATTCGTGTTGCTTTCATCTGAGTGGTTCTGCCCGCCCAGATGCCCTGCAATGGCCTGCATCGCCTCAAATGCGATAATTTCTTTCTTTTCTTCCCGTGAGTTGATCGTGAGATCGGCAAGTGCATAAATCGGATAGCGCTCGCCCATAAGCCGCTCCATCACACCGCGCGGGTCACTATTTTTCAAGAGCGGCCGGTTCTGCTTGCGCACAACGCGCGACATCAAGACATCAAGCTCTGCCTTCAACCATACGGAGACACCCGTGGCTGCAATTGATTCTCGTGTTTGCTCATTCATATAGGCGCCGCCACCTGTTGCCAGAACAATTGGCCCCTCTTCCAGCATGCGCGCAATGACCCGCCGCTCAAGATCGCGGAACTCAGCCTCGCCATAGGCTTCGAACAGTTCGGGAATGGTCATTGTCGAGACTTTTTCAATCTCGTGATCCGCGTCGAAAAAGGGCAGCTCAACCAGCGATGCGAGCTTCTTACCCACCGTGGATTTACCTGCGCCCATCAATCCGACAAGCACAATCGAACGCGTGCCAAGCCGCTCGCGGATGGATTTTGCCAGCTCAGGCGTCTCGTCTGGCAGAGGTACTTCTTCAACCGTATTCATGATTGCGTTTCGACAGGAAAACCTTGATCCAGTCAAGCAGACTATGGTTGAGGGGCAGCCAATTTTGCTTTTTGCATGAGCAGTTCGCGTTGTTCGATCATCCGCGCAGCCGATTCAACCATCCATCAAATTATTAAGAGTTTCAGTCCAAGATTATGGAACAGATCAATCCAGCCTGTTCGATAGAGAAAATGCCGACACTCACGCGACTTATCATCACCCTCGCCATCCTTGCGGGGCTTGTCTATGCGGGAATGGTTGCGCTCGTGACCTTTGTTCACCCGACCCAGACCGAAATGACCATTCGCGTGCCAAACGAAAAACTCAATCCGAAACCTCAACAACCAAAGTAAAATCATGCGCGCTTCAGCAGCCATCGAGAATTTTCTTGAAATGATGAGTGCCGAACGGGGCGCGGCGCAAAACACGCTCGATTCTTACCGGCGTGATCTTGAGGATGCCGCTTCCTTCAGCGCTGGCACCGGCATACAGCTGCCTCTGGCGGAGCCGGTCACCATTCGCACCTATCTCGACGATATTGCCAATCGCGGCTTTGCCGCAACCTCGCAGGCCCGCAGACTGTCGGCGCTTCGTCAATTTTTCCGTTTCCTTTATATGGAGAATATTCGTGCGGATGATCCGACCAGCACATTTGATGCGCCGAAAAAGGATCGTTCCCTGCCGAAAATCATGAGTGAGGCGGATGTTGAAAAGCTGCTTGCCCGGGCAGAAGAGGAAACGCTCGACGCAAAAGCTTCAAACGCAGCGCATTTGCAGGCCCTGCGCCTGCATGCATTGCTGGAAATCCTCTATGCAACGGGCCTGCGTGTCTCTGAGCTTGTTGGCCTGCCCGTTACTGTCGCGCGCTCGGACAATCGCTTTTTGATGGTACGTGGCAAAGGGTCGAAGGACCGCATGGTTCCGCTTTCCGGCAAGGCCCGTACCGCCATGATGAAATATCTCGAATTGCGTGATTCCCTGCCCGGCTTATGCGAAAGCCCGTGGCTTTTTCCGGCAGTCTCGGAAAGCGGCTTTCTGGCGCGTCAGGTCTTTGGACGTGAGCTTAAGGGGCTGGCTGCCCGTGCGGGGCTTAAAACCTCATCGATCTCGCCCCATGTGTTGCGTCACGCCTTTGCCAGTCATTTGCTCCAGAACGGCGCTGATCTGCGTGCCGTACAGCAATTGCTCGGCCATTCGGATATTTCCACCACTCAAATATACACCCATGTGATGGAAGAGCGCTTACACCGGCTTGTCACAGAGCATCACCCTCTGGCTGATTAAACACCACACCTTTGCCGGAATTCACCGTATAAGTTGCTTGGCTGATGCCTCATCTGAGCCATGGTTCCTTGACATAAGCGCGCGCAACAGCCAGTTAGGCTTTGAAAAATCCACCTTTTTGCAGGCAGATATTCAGTCCATGTACAACTATCTTGATTTTGAAAAGCCGGTTGCCGATCTCGATGGCAAGATTCTTGAGCTGAAAAAGCTTGCAGAAGAAGGCGGCGCGCTCGACACCAATGACGAAATATCGCGGCTTGAAAAACGCTCGGGCGAAGCATTGCGCGATCTTTACCGCAAGCTCACCCCTTGGCAGAAGGCGCAGATCGCCCGTCATCCGGACCGGCCCCATTGCGTGGATTACATTGCAAGGCTCTTTACCGATTTCACACCGCTGGCAGGTGATCGCAACTATGCCGATGATGATGCGGTTCAGGCTGGTCTTGCCCGGTTTAACGGTCAGGCCGTTGCCGTCATTGGACAGGAAAAAGGCAGCGATACCAAAACGCGCCTGAAGCACAATTTCGGCATGGCCATGCCCGAAGGCTATCGCAAGGCTGTGCGTATCATGGAACTTGCAGACCGGTTCAACCTGCCCGTGCTGACGCTTGTCGACACCGCAGGCGCGTTTCCAGGCATTGCCGCCGAGGAACGCGGCCAGGCCGAGGCCATTGCGCGCTCGACGGCCGCCTGCCTCAATGTGAAAGTGCCAATCGTTTCCGTCATCATCGGCGAAGGCGGCTCGGGCGGTGCTATCGCCATCGCCACGGCCAACCGCGTCTATATGCTCGAACATTCCATCTATTCGGTTATTTCACCGGAAGGTGCCGCATCGATTCTCTGGCATGATTCGACCAGAGCCAAGGATGCGGCGACATCTATGCGCATCACCGCGCAGGATCTTTACGAATTGAAGATCATTGACGGCATTATTCCAGAGCCTCTCGGCGGCGCCCATCGCGGCCGCGATGCGGCGATTGAAGCGACCGGAAATATCATCAATGTTGCGCTGAAATCCATGGGGAATATGGACCGCGACGCCCTTCGTCAGGACCGCCGCGACAAGTATCTGGCAATAGGTCGCAATCTTTAAGAACAAATAGTTGCGGTTTTTTTGGAAACCGGCTTGCATTTACGCAGCCAACCAATTAGGAACCGCCCTGCGCAGACCAACGCGCATTTGTGGCACGCGCCCGTAGCTCAGCTGGATAGAGCACCAGACTACGAATCTGGGGGTCAGAGGTTCGAATCCTTTCGGGCGCGCCATCACTTAGCAACATTGCAAGCTTCATCTTCAGCTTTAACGTGCTCTGAAAGTCACAGCGCCGAACGTATCTGAATCAGGGGCGCTATTCCGGCATCCCGGTTTGCGAAAGTCATTGCGTGATAAAATCCAGATTGACGAGAGAAACACCGTCGGTATAATTATTGGTGTCGAAATGGCTGGCTTGGTCTGGGTAGGCCCAAGCCCTTTCCAAATTTTCAGGAAAGCTCTCTTCGCATCATCCAAGGTGCGTTCCCCGACAGTCCCTGCACGCATGTCGTGCTTTCGGGTCTGATCGGTGCCTTAAACGATATGTGCACCGACAGACTGTTTTGGAAGGAGCAGTTCCATGTCGATGATCGACCGATCAAAACCCATTCTCGTTTTTCTCGCCGGCGGCATACAGGGCGGAGCCGTGTTGCGCGCCGCTCAGACGCGCGGCCTTAAGGTCCGCGCCCTGGTGCGTGACAGGAGGCGTGCGACGACGCTTGAAGCAACGGGCGTCGAACTGACGGAAGGTGATCTCGGCGATGCCAGATCGCTACGCACCGCCTGCATAGGCATCGACCACGCCGTGCTTCAGGTGCCGATCGGCACGGCCGAAGGGATGGTGGCGCAGGTAGAAAACGCACTCGCCGCTTTCAAGGCCACGGGCGTCGAATCCTTCATCCTTAAGCTTGCCAGCGCCAGCCGGCCGGCATTTTGTGAAGAGCCGAGCTTCGTCGCCAACCAGTTAATCGAGGATGCAGCGAGCGCCTCCGGACTGCCGTTCGCGGTACTGCGCCCGACCATGTATCTCGATAATATGCTAAAACCCTCGGCGCTGGCAGAGATCATGATGGACGGCGTATTCGCGCCACCGATCCCAGCCTCACAGCGCATTGCGTGGACTTCCGCCGACGATTGCGCCGAAGCAGCTCTGACGCTGCTGGAGCGCAACGCAATGGGTGGCGATTATCGCATTGCCGGGCCGGAAAGCCTCACGGGCGATGAGTTGGCCGCCCGTGTCAGCGCCGGCCTCGGCCGTACGATCCACTATCGTGGCCAGCCGCTGGCTGAATTCGAGCGCGAGGTCGATCAGGCCATGGGCGAAGGGGTCGGGCACCGCGTCGCTTCGAAGTTCCGGTATTTTGCAGCCCATCCCGAAGAGGCCGAAACTATTCTTGCACAGCCCTTCGCACCGCAATCGGGTCTGGAAAGCTTTCGGCCAATGGATGTTGAAAGCTGGGTTCGTATACATCGGGAAGCGTTTATCGGCAGTAAAACAGGACAGGCGCTATAGGCGTTTCCCTACATCACAGCAGATCGCACTAACTGCCCTGCCTTTGCTTCATCCGGCGCCATTGTGGCGGTACCAACCCCGCCAGCGGCAAGAGTGTTAAACTGGATAATATTCTTTAGGTTTGGATTGCTATTGACGTATTCACGAATACGTGCAGCCGTCTTCGGCGCTACAGTTTTGATGTAGTTGGCATTTTGCCCGTAAGCACGAAATGCCTCCCCAACCAGTTCTCTCCCAACTTTGTCTTTAGAACGGTATCCAGCGTTCTCAGGGTCAAATAATTTGCCATAACTTTGCGGATTATTCAGATCATTATAAATGATCCGAAGCTCGTCGTTCAGTCCATCAATTGGCATCGAGCCGCTAATCTCATCAAGAGCGTGGCCTAGTTCATGCGCTCTTACATTTTCCGATTTACGAGGCGGTAAAGACTTATCAAAGAATATGTCTCTGCCTATAACTTCCCCCGACCTTCGGTCGGTTGTTACCACGTACCGTCCTGCGTCCCCGCCAATCTCGCGGCGCGCAACCGCCTGAGGGCGTCTGCCCGTTGTTGCCTCTGCAAGGGCGTCATATACTTCCGCTGGTATTGGGGCGTCGCTTCCGCCAACAGTCTTTCGACCGGTGACATATCTTGCGGTAATTTCTCGTTCATCAATGTCGTGGGTGAGTTTTCCGGTTGCATCAGCAGACGCTCCATGAGGGTAATCCAATCCGAAATGACGGAGTGGTTTATCTGGCACATTATAAATGAAAGTGCCTTTACTTGCAAAGTTTTTTCCTTGTTTTGCAGCCTTTCCAGCCACGCCAATAGCGCGTGTTACAACGCCTCCCGGCAGTGCTCCCAGAGCATTCAAAGCTGCCTCACCATAATTGCTATTTGCAGCGGCCCGCACCGACGACGAAATCGAAGTGAACATTGGTTCATTGGACGATATTGACCAACTCACACCGACTTATGAAAGCTGGGTCGCCCGCCGCGAATCCTGGTTGCCGCCCTTCCCGACCAAGCATAAATACGAGCATGATCGCAACGCCACGACCCGCTTTGAAGATTAGAGCCCGCCCTTCAGGCGCAAGGAGTTACATTTCGTGCGCCGGAACAACTGCGCGATAAAGGTGCCAGGTGGCATGTCCGAGCACGGGGATGAAGACCGCCAGACCCACGAACAATGTTGCGAAGCCCACAAACAGCAGTGCGGCGACAATCAAGCCCCAAACGATCATGGGTAGCGGGTTTTTCGCCACTACGCGCGCTGACGTGGCTATCGCCGCATAAGCGCCGCCATCCCGGTCAAGCAGGAATGGAAAGGCGATCACCGTCGTGCAAAGCACGAAGGCGGCGAAGACGAAACCGATTGCATTGCCAAGTATTATCATCCGCCAGCCTTGAGGCGTATAGAAAACCTGATCCATGAAAACCGCAATGGAAGCTGGGGGCGTATCGCCAAAAAGGTTCACATAAAGCGCTTGTGCAATCAGCAGCCAGGCGACGAAGATTGCAACCAGCATCGCACCCACGGCGAGAATAGATGGAATGGCGGGTGAATGTACCACTTGCGTTGCATGCCGCCAGGATGTGTCCATCCCGCGTTCCCGCCTGCGGCTTATTTCATAAAGCCCGATTGCTGCGAGAGGGCCGATCAGCACGAAACCGGACATGAGCGGGAAAATCAGTGGCAGGGTGTTGGCGCCGGACGACCACCGTATAAGCACCAGTCCGGCCA
Source organism: Hyphomicrobiales bacterium (assembly GCA_900473335.1). GTDB lineage: Bacteria > Pseudomonadota > Alphaproteobacteria > Rhizobiales > Rhizobiaceae > Phyllobacterium. The sequence goes on along the minus strand of UCNP01000045.1, from coordinate 1,329 downwards.
CCGGATAAATCAGGCAGAGAAAGACATAATGCGAGGGCTTCTCCCAAAAATCGTCCAGGCCTTTACGCAGCGCCGTGAAAACATCCCCGACGGTAATCTTGCGCACATCAGGATAGGCAACGCGGGAATCAGCGCCGGCAATCACATGGAAATTCGCCATCTCAAATCCTCCCATAAGTTCAGGGCGGAAAAGGCGCTTAGCGACCATGGACGGGTCACTAGGGACCTCAACCTGCATGATCAAGCATACGCTCCCGGACGTTTCTTGACCACCCTGGAAGCGCAGACACATGCTGGTTTCCTTTCGCGGAACCAACAGCCACGTTCAAAAGTTATTGAGTGCCGAACACACGGACGGCGGATCAGAATGAGGTTTGCATGTTCGACCAGTTTTTCACCAGGATTGCCAATCATGTCGCTCTGGCTGCGGGCAAGCCCGTAACCTTCATTCTTTGTGTGGCAGTCGTGATAATATGGGCAGTTTCCGGTCCCATATTTGGTTTCACGGATACGTGGCAACTCATCATCAATACCGGCACGACCATCGTGACCTTCCTCATGGTGTTTCTCATCCAGAATACGCAAAATCGTGACGGCGTTGCCATTCAGGCCAAGTTGGATGAACTCGTGCGTGTCAGCGAAGCCAAGAATGCCTTTATCGGTATTGAGCACCTGACAGAGGAAGAGGTGGAGAAATTCCGCAAGCAATGCGAAGAAGCAGCCAAGAAGGCCGACGAGGAACTTAAGAGCCGCACCGCTCAAAAGAAAAATCCTAAATCCACACAGCGCCGTCCAGCCAGAAAGCCTGCCCCCGCAAAAGCGCGTGCCTGAAGCAGTTGTCGCCGTTAACAAATATGGCGGACTTAGACAGTTTTACCACCGAATCCGGCATTTTTCTCAAATTTCAGATCGATAATGACAAATTAATGGCAGAAACCTTTAGTTTCAGTGGTTTAGAGGCCCATTTTCCTGCAAACCAGCTATGCAAACTTGTGACTCCAAGTTCTGAGTGCACTGCACTATATCCAACTCACCGATCGATAATGATCCAACAAACAAAAGAACTTTAGGTGAGTGAAATGAACTTGATCCGCTCGTACAACAACTGGCGCCGCTATCGTGACACAGTCACGGAATTGAACCGCCTGTCCGCACGTGAACTGAACGACCTCGGCATCTCCCGCGGTGACATCGCTTACGTTGCGAAGAAGGCCGCTTCGGCATTCTAATTAAACAGACCTCCCACGTCCGTGGCACTCCTCCTCCCAGCCACGGCCGCTTAAAGAACAGCGTTCCTCCCAGAGCCGTTCTTTAGTCGACCGTGAAGAA
>UCNP01000167.1 GCA_900473335.1 Hyphomicrobiales bacterium | reverse complement strand
TTTCAACCAGCAGAACCATCGGGTTTTGCTTGACCGACCCGGTAGCAACAACTGAGAAATGGCCGCCACCCCGAGGGTCTCCCACCTCGGCCAAGATCAACCGAAACATCCGCATCCAGCGCGGTCCCCTGTGGGAGCGAGCCTGCTCGCGAAGGCGCTCAAACAGGCAAAAAACCTCCCCTCCTCTGGTCACAAAACTGCTCTGCATCAGTCCACAGCCCGCCTGCAAACCTCAGCGAAAATCTGCGTAATCGGCCGATGCGGCTGGCGCTTGTGCATCCGCCGCACTTGTTCGCTCAGCCGCAACAACTCTTCACTGGGCTTGGCCCATTGCTCTTTCGGCAGCGGCTCGGACCAGGCGCGCATAACTTCCGGCAGCGCCTGCTTGCCGATTCTTTCCAGACGGCGCACTTCCCATTCGACCAAACGGTTGGGAACCGTCCATAAAGTCATGACGTGATACAGGTACCAAAAAAATCCCGACAACCGCGAGCGGCGGCCTTCACGGATCTGCTGATGCATCCGCGCGCAGGCGTTACGAAAAGTGTGCAGGCCTTCGTGGGGTGGGTCGTCCGGGCCTTGCAGATCCTGCAAATCCTGAATCGATTTGAGGTCGTTGACCTCGTACTCCATGTAACCGCGAATCGCTTCCCAATGGCTGATCGCGAGCTCCAGGCCGGCGCATTGGAATTCCTGGCTTATGAGGGTTTCACCTTGGTAGAAACCGATGCCCATGCCGTATTGGCGGTGGATGCCAAACTGGGTGGCGCCTTTGGCTTCGATGATCCAGGCGCTGAGCGATTCCCATGGAACGAAGACTGGTTCGGTGGCGCCTTCGGGCATGAAGCAGACTTCGCGGCGTTGGCGGTTGAAGCGGGTTGGGATGAGGGTGGCGCGGGTTTTGTGGACGTGGTGCCAGACGCCTAGGCCGATGAACAGCGTAAAAGGCCCGGTAAATACAGTGTTCTCGCAAGCCTCTTCGAAGATGGCAAGCATTGACGCCCATATGGCTTCTTGACCATAGCCGAAAATAATCCCCAAAAACCCAGTAATAACTGGGAATAAAAAAAGCACCGAGAACGACGTAGCAAATGGCGCTCCCAACGTCATTTGCCACATGAAAACTTGCGGCTGGCCTAATCCGAAGTCCATGTAAACATCGTTGAGCTCACCGATATGTGGGCCATAAGGGGGCATCGGTGTGGGCAGTGGCAACGGTGCGAGATAGGTGATCTTTCCGCTTGGAAACGGCTCTACATCGCCCGCTTTTCTGATCACCTCAC
>UCNP01000204.1 GCA_900473335.1 Hyphomicrobiales bacterium | reverse complement strand
GAATGCATTCCACCTGTAGGAGCCGCCGCAGGCTGCGATCTTTTGCTCCTGATCAGCCCTGAACCGGTACACCTTTGAGGGAAGGCGCAGGCTCGGCCCCGAGGTTGTTCAACATCCGCTCGCTGTACCAGTCGACGAAGTTGACCACGCCGAATTCATAGGTCTTCGAGTAAGGCCCCGGCTGGTAAGCGGTGGAGTTGATCCCGCGCTGGTTTTCCTCAGCCAGACGGCGGTCCTGATCGTTGGTCGCGTCCCACACCTGGCGCATGCGCTCGACGTCGTAATCGACACCTTCCACCGCATCCTTGTGCACCAGCCACTTGGTGGTGACCATGGTTTCCTGGGCGCTGATCGGCCACACGGTGAAGACGATGATGTGATCGCCCATGCAGTGGTTCCACGAATGCGGCAGGTGCAGGATGCGCATCGAGCCCAGGTCCGGGTTCTTGATCCGGCCCATCAGTTTCGCGCAGCCTTGCTTGCCGTCGAGGGTCATCGACACGGTGCCCTTGAGCAGCGGCATGCGCACGATACGGTTGCGCAAGCCGAAACTGGCGTGGGCGTAAGGGATCTTTTCCGCTTCCCAGGCAGCGGCGGAGGCGGCGACGTGATCCTTGNNGCAGGGTTTTCAACAGTTCCGGGTGCGACGCGTTGCAGTGGTAGCACTCGCGGTTGTTTTCCAGCACCAGTTTCCAGTTGGCTTTCTCCATCAAGGTGGTGGTAATCGCCACCTTGGTGTTCTCCATGTCATACGGTTCCATGTAATGGTTGAGCGTCGACAGGAAGTCATCGATGGCCGGCGGGTTCTCCGCCAGGCTGATGAAGATGTAGCCGCCAGCGGTTTTCACGTTCACCGGTTTGAGGCCGTATTGCTTCATGTCGAAGTCGGCGCCCATCTCGGTGCCGGCGAACAGCAGGCGACCGTCCAGTTCGTAAGTCCACTGGTGGTAATGGCAGACCAGTTTGGCGACTTTGCCTTTTTCACTGGTGCACAGGCGCGAGCCACGGTGGCGGCAGACGTTGTGGAACGCGTGCACCACGCC
>UCNP01000033.1 GCA_900473335.1 Hyphomicrobiales bacterium | reverse complement strand
TCAATGAAAAGGCTCTAGCGACGTTTGACCCGTTGATAACGATGCGACTTTCCCGCTTCCCCTTGACATGTGAAGTCCGGTGGCAAGATTGGACATAGTGTTTCTACCAATGCAGGAGTCCGCCATGTCCCAAAATCCATATTACGCACCACAAGGCGGGCATCCTGAGCAAAGCCAGCTCCTGACAGGTCGCGCAGTGTTTACAACGGCCTATGCGGTCATTCCCAAAGGGGTGATGCAGGATATCGTTACAAGCTATCTGCCATTTTGGGAAAAAACACGCTGCTGGATCATTGCCCGGCCATTATCCGGTTTTGCCGAGACCTTTTCACAATATATCATGGAGGTTGCGCCTGGAGGCGGCAGCACACGTCCTGAAGGTGATCCGCAGGCTGAGGGGGTGCTTTTCGTTGTCGAGGGAGAGCTGCAATTAACGATTGCAGGAAAGGCACATATTTTGAAGCCGGGTGGCTATGCCTTCATTCCTCCTTCAACAGATTGGCAGGTCTTGAACGCCACAGATGCGCATCTTCGTTTTCATTGGATACGCAAGGCTTATGAGGCCGTGGATGGCATTGAAACACCGCCACCGCTGCTCCTGAACGAGAATGATATCGCGCCGTCGGTCATGCCGGACACAAATGGCGGATGGGCAACAACGCGTTTTGTTGATCCGGCGGATATGCGCCATGACATGCATGTCACCATTGTCACGCTGCAACCGGGGGCTGTCATTCCCTTTGCTGAGACTCATGTGATGGAACATGGGCTTTATGTCCTTCAGGGCAAAGCGGTCTACCGGCTCAATCAGGATTGGGTGGAGGTTGAGGCGGGTGATTTCATGTGGCTGCGCGCCTTTTGTCCGCAGGCTTGCTATGCCGGTGGGCCGAAGCCATTCCGCTATCTGCTTTATAAGGACGTCAACAGACATATGAAGCTTTGTGGCTCAAGGCTCTGATTTTCAACAGAGCCTCAAGCATTGTCCTGACAAGACTTAGTTCCGGTCGGACGTTCCCGGCATACGTGGCAAAATGGGCCTTGTTCCGCCGACACCCTGCCGTTCCTGGATAGACTTTTCGGCATCAGAAGAAAGGCTACGCTCTTTTGTGCGCTCCCGGCGATCCGGCCTGCTTGGTTCGGGTCGATCTGGTCGCTCTACGACTGGCGGGCGTGGCCTTGGATTATTATTGTCGTTCCAATCTGGCCGATCAGGCCTGTCGCCCCGATGAGGGCGATCACCTCTGTCATCCCAGTCCCTTCTGGGGCGATCTCTCCAATCGCGATCACGCCTGCTTTCGCGCCAATATCTGTCACGGCGGTCATAGCGGTCCCTGCCATAATAGCCATCATCCGGATAGCTGGAGATATAGCCTCCCGATCCGCCATAATAGCCATCGCCGCCATCGTCGGCGACACAGCCGGACAGGACTATGCCGGAAAGCCCAATAAGTGTAGCGACGGTGAGTGATCTTATGAACATCGCAATTCCTCCATGCTCATGAACTGGTAGCGCGCAAGAATGTTCCGCGCGGTGCCCCTGAATTCATCTCTATGGCCTTATTCGTTCCAGCTCAAGGGCGAGGAGTTAGCGAGATCGACAATGAGGAGCCAAGAAAGAGTCTCGTAGCGTGAAGGTGCTCGTCTTCACCTCAAGCCTTCCGGTTGAGACAGAAGAACGAGAGAGCCGTACCGAAAAGCAGCAGCACAACGGCGACGATGAGCGAGAGATGCATACCTTGTATGAACGCAGCGGGTGCGGTGTCCCGCACCAGATAACCACACGCCGCAACGCCGAGCATGCCGCCCATCTGCCGCGCCGTGTTGAGAACGCCCGATGCAATCCCGGCCCGTGACGGATCGGCAGATGAGAGAGTGACGTTAGTGATCGTCGGAACAACCAGCGCGATGCCGCTCGCCGCCATCAGCATTGGTGCCACCAATTGCCAGTAAGAGCCGTCGATGCTGAACTTGCGCAAGACACCATCCGTTCGTACCGTGATGGATTTCGTCGTTGCGCTTATCGCTCAGCACGGTGGCTTTTCTGCGTGAGAAACATCCCGGCTCCTATGAACGCGTAATGCGCAGTTCAGGGTGCCTTATTGGTTAATTTGCGTTAACTATAAAGTTCTTGACGCGACTCGCATATTTCAGCACCCTAGTTACGGTTTTAAGGGGCTTGCGACCAATTAAACGTTACCAAGCTTTCGCGGTGTTAGTGCTGGCTTGCGACGTTATTTCTTCATCCGGCGTTACCCCTTTGGTTTTTATATCGAATCGGCGCATGCTCTGCTTGCGTCGTGGAATGACTTAACGGGCGTACAGGATATCACCTTGACTATGATGCATGCAGCACAGGCAAATCAACCCGACCCAACTTTGGTGGGCGATGCTACTTTGCCTGTTGCTTTGCCAGCCGACAGGGCAATCGCTGCGGATGCGGAAATGCTTTCCGCGCAGCTTCAAGCCATGCGCAACAGGCTTTTTCCGCCAACGGCAATGAAGACATTGCGCAAATTCACCAGCGGCGAGGCTGCAAAGCTGATCGGCGTGTCGGATGGTTATCTGCGCCAGCTTTCAATTGCAGGTGAGGGGCCGCAGCCGGAGACGGGCAGCGGCGGGCGAAGGCTCTATACGCTTGCCGAGATCAATGCATTGCGCCGCCATCTCGCCGAAGCTGGCGGTGCCAAGGCCAAGACCTATCTGCCGCATCGTGACCCTGCCGCCAATGAGCATATGCAGGTTATCGCGGTGACCAATTTCAAGGGCGGTTCCGGCAAGACCACGACCAGCGCTCATCTGGCGCAACATCTGGCAATGTCCGGCTTCCGCGTGCTTGCCGTTGATCTTGATCCGCAGGCATCGATGTCCGCTCTGTTCGGCTATCAGCCGGAGTTGGATCTGACCGGCAATGATACGCTCTACGGCGCAATCCGCTATGATGGCGAGCGCCGTCCGCTGCGTGATATTATTTGCAAGACCTATTTTGATGGGCTTGACCTCATTCCGGGCAATCTGGAATTACAGGAATTTGAACACACCACGCCGCAAATGCTGGCGGACCGGCAGCATGGCGCTGCGCAAACTGTTGAGCAACAATTGTTCTTTGCCCGTGTGCAGGCAGCGCTGGATACTGTGTCCGATGATTATGATGTTGTTGTTATTGACTGTCCGCCACAACTTGGCTTCCTGACGCTTTCGGCGCTTTGTGCAGCAACATCCGTGCTTGTGACCGTCCATCCTCAAATGCTTGACGTTGCTTCCATGAGCCAGTTCCTATTCATGACAGCGGATCTGCTTGCTGTGGTGCGTGAGGCTGGCGGAGAACTCAATTTCGATTTCATGCGCTATCTGATTACACGCTTTGAGCCGAATGATGCGCCGCAACAGCAGATTGCCGGGTTCCTGCGTTCGCTGTTTGGCGATCGCGTGCTCACCTCTTCGGTGGTCAAGTCCACTGCCTTTTCCGATGCGGGTCTTACCAAGCAGACACTTTACGAAGTCTCCCGTGACAGCTTTACCCGCGCGACCTATGACCGCGCGATTGAATCGCTGACATCCGTCAACTCCGAAATCCAGGGCTTGATCTACAAGGCCTGGAAGAGGCCGGTGTGAGGGCGCGATGATGACTGGCAATAATCGCAGAGATCAGCTGAAAGCACTGTTTGGAACGGTGGAAAGCATTCCCTTACCGGAACAGAAGCCCATTGAGCCTGTAGCGCAACCGCTGATTGGCAATGAGGCGCTCAAGCAGCGTGCCGCATCGGGCGCGGTTAAGGCTATGGGGCTTTCGCTTGGCGGCATGTCGCGTGAAATCGAGGATGCGCGCCGCCTTAAGGAAAGTCTGGAAGGTGTCGAGCGCGTGGTCGAACTTGACCCTGCGCTGGTTGAAACCTCTTTTGTTGAGGATCGTCTCAGCCATGCGGCGGGGCACGACGAAGATTTTGAAAATCTTGTTGAAAGCATCCGCCAAAATGGTCAGCAGGTGCCGGTTCTTGTGCGCCCGCATCCGGAGAAGCCGGGGCATTATCAGATCGCCTACGGGCATCGCCGGTTGCGGGCCGCGCAGCGCATTGGCAAGCCGGTGCACGCCATTGTGCGTGAACTCAGCGATGTGCAATTGGTACTGGCGCAAGGCAAGGAAAACACCGAGCGCCGCGATCTTTCCTTTATCGAGCGTGCCTTCTTCGCGCGTAATCTGGTTGAGCGTGGTTTCGAGCGCGGGCTTGTTCAAGATGCGCTGTCAATCGATAAGGCTGAAATGACCCGCTTCCTACAGGTTGCGGCCGCAGTGCCCCATCCAATCGTGCGGGCAATTGGCCCGGCACCGAAAATTGGCCGCCCACGCTGGGTCAAGTTTGCAGAATTGCTCAAATCCAGTGAAGCACAGGCTGCTGCGCTGAATGAAATTACGCTCGAGCCTTTTGGAACAGCAGATAGCAATACGCGATTCAATCGTATTTTCGAGCGGTTGCTCAAGCGTGTTGAGCCGGTCGTGCTGGCGCCCCGTACTGTGGCTGCGCCGAGCGTGGATAAAATAAACACGGGTGCCAAGAAAATTGCACTTTTAGATTCAAGTGGAGGCAGGCAGGTTCTGACCTTCGCCGACCATATACCGCAAGGGTTTGCGGCATTTGTAGCGGAAGAGCTTGAAGCATTGCTTGCCCGTTACAACAGCCGGACGAATGACAAATAACGTGGTGACTTATCCACGGGGTCAAAAAGCCGGATAGTGTGCGTAAGTGTTATGACAAGCCGGTTCGTCAGGAGCCGTACAAAAGGACTGAAAGAGAAGGAAGCAACGGCAAGAAAAAAGGCCCCCAGAACGTTACCGCCCCGGAAGCCCTCTTCAATGTAGCAATTTTAGAGAATCACTTCCACCCTGACTTGTCAAGAGTCGGACGCGTTCCGGCACACCTTTTCATTGCCTCAAATTGAGGTGAAGGAACATGACCGATCGTTTTGCAACGTCGCCATTTGGCGGGCGATCGCTGTCGCACGCCATTTTTGCGGTGCAGGAAAAGACAGCGCGAGCACGAGAAAAACTAAATGAAACCGGTGGAAATCAGCCGGAAAAATGGGCGTTGTTGCGCTCATTAACCGAGGCGCGCGCAGCGTTTTTCCTCTCAGATCGCACGATTGCCGTGCTGGAAGCGCTGCTGAGCTTTTATCCGGAGACCATGCTTGATGGCAGCGCGCCATTAATCGTCTTTCCGTCCAATGCGGAACTGTCATTGCGCACACGCGGCATGTCCTCCGCGACAATTCGCCGGCATCTGGCAGCGCTGGTGGAAACAGGACTGATCATTCGCCGCGATAGTCCAAATGGCAAGCGCTATGCCAGGCGCGGCGAAACCGGCGAGATCGAACATGCATTTGGTTTTGATCTGTCGCCCTTGGCGCTACGCGCTGGCGAGATTGAAGCCCATGCGGTTCAGGCCCGTGATCTGGCGCGAACTATCCACCGTGTACGCAGCGAGATCACTATTCACCTGCGCGATATATCCAAAACCATTGATGCGGGCCTTAGCGAAGGGCGCGCTGGCGATTGGATGGGTTATGCGGATGAGCTTGCAGCCTTGTCCGGACGGGTGAGCAGGCATTTGCCGCTCGAGACGCTCCGTGTCAGGTGCGAGGGCCTTGCAAAGCTTCGCACCAAGGTAGAAAAAGCCTATCTGGATACACTATCAGACAAAGAAATGAGCGGCACTGACTCTTCTTTTGAGCACCATATTCAGAATTCAAATATAGACCCCATAAATGAAAGGGCCCAAGAAAAGGGCCAGAGCCAAAACCGGGAACCCAACCGGCCAGAAAACTTGCCCGGACGAGCAGCGGCCATGACAAAGATGCGGCAAAGGCTTGATAGTGCCCGCCGCACTGTGAAATCCGCCGGAACCGTGGAGGATTGGCCGCGACTTGAGACAAAATCGATCCCCATGCCGCTTGATGCTGTGCTTTGCGCCTGTCCGCAAATCCGCGACTATGCCCGCAATGGCATTCAGGATTGGCGCGATCTTATGCAAACGGCCGGATTGGTCCGTTCAATGCTTGGCGTTTCGCCCGATGCCTGGGAAAGGGCACGTGACGCCATGGGCGATATTAACGCTTCCATTACAATCGCCGCCATTTTGGAACGCGTGGGTGAAATCCGCTCGCCCGGCGGTTATTTGCGGGCTTTGACCGACCGCGCCGAGATTGGGCAATATTCGGTCATTCCGGTGATCAAGGCATTGAATGGTGAGGGGCGAGCTTGAACCGGGTCATTACGCTTGGGAATAGAGGCAGGTTACTTTCTGGCCGCGTGATCGCGCTTGGCCAGAATCGATTTGTTCCGGATAGAAAAAGGCGCCGAAGCGCCCTATTCCTGGTGTTGAATGGATTGCCCTACCTGGCAATCAAAGAGCACCGGTCCTTTCAGCGTAATCATTTGCTGTATGGCATCGTCAAGAGCTGTTGGCGCAGCGCAGCGAATGCCAATTGCGCCAAAGGCTTCCGCCAATTTGACAAAATCAGGAAGCGCTTTCGCATAAGAGCGGTAAACCGGGTGTCCAGGGTGTGAGCAGTGGATTGAACTCATTTGGCCACTGTTCAGAATGAAAACTTTCACAGGGGCTTCATATTGAATGGCGGTGGAAAGCTCTTTCATACTGGCCTGAGCGGATGACGCATCGGAAATATCGATCACGAGACTTTCTGGATGAGCAATTTGCGTACCGATTGCGGCCGGTAATCCATATCCCATAGTACCGAAGCCACTTGGCGCAATCCATCGATTTGGATGTTCTGCATTGTTGAACTGGGAAGTCCAAACCTTATGCTGGTCCATATCCGTCGTTATGAAGGGCGAATGAATTCGGGTCAGGGCATGAAGGCGTTCAAGTGCATAATGCGGGGCAATGATCTTCTCGTCCATTTTGTCATCAGGCATTTCGAATGATGGTAGATGATGATTTATCTGCTCGTGCCTTTCGCTATGGGTTTCGCGCGGGGCAATAGCGGTTGGAGCCCTATAATAGCTGCTTTGAAGCAGAATATCTTTTGGCATGTCGACGAGAACAGGCCCGGGGCGGCCAGTTCGTGCCAGATGAAAGGCTTTATGGATCGTGGCGGCAAGCTCTGCTACATCGGTGACGAGCCAACTCTGTTTGGTACATGGCCGGGTAATTCCGCCAGTATCGCATTCTTGAAATGCATCGGAACCGATCAGATTGGTTGCCACTTGCCCCGACAGACAGACAAGGGGAACGGAATCTGCCATGGCGCTGTAAAGCGGCGTTACGGCATTGGTTGCGCCGGGACCGGAAGTCACCAACATAACCCCGGTTTTGCCGGTGGAACGGGCATAGCCCTCTGCGGCGTGACCTGCGCCTTGTTCATGGCGAACAAGGATGTGCTTTATATCATTCTGTTGGAATATCTCGTCATAAATGGGCAAAACCGCCGCGCCCGGATAGCCGAAAATATGCTCCACTCCATTGTCGCGCAGTGCTTGCAGAACGATTTCTGCTCCGGTCATTTCAAGACGTGCGGGTTCATGAGTATACGTGCCTGTCATGGCAGTTCCTTTGTGCAATGATTGAAGATGTGGGGGAGACGGAGCCGCGCGCGAACCAAATTCCGGGCATAAAAAAAGCTCCGTCAGGAGCTTGTTTGCCGCGCATGGGTGCTAATGCCGGATGGTCAAACCATCCTGCCCATGCGCGATCGCACCACCACGAGAACCATTGCAACTTTCATAATCAAATTCAGTAGCTGGAATGGATTGTCTCGTCAACGCCGTGATCACGTAACGGATTGTCTGGACCCTAGCTTTCGAAGAGTATGGCGGCATAATCCATTGATCCATGCAGAACATGGACGATGACGACTTGTTCAGCTTCCACTCGATAGAAAATCAGATAGCTGCCATGAACCCTGCGACGAATGCCATGTTTTTCCTATCGAGGGACCAAGGGAAAGGCTTCTGGGGAGGCCGCAATCGTCAGGAATCTCTGCTCCAGCTCATCAATGAATGACAAAGCACGGGATAGATTATCCTTTGCGATATAGTCACCGATCTGCTGCAAATCTGCCCTTGCTTCAGCCGTAAAACGGAGCTTCATTCGGCTGTGTCTGGAAGCATGGCTTTGTATCGTTCACGCAACCCCTCAAAAACATCTTCTGCGGCGTGTGTACGGCCAGCGTCAGCATCTGCAACGCCGCGCATGATGGATGCGTCCAGTGCGGCAAGGTGCGTCTCTCGATCTTGAACGAGCCGCACCCCTTCGCGCAGCACTTCGCTTTTCGAGCCGTACCGGCCCGAGTCAACAAGCTTCTGAACGTAATTTTCAAGCTGCTTGCCAAGCTCAGCGCTGATCATATGAGTTGCTCCATCCGTTATGATCACTCAATCATAGCCTATTTATCAACTATTATCAAATCTAAGAAGTTGATTATTCGGCCATCTGCGCAGCATATCTCGCAAATGACGCAGAAAGGAACACTCACTTATATCGATGACGCGGTGCATTTCAGTTTCCTTGCGGAGTGCAAAAAAGGCGGCGCTGAAATATTGAAATCGGAGGGTGTACCAGAAGCACTTTGCGATGATGGAGGTGGGCTTTTTTCACAATCGATTGATATTCCGATCAACGTGATGTCAGCTTATCTCAACCGAGCATCCTGTTTGCCACAATATACAAAAAATCGACACAAAATGATCACAATCGGGCTTAAGGGGGCTTGACTAGATACTGACCAGAACATCATTCTTCCCACATACTTATATTTTTCAAATATATTACCGTGGGATTTATCAATGTCTTATTGCCGTAATAGTGCTGCTTCGGCCGTGCGTAACAACTGTCTGTCCACCCTTCACAAACATCTCAAGGCCACCGTTTTTACGACGCTCCTGCTCTCCGCGACAGCATTGGCCACAGGGGGCATCTCGCAAGCCATCGCCCAGCAAGCGACCGGAAAATATTTCAATGCGGATGGAACGCGAACGGATGATCTGGAAAAAGCTGCTGAAACGTGGCGCGCTGACAAAGAGTTTCAGGGCAATTGGGGTGTTGGAGCTATAAAGGCAGAATATGCCTATGCTCGCGGCTTCACAGGAAAGAATATTAAAATCGGTATTTTTGATACTGGCGTTGACAGAACTCACCCGGAATTTGCGGGGGATGGAAAACTCTCAACAATTAGGACACAGGGAATATACGCCTATACTTGGGTCGATTCTTACGACAAGAATGAGATTTACATCCATGCTGGCGTCCCCTTCGATCTTGATGGAGGGGTTCCTTATAAAGGTGACGACCACGGTACACATGTTGGCGGCATTGCTGCGGCAACGCGCGGCAGCGGCAAGATGCACGGTGTGGCGTTTGGTGCCAGGATCGTAGCGGCAAACAATGGTGACGCCGGACCTGAACATGGAGATATCAACAGTAATGATGGTGCGTCTTATCGTGCTGGTTTCGATGCATTGGTTGCAAGTGGTGTTCGAATAATCAACAATAGCTGGGGCATTGGCTGGCGAAAGAATGAACGTCCGCGTAATAATCGAGAAGGGCTTGTCAATGTGGATGGCAGTTGGAACATCGCACCTTATAAACACGCACTGATCTCTCAATATCTGGAAAATCCTCATCAAGGTGCCATTGAAGGGATGACAGACGCTGCGAAGGCGGGGGTTCTGATGGTCTTTGCCGGTGGAGAGGACAATAACAAGGGCGGGGACGCTACGAATGCCTTACCGTACCTGCGCCCTGAGGTCGAAGATCATTGGATTAACGTGGAAATGCTCGACGAGCAAAATATCTTGGCATCAGATGGCTGTGGGCTGACAAGATATTATTGCATTTCCGCCCCTGGCGTTGATATATTCAGCACTATTCCTGAAAACAAATATGAGTTTAATACTGGGACATCCATGGCCGCTCCCAATGTTTCAGGAGCACTGGCTGTTTTGATGGAACGATATCCTTACATGACTAATGGTGAAGTGCGTGACACGCTTTTTACCACTGCACGTCATCTGGATGAAAAGAACGGCACCCCAGATACAAAAAGGAATAGTCCGAATCGAATTTTTGGTTGGGGTTTGGTGGATTTGCAAAAAGCCATGTCCGGTCCAGGCCAGTTGTATGGCCATATGGCTCCCACTCTACCAGTTGGTATGGCGGACACATGGTCAAATGATATTTCTGATGAAGCAATTCGAAATCGTTCGGGAGACGACAGGATAGATCAGAAGCAATTGCAAGCAATGCTCGATGCTGGCGTATGGGAGAGTGGCAAGAAACTGAAAATGGACGAGCAAGCATTCTTGCAAAGTCTGATTAAAGCACATGAAAGTGCTATTGCGACCCGCGGTCTCGATCCATTGTCCGGGAAAACCTATGTCGGCAGCCTCGAAAAGCTTGGCGATGGCCATCTGATACTGGAAGGCAAGAATAGCTATACGGGCAGCACATGGGTGCGCGGCGGAACTCTGAGTGTCAATGGCTCCCTCACCTCTGAGGTGACTGTGGATGGGAGCGGTATTGGTGTTGTCAACCCTGAAACTGGTATCGTGACCACAACTGGCGGCACATTGGGCGGCACGGGGTCGATCGGTGCACTTTCCGTGCATTCGGGCGGCACGGTTGCACCGGGCAATTCAGTGGGCACGCTGCATGCTGCATCTGCCACTTTTGATAAGGGCAGTAAACTTGCCATTGAGGTCAATGATCAAGGCAAGATGGACCAGCTCGCCGTTAATGGCGATGTCAGGCTCTTTGGCGGTGTGGTGACGGTCTCGCCTGAGAGTGGAGGAGCGGCCTTTGCACCGGACACAACACTGGCTCTGTTGAAACAGGCACCATCGCATACCTACAATCAGTCCATCCTTACCGGCACCATCTCCGGCACATTCGATCGCATTGAGCCTGCCTATACGTTCATCGGCGGCACACTGAACTACGAGCCTGCCAATGTGATACTTACCCTTGCCCGTAACAAGGCAGCTTTCGCGGACTTTGCCAATAGCCGCAATGGCAAAGCAATTGCCGCCAATATTGACAGCCTCGGTTTTGGCCACGCCCTTTACGACAAGGTGGTCGTCAACACGGTGCCGGATAGTCTCGCCGACGATTTCAATTCCATGTCCGGCGAGATTCATGCTTCGGTTCAAGGCGTGCTTGCCGAAGACAGCCGCTTTGTGCGCGATGCGGCAAGTGACCGGATCAGGGCAGCCTTTGGCGATGGGACAGGCGGCAAAGCCGCTGCTCCGGTTCTTGCCTATGGGCCTGATGGTGCCGATAAAACTGGCATATTGGCTTCAGCCGATACGAGAAGAACTGCCATCTGGGCGGAAGGCTATGGCTCGTGGAGCAACCGGGACAGTGATGGCAATGCAGCTGGTCTGTCGCGCAATGTCGGCGGGTTCGTTACCGGACTTGACGGCGTGATTGCCGATAGCTGGCGGTTTGGTCTTCTGGCAGGCTATGGCAATACATCGCTCAAAGGTGGTGGTTCTTCTGCATCGGCTGACAGCTATCAGATGGGTGTTTATGGCGGCACCAGGATCAATGCTTTAACACTCAGCCTTGGTGCCAGTCTTGCCCATCATGATATCGATACGGACCGGACTGCATCGCTTGGCTCAATCATGGACAGTGATAATGCCTCTTACGCGGCAAAGTCCGTACAGGTGTTTGGTGAAGCATCCTATCGCTTTGATACGGCTTATGCCGCACTCGAACCTTTTGCCGGAGCGGCCTATACGAACCTCAAAACAGATGGATTTAGTGAAACCGGCGGCATTACCGCACTCTCATCCCATGGCGATACAACGGAGCTGACCACCACCACGCTGGGCATCAGAGCCTCGCATGGCTTTGCCCTTGGTGAAACCACAACCCTGACCGCCCATGGCATGGCGGGATGGCGGCATGCTTTTGGCGATACGACACCAACGGCAAGCCTTGCTTTTGCCAGCAGTTCAGTCTCCATCGATGGACTGCCGATTGCCACAGATACGGGCCTGGTTGAGGCAGGATTTGATGTCAATCTTGGCAAAGCCACCAGCCTTGGCATCAGCTATAACGGCCAGTTCTCATCGCAGGCTCATGACAATGCCGTCAAGGCTGACTTGACCGTCAGGTTTTAAGTATAACCTTGAGAGGGCCATCCTTTAAATGGATGGCCCTCTCAAGGTGGTTCTGTTGCAAACTCTTCGTCAAGACGACCTGCATTATGAAGTTGGCTTTCAGGTAAGCCAGGTGTTTTCAATGTTCAAAGGTCGCCATTTCGACAAGTTTGTGATTCTGCTTTGCGTGAGATGGTATCTGGCTTGCAACCTCAGTCTCCGTAATCTGAAAGAAATGATGGCAGAGCTCGGGATAGAGATGGATCACTCGTCTGTGCATCGCTGGGTATTGCATTTCGGCCCAAAACTGCTTGAGCGCTTTAACCGCACGAAGCGTCAGGTCACCCGTAAATGGAATGTCGACGAGACCTACATCAAGATCAAAGGTGAATGGATGTATCTGTACCGGGCTATCGACAGCAATGGTGATACGGTTGAATTCTATTTCAGCAAGGACCGTGATCTGAGCGCTGCCAAACGGTTCATTCCCAACGCTTAGGCCCGCCATGGCAGGCCGGAGCGGATCACCATCGACGGCAGTCAAACCAATCGGATGGCAATCATGCAATGCGATGCGGAAAGCCGATTACAACAAGTTGGTAAGCTAATTACCATCCGCTCCAGCAAGGGAGTGGCCGCGCGCTGTTGAGCATAGTCAGTATTGGACGCGGCTAGAGGATGCGTCCGGTCACGCTTGCGCTCCGAGGAAATGGCGGGATCATCAGTCATTGAAAGCTGCAATCGCCTGTGAAACGGGCTGTAATCAGCAGAAACCTGCGCGCTTGAAACGCCACTAATACCTTCTGCCAAAGGATTTGAAATATAAATATTTTAATATTTTAGTTTTGGCAAGAATGCTGGAGCAATTCCAGCAAGGTGGAAACCGGTTTTAGCAATCGGAATTGCGTAAAAACAAAGAGATAGAGCATTGAAGGCGACGCCGTTTTCGCCGGAAATGCCCTAGCTTATCGGCTTGACAAGTGGATCCCGGTTTTCGGATGATCCGATGCTGAAAAAGGATAGATCGCCGACTTGCGTCCATGGGGACGTCCGGTGATCTAGAAAAGGGTCGTGTTGGAGTGGGGGGGGGAAAAGCTGTTGCAATTATGCGTTGCACAGTTTACCCATATACACGGAATTCAGATTGTGGCCGGTTGTATTGGTGTAGAGTAGCCTTTTGCCCAGGCTGTCGTTTGATTTTATTGTAACATGCACGATATTTCGATAAGTTCTTTGACGGTCGATTAAAAGCTTCGTGAAATTATGAGCCGTTAGGTACGTCGCCAGGAATATTTACGTCATAGAACAGGGAATATTGACGACATAGAAATTGCCCGCAAACCATTTCATTTTGGGTATTGTGCGTTTTTTTGGAAAGTTTCACGAATATTATGGAAACGGATTCTGGCAAATCACTGGACACAGCCCGTCAACGCATTTTTGGCATTCCCGTGGTTGCGGTTATCGGCCTTCCGCTTTTGGCACTTCTGATCCTGCTCTTTCTCGCATTCGGACTGATCCTGAATAATCAACGCTCCGCATTGACAAAGGCTTATGCGGAAAGAACCGCAGAATTTCTGGCCAGGGATATCGCCAATCAGCTGGGCGATCTTGTTACGCCGATTGAGGAATATACGGATAATCTGGCGGCGCGGATCAAAGCGGCAGGATGCAGTAATGCTGAATGTGTTTTTTCTTTTATCGCGGCGGATCGGGCTCTTCCAGAGCGTGTTCCCATACAGGTGTCAGTTCTCCGTTTCGGTGCAACCAATGGTCATCTACTCAGCATTTTCAAGACAAAGGAAACGGATCGGGATTTCAAGGGCATTGCCATGTCACGGGCAGATAATCCAGCGCGTGTTGTTGTAGAGAGGCCTGACAGGCCCAGCTATGAAATTGACTTCAATCTGTTTGAGCGAGGCTGGTATCGCGGCGGCATGATCGGCAGGACGCCAACCTGGAGCGCACCCTATGTGGTGAAAAGAACAAGTGATCTGTGCGCTACCAAACAAGGCAGCGAATGGTCCATGACCCGGGTTCTGCCAATTTTTGGTCCGGATCGGAAGCCCTTGGGCGTTCTGGCGGTAGATATGTGCGTCAACCGGATCGCGGCATTCCTTCGAAGTGCTACAGGGAAAACTGTTCAGGAAATTGGCATTTTTACCCCTTCGGGTGAAGAACTTCTGGTTTCGGGCGGGGAGTTCAGGATTTGGCAGGACACGACCAAAATCTCGGAAGTGGTGCGGAATTCGGTGCTGCTGGACCGGTTTGATCTTAAAGGCTGGCGCATGGCCGTTAAGCTGGGTGACGAACTGTCAGCGCAGTTCGATTGGGACTGGTATTATATCGCCGTATGCCTGATCGGGCTTGCGGTCAGCATTGCGCTGACTGCCTGGGCCGCGAGCTTTGTTGTCAATCCGCTGATGCGGCTTTCAAGGGCGGTGACTGATGTCGGCAATCTCAATCTGGATACGCCAATCTCCGTTCCAACCAATATCAGGGAAGTGAGCCTGCTCGCCTCTGTGATCGAGCGCATGCGTCTTGTTCTGCATCGCAATCAGACGCGCCTCGAATTTCTGGCCTATCATGATCCAGCCAGCGGCTTTCTCAATCAGGCTGGCCTGGCCAGGGAATATGATTTGCTCAGCGCCAAGGGAGATCAGATCGATCTGATCCTCATAAAAATATGCAATTATCACCAGATAGCCAGTATTTTTGGCGATGAAGTTCTGGCCCGCTTGATAGCCAACAGGATCGAAATACTTCAGGCCGCGCTTGAAGGGGGCGTGGTTGGATGTCTCAATAATAATTTGATTGCCTATATCTATCCGAGCGATGAAGGCGTGGAAATTCCCCGTATTCAGAAGATGCTTGCGGCAATGCGATTGCCTTATGAAAATGAAACCATCCGTATCTCCCCGGTTATCGCCTGTTCTGTTGCCCAGAAACAGGGGCAGATCGAGCAATTCACAACCCTGCTGCGCCGAGCCAATGGCGCCATGTATCATGCAGAGGACACGAAGAGCGAAGATGCGGTCTGGCATAATTCCGCGCTCATTCAGGATTTGCGCGCAGTTCTGGATTTTGGCGGCGATATTGCACAGGCCATCGCGCGCGGTGAGTTTTCAGTTGCCTACAATCCTGTGGTGGATCTTCGTACAGGCCGTATCTGCGAGGCGCATACAAGCATTATCTGGCATCATCCGGAGTTCGGAGACATCAAATCGCACAAATTCATTCCAATCTTTGAACAAAATGGCTCGATTCGACATCTTGGGCTGTTTATCATGTCCCGTTCATTCGAATTCATGCACTCTTTCAAAGAGCGCTACCCCGGCAATAAATTGCTGATCGGTGTCAATCTTTTCTTCGCACAACTCATGGACCCGCTTTTTCTGGAACGGGTCAGAGAGTTGCAGTCGGAATGGGGCGTCAATGCTTCGGATGTGAATTTCATTATTACGCAAAATGTTGCGATGCTTGAGGATCAACAGATTTTCCGTGTTATGCGCAAGCTGCGTGAAATTGGCTTTCGCCTGACAATTGACCATTTTGCCATGGCCCATTCGACGGTAAATGGAGCCACCGCCCTGCAATATGATGCAATGATGGTGGGTTCAGACGTATATAGGGGCATTGAACAGCCGGGCGTTGAGCGGATCATCCTGTCATCGGCCTGCGAATTGGCACGAAAGCTGCGCATGGAAAGCATCGCTGTTGGAATTAACAACCACGCGGTTCTGGAGCCGCTTGTTCAATGCGGCTGCAATTTCGGCAGAGGCCCATGGTTTGGCAGATCCGCCAACGAGCATGAGTTTCTCATGCGATATGACGAGAACGCCGCCATGTTCTCTGGTGAGACAATCCCTTAAGAGCTGAGTAAATAAACCTTAGAGCATCGGACCGGAAAGTGGAATCCGGTTTTCGGATAATCCGATGCTAAAACAAGAAGATAGATCGCCATTTTGCGTCCGTCAGGATGTTCGGCGATCTAATCGACACGGCCACGCGCAGCTACAGGTGCAATTTCCTCGACCTCATTACCTGAAATCAGAATAACATTGTCAAAAAGGTTGGAGACGACACAGGCATGGTTGGGAATGATACGGATGCGGTCGCCCACTTTTGGCTTGTCCTTGCATGCGCTCAGATCAATATTGCCGTGTTCTTCGCTCAGCGAGGTGATTACCGCATCGGGATATTCGACCACACGGCCAAAACCATCCAAGCCCAAAGTGTCACTGGTCAGGGATTTTGAACCGGCATCGATGATGGCGCGATCTTCAGTCGGGCGGCTGACAACCGTCGCCAGAACGGTCAAAGCGCAATCATTCCAGGTTCCAGCGCCTTTAGCCACCTGAAAGCGATCCATGTAAATGTAAGTGCCGGGTCGATGTTCAGTCGCGCTTTTAACCTCATGCGCCCGCCACATATCCGGAGACCCGCCATTTGAAATAATGTACGGGTCAAGTCCTGCTTCAATCGCCAGTTTTTCCGTTTCTGCAAGAAATGCCTCGGTTGCCTCGACAGAACCGGTCTTCGGATAGGTCATGAATCCGGCAAAGGTCAGCCCCTTGGAGGATTTGATCAGCCTGGCCAGTATCACAGCTTCCTCCGGGGATTGAACGCCGCAACGGCCCATGCCCGTATCGCATTCAACCAGAACAGTCAGCGGCTTGTCACGTCCGGCAAAGGTTTCGGCATAGCCCCTTACCGCCGTCTCATTATCGGCGGTAACGCTGATTGTGATGCGCTCATTCAGTTTGGCCAGACGCTCCAGCTTTGCCTTGCCAATAATATTGTAGGGAACAAAAATATCGGTCAGCCCCGCATCGGCCATGACCTCGGCTTCGCCCAGTTTCTGGCACGTAATCCCGATAGCCCCAAGCTCCATGGCTCTTTTGGCAAAACGCGGCAATTTATGCGTTTTGATATGCGGACGCACTGTCAGGGCATGACTATCTGCATAGGCCTGGAACTTCCACAGATTTGCCTCAACGCGATCCGTGTCGATGAGAACAGCGGGTGTATCTATTTCGGTCAGCTTCAATCTCAATCTCCGAGCGGCAGTGTGGTCGCGTTATTGGCGTGCATGGCTTGCAGGTTCTTGATGCGGCGCATCCGCTCGACAGCAGGGGCGCCGATCTTTTCGGCAACGGTCATTGCCAGCATATCAGTGAGTGCGAGCAGGGCATAGCGGGCGGGGGAAGGCCGATAGACATTGGTGCCTTCGTCAATGTGAAAAGGCATGACCAGCTCCGCAGCCGCCGCCAGTTTCGTGCCGGGCGCTGTAAACGCAATGGTTTTTGCGCCATAGCGCCGCGCAATCGTTACGGCTTCGGTCAGGGATTTTATCTCACCGGAGAGTGAATATGCAATAATAACTGTATCCCTATTGCTGGTTGCTGCCGTCATCTGCTGCATTTCACCATCAATATGCGAGGAAGCGGCAATGCCGAGCCGGAACAGGCGATTTTCCATTTCGGTTGCTGCCATGGAGGACGATCCGCCCGAGCCATAGGCGCGCACCATGCCAGCCTGAACAATAAGCGTGGCGGCAAGTTCCAGATCGTCACGATTGATCAGGTTGCAAACGGTCTCGACCGCATCAATGGCGCTGCGCGCGATGATGGATGTCACGCCGCTGCCACTATCATTCTGCTCCGGGTTCGGCGTGATGAACCGACCGGCAATCGCCAGCGATTGCGCCAGCCCCACCTTGAAATCGCGTGTACCCTCAAAGCCGAGCATGCGGCAGAACCGCGTGATTGTCGGCTCGCTCACCCCTGCCTTTTCGGCCAGCTTGTTGATAGGGGCATGGGTGGCAAAATCCGCATCCGCAAGGATAGCTGCTGCCACCTGACTGTCGGAATGTTTGCCGGTGTCGGCAACCTCCCTCAGCCGTGCAACAATGTCAAAATGCGGCGGTGCCATTTGTTGCTTTATCCCGATAAGGTTATGGCAGTTCAAACCACTGCAAACTCAGATTCGTTTTCCGGTTTTAGCGTCAAAGACATGCACCTTTGCCGGGTCAACCGTCAATGATAATTGAGTGCCGGGCTCCGGCGCCAAACGATCACGGAACACGCAGCGCACGGCAACGCCGGAAATTGTGCCGAACAAATGCGTTTCGGATCCTGTCGGCTCTATCACCTCCACATGATAGGCAAAACCACTTCCCGCTGGCGCGAGACGATAATGTTCGGGGCGTATGCCGACCTCAACAGGTTGGCCCGATGCGGCAGTGGTATCGCCGACCGGAATGATAGTGCCATTGTCGGTGCGAACCTTTGGCGCGCCATCGCCGCGCTCCAATGTTCCGGGAATGAAGGTCATGGCGGGCGAGCCGAGGAAACCCGCAACGAATTTGTTGACCGGCTGGTCGTAAAGCTCAAGCGGCGAGCCCGCTTGCTCAATACGCCCGCCATTCATGACGACGATCCGGTCTGCCATGGTCATGGCTTCGATCTGGTCATGGGTAACATAGACCATTGTGGTCTTTAACTGCTGGTGAAGCGCTTTCAGCTCCGTGCGCATCTGCACGCGCAGCTTGGCATCAAGATTGGAAAGCGGCTCGTCAAACAAAAACAGGTCCGGCTCGCGCACGATTGTTCGGCCCATGGCAACGCGTTGGCGCTGCCCACCGGAAAGCTGGCGCGGCAGGCGATCCAGATAATCATGCAGATTGAGCGTTTCCGCCGCCTTGCCGACCTTGGCGTCGATGGAAGCTGCGGTCTCGCGCCGGATTTTCGGACCAAAGCCGATATTCTTGCGCACACTCATATGCGGAAACAAAGCATAACTCTGAAACACCATTGAAATATTGCGCTGCTGCGGCGGCAGGCCATTGGACAGGCGATCACCAATCCATAACTCACCGGAAGAAATATCCTCCAATCCGGCAATCATGCGCAGGAGCGTGGATTTCCCGCAGCCGGAAGGTCCGATCAGCACCAGAAATTCGCCATCCCGCACATCAAGGTCGATCCCATGCAGTATATTCATTGCGCCATAGGATTTGGCGAGTTGCTTGATCTGTAGTCCGGCCATGTCACTTGTCTCCGGCGAGCACGTCATTGATGAAATGGAGATTGCCTGCCGTCAGGCCAGCATCGACAGTCAGTGTTGCACCGGTAATTCCCGATGCGGAGGCGCAACTGAGGAAGAAAGCCGCTTGCGCCACTTCGCCAGGTGTCACAAGGCGTCCGAGCGGATAATGCGGCAGAACCTTTGCCAGAAGTTCTGGCTGTTTTTCCAGACGATGATCCCATGCCGGGGTGCGCACGGAACCCGGACATACCGCATTGGACCGGATACCAAACCGGCCGCGCTCAACTGCAAGCGCCTTCATATAGGCGATCATGCCAGCCTTAGCGGCCGAATAGGCGGGATTACCGAAATGGCTGAGCGCATTGACCGATGAGATGAATACGATACTGCCGCCGCCTTTTGCGACCATCGCCTCGGCAATCGGGTCTGTGACATGAAATGCGCCATTCAGATTGGTGGCAATTTCGCGCTCCCACACATCGCCATCGACCTGATCGAGGATTTCGCCGCGGGAAAAGCCGGCATTATTGATCAATACGTCCGGCGTGCCGTGATCGGCAATAAACTTTCGAATTGCGCTGCCGGTCTGTGCCTTGTCATTGATGTTGAAGACAAGTCCATTTGCCAGCGGCAGACCCGTCAAAAGGCTCTCATCTTGATCGGCGCCTGAAACAATGGCCCCTGCCGCATTGAACGTGTCGATCAATGCTTGTCCAATGCCGCCTCCCGCGCCGGTTATAAACACCTGTTTGCCGTACAAACCAAGGGCTCTGTGCAATGTCTCTGAAGTCATATCGTGACCTTGTTTTGAAATGTTCCCCTAGCTTATTAATGACGTCATATGAAAAAAAGCAACATAAAACTGTTATAACTCCTCAATTTTTGACTTGCATGAAAATAAATTACATAGAATGATGGTGAAAGTTTCAAAATTACGCCGATGGAGACAGCGGCGTATAACAAGGGGAATAAGCCACTCATGACTATCAGCCGTAAATTGGGTCTGGTTGCAGGCCTTAGCCTTCTCGCCTTTTCGGGTGGAGCATTTGCCGACACCGTCCGTGTTACCATTGCGGAATATAGCAAGGGCACGGGCCCCTATTTCGAAGAAGCGGCCAAAGCCTTCGAAGCGGCCAATCCAGATACGAAAATCCAGATCGAAGTTGTTCCGTGGGACAGCCTCCAGCAGAAACTGACGACCGATATTTCGGCCGGTGCCAATGCCGACCTTTCCATTATCGGCACGCGCTGGCTCTTGGATTATGTCAAGGAAGGCATTATCGCCCCGCTTGATGAGAATATTACGCCGGATTTCAAGGCGCGCTTCATTGATACATTCCTGACGCCCTCGGTTATGGACGGCAAGGTTTACGGCCTGCCGATCGCAGCGTCGGCGCGCGCCATGTATTACAACAAGGATATTTTCGCCAAGGCTGGCATTGATACGCCGCCTGCAACCTGGGCAGACTTCAAGACGAGCGCCGAAAAGATCAAGGCGCTTGGCACCGAGACCTATGGGTTCGGCTTGCAGGGCAAGGAAATCGAGACGGATGTCTATTTCTATTATGGGCTCTGGGCCAATGGCGGCGAGATCGTCAAGGACGGGAAGTCCGGTCTTGATTCAAAAGCAGCCATTGATACGGCCAAGCTTTACAAGAGCTTTATCGATGGCGGTCTGACCCAGCCGGGCGTTACCTCCTATAGCCGCGAAGATGTGCAGAACCTGTTCAAGCAGGGCAAGGTTGCAACCGTCATCACCGCGCCATTCCTTTCCGGACAGATCAAGACCGAAGCGCCAAATCTCAATTATGGCGTGGCACCCATTCCCGCCGGTCCTGATGGCGGCAAGGGCACCTATGGCGTGACGGACTCCATCGTCCTGTTCGAAAATTCAAAGAACAAGGAAGCGGCATGGAAATTCCTCGACTTCCTGTTCACCACGGAGCAGCGCACGAAATTCGACAAGATCGAGGGCTTCCTTCCCGTCAATGCCGAAGAAGCCAAAGACCCTTATTTTGCCGATAATGCCGATCTGAAAGTGTTCACGAGCCTTCTTCCGGATGCGCGTTTTGCACCGGTTATTCCGGGCTGGGAAGACATTGCCCAGACAACATCCGGCGCCATCCAGAAGATTTATCTGGGGCAGGGCGAGATCGAATCAACTTTGAAAGAAGCCGCCGCCAAGATCAATGAAACGTTGAAGTAGCATACCCCTCCCGGCTGCTACGCAGCCACCCTCCCCACAAGGGGGAGGGCAGGGAGCCATATCCGGTTATCTGGCTTGGAAGTCGGATCAAGCGCTACCCCCAACCCTCCCCCTTGTAGGGGCCGCAGGCAGGCGAGACCCGCGGCTCGCCCGAAAGACGGACCAAAGGTCCGGGGAGGGGTTTTTACAAACCAGAGGTAATTTCATCGATGCAACGGGCTTCAGTCCCCTATTTTCTCATCCTGCCGAGCTTTCTGCTCACGGCTGCCATCATTCTTTGGCCACTGAAGGAGATCGTCTCGTTATCGCTGCATGATGTGAACCGCTTTGGCATGTTGAAGGATTTCATCGGGCTTGAGCATTATCGCAGCCTGTTTGCCAATCCGGATTTCATCGCCGCGACGTGGCGCACCCTGTTCTGGACCGCCGCCGTCGTCATCGGCACGCTGATTGTTTCCGTTCCCATCGCGCTCATCCTCAATGAGGATTTTTACGGCCGCGGCATTGCGCGCATTCTCATCATGCTGCCCTGGGCCATATCGCTGACCATGACTGCAATTGTCTGGCGCTGGGCGCTGAACGGCGAAAGCGGAATGCTTAATTCGGCGCTGCGCGATCTTGGCATTATTGACACCAATATTCAGTGGCTGGCGGAGGCTTCAACCGCCTTTCCCATGCAGATACTCATCGGTATTCTGGTCTCGGTACCCTTTACGGTCACGATCTTCCTTGGCGGCCTGTCTTCGGTGCCGGAAGACCTTTATGAGGCCGCAGCGACGGAGGGCGCGGGACGCTGGGACCAGTTCCGCTTGATTACGCTGCCTCTGCTCAAGCCCTTCATCAATATCGCTTTCGTGCTGAACACGATCTATGTGTTCAATTCCTTCCCGATCATCTGGGCGACGACGCAGGGTGGTCCGGCCAATTCCACCGATATTCTTGTAACCTATCTTTATAAAACCGCGTTCCGCATGGGAAGGCTCGGCGAAGCAGCAGCCGTTTCGCTCATCATGTTCGCCATTCTTATCGTTTTCACTATTCTTTATGTGCGCCTCGCCATGCGGGAGGAAAAACAATGAGCAAGAAACTGAAACGCTCCCTCCTGTTCTGGCTGTTTCTTTCGCCCATTGTCGTGGTGATCCTGTTTCCCTATGCGGTCATGGCCATAAGCTCGCTGAAATCGGCAACCGAAGTGCTTAACCCGACCTGGTGGCCGGAAGAGCTGCATTGGCAGAACTTTCCGGAAATGTGGCGCACCTCCGGCATAGCGCCGGCACTGGTCAATTCGCTTTATGTGTCCGGCATGTCGACGGCCCTGACGATCCTCGTTTCCATTCCCGCCGCCTATGCGCTCAGCCGCTATCAATTTGCCGGGCGCAATGCCTTCCGTCAGTTCCTGCTCATCTCGCAAATGCTCTCGCCCATCGTTCTGGTCATCGGGCTTTTCCGCCTTGTTGCCGGAGCGGGTATGATTGATAGCCTCAATGTGCTCGTCATCATCTATACGGCGTTTAACATCGCTTTCTGTGTCTGGATGTTGCAGAGCTACTTTTCGACCATCCCGCGCGATCTGGAAGAGGCGGCATGGATGGAAGGCGCAAGCCGCACGCGCACGCTCTTCACCGTGTTTTTGCCGCTGGCGGTTCCTGCCATGGTGGTTACGGCGATTTTCACCTTCATCAATGCTTGGAATGAGTTTGTCATTGCGCTGACCATGCTGCGCACGGAAGGCAGCTATACTTTGCCGATCCGCGTCTTTTCGCTCGTTGCGGGGCGCTATACGGTCGATTGGCACTATGTTATGGCCGCCGCTTTTGTGGCCTCGGTGCCGGTCGCCATATTATTCGCCTGGCTGCAACGCTATCTGGTGCGCGGGCTTTCCATCGGTGCAGTGAAATGAGCAATTCCAGGAAAAGTGTGAAGCGGTTTTCCGTCCGGAAATTGCGAAAAGGAAATAAAGGAAACAGATCATGACAAAACAGCATTTCGGCCAGTCGCATGTGCCATTATCGCCAGCGGTTCGGGCAGGGGATTTCATCTATATTTCCGGTCAGGTGCCGGTTGGCGCGGATGGGACAGTCATTATCGGCGGTATCGAAGCCCAGACGCAGCAGGTCATGGAAAACATTAAAGCCGCGCTCGCCCTTGCGGGGGCAGAGCTTTCCGATGTGGTCAAGACATTCGTCATTTTAGAAGATGCGCGCGAATTTGCTGCCTTCAACAAGACCTATGCCACCTATTTTCCGCAGAACCCGCCCGCGCGCACAACCATTGAATCGCGGCTGATGATCGATATCAAAATCGAGATTGAAGCGGTGGCCTATAAGCCGCTTTAGCGCTGCCGCCTTTAACTCTTCCCCACAAAGGGGGGAGATAACCTGCATTGAACTGCCATAACCACCCAACCGAAAGCATAAAATGCGCATTTTCACCGCATCCTTCGCTACCGAGACCAATACCTCCTCGCCAGTGCCGACAGATCGCGCCAGCTTTGAGATGGCATTTTATGCCGGTCCCGGCCAGCACCCGGACACGCCGACATTGTGCTCCGCGCCCATGGTCGTCCTGCGCCGCCGCGCGCGGGAAGAAGGTTTCAGCCTCATTGAGGGCACGGCGACATGGGCAGAGCCCGGCGGCCTGTTGCAGCGCAAGGCTTATGAAGATTTGCGCGACGAGATTCTGGGTCAACTCAAGGCAGCAATGCCGGTCGATGCTGTTATTCTCGGCCTGCATGGCGCCATGGTCGCGCAGGGTTATGATGATTGCGAGGGCGATCTTCTGGAGCGCATCCGCACCATTGTCGGCCCGGATATTCTTATAGCGTCGGAGCTTGACCCCCATAGCCATCTGACGAAAAAGCGCGTTGCCAATGCCGATATATTGGCGGCATTTCTCGAATTTCCCCATACGGATTTTTACGAGCGCGGCGAACATGTGGTTGACCTTGCCCTGCGCACACTCCGCGGTGAGATCAAGCCGGTTATTTCAACCTTCGATTGCCGCATGATAGGCGTTTACCCGACAAGCCGCGAGCCGATGCGCTCCTATGTGGATCGCATGAAAGCCTTGCATGGCAAGGATGGTATTCTTTCCGTGTCGCTGATCCATGGTTTCATGGCGGGCGACGTGCCGGAGCTGGGAACGCAGCTCATGGTGGTTACGGATAATGATCGCGCCAAGGGCGATGCGCTGGCGCAAAAGCTCGGCATGGAGCTTTTTGCCCTGCGCGGCACCACGGCCATGCCGATGCTGGACACGGAAGCGGGGCTTGATGCGACCATGGCGATTGTCGCGCAGCGCCCGGGCAAGCCTGTGGTTGTCGCCGATGTCTGGGACAATCCCGGCGGCGGTGTTGCGGGCGATGGCACGCTGATCCTTAATCGCATTATCGAGCGTGGCATTGGCAATGTGGCCGTTGCAACGATCTGGGACCCGATTGCCGTCACCTTCTGCCTTGCGGCGGGTGAGGGCGCGCTCATCCAGTTGCGCTTTGGTGGCAAGGCCGGGCCGGATGGCGGCGCGCCTATTGATGCACGCGTTGAAGTGGTCAGAACTGTGGAGGAAGGCTGGCAAAGCTTTGGTAAGAGCCGGGTTACGCTTGGGCCGGCGGCCCTGATCCGCCTTGAAGGCACTGATATTGAGGTGATCCTCAATACGAACCGCACACAGACTTTTGAGCCGGATATTTTCTCCAATCTCGGCATTGATCCTTTGTCGAAAGATATTTTGCTGGTCAAATCCACCAATCATTTCCATGCGGGGTTTGTGCCGGTGGCCGCCGAAATCATCTATATTGATGCGGGCGCGCCCTATCCCTCAAACCCGAAAAAGACAGATTATCGCAAGCTCTCGCGCGAAATCTGGCCAAGAGTGGAAAATCCGTTCGGTTAGAGCATTTTCGGCGAAAACGGAGTCGCCTTCAATGCTCTATCTCTTTGTTTTTTACGCAATTCCGGACGCAAAACCGGTTCCCACGTTTGCTGGAATTGCTCTAGGAGCGAGTATTTCCTCATCCTGAGCTTGTCGAAGGGCGCATGATAATGTTGCAGCGGCCCGACCACCGAGATTATCGGTTAAAGCTCACATCCAGTGCACTGAACTCGACTGGATTTTATCCTTACACTACGCATTCTGGCCTTATACCAATGGCCAGGACTGGGCACCCACCGTTTCTACCAGCATCCAACCGGTATAGAAGTTTACCCATCCATGTTGTCGATGCGCCAAACTTCCTGAAGACCTCATCGTCTCCGTCAGTACCATCCCTCTTCAACACCTTGCCCAAGGATCTGAAAAATGCAACGTCGAGTGAAGAGCCCCTGGTGATGATGACGCCCACATCTATGGCTCCAGCTTCATAAAAAGCAGAGAATGCGTAGAGGTCCCTGTCGTATGTTTGATCTTTGCTGTTCCATTCCAAGTCCACCGCGACTTTGCCATTGAGAAAGTCAATTCGGTGGCCGTCCAGAAAACCATCTCGCGTGTATTGTGAAAGTATGATGTTTTTCTTTTTTGCATGAAGAAGTTTTACATTGAGGTCGGCAGAAATTCTGGCCTCAACCCAGCCGCGATCCTCAGAAAAAAGTGTATCGACATACTTTGCTATAGGCCCTTTGCTGCCGCCTGGAATCCGGATCATCTCTTTTGTAATAGTAAAACTATCCAATGCGGTCAGAAGATCGCCAAACTCGTTAGGAAAGCTATTAAGCAGAATTGTTGCGGCATTGCGATAGCTGAAAATCTCGAACTTCTTCAGGATTCGTTCGGGAAAAATCTTCTCTACAATAGCATTGGAATCAGCAATCTTCCCACTGGATATGTCATCTGTACCCTCAAATTCTTCTTCAATATCTTCTAATTCGGATTCGTCTGCGCTCATTCTGCCGCTTCGTTGAAGGAATTATATTTGTACGTGTTCCATGTCGGGCGGTATCCCTCTTCAGCTTGGTTACCCCAAACGGTCCACTTGTCCCTCACGCCTCGACCAAACATTTCAAGGTAGGGGCCGGGACTGCATTTCTCGATGAGATCATATTGCTCATCAGGTTTGCGTGAGTGCTCCCGCTTACGAGTGCCAAACAGGTTTACTTGGCTACGGGCGGGGGGGAGG
>UCNP01000077.1 GCA_900473335.1 Hyphomicrobiales bacterium | reverse complement strand
CAACCTGTTGAGGCTCCACACCTAGGTAATATCGAAGAGCTTCCCTCTGCTTTATTGACAGCAAAGGCGAGCGGAAAGCCATATCTTATTGAAATAGATGAAAAACTGGTAGGCTGAAGGCATAACCCTCAGCCTACCCATTCAACTTATGGCCTGTGAATTGTCTTGATTTCCAGAAAGTCCTCCAAACCGAATTTTCCGCCTTCCCGTCCATTGCCGGATTGCTTGTAGCCGCCAAACGGACTGCCATAGCGATGCGGGCCACCATTAATATGCACCATTCCCGCTTTCAGGCGTGAAGCGACGCGTTCTGCCCGCTTCTCATCACCAGTCTGCACATAGGCTGCAAGGCCGTAAGGCGTATCATTGGCTATTGCGATGGCCTCTTCTTCCGTATCAAAGGGGATGAGTGCCAGGACCGGCCCAAACACCTCTTCCTTGGCGATACGCATATTATTATTCACATCAGCAAAAATGGTCGGTTGCACAAAATAGCCCGTTTCATATCCCTTGGGCTTACCGGCGCCGCCCACCAAAACCCGAGCACCTTCCGCAATACCTGCCTCAATCAGGTTTTGGACACGGCCATATTGAATATCGCTGACAAGCGGGCCGATGTGATCGCCCTCATCTTGCGGATTGCCTACGCGCGCTTGCAGCAACTCTGGCTGCCTCCAATCCCGCCGGTCCAGCACCGATGACAATGACGGATTTGCTTTGACTGGCTTTTGAAATCACATGCGGCATTGAGGATTCGCGGCCTGTTGCGGCATTGTGAATGCACAGAGCCTCTCCGCCCTCATAAATCCGGTCAAGGCAATAGGTTGCTCCAACGCATGGCCGTATAAGATGCTCTTCACCGGCCATGATTTTGCGTACGATATGCGGGTCCGCAATGTGCGCGCGGGTCATGCCAACCATATCCAGCTTACCCTCTGCAACTGCGTGACGAGCTGTAGCAACATCGGCAATTCTGGCCGCGTGGAATACTGGAAACTTTGTCTCCCGGCGCACTTCCCCGGCAAAATCGAGATGTGGAGAAGACCGCATTCCCTGAATTGGGATTACCTCATTCAAGGCAGCATCCGTGTCGATATGGCCACGTATGATATTCAGGAAATCAAATTTTCCCGATGCTGCAATCTGGCGGGCAATCTCCACTCCCTCCTGTTTGGAGAGCCCCTTTTCCCAATCTTCATCAGCCACCATACGGATACCAACAATGAAATCAGGCCCCACCGCCTCACGTACGGCGTCGATCACTGCCCATGTGAAACGCAGACGATTATCCAACGAACCGCCATATTCGTCTTCTCGCTTGTTTGTTGCAGGTGACCAGAAACCATCCATAAGATGGCCATAGGCTTCAAACTCTATACCATCCAGCCCCGCTGCCTGCATGCGCTCAGCCGCAGAAGCATAGTCTCTGATGATCCGCTCTATATCCCAGTCCTCGGCTTCCTTCGGAAAAGCCCGGTGTGCTGGCTCACGGATTGGCGAAGCAGAAATGACTGGCAACCAATCAGCCTTGTTCCAGCTTGTACGCCGTCCAAGATGCGTCAGCTGTATCATCACGGCAGCACCTTGCTCATGACAATCATCTGCAAGTTCGCGCAACCATGGCACGATCTCATCCTTATAGGCATGGAGATTGCCGAATGCGGGTGGAGATTCCCGGGAAACCACGGCAGAGCCAGCCGTCATTGTCAGCGCAATGCCGCCTTTGGCCTTCTCCGCATGATAAAGCCGATATCGCTGTTTCGGCATGCCATCTTCGGAATAGGCAGGCTCATGACTAGTCGACATGATGCGGTTTTTTAACCGCAAATGTTTCAGCTGATAGGGTTGTAAAAGTGGATCATCATGTGATTGCACTGGACCAGTCCCCTTTTAGTTAGGGGCTATCCTAGTCCAGCAATTTGCAGATGAGTTTCTTGCCCGCGACCTCTTATGACACGCAACCGCCGTGTTCAGCTTACAAGCAAACGACTTCATTATATTTTCCAAAGTGCCTACCGTTTCTTTGGCATTATGTGGCGCTATTTATTTTTTGATATTTTGAACAGGCGCTTGCCGAAAAGTGGCGATTCACAATGTCGGTAAGAAATTTCAGGGCTTTTTGTGGCAACTGTCTCATGCTACGGCAATGGTCGCGCATTTCAGAAATTTAATCTCCTCATGGAATTGCCGTTATTTTCGGTATATAGCCGCGCCACCAACCTCGCTTCAGATGACAGAAAGAAACGCTTCCATATGACTATAGCGAATTCGCAGAAAATAACGGCTTGGGAAGACATAACCAGCGCCCTCGGTAATTTTCGGCTTGCAGCACTCTTGGGATGGCAAGATGTCGCTCAACGTTATCGACGATCAAGCGTCGGTGCCTTTTGGCTAACCATCAATATGGGCGTACTAATCACAGCTATGGGGTTAGTTTTCGGCACAATCTTCAGATCACCGATGTCAGAATTTCTTCCTTTCATCTGTGTGGGCCTGATTATGTGGGGATACTATTCTCAGCTCATCAACGAAGGCTGTGTCAGTTTCATATCAAACTCCGACACGATGTTGCAGTTGCCCCTGCCGTTCTTCATATATATCCTCAGAACTTGGTGGCGAAACTCCATAATCCTCTTCCACAATATCATAATTCTTCCGGTCATCCTTTTAATATTCGGAAAATTCTTTGGATGGGAAGCGCTTCTAGTGATTCCGGGCTTCGCACTCGTTTCCATAAATCTGCTCTGGATGATGGTAATCCTGTCAATAGTCTGCACCCGTTACCGCGACTTGACGCAAATCATACAAAACATCATGCAAGTTGGGATGTACGTTACCCCCATCATGTGGCAACCGCATCAACTGCCCGCTGATAAATCGCTACTCATTTTGGACTTCAATCCCTTCTATCACCTCATCAGCGTTATACGTGAGCCATTGCTCGGAAGTACCGGTAGCGCGCTAAACTGGGGCGCTGTATCCGCCATGGCTATCATAGGCTGGGCAATTGCGATGTTATTCCTGAACCGGTTTCGCTCACGCGTGACGTACTGGCTCTAATCAGAACTATGAATGAATTTGTGAAGGTAAACATGACTTCCATGTCTCTTGAAGATGTTACTGTAGATTTCCCTATTTATAACGCGAGAAGCAGATCGCTTAAGAACCAGGTTATGAGCCTGGCAACCGGGGGGACAATCGGCTCGAACTCGGAAGGACACGTTGTCATTCGAGGCTTGGATTCGATAAATATAAGCCTCAAAGAAGGTGATCGGCTTGGACTTATCGGCCACAATGGCTCAGGTAAAACCACACTTTTACGTGTAATGAGTGGTGTTTACTATCCTTCAGGGGGCAGGATATCAATTAATGGCAAATGCACTTCATTAATTAATATCTCGCTGGGCATCGATCCTGAGGCAACTGGCAGAGAAAATATCGGAATACGCGGGGCGCTTCTTGGCTTCTCAAAAAGACAAATGGCGGAGAAGCAGAACGAAATAGAAGAATTCTCGGAGTTGGGAAGCTTTTTGGATATGCCCGTTAGAACATATTCGACGGGTATGCAGTTGCGTCTAGCGTTTTCAATTTCAACAGTTATCAAGCCCGAAATACTTATTATGGATGAGTGGCTCGCCGCCGGAGACGAGAGCTTCCAAAACAAGGCGAATGAACGTTTGAGAGGACTGGTGAACGAGACTAAAATTCTCATCATTGCCAGCCACTCTCGGGAACTTCTCCTTAAAAACTGCTCGCGGATCGTTTGGTTGGAACACGGAAAGATAAAGATGGATGGGGATTCACAAACTGTTGCAGACGCTTACTTTGGCCACCAGTGATTGGAGCGCACCAATAGCCCATTTGTTCGCGCATTACCGGTAGTGAAATGAGTTCTTTGCAAGGAATTTCCGAATTCATTCGACGCGCAACAAATGTGCTGCATTTTGCCGGCAGAAAACTGTTAGAATCTGTTCGCATCTTTGGCATACGAAAAACCTTGTTGAGGATTTTCGGGTTCGCAATAAATGGCACATTATGGTCTTTGATTGCGAAAAGACGGGCGTCGCTATTGTCTTCGGCTACCGATGAAAGCAAAGCCGCCCTGTCAACGTTTTATCCTGTGTCGGAGAGTGCTAGCGCGTCTAAATTCATGACCCGGCGCGTTTTAATAGTTGCGGAAATGTCCATTCCCCAATGCAAAAAATATCGTGTGGACCAAAAAGCCGAACTGTTTGCCGAACTTGATATTGAAACTAAGATTGTCAATTGGACCCACTTCGACGAAGTCCGAAACCTTCTTCAGAGCTACCCGATAGTAATATTTTATAGAGTGCCTGCGGTACCGGAAATTATTCTATTGATAAACGAGTGTAAACGCCTCGGTATACGCACTTTCTGGGAAGTAGATGACCTTATCTTCGATCCGGAAGGCTATTCGTCCAATACAAATTTACAGCGTTTAGATTCTCACAGCCGAAACAGCTTGTTGGACGGGATGAAGCTATATCGCGAGGCGCTGCTTCTCTGCGATGAAGGAATAGGATCGACGAAAGTCATTGCCCAAGTGATGACCGAAACTACGGACAGACCGGCATACGTTATCGAAAACGCGTTGGATGCTGACACTATAAAAATAGCAGAAAATATCCGCGACAAGGTTACAAAACGGGTGCCCTTGGAAGACGAGGTAACCATCGTCTACGGTTCCGGTACAAAAACTCACGATGTCGACTTTTTATGTGCCAGTGAAGCTATTTATAACGTTCTTGCGAAGCGTGCCAACGTCAAGCTCCGCATCATCGGCGAGCTAACTATCGAATCCAGATTTGACAAGTTTGCCCATAGGATTGAGCGAATCCCGTTCACGACCTTCGAAGGCTACTTAGAGAGTATCGCCAGTGCGGATATTTCAATTGCCCCGTTAGAAAAAAGCGTTTTCAACGACGCAAAAAGCAACATTAAGTTTCTTGAGGCGTCGATTGTAGGACTGCCGACGGTATGCTCACCCGCCGAGGCCTTTGCTTCGGTTATCATCGACGGCGAGACTGGTCTTCTAGCCTCAAGTGCAACTGAATGGGAACAGGCCCTGCTCTCGCTGGTGGATGATCCTGTAAGAGCTTCTGAGATTGGTGAAAACGCCTATTGCATGGTTCGTCAAATGTACGCGCCTGAAAATATCGCAAACCGGCAACTGGCGCCACTTGTATCGACGTTTGGCAGTCCCATTCCAAATGTTACAAGAATACTTCTTGCGAATATCTATTTCTCCCCTCAATCGTATGGAGGAGCAACCATAGTTGTTGAGGAGATTGCGCAACGTTTCGCAGCTAACAAAAATGTCGAAGTTTACATATTCACATCTTGGTCAAATACCAATGCAGGCGGCTACGACGTAGTGCGATACAGCGCCAAGGGAGCCACAGTTTTTGCCGCAAAGGTTCCCATAGTCCGAAGCCGCCTTATGGATATCAAGGATTATACAATGGGCCAGGTTTTCAAAGAGGTTCTGAGATCCGTCAAACCTGACATTGTACAACTGCATTCGATTCAAACTCTGGGCGTCGAGTTGGCAACCGCTTGTGACGATTTTGACATCCCCTATACGATTACACTTCACGATGCATGGTGGCTGTGTGAGCGGCAGTTCATGGTGACCGGCGACAACAAGTTCTGCAATCAACAATGGATTGATCCCCAAATCTGCTCCAGCTGCGTTCAGGACAGCCAATTTAACAGAGATCGCAGCGCAATTGTCTTGGGGTGTCTCCACCGAGCGGATGGGATAATCTCGCCAAGTACGTATTTCAGAGACCTTCATATCCAAAACGGATTTGAGCCCGAGCGAATTTCGATAAATAAAAACGGAATAAAAAAGCCACTTCAAACCTATAAGCGCCACCCATCTGATCGCATTAGATTTGGCTACGTGGGGGGAGCTACTCCGATTAAAGGTTATGAACTGGTTCGAAAGGCTTTTTCGGACTTACCACCATGCAATGTTGAGCTGGTGCTTGTAGACAACACCCTTAATCAAGGTCGTAGCACGGTGGATTTAGCAGGTCTAAACGCTTCAAATCCGGTGCGTGTAGTTCCAGCCTACACCCAAGAAACAATCGATGAGTTCTTTTCCCAAATAGACGTTCTTCTATTTCCGTCACAATGGAAAGAAAGCTTCGGACTAACCGTTCGGGAAGCATTGATTCGCGATGTCTGGGTTATTGTAACTGAGGCCGGCGGAGCGACTGAAGACATAGTTCCGGGAGAAAATGGCGACATTATCCCTATTTCGAATAACAGTACCCATTTGAAAAATGCCATGGAAAACGTCATTCAGAATCGAGAATTTCTCAAAACCTATTCCAATCCCTATAAGGATAATATTCAAAGTTTCGACAACCAAGCCGAGGAGTTGTTTGAATATCTCGAAAACGTTATAGCGCGTCACAAAATGAAAGTTGCTTGAGCCAGCAAAATCTACAGTTTCTCTCTACGCTTGATGCGTTGAGAGGCGCCGGTAGGCAACCAAAAACTAAAAACGGGGGACTTCGCCATGCCTAAGAGCAATAATTTAAGTGACGCTGAACCAACTGTCGAAGAAATTATCGAGCTTCCGTTCGATGGCGAGCGATATATACCCGGCATGGGCGGACGAATCGCAGCGGAGCACTTAGCCCGCTACGCATTTGCGGCACAATTTATACGCGGGAAAGCAGTGTTGGACATTGCATCTGGCGAAGGGTATGGCACTGCCATTATGGCCGAGAAGGCGAAAAACATAATTGGTATGGACCTTGCCGCCAACGCGATTGCCTATGCGAAACGCAAATACACGAAAATTCGCAATGTTCAATTTGAAGTTGGCGATCTTGCGCATTTGCCTTTCGATACAGACACATTTGACGTAATCGTCTGCTTTGAAACAGTAGAACATGTCGACGACCCGCTTGCCGCAATCAATGAATTGCAGCGAGTGTTGAAGGACAACGGCTTGTTGATAATATCCACTCCAAATAAGGAGAATTACAGCGATCGTTTCAACTATGATAATCCATATCATCTGAAAGAATTGGCATTTTCCGAATTTCAGGATGCGCTGAATAATACGTTTAAGCATACCAAATTATTTGGTCAATTTTCGGGAGCATCCTCGCATGTCGTTGAGATAGACGACGATGGAGAATGGAGAATGCCAAATAATGACTTCAAAATGACTTATGCAGATGTCCCGAAATGGACGGAAAGACTTGACGGTGTCATTGCCACTCCAATGTATTTTCTAGCAGTTTGTTCGAATACAACCATCGATTCTAACGTTCAGAATTACGGATTTTTTGATGCAACCGATTGGCAGGTAATTGATGCGGAATTCCTTCTTCGCAAAACTCAAAATGACTTAGAAACATGTGCCAACGATTTAAAAGAGCGTGATACACAGCTTGAAACAACCACCCAAGATCTTCACAGTCATAAGGTGGAAGTCAACGCACTGCGGTCCTCGCTGCAAATAGCGCAAGAAGAGCACGAAAAGCTTGCCAATGCTCTTGAGACCACTCGATTAGAAAATGAAACCAGGCTGGCTCGTATAAATAGATTGTCAGATGCACTCGATAGCTTAAGAGAGCAACTTCACAACGTTCATTCCAGCACGACATGGCGGCTTGCAATTCGGTTCAATAGCCTCATCAACAAAATCCCATTTTTGAAGACAGTGGCAAAGATGCTGGCAGGGCTAGTCGTTCCTCCTAAGTAGTTTACAAATTATCTCCCTAGAGCCTTTTCATTGAA
>UCNP01000006.1 GCA_900473335.1 Hyphomicrobiales bacterium | reverse complement strand
TCAATGAAAAGGCTCTAGTCCTTTAGCCATTCTGCAATGCCGCGTCCGGCTGCGCGGCCCGTAGCCAAGCAGGCTGTGAGCAGATATCCGCCGGTTGGCGCTTCCCAGTCCAGCATTTCACCGGCAGCGAAGAGACCGGGGATTGCTTTGAGCATGTAGCGCTCATCAACACTGTCCCAACAAATCCCGCCAGCCGAGGATATTGCCTCTGCGATCGGGCGGGGTTTCAACACGGATATGGGCAAATGCTTGATAAGCCGTGCAATAGTTTCCGGCTTCGTAAGATCAGCATTGCCTGCAAAATGACGCAGTAAAGAAAGTTTCACCCCATCAATTCCCGCACCTTTGCGAAGGCGATTGGAAAAGCTCGCCTTGCCGTCTTGCCTTGCCAAATCCTGATTCAAGCGCTCCAAAGTTCGTCCCGGCATAAGGTCCACGACAAGCGCGGCTTTTCCATGGGTTGCAAGTTGGTCACGAAGGCTTGCTGCATGTGCATAGACAAGGCTGCCTTCAATCCCATGACAGGAAATGACAAACTCGCCGGGGATAGTTCCGGCATCGGAAGTCGCTGTAACTGATTTGACAGGAGCACCGGCGAAACGTTCTTGAAATATCTCATCCCAAGCAATGTCAAAACCGCAATTGGCCGGTTGAAAAGCACTGGTATTCACACCGGAATTTTGCAGCCATGGCATCCAGCTGGCATCTGATCCAAGGCGGGGCCAGCTTGCACCGCCAAGTGCGAGCAAAGCCGCATCGGGCCGGATCGTCATCTGACCTTCCTGTGTATCGAACAGATAATCTCGCCCTGAAAAACCGATCCAACGGTGGCGTGTGCGAATTTTTACGCCTCGTGACTCAAGCCGCCTGACCCAGGCGCGCAACAGAGGTGATGCTTTCATAGCATTGGGAAAGACGCGATTGGACGTGCCAATGAAGGTTTCAACGCCGAGTTCTTCTGCCCATGCCCGAACGGCCTGCGGACCGAAAGCGTCAAGCGCCGGGCGCAAGTGATCGCAAGCTGAGCCAAAGCGCGTTACAAATTGCGTATAGTCCTCCGCGTGGGTGAGGTTTAGCCCCGACTTTCCGGCCAGCAGAAACTTTCGGCTGAGCGTTGGCATGCTGTCATAGACAGTTATCGAATGACCGGAAAGAGACAGTACCTCTGCGGCTGCCAGACCGGCGGGGCCGCCCCCGATAATAGCGATCTCTTTTGCTTTCACACGCAGCCTGCTTAAATCTGGAGAAATCAGGCGTCCAGTTCTTTTCGCCTGATAAGCTCGTCCCGTATCAGCTTCTTGGCAATTTTTCCATATGCGGACTTTGGCATTTCCGGCCAGAAGACGAAACGCTTGGGCAATTTGTAGCGAGCCATTTTGTCAGAAAGCCAATCGGCCAGGGCCTCGCCATCGGGTTTTGCGCCAGCTTTTGCCACGCAAATTGCAAGCCCGACTTCGCCCCAGACAGGATCAGGAATACCAATCACGGCAACTTCGTTTATGTCCGGGTGGGTAAGGATTTTTTCTTCAATCTCTCGAGGGTAGATATTAGAACCGCCGGAAATATACATGTCCGAGGCGCGACCGGTGATGAAAAGAAAACCGTCACTGTCGAGATGACCGAGATCGCCGGTGCGGAACCAGCCATTACGAAATGCTTTCTCATTGGCTTCAGGATTATTGTAATAGCCTGCAAATACCGCCGGGCCTATGACACAGATTTCTCCCGTTGCCCCGGCAATGACTTCGTTTCCATCGTCATCTTGAATGGATATTTGCATTCCGGTGCGGGCAAAGCCGCAAGTGCCGATTTTCGCATCAGCATGGTCTTCTGGAGTATGATACGCGGGAGGAAGAACTGTAATATTTCCTGTAACTTCGCCAAGACCGAAATATTGGACAAGGACCGGACCAAGCGTTTTAAGGGCGTGGATCTGATCGGTGCGATACATTGGAGCGCCAGCATAAATCACGTAGCGCAGTGAGGTATGATCATAGGTATCAACGGACGGGTGTTCAGTCAAAATCTTGAGAATGGTCGGAACGGTGAACATGTTGGTCACGCGCCATTTTTCTACCAGTCGCCATGCCTCCGCCGGATCGAACTTTTCAGTTGGCAGCAGAATTGTTTTTGCGCCACGCGCAACCTGGGTCAACTGATGGATACCTGCGCCGTGAGACAAAGGCGCGACCACGAGCGAGGCGTCCTTGTGGGTTGTTTCGGGCATAAGGTCGCAAAGATGATTGGTAATGACGAAAGCCATTTGCCCATGGGTCAACATTGCCGCCTTCGGTCTGCCGGTTGTGCCGGAAGTAAAGAATAACCAACAGGGATCATCGTGCTCTACCGGTGCCAGTGCTGTTATCTGACCGGAAAATGCTTCGACCAAATCATCATATACGTCGCCAAAATTGCTGGCTCCAATGCTGATGATGAATTCAAGCTCTTTGCTTGATGACCGGCAAGCGGCGGCATGATCAGGAAAGCTGCTTGCGCATATCATTCCTTTTGCACCGCTTGCGCTGGCAAGATAGGCAACCTCATCCGGCGTTTGCCGAAAGTTTGCTGGTACCCACACTGCTCCGAGCCTGAAACAGGCGAACATGGATTCAAACATCTGGTTGCAGTTTTGCGATTGAATGAGAACACGATCACCTTTGCCAATGCCAAACTTGCTTTGCAGCGCTGCTGCCATCGCATTAACGCGCTGATCGATCTGCGACCAGGTCCAGTTATCGTGCCCCCAGACAAAACCGATCTCATCGGAAAAACGCCGGGCGGCATCACTGAGGAAATTGGCAAGGTTCATGACGCGCTTGCTCATGGGGATGATCGCCAAGCCTTCAGCCTGCGGCATTAATTTGCTCCCTCAACCCGTGTTCCCGGTCTTGCTGGAATAATAGGGCGCTTTATCCTTCCGTTTATTGGTTGGAGATGGGCAAGTCTTGCTTCGATCTTCTTGGCCTCGACTTGCATCAATGCGACAAGCTCTACCTGACGTGCAGGCTGCATACGGCTGTCGATGGCCGCAATGCTCAAAGCACCCGCGGGCCGTCCATCGGGGTAATGTATTGCAAGGCCGATTGCCCAAGAGTTTGCAAGAATCCGTCCCGGATTAAGCGCAAAGCCGGTTTTGCGCGTGGTTGCAACATCTTCCCGGATTTGAGACGGACCAAGATTGGGGTATTCGGCAAGCAGCAATTGATTATTGGCTTCCAAAATTGCTTCGATTTCTTCGTCTTGCAGCGCGGAAAGGATGGCCAGAGAGCCGGCGCCTACGCCAAGCGGGTGCCGATAGCCCGCCTGCAATGCATGGGTGCGAATTTGATAGGTGCCTTCCTCGCGGTGCAGACACACGGACGATGTCTCGCGCTGAATTGAAAGGAAGCTTGTATCTTCTGTTTTAGCAGAAAGTGTTGTCAGGCTGTCGCGGGAAATTTGCAGCAGGCCATAACGGCGTGAGGCTAATGTGCCGAGAATATATGCCTCTTCACCGAGAAAATAACGTCGCGTGATACTGTCCTGCTCCAACATGCCGGAACGCATCAATGCAAGCAGTAGTCGGCGCGTCGTCGGCTTGTTCAGGCCGCCCTGGTCGACAAGCTCGCTAAGGCTGGCGCCCTGATCACCGAAATAGCTGACGAGGCTGAGCAGGCTGAGTGCCCGATCTACGCTCTGTGCACCGCTG
Source organism: Hyphomicrobiales bacterium (assembly GCA_900473335.1). GTDB lineage: Bacteria > Pseudomonadota > Alphaproteobacteria > Rhizobiales > Rhizobiaceae > Phyllobacterium. Next base: position 85,389 of record UCNP01000006.1, on the reverse strand, counting down.
AGGCCGGATGTCGACGTGACGCGTTGTTCCATCTTACATTTCCCAAGTGGTCCATAATGTGGATCAAGATTCATTCTTATAAGACAATGCTATAAAAAAGATTGCAAGACTGCTTTGTTTGTCTATGATTTTACAAAGAACTTGGGAGAGGCTGCATTCTATAATATGGATCGCAGTGTCCGATATAGCTAAGGAGGTTGCTGTATCAGACAGGTTCGCAGGACTGCAAGGACACCCGGGAGGAACTTCAATGAACAATTTTTCACGTCGTCAGATGTTGCTGGCCGCTGGCTCAACGCTGCTTGCCAGTCCATTTATTATGAGATGTCCAGCCATGGCGGCTGAGTTCTCTTATAAATATGCCAATAATCTGCCGGTCTCGCACCCGATGAATATTCGTGCAAAAGAGGCTGCCGACAAGATCAAGGAAGAAACGGGCGGCCGATTTGAATTGTCCATCTTCCCGTCTAGCCAACTTGGGTCTGATACCGACACTTTGAGCCAGCTGCGCTCAGGTGCAGTCGAGTTTTTCACGCTTTCAGGGCTTATTCTTTCAACCCTCGTTCCCGCCGCATCAATCAATGGTATCGGCTTCGCCTTTCCTGACAGTGCCACAGTGTGGAAGGCCATGGATGGCGATCTTGGTGCCTATGTACGCGCGCAGATTGAGAAGTCCAACCTCGTCGCCATGGACAAGATTTGGGATAATGGCTTCCGTCATATTACTTCAAGCACGAAGCCGATCCTGACGCCGGATGACCTGAAGAACTTCAAGATCCGTGTCCCAGTCAGCCCCTTGTGGACTTCGATGTTCACAGCTTTCCAATCGTCGCCCGCCAGCATCAATTTCAATGAAGTCTATTCATCACTGCAAACGAAAGTGGTTGATGGACAGGAGAACCCGCTCGCTATTATCTCGACCGCGAAACTCTATGAAGTCCAGAAATATTGTTCCTTGACCAGTCACATGTGGGATGGGTTCTGGTTCCTGTCGAACCGACGTGCCTGGGAAGCACTGCCGGATGATATCAAGGAAATCGTCTCCAAGCATATCAATGCCGCCGGTCTGGCCGAGCGCGACGACGTCGCCAAATTGACTGAGACCTTGCAGGCTGATCTCAAGTCAAAAAACCTCGAATTCAACACGCCGGATCCCGCTCCATTCCGCGAGGCACTGCGCAGTGCAGGCTTTTATTCCGAGTGGAAGGGCAAGTATGGCGATGAGGCTTGGGGGCTTCTGGAAAAAGTCGTCGGACAGTTGGCTTGATCGAAGAGCCTGAAACAATGGCCGGGATTAAAATAACCGAAGGTGCAGTTGCTGCGGAAGAGAAAAGCATTTTTTCTCCCGCGCAAAGCGATGACCGTTCTTTCCTCTCCAGATGTGACCGTTTTCTTGGTCATATGGTCGAATATCCGGTCGCCGTTCTGGTGGTCGCCGAAGTCGTTATTCTCTTCGCAGGTATCGTCGCGCGCTATGTTCTGCACCGACCTTTGATCTGGTCGGATGAGTTGGCGTCGATCCTGTTTCTCTGGCTTGCAATGCTTGGCGCGGTGGTTGCATTCCGCCGCGGCGAACATATGCGTATGACTGCGCTGGTCGGTATGATGAGCCCGGCGCGGCGTGCTTTTTTTGACGTGGTTGCGGTGGTGGGTGCGCTGGCATTTCTCCTTTTGATCATCTATCCAGCCTATGATTATGCCCATGAAGAGACCTACATAACAACGCCTGCGCTGGAGATTGCCAATGCCTGGCGTGCAGCGGCGCTACCGGTTGGTGCTGCTCTCATGATCGTCTCCTCATTGATCAAGCTCCTGCAGGTCTCCAATCTCCGCCATGTATTCACAGCTGTGTTTCTCATCGGCGCAATTGCTTTCATCCTCTGGCTGCTTGGTCCGTCCTTGAAGTCGCTTGGCAATCTCAATTTGCTGATATTCTTCGTGGGGATAGTTGCTGCGCTGGTTTTAAGCGGTGTGCCTATCGCCTTTTCCTTTGGATTGGCGACATTTGGTTACCTGTCTTTGACGACGAGTGTCCCGATGCTTGTTGTTGTCGGACGCATGGACGAAGGCATGTCGCATCTCATTTTGCTGGCGGTGCCGCTTTTCGTTTTTCTCGGCGTTCTCATTGAAATGACCGGAATGGCGCGCGCCATGGTGCAGTTTCTTGCCAGCTTGCTCGGCCATGTCCGGGGCGGTCTTTCTTATGTGCTTATCGGTGCCATGTATCTCGTCTCTGGTATTTCCGGCGCGAAAGCAGCGGACATGGCAGCAGTTGCGCCCGTTCTGTTTCCAGAAATGAAAGCACGCGGCGCGAAGCCGGGCGAACTTATTGCGCTTCTTTCCGCAACGGGAGCCCAAACCGAAACCGTGCCGCCCAGCCTTGTGCTGATTACCATTGGCTCGGTGACAGGTGTATCAATAGCTGCATTGTTCACGGGCGGATTATTGCCGGGGGTGGTCCTTGCAATCATGCTTTGCCTTGTCGTCAGGCACCGTTACCGCAATGAAGACCTTTCCCATGTGACCAAGGCAACCCGTCGCCAGATTGGCCGCGCATTCCTGATTGCCCTGCCAGCTCTTGCCTTGCCATTCATCATCCGGGCGGCCGTTGTAGAAGGTGTGGCAACTGCAACGGAAGTGTCGACCATCGGTATTGTCTATGCGGTTTTGGCGGGCTTGCTTATTTACCGGCAATTTGATTGGAAGCGGTTGAAGCCGATGCTCATTGACACAGCGTCATTGTCCGGCGCGATTCTTCTGATCATTGGTACAGCAACAGCCATGGCATGGGCTTTGACACAATCAGGCTTTTCCCGTGACCTTGCGGCTGTCATGAGTGCTCTGCCCGGCGGACCTATTACATTCCTTGCGGTTTCGATTGTTGCCTTCATCATTCTTGGCAGCGTGCTTGAGGGCATTCCCGCAATCGTCCTCTTTGGTCCGCTTCTGTTTCCAATTGCTCATCAAGTTGGCGTGCACGAAGTTCACTATGCAATGGTGGTTATCCTCGCCATGGGTATCGGCCTTTTCGCGCCGCCATTCGGTGTTGGCTATTATGCCGCTTGCGCCATTGGCCGCGTCAATCCGGATGAGGGCATGCGACCGATCTGGGGTTATCTTGCCGCGCTCGTCGTAGGCACCATTCTGGTTGCCGCCATTCCGTGGATTTCGACTGGATTTCTTTGATGACAGACCGATTGAAAGACAAGATCGCACTTGTTTTCGGCGCGGGCTCTTCGGGTGAAGGCTGGAGCAATGGTAAAGCCACCGCCGTGGCTTATGCCCATGAGGGTGCCACAGTCTTTTGTGCTGATTTGAATTTTGACGCCGCGAAGGAAACAGCAGAAATTATTTCGGGTAAGGGTCTGGCAGGGGTTGCAATTGCAGTTGATGTTACCAACACCAGATCCGTCAATGACGTCGTTGATACAGCGCTCCGGCAACATGGCCGCATTGATATTCTACATAATAATGTTGGCGTGGTAACAGCAGGAGGTCCTGAAGAGCTTGAGGAAGAAGCTTTCAGGGCATCGCTTGATATTAATGTCGGCTCTGTTTTCCGGACGGCAAAAGCGGTCTTGCCGCATATGATGGCGAGGAAATCCGGCGCGATCATCAACATATCGTCACTCGCCGGGATACGTTGGACCGGATACCCCTATTTTGCCTATTATACGGCCAAGGGCGCAGTCAATCAGGCTACAGTGGCACTCGCCATGCAGTATGCAAAACATGGAATTCGGGCCAACTGCATAATGCCGGGGCTGATAGATACGCCTCTGATTTATAAACAAATTTCCGGTAATTACGCTTCCGTTGAAGATATGGTCAATGAGAGAAACCGGCTCGTGCCCATGGGCCATATGGGAACTGCTTTTGACGTGGCTAATGCCGCAGTCTTCCTGGCGTCAGATGAGGCACGTTTTATAACTGGCGTCTGCCTCCCCGTTGATGGCGGACAAAGTTGTTCGGCTGTTGCAGGTGTCTAAACGGCACCTGATACAGCCGGGCCCGATTGCGGTGCAGCGGTTTGAGAGCTTTGAGGGTAAGGGACGTCGCTTTCAGTTTACCCTTCAACCCGGCTTAAGCATTAATGAGGCAATTGCGCGCCCTTTGCTGGCAGAAAATATACGGGCAGCGGCGCTGGTCATCGAGGATGGCTCATTTGCCCCACTTCACTATCTGATGCCGGCTCTATCGACCGATGGCATTCATGCTGCGTGGTATAGCGACCAATATTCGCCTGAAGGCGAAACCCGACTTGAACGCGGTAATGTCACTTTTGGCGAACGCGATGGTGCGCCGTTTATTCACTGTCATGCGACTTGGAACGAGGCTGACGGCAGTCGTAATGCCGGTCATATCCTCCCGCACGAAACAATTATCAGCAAGCCGATCCGCGCCACTGCCTGGGGTGTTGATAATATTGCGATGGTTTCAGAGCCGGATAGAGAAACCGGTTTTACCCTGTTTCATCCGGTTCAGCGGCATCATATGCGAGAAGAAACGCAAGGCTCGCGCATGGTTTTTGCGCGTGTTGCTCCCAATGAGGACATCATTAAATCCCTGGAAGCGATTTGCCAGAAACATGGCATTCGAAACGCTGCGATCCAAAGCAGTATTGGCAGCCTGATTGGTGCCCGCTATCTGGGGGGAGAGGCTGTCGAAGATATTGCGACAGAGGTCTTTGTTCTCCAAGGGACAGTAAGCAGCGATAGCAGTGACACCCGTGTGGAAATCGCAATGGTTGATACGCACGGTCAAATCACGCGCGGTTTTCTGGAGCGAGGTGAAAATCCCGTGTGTATTACTTTCGAATTATGTTTGGAAGAAATTGCCTGATTTTGAGCCGATAGTATCCATCTGATTTCGGAGTCGGACTGGTTTACATTTTGGTAAACAACTCAATCTTTATCTGTTATTTCCCATTTCTTGGTGCATTTACTGATGGTCTGAAGTGGTCGCCTGCGGTATTGAGTTGAGCATTCAAGAAATCACTGTGGAACGCGATTAGCGATCCCTGTTCAAGGGTGCATGCCGAATGAAAATAATCATCGCATCGCTGCTATTTTGTATGGCCACTATCCTGTCCAATCCGGCATATGCGGATCCTTCATGGATCGTGCTAGATGCCTCAACTGGAAAAGTTCTTGGACAGAACAAAGCCAACAGTCCTCATGGGCCTGCATCGCTTGCCAAGATGATGACTGTCTACCTGACATTCGAAGCCTTGAAACAAGGCAAGCTGGGTTGGGATGATACTATTGTCGTTTCAAAGAATGCTGCGCAAAAAATCCCTCTCAAATTATGGTTGAAGCCGGGCTCAACGATTACTGTGCGCGAAGCTGTCAATGGAATGATAATCCATTCTGCAAATGATGCGGCAACGGCAATGGCCGAACATCTTGGCAAGACCGAAGCTGGTTTTGCGAAGCAAATGACGCAGAAAGCCCGACAATTGGGAATGACAAGTACGGTTTTCCGCAATCCGTGGGGCATGACGGAGGAGGGCCAATCAACAACGGCTCATGACATGGCTCTACTGGCAGTTGCGTTGATACGCGACTTTCCACAAGAGTACCCGCTTTTTGCTCAACCTTCGTTCAAGTTTCGCGGGAAGACGATCCCGGGGCATAATAATCTTATGTATCGCTATGCCGGAGTTGATGGTCTCAAAACTGGGTACACGGACGCTTCCGGATTCAATCTCGCTTCTTCGCTGATGGAAAACAACCGGCGGATCGTGGGCGTTGTACTTGGTGGTAGGACAGCGCGATCCCGGGATGATACAATGGCGGCTCTCCTCAAAAAATATAGTCCTCTTGCTGCTGCGTCTAACAATGCGCTGATTGCTGAAAACAGTACAGGAAAAGAAAGTCAGGCGACGCCTAAGGTAGCCGCATTACCAGCTCCACGCTCTGCAGAGAGGCAAAAGTACATAGCACAAAATGCCTTGAGCGTTGAAAGTCTGATTGACGAGTCGCTCATTGAGCAGGGAGATGGCGGCTTCATGCCTTTGACCAATGCTGCGGCCTGGAACATACAGATTGGTGCAGTCGATAGCCGCCTTATGGCTAGCACGCTTTTGAACAAGGCCAATGGCATTATCCCTTCTGTATCACCGGGTGCCGCGGGCTTCATCGTGCCTTCCACAAAATCCGGACGAACCATCTATCGTGTTCGCTTTGGCGGATTTGATACTATGCAAGCTGCAAGAAATGCCTGCGCCAAGCTAAAGCGCCATTCTTTGGACTGCATCGCGGTGCGCATGTAAACTGGCAGCTGTTAACATATGGGCCTGTGCTTCATGTGCCGATGTGATGACAGCATGACCCCATAACAAAATTGCAAGAACTTTCAGTGTTGCATTGAACACGGGCAAGGCAACGCCTATTGCTTAAGCCGGATAAGGGGCGCACATTCTCCCTCCCACTGTCTTACATAATCAAGAAAATATGGGGGTAAGACAGGGTATTCATCTAAGGAGGAATAGCGTGAGTAACGTTCTTAAAAGCATGATTTTTGGCGTTCTGGTTCTGGCAACCTCCACCGTTGCGCAAGCCGGTACAACGCTTGATCGCGTGATGGAAAAGAAGGCGATGGTTGTCGCCACCAATAGCAGCTGGCCACCCCAGAGCTATCTTGATGATAATAATGAGATGGTCGGTTTTGATATCGATATGGCCAAAGAAATTGGCAAGCGTCTCGGCGTGGAAGTTTCATTTCAGACGCCGGATTGGGCAACTTTAACCGGCGGGCGTTGGCAGGGTCGCTATGATGTTGGCGTAGGCTCCGTAACGCCAACTAAAGCCCGTGCGCAGGTTATCGATTTCGCATCAGTTTATTATTACAGCCCCTATGTCTATGTGGTTCACAAGGATAGCAAAGCCAAGTCGGTCAATGATTTGAACGGAAAGGTTATCGGCGTGGAAACGGCGACAACTTCCGAGGATTTTCTCCGCCGTCAGCTTGAGATTGATGCGCCAGGATTGCCACCGGTCGAGTATAGGATTGAACCGGGTGAAATTCGCACTTTTGCCGATTCCATGCTGCCGTTTGACGATCTGCGTCTGGGCGATGGCGTGCGTCTTGATGCGGTCATTGCGCCCGAACAGACTGCGCAAAATGCGATGAAGAACGGCTATCCAGTTCGTATTCTCGAAGGCGGCTATGCATTCCGCGAACCCCTCGTGGTAATTGCAGAAAAAGGTGATCCGGAGTGGACTGCAAAGGTTGGTGAAATCATCACTGCCATGCGTTCGGACGGCACGCTCGCAACCCTGACGACCAAATGGTACGGCAAGGACTATAGCGCCAACTAGAATGCCTGTTGGCACGCCGCTGAAAGGCGGCGTTGCTTCCTCTCTGCCTCGCCAGATACGAGACTCCAATGAACTATATCGATACTTTTTATCGTCGCACCATCGCCGATGATGCTTCCTTTTCTGTATTGTCCGGACCTGTCGAGTGTGACACCTGCATCATAGGTGGAGGGCTGGCGGGTCTTACGACTGCTCTGCAACTTGTGCGAGCGGGACAGTCTGTCGTGGTTCTGGAGGCGCAGCGCATCGGTTGGGGAGCATCGGGTCGCAATGGCGGTTTCGTCAGTCCCGGTTTTGCCAATGATGGCGAGGCAATCGCACGGACGGCAGGTACAGAAAATGCAAAGAAACTACATGCGCTATCGATTGAGGGCGTACAATTTGTTCGAGATACGATCAAGGACCTAAATATAGTATCGGCTGCGCCCGTAAACGGAATCATGAGCGTTCTTCGCTATGGTGATGAACAGGCCATGAAACAGCGTGCCGAATATTTACAGCGGGAATTCGGCTATACTGTTGAATATATGAGCCGCGAACAGGTGCAATCCAAACTGCACTCTGCTCGATATTTTCAGGCGGTGCGCGATCCGCAAGCTTTTCATATGCATCCCCTGAATTACCTGCGTGCCTTGGCACGGGAAATCGAGCGGCTTGGAGGCAAGATTTTTGAATCCAGTCCTGCGACATCGACCCATCTGTCTACTGCGCAAAAGGTAGTGAGCACAGATAAGGGCAAGGTTACTGCGCGCAATGTTGCGATTACGACCGGTGGTTATACCTCGGGCTTAATCGGCAAACTCAAGCGGAGTTACCTCCCGATTGCCACCTATGTCATGCTGTCGGAAGAGGCTCCGGACCTGATCCGGACGGCTATCCAGACAACAGATGCCGTTGGCGATAATCGCAGAGCAGGGGACTATTACCGCGTTGTCGAAGGCGGCAAGCGTTTGCTTTGGGGTGGGCGCATCACGACCAGAGCAGCGTCGTCTGCCACTGTCGCCGCGGAGCTTCGCAAGGAAATGGTCGGCACCTATCCGCAGCTTGCTGACCTGAAAACCGAGATATCCTGGTCGGGCCTGATGTCCTATGCACGGCATTTGATGCCCCAGATCGGTGAGTTGCAACAGGGCGTTTGGTACTGCACCGCCTTTGGCGGCCATGGACTGAATACCACTGCCATAGGCGGCAAAGTGATTGCAGAAGCAATTATCGGACAATCCGAACGATACAAGCTTTTCCAACCATTCGGTCTTGTGTGGGCTGGCGGATTGGCAGGTCTTTCCGTCGCGCAGCTCACCTATTGGAAACTGCAAGCGCAGGATTGGTGGCGAGAACGTCACGCGTAAAATTATCGTCCTTTAAACTGGGAAATTGATATGATTGCCACATTCATCCTGTCACACCCGAAAGCGATCAAGCGGATTGGTATTGGTCTCTCAATCCTGGCAGTTGCTGCTCTGCTTTACTGGATGGGCGTGGGTGGAGTGTGGGTCGGCAGCATATTTCCTTCCTTGCTTCCGGGCATGGAGGCATCGCCTGAAACCACGCGCGCGATTGCTGCGTTCATTTTTTCCCTGCTGATTGCGGTTAACTGGAAACTTCTTGGCCTCTTGCCGCGCACCTATCAGATCGGTGCCGTCTGGGCAGAATTGTTTTGTTTGCTGCTTTTGTTCTTTTACTCGTTCAACCTGAGTTTCACATTCATTGCCAAAAAGATCAGTTTTCTGATCACGCAAGGTGTGGTGACGACGCTCTATATCTCTGTCATTTCAATCTTCATCGCCACGGTGATTGCGCTGATTGGAGCAATTGCCAAATTGTCAAAAAACGGCGTCGTGTATGGCCTCGCCAGTTTCTACACATCCCTGTTTCGTGGTCTGCCACTGTTGATGCAGATTTACATTATTTATCTTGGCCTGCCGCAGGTAGGTTATGTTATCGGCGCTATTCCGGCGGGCATTCTGGCATTGTCGCTGTGCTATGGCGCATATATGACGGAGATTTTCCGGGCTGGTATTGAGAGCATCCCTCGCGGACAAAGCGAGGGCGCAACTGCACTCGGTTTGCGTCCTAACCATACAATGTTGCTGGTTATCCTGCCTCAAGCAATGCGTGTGATCATTCCCCCAACCGGCAACCAGTTTATTGCCATGTTGAAGGACTCGTCACTCGTATCTGTCGTGGGTGTCTGGGAAATCATGTATCTGGCTCGCACAATGGGTCAGAAAGAATTCCGTCACATTGAAATGCTGATCACAGCATCGATGATTTACTGGATATTGTCCATTGGACTGGAGATCATTCAGGCCCGTATCGAGGAGCGCTTCGGCAGGTCGCTGAAACGCTGATGAGAGGGAAAGACCTACACAGCCGCAAAGTGCGCTCAGGCAAAATAAATGAGGCTGGCAAGGGTGACAATGAGTATAGCGATCACCGCCGCAATGACATAGCGAGATCTATTGGTGGGCGGCGATTTTCTGTCGCCCGACAGCTCTGGTGCCGTTGCTGAATATTGACGCGAAGCCAAAGCACTTATAGGCGACGGCATGGCTTGTGGTAGTGCAGCAAGAGATTTCTGATCCAAAGACTTCGAACCGGCACCTAATTCAACCGAGTTTGGTCTTTGCTTATTATCGAGAATTTCGTGCTTGCGTTGACGGGTAGCGCCGTCAGTCGCCCGCTCGAATTTACGCATGGCGTTCTCATCATTCCAATTGCTTTCAAGCGCCTGCTGCGATCCTGCATTGTTGATAGACTGAACCAAGGAACCGTCCTTTCTGGGGAGTTACGGTCTTGAGCGTCTTACCTCATGCTCTGGATGATGACGAGAACGGAGAGGGTTGGCAATTATATTTTGTTATGCGGTCTGTTGGAAACGCTCCCCTGTCATAAAACTGTGAGGCAGATATCCCATTCTTCAACCTGCTGTTGCCGGTGAGTTGCACGCACTTCTTTGCGTTGCATGTTCCCGATTTCTTGATCAGGCAGGAGAACGCAATGTCTTTTCGTATAGATGTGGACGGCAAAAGCCGCTTTGATTCCAATGGCAACAAGATACCGCTGACCTCTACGCAACAACAGCAACTCTTTGTGGAGCAGATCAGGCAGGCCGTGCGCGAACGCGCGCAAGCAGGCGGACCAAATTCATTCGATCCCGATAAGGAAAAGCTGATCGTGGTCCAGCCGGGCGATAGTCTTTGGGAAATCGCCAGGGATAATAATGTCCGTTTTGGCGATGTGGTTGAGGCAAATAAAGGGCTTCACGACAATCAAATTGATCTTATAAAGCCCGATGATGTCATCATCATTCCGCATATAGCGCCTGATCTGGCTGCGGGCACGCCAAAAGACAATAAGGGAGTTCCCGTCGGAGAAACTGCCTTCAAAAGCGAGCTTTATGAGCGCGCAAACAATCTGCAATATGCGGATGATCCCTCCAAGATCGATTTTCCTGGCGAAACCAAAGGCATACAGCAGGATGTGGGAGCCTATCTCGACAGCCTTCCAGCGGGCGACCGGCAGGCTGCTGTTTCGAGGCTCATCGGAAACAAAAGTGATTGGCAGGATGCAAGTCCGGCGTTGAGCGCTATAGAATCTGCTGCCAAAGACAGACAGTTGATCGCCGATCCTCAGGAGGCCTTTGCCAAGGAAATCTATGCAACAGGCAACAAGCTGCAATATTCCGACAACCCCAATACCGACTATAAAGCCGGAACCGCAAATATTGCAGCGGATGTAAAGGACTATCTTCAAGGCATTCCGGAGGGCGAGCGCGCCAAATCCCTTCAGGCGCTCTATGATCACGACTGGACTGATGCGGGACCCTCGCAAGTTGCGCTGGAAAACACAGCCAAAGAGCTCGGAATATCGCTGCGGCTTTCAACCCATCATGGACCCGAAATAGAGTCTCAGGCACGGCAGATTATCGACGATGCGAATGCTGCGGGCAAACCGGATGAAGCGTTCAAAGCGCTGAATGCCGCCTATGGCAAAGCTCCAGCGGAAGTGCAGGTCGCAATTGTCGGCAATGCCGATGCCAAAGGGCTTATCAGCAATGCTGCGACGTGGGCGACAGAAAGGCTCAAGAATTATGATCCTGAAAAGGCTGTTAGCGATCAAGGCGATAGCGCGGAATCCATGCGCAAGCTCGAGGCCTTGACCAAAGATACGGACCCGCAGCTGGCAGCGCAGTTGATGCTTGATGCTTTGCCGACGATAGAGGCAGCAAACGCACGCAGACAGGAGAAGATCGGCGGTGATCTCATTGGTCTGGAAGGCCAGAAAAATCTCAATATCATTCTCGGTCGCATTGGCGAAACGCCAACAGGTCAGATCGTCCTCCACCGCTTTATAAAAATGGATATGGGAAATGCTGAATCGATGCGCATGGCGATCGTTTCAGGTTCAGGTCTTGATTTTCCGCTGGCACGGGCTGCGACTTCTCCCTCAAGTGGCTATCTGGAAAACACGATCCTGCCAAGCGTCGCTGAATTCTCCAAAAGCTCTGTAAATGGCAGTGTCGACAAATACTCCGCACATATGCAGGAACTGCAATGGCTGATCGCAAATCACGGCGCCACGATGACGCCGGAACAGCTTGAGAAAGCGATTGCCGACTATGAAGCGGAAAAGGGTCAGGGCTGGAAAGACCAGAAGCTGGCGCTGGAAAATGATGTTGCAGAAAAGGGCAATCAACTTCTCAATCAGCTGAGCCAATTGGGAAATATGCCGCCCGAGCTGTCTGCTCAACAGGGCGCGGCTGATGCAAAGATCAAGGAAATTCTTTCCGACGATAAATCAGTCATGGCGATGCAGGTCGCGCTCAAAAATGATCCGGCGCTACTGGATAAACCGGCGGTTGTTTCCCTGCTATCCCATCAGGCACGCTTGACGGATCGCGGCCGGAAACTTGCTGAAGAAGCAATGACGCAGATCGTGCGCCGGACTGTCTTGCCATCCTTTGGAAATCTCAACCCAAATGACCCTGCCAGCATTGACCGGGCCAAGGCTGGCATAGCCTCTTTGCAGAACAGCCCTGCGGCCAAATTGCTTGGCATACCGGAGGATGAATTCCAGAAGGCGCTGAAAGCGGTTGAGGAGTCACTTCCGGCGGCGGGCGATACCGAAGCCCAAATGGTGCAGAAGCTGAAAAATCTCGATGCCAGGCTGACTGATACCAATGAGGGCATGAAGTCATTCAAAAACACGACCGTTCCCGGCCAGATGTTACGCTTGATCGGACTGGCCGCCGTTGGCGTGGGGCTGGCCTCAACATTGAGCCGGACAGGCCAAGACCCCTTGATGAAATTCAAGGTCTTCATCGATGCTGCCGGCGTGGGGCAGCGCACAATCGAACTGCTCAATGGTTTTCAACAGATCAATCCTGATTCGATGGCCGTGAGACATTTCGGCAGCAGCAGCACGACGGCTGCCAAGTGGCTGGGGTCGGTTGGTGCGAGCTTCGATCTGGTGCTGGCGACGCGCTCCTATATGGGCGGTGACTGGCAGATGGGTACTTTGCAGGTTGCCGCTGGCGCAGGCGGCATACTCGCCGCTTTCGGAACAGGGTCGATGGCGGGGCCAGTGGGCCTGGTCATCGTTGGGGCGGCTGTTATTGGCCAGATGCTTCTTACCAATACCAGACAATCGAATATCTATATGACCGACACCTCCATGCGGTTCTTGCAGCATGCCGGGCTGTCGCAAGAAACCGCCAAGGCTCTGGTCGATCAAAGCGGCGACGGGTTCAGTCCTGTTCCGCTGCTTGTAAAATATGCGGAGTTGAAAGGGTACAAGCTTGACCAGCCCGCAGACCTTCAAAGCTTCGTCAACTGGCTCAATGCCATACCGCAAGACAAGCTCGCTACCCTGCGCGATAATCTGCATCATACGCTTGATGGCCTTAAGGGCGACGTTTCCCGCTTTCCGGCCACCGCGGAAGGAGATGCAAATTATACGGATCCGCAGAAGCTCAATCACCGCACACAAAGCGCCTCAGGTAAAGCTGCGGTAACGCTTCCAAGTCTTGCAGACAAGATCAATGACGGGGACGCCAGCCCGCAATCGGTAGCGCAGATTGATGCTACGCTTCGCCAGCTTGGCATATCCGTGGCCTGATGCTGTAAGCCTCAGGGTGCTTGTGGCCGGTCACCATCGACAAGCGCGCGCATAATGTCCGATGTTCCCCGCAGGTCTTTTAGCTCCGACATCATGTAGGGTACGAGATAGGAAATGTAGAGCACCATCAGCACGGCAAAAAGCAGGTTCTTGACGGCAAGCGACAGATCAAAAACGTGCAGCTGTGGCGACATGCGGGAAAGATATGCCAGCATCAAATCAGTCAGTAACAAGGCGAGAACAATAGGCGCGATCAGTATGACCGCAATTTGCATGATGCGGTCCAGAACCCCGAGCAGCGCCGGAATGGCGTTGACATTGATTACGGGTGCAAATTTGACCGCGGGCCATAATTCATAGCTTTTGTAAAAGCCATCGACGAGCAGCAGAAAGCCGCCTGACATAAAGAAGAGCGCGAGCAGGGCAAAGACAAGAAGGGTCCCGGCGATACTGGTTTCGCTCACCTGCAAAGGGTCGATCAACTGTGCCGATGTGGAACCACGTTGCAGATCGACCAGATCGCCCGCAACCTCTGCGCCCCAGAACGGGATGCCAAAGGCGATGCCGATAATCATGCCGACAATGAGTTCTTTAATGAGCAGACCGGTAATGAGCAGACTGCCGAGTTGTCCTTCGGCGAGAATTGCATTCAGCACGCCGGGAACAGCTGGAATACAGATCGCTACAGCGACACTGGAGCGGATCATGCCGGTCAGCCCCAGCCTGATGAAGGCGGGCGTGACCATGATCATGCCGAGGGCACGGGCAACGCTGATTGCGGTTGCAACAAGCAAGGGATAGGCGAGAGTAAGGAAGGACGATGTGGTTGAGATCGTATCCATCCGCTAACGCGTCATCGCGGGGAAACTGTCGAGCACATGGCTTGCCAGATTGGCGACCTGCACGGCAAGGGTCGGGCCAAGCACGATAAGAGTTAGCATGACGGCCACAAGTTTCACCGCTTGGGGCAATGTTTGATCCTGAATCTGCGTCAATGCCTGTATCAGGCCGACGCTGATGCCAATGACAATGGCAATACCCAATGCTGGCGCCGAGGCGAGCAAAACCGTCAAAAGTGCATTCTGCATCTGTGCGAGAAAAGCGGTCTGACCCACAGCTAGGTGCCTCCATAGCTTAATATGAGACCGTGCATCAGGCGGGACCAGCCATCGACTGCCACAAAGAGAAAGATTTTCAAAGGGATGGAAATCAGCGTTGGTGACACCATCATCATGCCCATCGCCATCAACACGTTCGAGACGATCAGATCGATGACCAGAAATGGCAGATAAAGCAGAAACCCGATCTCGAAAGCGCGGGTGAGCTCCGAGCTTACAAAGGCTGGAATGAGCACAAGCAGACTATCCGGCTTGAGGTCAGCGCGGGCTTCAGGCGACCATACATTTTCTGTTGCCTGAAGGAAAAACTGGCGCTCATTTTCGTTGGTGAATTTTGAAAGGTGCGCCTGTAAAGGTGGTCGCAATGCTTCGGCTGCTGCCTTCATACTATCAATCGACTGCGTATCCACCTGTTGCGCTTCAAGAATCCGGTACATCTCGCCCACGAGCGGCGTCGTTACATATACGGTGAGAATCAGCGCAATGCCGTATAGGACAAGATTTGGCGGCGATTGCTGAATACCCAGAGCATTGCGAATGAGAAACAACACGATGGAAATCTTGAGAAACCCGGTCATCGTCACCACGGCAAGCGGAATCAGCCCGATAACCGAGACAACAATGATAATCGGGATGAGATTGGTCTGATACTCACCCAAGCCGGAGCACCCTTACACCAAGCCCTGCACCGATCTTGACCAGCTCGCCACTACCAACCAGTCGGCCATTTGCCAATATGTTCACAGCATTTGTGGTACTGGCCGCAGCGGGCAAGACGCTGCCTTCACCGAGCTTGCGAATTTCACTTAAAGGCAGTTCGCAGCGGCCGATTTCGAAGACCAGTTCCACAGGAAGATCGTCAACTTGTTCGAATCCTGCCGATCCGGAAGGGTTGGTATAGGATTGCGACATGATCGAATTCTCCCCATTCTTTGCGGGCAGGGTCCACCCGCTGGTAAGTCTGTATGTCTGTCCGTCAGGTGTAATTGAAGCAGTGAACCGTCCCGAGAGAATGGCAATGGGATCGGCCTCCGATGATTCTCTGCTCAGGATCACATCACCGGCTTTAAGATCGCGCAATTCCGCCACCGTCAGGACCTGCGTTCCGGCGCAAAGCTGAACCGGAAATTCGATACGCGACAGCAGTTCCGTCGCGTCGTGTGATTCCGATTGTTTGAGCACACCGCCGAGAAGCTGCGCTGCGTCACGCGTCAGGTGCAATTCAGCATTACGCGGGTAATCGTCGAAATCGAGAATCCACGGCAATATGATGTCATAATCCGCGACCTCCTCCCGCTCACCGAAACGGATCGCGTGTCCGATAACCTCTTCAAGCCGGTCCAGTTGTTCACTTAGAACGTGCTCGATCAGAATAATGCGCTGGCGCGGTGCAAGGCTGGCAATCATTTTTGTGATGCCCAGTCCCTGTACAAGCCGCTCCAGTGTGCCGGCAGACAAAACGAGCTTGCACGCCCATGGACCAATTGCGACCGGCACTGCAACAGGGTTTAGAAGAAGTGAGGCTTTGTCAGCCAGATACACCCCGATTTCGGGTCCGCTATTGGTCAACGGAACAGAGACAATGTCCCTTGGAAACATATTCAGAATGGCAATGTGATCGGGATTGACGGAAGGTAGCCAATCAAGCGGATCACTCCTATTGGTTGGCGGGCTTTCTGAAAATGTTTGCGTTTCTGCGAGCATATTCATGCCTCAAAGTCCCTTGTGAACTGACAGTGGGGGCCTTTGCTGGTCCTCCTCCTCCAGTTCTGACAGCAGGCCAGCATGCTTGTCCTTGCTGATCCCCTGCTTCTCAAGAAGAAGCTCGAGCTTGTCATGCTGCCGGAGCTTGGAAAGATGTTCAGCGGCTTTTTCTCGGGCTATTTCCGCTTCTTCGAGCAGCTTGATCTTTGCCCTTTCTTCCATCTGCTGGAGATGGGTAGCCTGATAGGTCAATGCGGAAAGCGCGTCTTGATAATCATCAAGGGCCTGACGTCCAAGTAAGCCTGTGGATATTTGCTCATACATGGCTGCCTCGCGGCTGAGGCGGCTCTCATCATTCCGGATAATATGTTCTGCCGCAGCTTCCACCGCCATCAATGCTGCTTTCTCGGCATTTTGCTGACGGATGGATGCCTCTTCGGCAAGTCTGGTGCGCAGCTTGCGAAGTTCGGTGAGCTTTTTCAGGTTCTTTTCCTGGCTCATGCGAGAAGTCCTTGCAATTGCAGTTCCGTCTCTGCAAGTCCGAAATGTTCCTCACTGCTTTGCAGAAGAAACTGCTCGATTTGCGTATGCCTATCCAGCGCTTCGTCCGATCGCGGGTCCGCCCCGCGCTTATATTCCCCGACGCGCAGCAGGAGTTCTATATCTTCATAGCGTGCCATGAGACTGCGAACTCTGGCGGCATTGGCGCGGTGGGTTTTGCTGGCCACCGCGTCCATCAGGCGACTGCGGCTTCGCAGGACATCAATGGCGGGAAAATGATTGCGTTGAGCAAGGTCACTGCTCAGGACAATATGTCCGTCAAGAATCGCCTTTGTTTCTTCTGCCACAGGATCAAGTGTTCCATCGCCTTCGGTCAAAACCGTGTAAAGCCCTGTGATGGACCCGCCAATTCCCGGACCTGCGCGCTCAAGCAGACGCGGTAATGCAGCAAATAAAGAGGGGGGAAAGCCCCGTCTCGTTGGCGGCTCGCCCGCTGCAAGACCGATCTCGCGCTGCGCCCGGGCAAAGCGTGTGACGCTGTCCATCAAAAGCAGCACATGCTGCCCCCGATCCCGGAAATATTCCGCGATCGCCGTGGCACCATAGGCGGCTTTGACACGTTCAATCGCAGGGCGGTCAGATGTTGCAACAACAACGACGGAACGCCTCCGACCCTCTTCGCCGAGCTGAATATCGATGAATTCCCGCACCTCGCGGCCGCGTTCGCCGATCAGGGCAATCACAATAACGTCCGCTTGCGTGCCGCGCACAATGCTTGAAAGCAGCGAAGATTTACCGACGCCAGCTTCACCGAATATGCCGATGCGCTGTCCGCGCGCCACTGTCAAAAGACCATCTATGGCCTTCACGCCCAGTTGCAGCGGATATTGGATAAGATCGCGTTGCAATGGCTGGAGGGGTACATTGTGCGTGGGATAATACGTGCCGGTATGCAGTGCCGTGGGCAGGCCCGTGCGGCTGAGAACCTCGCCAAGCGGATTAAGCAGACAGCCGAGCAATTGCGGGCCGACGGGAATTTGGAGCGTGTGTCCAGTCGGGATCACCTCTGCCCGTGTGGACATGCCGTCCAGATCGCCAATGGGTGTCAGCACTGCCTCTTCATCATGAAAGCCAACAACTTCGGCGGGGACGATTTTTCCCGACACGGGATCGCGCAAATGGCAATATTCACCGATCCGCACCATGGACACGGTAGCATGGACGATAATGCCGGTAATCTTGCGAATACGGCCCCGGACAGGGCGCGTATCGGCCTTGGCCGCAGTGTCCTTCAAGCGGTCCATCAGCAGACTGAAATCCGGTGGATTGAACGCTTGCTTCATTCAGCCGCCCCATCCTGTCGTCGGGGTGTAATCAGAGCCTCTCGAATAGCGGCAAGCTGTGTTTCCAGTCCCGCATCAACGACAGCAATTGCGTTTGAAAGAACACATTTTGTCCCGCTTAAACGAGGATCGGGAAGCACGGTAATGTTCAGAGAAGGATTGGTGTAGTCAGACGCGATGCGCCGCGCCACATCTTCGGCAATGTCGGGAGCGACAGTGATTGTAATGTCCCGTTCCCGTTGGAATCCTTGCAAAGCATGTTGTGCAAGTTTCGCAACCAGTTCCGCATCGTCGAACCTGCCGAATATTCTTGAGATAATAGACAGGCTGAGGTCAACCAGCTGCTGATCGAGAGCCGCAACATAATCATTGACGCGGGCGGTTGTCGTTGTCAGCAACGCCGATGCTTCAAGTGCTCCCTGCTGAAATCCTGCCTGATAGCCTTCCTGACGGCTCGCTTCCCGAATGCCGTGAATCTGCTCCATTTGGGCTGTTGCATCGGCTCTTGTGGCCTCGATAAATGCAAAACCGTCAATCCAGTGCTGAACATCCTGCTCACGGATGATCTTTGCTCCGGGCATCATCGGCAATTCGCTCATGATGCCTCCTCTTGTGCCGACGGGGCGAGCGGGTTTGCCATCACAAGCCTTCGCATGATGGCTGCACCCAAGGCACATTGTTTGGCGTCGGAAAAAGGGGTGAGCGAACGGTCATTGGCCTGTTTCAGGCGAGCCCACGCCCCCATTGATGCCGGTAACATTGCATGCCAGCTTGCGAGGCATTGATAGCCATCAGCCTCAAGGTTGACTTCCAAAGCATCAAGGCTTTCCGGCGCGGGAAGATTGCCAGCCAAATCCCTATTGGCAAGGGCTGCCTGAAATGCAGTCTCGCCGATGCGCCTTTTTATCTCGGATACTTCGTTGGTGCGGATTTCACTGGCCAGAAATTGTGCCCAGAAGACCGCGCCAGCAAGCGGGATCAGTGCTGCGATTTCATCTGCTGAACAGGCCATAAGATAACCATCAGCCGGGTCAAGACTCTCTGGTGCTGACAATTCCGGCAATGCAAAATGATCCATCAAAAGGAGTGTCAATTGTCGCTGTACCCGCCCGGAGGCCTGAAGCCCGGATGCTAGCTCGCGTGAAATCACGCCATCATAACAGGCAATAATTCTCTCGGGATGGACGAGCTTTGCGGGGTTGGAAACAAGGCTATTCCAATCCGTCTGTCCGGTTGGTACAGGCGTGGCATTACGGATTGTCTCGGGAGTCTCGCTCACTTGGCCGGTCCAACTGGTACAAGCGGATAGACCCGTCTGCGCTTCTTTTGCCAGAAGAGGTAGCCAAGCCCACCGGCCAGACCTAGCACCGCAACAAGCAAAATGCCGAAAAGCCATTTGGCTTTTGCTGCACTGGCGGGAAGCATCCATATTCCAAGGAAAGATGTGAGTTCAGTATTGGTACCCGGATTGGAGCTTGTTGCCGCGACTACAGGGATGACGGACACTTTTTCATAGGTCAGTCCCGCTATACCATTAGCCACAAGGGTTTTGATCTGCGGGATCAGCGTATTGATATCAAGATTTGGCTCATGCCGGATAAAAACCGAGGCCGATGCAGGAACCGCATTGCGTTGCAATGGATCATTGTCAGGCAGAACGACATGAACACGGGCCGAAACGACGCCATCAATCTCTGAAACGGTACGGGAAAGCTCTTCACTCAGCGCAAAAATCATCTGCGCTCTTTCCTGTACTGGCGATGCAACAAGTCCCTCTTGCTTGAAAACACTGCCCATAGTTGCAAATTGCGTCTTGGGCAGCCCGGCTTCGTTCAAAACGGACACTGCTTGTGCAAACTGGTCCTCATCCACCGTCACAGACAGTTTGCCATTCTTTTGAAGCACGCGGCCTGCCGGAATGCCTTTCTGAAGCAGGGCGGCAACCATGGCATTGGCCTCCCGCTCTTCAAGATTGGTATAGAGGTCCTCTTTACACGCCTGTAGCGCGAGGCAAATTGTTGCGACAATCAGGCATGTTTGTACCGGGCTTGGCTTCATGCGATGCTTACTGGCCTTTGACGAGGGTATTTGCCGCGCCGGTTATTTGCGTGGTGCCGCGCACGACCATTTGTGTCTCAATCGAATGATCGAAAACAGTACCTAATTCCTGCACAACTCTGGCAATTGCATCGCCTTCAACTTTAGCCGATTGACTGCCATTGCCTCCCGCGCTGGTAAAGGATTGCGGCGCGGTGCCTTTTTGGGTTTCATTCGTGCGATTGACGAATTTCCCGCTGCGCTCGACAAACCCTTTCAGGTCATTGACAAGCGAGCGTCCAAGATCGGCAGGGCTGGCTCCTTGCGGAAGGGTTTGAATATTTGCAGACATATGTTCGAAAAGATTCTGCGAAGTTACAGATTGGGTGGCTGTCGCATCTACCGGCACCGTCGCGGCTACGGCTGCTGAAACTGTTGTCATCACAAATTCTCCATCTGATCCGGACCTTCAGGAATAATCCTTATTCGTCCTCGGACATGGCTTCGTTCAACATCTCATTGGCGATCTTCATCATCTCCTGCCCGATCAGCGACGTGCCACCACTCATCAACGCCTGATTGAGCGCCTCTTCAAACTGCTGCTGCTGTTCTGATGGTGCCGGTTGACTGGCTGGCTGCTGGGTAACATTCGAAATTGATGGGCTTGCCATTATTGCTCTCCTGTCTTTTGTCCGGCACCCGCTGATATCTGTCCGCCATTGCGCGGTTCGGATTGGGCGATTTCCTCGACGATTTCATTTCTCTGACCGCCGCGAAAAACACGCACGCGAGGGTCATCCGCCGTTGCCTGGGGTGGTGGCTGAACTGTTGAAACGACCTGCTGAACCATGGCGATAAAGGCGGGAGGACCGGACACGCGCAAAGCAGGGGCATTAGGTGTTGATTTAATCGAGAAGCGATCATCCATGAGATCAAGACGCTCAACTTCGTCAACGACCATACCGCCATTTGCCCGGCCAAGGTCTATAATTTGTGTGGCAAATTCCTCGCTGGAATTCATATGAAGGATTGATCCGTCATAGTACCAGATCAGTCCATTGGCTTCAGCCAGCCTGGTCAAGAAAGCGCCAGCGGTATCGGCGCGTACTTCGCCGCGAACCTGCCCGCGTATCTTGTCCGAAAGCGCCACGGGCACGCCGAGATTACGGCCAAATTCCTTCAGCGCATCGCGTATGTCCTGGTTGATCAGCACGTAGGAATATTGCTTGTCGAACCAGTCAGGTGCTGCCGCAAATGTCAAATTTCCCGACGTCAGCACAAGGCCAATCGTTGCAATCGAAACAACGAGTGCTCGCAAATGCCCAACGGTCATCGGAAAAGTCATGCGAAAGCACCCTCTCATGCGAAGAGTCACACTTCCTTCTATAGAAGCAATGAATTTTATGCAACGCAACTATAAAACAACTGTAATTTGACCCTACTGACATTTTTTGTCAGTAGTATCATCATATATCTTGAATACTTCAAATTTTGAATTACTTTTTATCTTGCATCGCACAACAATGTACTGAGACATTTTCCAAATCAACTATAGTTACGGTCTGTAATATGAACTGAACTTTGTAAAATTGCCTTCTCTATTTTTTCATACTATCACCGATTACTAGCCAGTTCGCTAAATCATGTGCCCCGGCTGGCGCCGAGACAGTATGAATCGGTTCGGATTTCTATGGATGAGTATCAATCTCAAGGAGAAATAGCATGGCTGTTCAAGGTGTTGGTGGTGGAGCAACGGGCTCGGATGCATCAATCGATAAGATGACGCAAGCGTTTGATAAGGCGATTGAGAAGTCAGCAAAGATCACCGAAATCACGACTGAAAAGAAGGTCGCTCTTGATGCTGCCAAGCAGCGTCCAAACAACTGATTTTTAAAATTTGCGCAGATGGCATTGTGCCGTCTGCGCAAATTTCTATTGCCGGTCGGGCGCCTTTTGCCAGTTTGAGCCCGATGTAAAGACGCATACGAATACTTCAATTACTTTGCAAACGAGGCAGGTGCCATGGGCTCGATCGTTCGACTTGAAGAACCGAAAACAGCATTGTTGCTGCGGGTTACTGCTGGCGTCCATGATGGTGTTTTGCTTCCCCTGGAAGGCAACTCCTATCGTTTGGGGTCAGCAGCAGATTGTGACCTTACGCTGAGTGACAGCAATGTCAGCGCCCATCATATGACACTGCAGCTTCAAGGCTCAAATGTCCTTATTGAAGCCATTGGCGGAGATGTTGTCATTGATGGCGATACGCTGGTGCCAGCTGGCCATGGCGTGCGCTCACCTCTGCCCCTTGAGTTGCAGATTGGCGGCGCAACGATTGAGCTTTCCTCGCCCATTCCTGAGGGTGACGGCTTGAGGAAAATGCCGCGAGCGAGCTGGATCGCTATTGGCGGCGGCGCGCTGACGCTCTTGACGATTGCTGCCGTACAGGCAGGAGTCGGTGATTTTCTGGGCTCGGACAATAGGACGATTGCCCATCATTCAGCCAAGCATGGCCAGACCGTCGAGAGCGTTCACGCGCCGCTTGCCGATGGACCAGTTGCTGCATCGCTGAAGACGAAGCTGACAGAAGTCGGTCTTTCCGATCTCAAGGTTGATGCGGACGGAACGCGTTTTACTGTGTCAGGCGAACTGGCTGCGGACGACAACAAGGCCTGGGCCAATATCCAGAATTGGTTTGATCGCACCTATGGCGGAACCTATGTGCTGACCAGCATGGTCGGTGCCATGGCGCCGAAAGTGCACCCCAAGTTCAATTTGCAGGCTGTGTGGTTCGGGGATGCGCCCTACGCCATCAGTTCAGATGGAACGCGGCTTTATAAGGGAGCTGCGCTCGAAGATGGCTGGATCATCAAGGACATTCGTGACGGACGCCTGACTGCGGCCCGCCAGGGCGAAGAGTTTGTCCTGACGTTCTAGAGTTCTGCCTTAATGCGCATAACCCCAGGAATTGTAAACGATTTTTGGAAGGACTTATGCGCCGGATAAATAATTGCTGCGTCTTTGTGAGTGAAACAAGCGCGGTAATGGGGGATGCGAATGGCACTTGACGTTCGTCGGCAGGAGGACAGGGTTCGGGCACAGCTCGGGTCGGTTTCCGCACGTCCCGATGTAACGCGGGTCGAGCAGGCTCAATCCAAAGCTTTTGATGCATCCCTGGCTCGCTCGGAGCAGGCAGCGCGGCGCGCAAAGGAACCATTTATCGGCCAGATAGGACGGCTGCGAAAGCCTAAACTGGCAAATCCGGGCGTGTTCGACCTGGCGCGATCGCAGGAGATTCTGGACTATCTCATCAATGATCTGCTGCCAGAGCTGGATATTGACGAAGAAATCGCCGCAATCACAGCATCGATGCTTTCGGAGGAGATAGATAGCCGACGTGAATTGCAGGAACGGCTCAGCCTTGCGCAAAATCAGGCATCGGGCCAGTGACTCAGCAGCGCCGGGACAGTGTCGAATTTCTTCATGGGCTCGGTTACCTCTATTGCAGAGCGGGTCAGCCCGAACGCGGATTGGTGTTTCTGCTGCTGGCCGCAAAGATTGCGCCGCATGAAACCTCAATCCTCAAATCCTTGGCTGCGGTCTTTGTCGAAACCGAATCCGCCACGCGCGCGCTGACAGCAATTGACCGGATTGAGGATATTGAGGGAGCAATAGCACCGAACCTCTCTCTGCTCAAAAGCAGGGCGCAATGGCTTCGCGGCGAACATGACCGGGCTCGTGCCACTTTTCAGGATTATGTAGAACGGAGGCGGTCGGCATGAATCTTCTTGCCTCGCTGAATCGCTTTGCGCGGGTGGCCTCCAAACGCTCTGACATTGTCATCGCGGCTTTCATGCTGATTGCTATTATCATGATGATCATTCCGCTGCCGACATTTCTTGTCGACATGCTGATTGGCATGAACATCGCTTTCAGCTTGCTGATCTTTGTCGTGGCATTTTACATTTCAAAGCCTGTGCAGTTTTCAGCCCTGCCTTCAATTATCCTGCTTGGAACGCTCTTCCGTCTTTCGCTCTCCATCACCACAACGCGGTTGATTCTGATTCAGGCCGATGCTGGCCAGATTGTTGCGGCCTTTGGCGATTTTGTTGTTGGCGGCGAGGTTGTCATTGGCCTTGTCGTCTTCCTGATTATTACCATCGCCCAGTTTGTTGTGATTACGAAGGGCGCTGAACGGGTGGCGGAAGTCGGCGCGCGTTTTGCCCTTGATGCCATGCCTGGCAAACAGATGAGTATCGACAGCGAGGCGCGCAGCGGGGATATTGACCAAGCTGAAGCAAAGCGCCGCCGTCAAGGTCTGGAACGCGAGAGTCAATTCTACGGTGCCATGGATGGCGCCATGAAATTCGTCAAAGGCGACGCTGTTGCCGGGTTGATCATCATTGCTATCAATCTGATTGGTGGTCTTGCTATCGGCTCGTTGCAACATGGTATGCCTTTTGGCGAGGCAGCGCATACCTATTCGCTGCTGACTGTCGGCGACGGTTTGATTTCCCAAATACCGGCGCTGATGATGGCGGTCGCCGCAGGCATGGTGGTGACGCGCGTTACCTCTGATCGGAACGAAGATCTTGGCACTGAGATTATCGGCCAGCTGGGTGCAAATCATCGTGCTCTTGCCCTGGCGGCGGTTATTCTATTCGGCTTTGGTGTCGTTCCAGGCTTTCCAATCTTTGTGTTCTGGACACTCTCGGCATTGGCGGGCGGACTTGCCTATGTCGTGCACAAGAGGGCTAGCGGCCAGGGCAGCGATGACGATAATACAGGCAATGTGGTTCAGATCGGCAATATAACCAAGCCGCAGCTGGCTCTGGCAGATGGGCAGACAGGGCTCCTTTCCGGATCGCAACGCTTGGTGCTTTGCCTTGGAACACATCTGGCAGAGACTGCTGCCTTGCCTGTGCTTCAGGAGAATATCGAACAGGTCCGTAGCAATCTTTTCGCCGACATTGGCGTTCGTGTTCCGCAAATCGGAATCCGCATTGATCCGGTCTTGGAGCCGGATCAGTTCCGTATCGATCTTGAAGGGGTTCCGGTCACAGATGGCATAATCTTTATCGACCAGATTCTGGTAACGGATGAAACCGTTCATCTCGAACTCATGTCCATTCCCTATCAGGTACGCCCTGTCCTCATTGGACGAAATGATTCCGTGTGGGTCGAGCAGAGCCACAGGCAGACACTGGAAGATGCCGGCATAACATTCCACGAACCTGTTGCGGTCTTGATGGAGGTTCTGACCCGCTCTGTGCGCCGTTATGCATCCGACTTTATTGATGTTCAGGAGGTTCGTTTTCTCCTGTCGCAAGTGGAGGAAGATTATGGCGATCTGGTCAAGGAAGCTGTCGGGGTTTCATCGCTGCAGAAAATTTCCGAGGTGCTCCGCAGATTGGTCGAAGAGGATATTCCCATCACCAATCTTCGCGTCATTCTGCAAGCCATTGTCGAATGGGGGCCGCAAATACAAAGTCCGCATGTGCTGGCCGAATATGCACGTATCGGATTGGCAAGGCAGATTTGTCACCGGCATGCGGAAATGAACCGGATTGTTTCTGCCTATCTGCTTACCCGTGAAACGGAGGATGCCATCCGGGCGAGCGTGCATCAGGGAGCGGGCAACCCTTCGATCAATATTCCCGAAGATATCTCCCGTCCGATCATTGAGCAGCTCAAAAGCCGTTTCAATGGCAGGGACGCGGATATTGTCAGAACGGTCCTGACAACAATGGATATTCGCCGCCCTATCAGAAACCTCCTGATACGGAACGACATTAATCTGCCGGTCCTTTCCTATCAGGAAATCTCACCGGAATTCAGTGTGCAGTCTCTTGGCTATATCTCGCTACCGGCTTCCGGCCAGATGCGGCAGATCGGGGTAGGGGCAAATGAGTAAGCGTTCAGTCAGTTTCCGTAATCAGCAACATCAGAATGTGGTGGACAATTACCCTATGCTCATACTGAATTCCTTTGGAGGAACCCGGCCAGCAAGCTTGCCACTGCCGGTATTGATTCTCACGATCCTGTTGTCCTGTCTTGCCTGCCTGCATCCCGCCGCTGCTCAGGTCAAAGTTGATGCAACTGCGGGCCAGGTGCTCAAGCTCAGCATGGGGCAGGGGCAGATTTTACGTTTTGACCAGCCTGTGGAATCGGTTTTTCTCGCTGATACGACCATTGCCGATGTGCGCGTGGTGTCTCCCGGAGCGGTTTATATTTATGCGACAAAGATCGGCAACACCAATCTGATTGCACTTAGTCCCGATCAAGGTACGCGCGGGACTGTTCAGATCCGCGTTGTCGGCAATCCCAAAGAGGCGCAACAGTCTGCCAAAGTGTTACAGCCTACCTCAACAGTGGATATAACCCTTTTTGGCGAGCAATATGTCGGTAAGGGCCAGACAAACAATGTGGGTGAAGCGCTGGACACGGACAATGTGCTTCAGAGCTATTCGAAACCCGACAAGCCTGCGCTCAACAATACTACGATTTCAGGACCCAATCAGGTCAATATCCGGGTGCGGTTTGCCGAAGTCGCGCGCAATGAGCTTGCCCGCTACGGTGTGGATTGGAGCGCTGTCGTCAATAGCGGGTCATTCTCTTTCGGTCTGGTACGGGGTGGCAATGTTCCCAGCCGCGATGGCGCAACGGCAATCGGTGTGAATAGCCGCCACGTCAATGTCGGCGTTCTTCTGGATGCGCTGAAGGACAATGGCGTGCTGACGATTTTGGCAGAGCCGAATATCACCGCCGTGACGGGCCAGACCGCAAGCTTTCTTGCCGGTGGTGAAATCCCGGTTCCAATCCCGGTTGGAAACGACCAGATCGGTATCGAGTACAAGCAGTTCGGCGTGTCCTTGCAGTTCACCCCGACACTTCTGCCAAATGATCGCATTGCCTTGCAGGTGAGGCCGGAAGTCAGCAGCGTTTCGCAGGATAGCGTGGTGTCCATCGGCGGGCTGGTTGTGCCATCCCTGCGCATCAGGCGTGCCGATACCACAGTGGAAGTCGGGAGCGGCCAGACATTCGCCATTGCCGGTCTGTTTCAGCGGCAGGAAACGCAATCGATCAACAAGACACCGGTCGTCGGCGATGTGCCGATCCTCGGAGAGCTGTTCAAGTCGAAGCGCTTCCAGCGCAATGAGACAGAGCTTGTCATTTTGATCACGCCCTATCTCGTCACCCCCACATCCTCCCGCAATCTCAAAACGCCATTGGATAGCCCGTCGGGTGCAATCTCCTCGCCGCGCAAAAAGTCCAAGAAGGTCGTCAATCAGGGGTATGGTTTCTATGTTGAATAATCGACCAATGTCCCCGATATATTTGGGTTGCACGCTTTTGGCCGTGATTGGTACGGCAATTCTTGCCGGTTGCATGGGCACCAAGATTCAGCCCTATTCGCCCAATTACAGCTATATCGACACAGGCGGAACCTCGCGGCCGGGCGTGGTGCGTAAAGGCTATGATAGCGAACGCGCGGCCATGCTTGTCCCCGATGCCTGCATCACGCCGGACACGGGTGAGTATCCGATGTATCTGCCCTCGGGCTGCGCCAACAACCTCAATTTGCAGCATATGGCTACCAGAAAACAGGATCTCATGCATGGCCGCGAGATGGGGCCAGCCATGGCCGCACCGGTAGCCCGTGCAGCCCAGAATTACATTGAGAGCACAGATCCTGAAAGCCGTCGCCGCCGCCTGCCAGCGGATCAGGCAAATCAGTCAACCCAGTGAGGATAATCGGCATGGTCATGAAGCATTTTGTCAGATGTATTTTTCCTGTTCTGGTTTTGGGACTGGCAGTCACGGGTTGCATGTCGACCACGGCGGAGCAAACAGCAGCCAAGAAGCCTGTCAGCGAGCAATCCAGATTGATGAAGATTGCCAAGGATATTGATGCAAAGGGCGAGAGTGGCACAGCTTTGGCGCTCTATGAACGCGCTGCCGAAATGTCAGAAAATGATTCAACCGTCCATGTCAGGCTTGGCAATGCCAGAATGAAAGGGGGGGATCCGGACGGGGCGGAGCAAGCCTATCGTTCTGCCTTGCAGATCAATCCGCAGGACGCCAATGCCATGCTCGGGCTCGGAACAGTGCAGTTGCAGCGCGGCGATGCGAGCGCTGCCGCCCGAATTCTGGCTTCAGCTGCTCCGGCGGTAAATACAGTGTCCGCCTATAACAAGCTTGGCACAGCCATGGTTCTGAGTGGCGACGGAGCCGGAGCGCAGGGCGCCTTTGCCAAGGCACTCGCGCTGCAACCGGGAAATCTCGATACCAAAACCAATCTGGCATTGGCACAAGCTCTATCCGATAGATTGCCGGATGCATCGACAAGCATGAACAGCGTCGTGACATCTCCGCTCGCCGAGAAACGTCATTTCGTCAACTACATGATCATTCTGAGCATGTCGGGCGATTCAGCCGGAGCGCGGGCAATCGATGTGCCTGACATGCCTGCAAACCAGAAGAACCAGATTTTGGCAAAGGCAGCAAAGCTACGCTCTATTCAGGATCCGGCGAAACGGGCGCAGGCAATTGGCCTGCTCGCTTCGGCGTAACCAGGGACGAAAGATGTGAGCCAGACCAGCGAAGAAAAAACACTTCCAGCGTCAGATAAGAAGATTGAGGACGCGCGCAAGAAGGGGCAGGTGCTGCACAGCCCGGATATGGTTTCCGGCGTGATTATTCTCTCCTGCACTGTGTTCCTCATCTATATCGCGCCGGTTCTGCGCGTGAAGGTGGGTGCTCTTCTCAAAGAGGCATCGCATATTTACGACCGTCCTTTCGCCGAAGTCTGGTATCGGCTGATTACCATCTCCGTTCAGAGCCTGCTAACGGCCACGATACCGATACTCGTCATCACCATGTTTGCGATTCTGATTACGAATGTGGCGGTTACGCGCGGATTTATCTTTTCTGCCAAGCCGATTGAGCCCGATTTTGACCGCATCAATCCCGCGACTGGTTTCAAGCGCATATTCTCGCTCAAAAGCGTGGTTGAGTTTTGCAAGGCACTGTTCAAGATCATTGCAGTGACCACAGCTTTTGCCTTCGTGTTTCAAGCGGGACTGAAGGCCTTGTTCGAGTCGCCATCCTGCGGCGGCGCCTGCATGCAGGCGACCTTCTTCGCCATGTTGAGGCCCTTAACTGCAATTGCCGTTGGCGCATTTTTGATCCTCGGCTTTTGTGACATTTTCCTGCAACGCTGGCTCTTCTTGCGTGAAATGCGGATGACGAAGACAGAGAGCAAACGCGAACATAAGGATATGGAGGGCGACCCGCTTATCAAGCAGGAGCGCCACCGCCAGCGCCAGGCCGTTACCGGTGGCAAGACGGGGCTGAGAAGCGCTGTCCTTTTGATCGGTGATCCCGGTGGCACGATTGTCGGCATCCGCTATGTGCGTGGTGAAACACCTGTTCCCATTGTCGTTTGCCGTGCATCGGGCGTTGGTTCCATGCAGATGAGCCAGCAGGCTGCCGATTTGGGAATTCCGATCTCGGTTGATGGTGATCTTGCTCGGCAGATCGCCAAGACAGCCAATATAGGCAATCCGGTTCCCGAACGCGCCTTTCAGCCCGTCGCAAATGCTCTTGTCGCAGCGGGGTTGATTTGAATGTTCCAGGATTTTGCACGGCCAAAATACGCAATGCTCGCAATGGAGGTATGTTTTTCATGATGACCCTGAAATCCGGCTTCGGAGCGTTGACGATCATTCTGGCTTGTCTTGGCGGTGTCGGTGCGGGCGAGAAAGTGCTCCCGACCGAGCCATCGCCGCCCGTCCTCGACCAGAAGAACCACAAGGTTTGGATTCAGCAAGGCTATCTCGACTTCCTGATGGAACCGGAAAGCTATCCGCCTCGCCATGCCCGCCGCGGAGCGGTGGCAGTTGATAAGCTCCAGCCTGCCGCTCCGCGCAGTGTCGTAAGCTACGAGACCCATGAAAAACCGGGCACGATCATTATAGAGACGGAGAACCGCTCGCTTTATCTCGTGCAGGGCAATGGCCGCGCGCTGCGTTATTCCGTCGGTGTGGGCCGGGAAGGCTATGGCTGGCGCGGCACCGAGCGTGTTTCAAGCAAGAAGGAGTGGCCGCAGTGGCGCCCTCCGGCGGACATGCTTGCCCGGCGGCCTGACCTGCCACAGCACATGGCAGGTGGACCGGACAATCCGCTGGGCGCTCGCGCGCTATATCTTGGAGACACACTCTACAGAATTCACGGCTCCAACGAGCCTGAAAGCGTGGGGCAATCATCCTCATCAGGATGTTTTCGCATGACGAATGAAGACGTCGTCGATCTCTATCGCCGTGTAAAAATCGGTACAAAAGTAGTTGTTTTGTAAGGAGGCAATACAATGGCATTTGTCGTAAAATTTGATGGAAAGAGCTTCAGTCTGAAAAGCGCGGACGGGGCTCAGACCTATAATGTCACTCCGGCGCAGTCGCAGTCCTGGCAGGTCGCGCTTGAAAAACAGGCTAAAATGCAGGGCTTTAAAGACACATCCGACATGTTGAGCAAAGTAACCGTGACGGTGCCCAATGCGGGTGACTCCCAATACAAGATTGCGGATCAGTTCGGTATCGGTCCGGAAGGCGCGCAGGTAATGGTGGAAGGCAATGTGCAGTTTGCCGATCCTGATCTGATTCATACCTATCACGAAGGCGATCTCAACCCTGATTTTGTCACGGTTCCTGTCGAGCCTAAAGTTGATAAGCCCATTTCAAACAAAAACCCGGACGGGCCAGTTCCCCCATCAGACGAGCCAGCGGGGCAAACGGATAGTGCCAAAAAACAGAGTGCCATCGATACGCTGAAAAATCCCAGCGCTACTTCGGACCAACGCAAGACAGCCATTGCCACCTATCTCGACGGGCATAGTGGCAGCGTGGAAGACAGGACCAAGGCAGCGATCAATCTGCTCGATCCCAATCAGGACTATGGCGAAGAAAAAGTGAGGACGGCAAAGCGTCAGGAAATTCTGGATGTGCTCGTTGGCCCGTCCAAGGATAACGACGCCAGGAAAAAAATCTTTGACAGCCTACTCGAACACAATTGGGTGTCGAAGAGATTTGACGACAAGAGCATGGACAAGCTGATCGGCGAGCACGCCAAGAGCAAATACAATATCGATTGTGATCCGGTGAAGTGGAATCGCTGAGGCTTCAGACCTGCATTAACGGATCTGGCCATGGACTTTCTTTGAAACAATGGGCTGCAAGGTCCGATTTCGGGAGAAAATGAGATGTCTTTTGGTACGAATAATATATTTCAGCGCTGGCGGCCCCAGCCCGCAAATGTGGACAACAAGTTCGATACTGCTCTTACGCAAAGTGCCAAGGCAGCGCCGCCTCCCGCAACGGCACCCAAACCACCCGTTGCGCCCCATGGATGGAATGAAAGCCCCGCCGGGATTTCCCAATACCGTACCGAACCCGGCCTATGGCCGTTCCGTATCTATGACAAGGCGGGTATTGATCCTAACGACAATAAGGCGTTGCACGACCAGCTGGTTGCCACGCCGCAACTGGACCCTAAAGCTTTTGGCAACCGGCCTGCCGCACCGGCGGATGCGGACCGGGCCTTGGAAAAGTGCGATGTAATTAACGTTCTCAGTCCTGAGCGGCTTTCTCTCCTGGAACAGCAACGCACCTCACTGGCAACGGCAAGTGATGGTTCCAAATCGCAGCTTGAACGAGACAGGGCAAAGGATGATCTTGTCGTTGCCATTGCCAATGAGATCGATCTGGCGACAGTCGGGCAGGGCGCGCCAAAGCTCGGCACTGACAAGAACAATGACAAGAAAGTTGACGTTAATGAAGCAAGCGATGTTACCAAGCCGATCCTTGAACGCGCGCCAAATGATCCTGTATTCGTTGATGCATTTAACCAGGCCAAGGAACTGAAAGAGAGCAAATGGAAAGCTGAGGGTCGCACCGATGATCAGATCGGCGCAATTGCCAAGGCAGGCGATGCTCACGATTACGAAAAGGTAACCAGCGAAACCAAAAAGCAGCTTGTTGAGCTGGCCCTTGCCGCCGGTCCAGGTGAAGCCGAACAGATAACGGCACTCAGCAACCGTGCCAATATTTACATGAATTTCAGTGCAGGCGATCCCGAAAAATATCAGGCAGCACTCCAGACTGGCGCAGAACAGGCGATCAAGGAAATTCGCGTTGACCGAAAGGTCGACGAACTGACCAAAGCCTTCGGCAAGGGTGACCTTGACGGCGCTCAGGCATTCATGGCCAAACTGAACGAGCAAACTGGCACGAAGAGCACGCTTCCGGGAAGCGGCTCGCTTCTGGCTTCGGATCCCCGGGTCATGTCCATGATTGATAAGTCAATCGATGCGATCGCTGGTGCCGGCCCGCGTGACGGTGATATGAAGGCAAAAACCAAGGCCGTTGTCGATCTGGCGGAAGCCAGCCAGAATATTCTTTACAGTGATGGCGACAAACCCGGCAAAGGCAAGGAAGTCGTTGATCATGTTGCCAAATATGTGATCGACAAAATGCGCACGGACCTGCCCGGCGATCATCTGAATGTCTTTAGCCAGAATAAGTTCTTCAGCATTGCCAGCCGCGAGGATTTGCAGGGGCGTGGCACATCACTGCTTTCGGCGACCTCGGCATATACCGCTGTTGAAGCGGACAAGCAGAAGGACAAGACTGAATCACTCAAAGACTATGATAATAGCTTTCAAGGGATCAATTCCAATGCACAATGGGCGACCCGCCGCAGCATTGAGAACTTTACCGCGGCCTCCAAGGCTCTCAATGAAGATTTGAATGTGAAGTATAACGAGCTCTATCATGGTCTGGAAGGCTGGGGCGCCAATGTCAAAGCCGACACGGGCGTTCCTGCCGCAGCACAGCTTGCCCGCGACATGGAGGCAATCGACAATATGTCGCCGGAAAACAAGCAGAAGTCCGAGGAACTGGTCAAGCTGGGCAATACGAAGCAGGACCAGTGGGAACTACAGGAAAGCATCGAGCTTGGCGTTAAGCTGTATAGCAATGACAACAAGAAGGTGGCCGGGCAGGATACGGAAGCACCCATACCGATGTTGTTCGGCACGGGCATCATGATGACCAAATCCAAATCGACCAAGGAAGCACTGGCGGACATGCCGGAACGGCCGAAGTCTGAAGATCCCTATGCAGGGGTCGATGGCAATGGCCAGCCGGCAACGCCGGGTACGATCTGGGTTCAAAGAGCCACGCGCGCCCTTGCAACGCAAGCGGTAACTGAAAGTCTCAAGGGTGGCATCAAGGATATCAATGTGGCTCTTGGCGAGCAGCGCTATCAGGCTATCCTGACCGATGGCGCAATTGCGACAAATGCTGAGCGCAAGGCTATGAAGGACGCCAAAACTCTTAGTCCCGATGCCGATAGCTATATCCGCAATGCAAAAGCTGCCCTTGGTGAGGCAAGGTTCAACGATATTGTTGACGGAAAGTCCACGCCGACCGATGCCGAAAGAAAGCAGCTTTCAAATCTGGGCGGACTACGCTTTGGTCTGAACGCTGTAAACAGGATTTCAGGTGGTGGAAGCACTGTCCTCTTCGGCCGCAATATCGGGGCCCTTGATGGTTCGCCTGCCGATCTCGTTTACTATGTGCCGCACACGCTCATGATGCTCAGTGCTGCACAAACGGCCCTGTTGCCGCAGTCAGGGCAGATATTCCTGAACAAGGGCGCGGAACACAATACTCCAGCCAGGTTGAAGATTGAGGACGTTCAAAAGAAGGTCGCTGCCAGCAATAGCCTGACCGATGCCCAAAAAGCAAAATGGAACCACAGCCTCAATTTCCTCGACGGGGTCAGAGGCGGCGGAATTGATACTTTATATGTTGCCGCTGATCTGAGCAACGCGGTCATGAATGGCTTCGGAATACTCGGCACCAAGCAGGATGGTGTCAAAGCCTTCGGCTATGGCACGGCAACGATCAGCGATGCCTTGTTTGCCACTGTGACAGCGCGCGGTGCTGATGCGGCACTCCTGGCCAGAAGTGAGACCGGACTGTCGAGGCTTCTTGTGAGGCTCGGACCGCTGAAAATCTCGGGTATTGCCGCCGTGTTGCAGGTTGCCGGCGCCGGTATCGTTGGCGGTCGCGGCGCTTACAATGCGGCCCATACCTATGACAAGGCGGATGCCGACGCCATTCAGGTTCTGTATGGCGTCAAGGATCGCAAGACTGCGGAAATGCTTGCCGAGCATAATGATCTTCTGGATGAGGGTCTTATGGGCATTCTCCAGACTGTCTTTCCAGGCGATGAACATTTGATGGGCGGCGATGAAGGCACCCGCAGCGCCAATAATGTTCTGACAAGTACCTATGGTGACCTTGACTATAATCGGGCGCGGCTCGGCCAGTTGTTCAACAGCTGGACTCCGGAACAGGCCAGGGAAGTGTCTGAGACGGTTCGCAATATGACAACCAATGGCGACCATAAGCTGAAGGATACGCAGGACGATCTGAAATATCTGGAATTGCCTTTCGATCCGGAAAAGGCAGATTTGGCGAAATATCCAAACATTAAGTATGACACTGAGGAAAAACGTTACAAGGACTCGCAGACCTCGATGTACTGGGACGGAGGCAAATGGTGGGCGCCACAGAAGAAGGTGGAGCCCAACGCAGTGATGACCTACCGCACCTTGTGGTACGATCCTGCGAGAGGTCAATTGATGCGAAATGACGGATTCGCCAGTCAGGTGAAGCCTGATAGCAAGGAAGGGTTCAAAGCCTGGTTGAAAAACAGGGGCTACCTTGGTTGATAAAAAGCCGGTGGTCGCCACCGGCTTTTTATTTAGAGAGAGAGGCCGAGCGTTTTCAGCCTCTTTTGTACATCTTTTTTGCGGCTGGGGTGAACGACGAGAATATTGGCAACCCGTCCCGACGGGAAAGCGGCATCAACTTCCGCAGCATTTTTGAGCGGTGCAATGGAATCAGTATCCACCTCCCATACACTATATCCCCATCCTGCCAGAACATCGCATATTCTTCCCGGCGTCACGCGGGAAAGGGTGGAGAGCACGTCCCTGTTGATTTCAATGAGCATGGTCGGTTGAGACGATTGGATCGTTTCGGCCGCGCCTGCGAAGAACATGCCTTCTGCGCCCTCAATATCAATCTTGATCGTATCCGGCTTAATGCGTTTGGCAATGGCATCAAGCGTTTCAACCCGGACACTGCGATCTGAATGCCTGTTCTGTGAACCGGCCACAAGACTGGTGGCACCGGCATTGACCGTTTCATCCGCCTTGTTCAGCTCCATCGTTCCCGCAACATCCGCCAAAGCAAGTTGATGGACAGTGATTGTTTTCGAAAGCTTGTTTTCCTTCACTGACTTGCTGAAAAGTGTCCACAAATGAGGAAGAGGTTCGAACGCAACGATCTTGCCCGTGAAGCCGGGTTTTGAGGCAACGGAAAGCGAATAATAACCCACATTGCCGCCGACATCGAAGAATGTCCCATTATCCGGGGTAATCGCCTTGATGATATCAATGTCGAACTTCTCATAGCCGCCATTAAAAATACCGAATGTCATGTGGTATTGGCGCAGGTCGAGATAGATTTTGAACCCGTCCTTGGTCTCGTAGAGAACTTCAATACTCTTGGGCACGAAATTATTGAAGAGCAGTTCGGCATGCCTTTGGTGAAATTCGGCAGAACTCATGAACCTTCTTCGATGCTCCGTCAGGGGCAATTCTGAAATACTGAACAGGTTTTCAGAAATAATACGGGATTCCTCAACGTTAACGTCGCGTCCGAGGATATATTTATAAGAATTGAGTATGTCGTTATAGCTCGTCATTACGCGTTCACTCGTTTCCGGGAATGGGTGGAACTGGCTTGATTGTCCGGGTGGTTTTTTGACGTGCCGCCCCACTCAAAAGCTCGTCCAGCTGCTCAAAATGTTTTTCCCATTTTTGCAGGGTAAGCGGCGTGTGACGGCGATGGTCCGCGGCGTGAGTCTCTATTGCCTCGCGCCACCCCAAGCCATCCAAGGGGTCAAGGAAGATCGCATGCTCCCTGGCAATTTCCTTATGCGACGGGATATCCGACGCAATGATTGTTGTGCCGGTCGCCACGGCTTCGGCCAGTGGCATTCCGTAACCTTCGACAAATGAAGGAGCGAGGAGGGCAGTCGCGCCTGCCATAAGATCGGCAAGCGCCGCATCTCCCAAATCCGGGGCCTCGATAACAATGTTGCGCAATTGAGGACACCGGTCGAGCGTGGCAAATACCTGGGCATTTTCCCAGCCGCGCTTTCCTGCAATGACCAGACGTGGCGTATCCTTGCCATGCTTATCGACCAGAGCACGCCAAAGTTGCAGGATCAGCATGTGGTTTTTGCGTGGCTCAAGCGTTCCCACCATTAAAAAATAAGGCCGCTTTGAGCGCGGTGCAGCCCTGCTGGCAAGATTGAAGCTTTGCTCCACACCTGGTGGGAGGATTGCAATTGGTGGAACTGCACAGCCTTTCTCTTCGGCAAAGGCTTCGAAGCAACGGGCCGTGGTCTGCGAGTTGCAAAGGACGAGGCCGGCATGTTTCAGCACTGTCTCCATACGTTGAAGGTGCCGTTGCGGTTCGCTCTTGCGTACAAATTCCGGATGGGTCAGTGGGATAAGATCATGTACATAAAACACGCCATTGCTCCGCCGGGCGTCCAACCATGAAAAGGCCGCAGGCCGGTGCAGATTGGTATGCGAAACATGCACGAAGGGTGCGCTGGTTGCCATAGGGCTCATCGGCAATATCGTGCGCAAGATCTTGCCCGCATTCATGCTCCACTGTTGCAGCTTGGATTTGCTTTTGGCTGGCGCAATGTTCTTCAGCTGTGACCAGGATACATGCCCGTCTATGGCGGCATAGATCTGCTCCAGCTCGGCCGATTGCGATTGGCTCAATGCGGCGGTTGACCATCTCTGGTCCAATTCGCAGATCAGTCCGCTTGCGCGGTTTCGGTTGATCTCGATCGGTTTTGTCCTTCCCATTTCAATGAAATAGGAGCTGCGGGCTTTCGCCCAATTCGCATATTGCAGCTCAAAACGGTCAATACCTGTTGGGGTGGAGAAATGCGATCTGTCGATCAACCGGGAAATATCCATTGCAATTGCGTTCATCAGGACCATCCCATCATGCGCAAAGCTGTCTTCAACAAGGACGGTTCTGTAGGCGTCTCGCCATGCAGTTCTTCAATCACGTCTTCGACCTCGCAAAGTAGATTTGTACGGGCAGAAAAATAGAGCGGGTAAAGGATCAGGGCACCGGCAACCAAGGCATCCAGTGTGAGATATTTTCGCGGCCGCAATGGCGAAACGTAATCATGCGTCAAGCCCCAGCCCGCATAGAAGGGCAGCCCATGGCACCAGACCTGACGCCCGCGCATTACGGCTTCAAATCCGATCAGCGATGTAGCGACATGGATCTCATCGCTTGCTGCAAGCAAGCTATCAACCGGCACATTACCGACAACCAGATCAGAATATTGCGCGAGTTGTTCGGGGTCTGAAACCATGCCGCGCTTTCCAGCCAGCATGTCCGGATGCTCTTTAAATATAACGAAGGCTTGCGGATGCTGCGCGCGAACAACCTTGAGCAGATCAATGTTGGAAACACTGTTCGTCAAGCCATATCGCAGCGATGCGTCGCCCGGAACCTGTCCTGCAACGAGGATTACAGGCCTGCCAGCCGCCAGATGATGGTAGTCGGGGGCCGGTGTGCTGTGAAGATTATATTTGGTCACCTTGTGCTGTACTATCGACTGACGTAGGCGAGCTGCGCGATCAAGCAGGGCTGGCGTGAACTCAGTATTGAGCAGTAATCGCTCAAGGCCGCTCTCGCGCGTGGCGTCAAAGTAAATGCCGTCGCGGTCAAGGCAAAGCGAAGAGGCCGGAATTAACTGCGATCCAAGCCCCACAGAGCGGATAAAGCCATCTTCCATTCGCAACATGGGCAAGGAACGGGTGATTTTGTCAGTGATACGGGTCGCTTCCTGTTGACCCCAACTGACAAGGTAGTCCGCCCGCGCCAGCTCTTTTGCATTCGGCTGGGACTGCGAGAAGCGGACAGTCGACCAGGGGCCGGAAAGAAAGCGTTTGACGCTACGATGCTTGTGTTTGGAAAAGCCGACGCAAAGATAGGTGCCGCGCCTCGCCAAAGCGTGGTGCCGCCACGCGATAAGCCGCTCGATTGCCTTTTCGGCTGTGGTTGCTTTGCGGGTGACGGGATCGACGTAACGGGAATAATGCAGCAAGGCGGCGGCGACAAAGCTATCCAGATCAGGACGTCTTGTCCTGCGGGCAAAGGCTGCTCGTGCCACCGGGCTGTCGGCCCAATCTGTTGTCAGTCCCCATCCTGCGTAAAAGGGGACGCCAAATGTTTTGACGGGCACAGAGCGAATTAATGCATCGAAGCCGAACTGGCTTGAAACAGTCCAGACTTCATCAACAACATCAAGTAAGGCATGGGGCGAGATATTCTCGGTGACAATGTGAACATTGGCCTCAGCTGCCAATTGAGTGAGATAGCCTCTGGCAAATCCTGCAACGATGTCTGGATGGCTTTTGACCAGAACAGTCGCACCTGGTACAGTCAGGGCTTCCTGCAACATCCGGCGAAAGGTTTGCTCATCCGCGCCGGCACCGCTCACAGAATAGTCTGCCGTAACCTGATCAATCAGGAGAATCCTTCGGCCGGTGGTCGGTGCGAGGGAAAATGGATAGTCCGGCAGATGGTTATACTTTGTCAGCCTGTGTTCAATAATCTGCTTTTGTATGGCACGGCTTCTGCAAAGATCATGATCCCCGATGCCAGCTCCGATGAGAAGCTCCAGCCGCGATGGTTTTGCCGCGTTGAAATAGATGCCGACATCATCAGCGACGATACTGACCGCATGTGCCCCTGCCTTTCCAAGTCCAACTGAGCGCAGAAAGCCGTCTTCAAGAGACCAAAAGGGTAGCCCACGCATTTGTGCCAATTGTTTGGCCGCGCGCGCCAGAGGCTTCTGACCCCATCCGATAACTCCGTCAGCCGGTCGCGTCAGGAGTTCCGCACTGCCCATGCGGGAGGTGTCCAGCGCAGCGCCAATAAGGGGAAATCGCAAAAGCGTCGGTGTGAAAGCCAGGAGTCTTGCGTTTTTCTGCGGCAGCCATTCTGGGGTCGTTTCAGCCACGCGAAACTCATCCAGAACCACCGGAGCAGAATATGCAATTGGGGGGGCTGCAATCACATTCATGGCATCAGCTCACCGTATCTGCCGAAAGCGAAGAGCCGATTGTGCTTACGTCCGATTTCGCACGGATGCTCTCCTGAGCAAGGGACGGCTTACTTACCAGTGAGGAAGCTTCGTCAATGGGAACAATCTTCAATTCGAGCTGGATACGTTTTACGACCCGTTTGGCGGTCGCTTCCAGCAGATTGCGGAGATAAAAGCTGCCATTGACGAGACTTTCGTCATGCATTCTTGCATTGAAGGCTTCGACCGAGGCTTTATCCGGCGCTTCGGGTGCGGCCCAGAATGTATCCAGACTACAGGCAGCACCACTCTTTTGCGGGTCATGGATGGATGACAGGCCCTGTCCGCTATATACCGCATCTCCCAATGCCAATAATGGCTTGCCATGGTTGAGCGCCAGAAGACCGGATGTACTGTTGACAGTTATCAGGCCAAGCGAATGGCGGATGAGCAAGCCGATTGAGCCATCATCGACAATGTGAACCCGGTCTTCACAACCGGCAATACGGGCGAGCGCCATGGCAAAGGGCCTGTAGCTCTTATGACCACGATCCATGGGATGAATCTTGATAACAAGGTGATGGTTACTTGCCGCATGGCGCTCAAAAGAGCGCAAACTTTCAGTGATCAACCGCTCCATCGTCCAGCCGCGCCCGTGGCGAAGCAGTTGCTGATCGTCATGCACCTGAAGTGCGACGACAAAATATTGTCCTTCCAGGTTCTCGATGAGATTGAGCATCAGCTCATTGTTTGCCGGGTAATAACGAAGCTTCCGGTAGAAGTTTCGTGTCCACAGGATCGATTCCGAAACGATACCTCGGCTGCGATGATGCGCATTGCCACGGAAGAGAATGGCACCTGCTGTTTTTGCCAGATAATAACGGATTGCCAGAAAGGTCATTGCGCGGAAAAGATTGCCTTTCACGGGCTCCGGAAGCATGGCAGGGCCGCGCGCCATAAGACGCGGTGTATGTGTTCGCAAGGGCGACATGGCATTATTGCCACCCCATTCGAGCGTGATAAAGTTTGGGCGAACATAGCCCTCTTCGAATGAAGCGACAGGAATACCGGCCTGCTGCGCCACTCGAATGGCCTGACGGTGATAGGGCCGGCTGTCGCCGAAAAGAACGATGGTCTCCGGTTTGCGACCGCGGATAAAGTCGCTCAGCCAATCGCTCCAGGCCTCTGTCGTTCCGGAAAAATGCAGCGTTTTCGATCCGCGAAAATAGGACCAGTCCCCGCCGTTGAAATTCACTTTGAGAACGTCATAACCCTCGGCTTCGAGTTCTGTGGAAAGAACACGGAAAAATGGGCCAACAGGACCTTGCAGGAGAAGAATAAGAGGTTTTTGTGTGGGCTGTGTATGGCTTGTGCGCTCCGGAAATGAAACGATCAAGCCCAATCGGTCGGATTCATGGCGTCCGATTTTATGCCCCACAGGTCCTCAAGCCCCTTTACAACGCTTACTCTGGGTCAAAACTCTACTCAGAGCATAAAACTGATGCTTTTCAGAGAGTTATTTCATCCGTAACCAGAGGGCGCCATACTAATTACGCCAGAACAAGTAAAAAAACGCCAATTACCCATTAAAATTATCTATTATGGTTTCTATTCTAAAATCTATTTACTTAGTTACGTTTATATAAATGTTTACAGTGGTTTATAATTGCGACTAATGTTTTTTCATTATATGCTTCACTTTGATTTAGTACCGATGACGCATGTCTTTCGTGCATATATTGGAGCGTAGTTTGGCTTGCATTTTCTCTGAACAGCGGTTCTACGCAGCATGACCCGCGTTAGTACAAATGATGAGTTCACCGACTATCTGACGTTGGTGGATATTCATGCCGGAAATGTTGTGCCTGAAAAAAAATCGCTCGCGGACCTTGTGCTTTTCTGGATCCGAAATCACATTCTGGTTCTTGTCATAGTTGCACTGCCAACCTGTTTGGCAAT
Organism: Hyphomicrobiales bacterium; assembly: GCA_900473335.1. Taxonomy (GTDB): domain Bacteria; phylum Pseudomonadota; class Alphaproteobacteria; order Rhizobiales; family Rhizobiaceae; genus Phyllobacterium. The sequence goes on along the minus strand of UCNP01000006.1, from coordinate 44,025 downwards.
TGTTTACTATGGCGCAATCTCGTCGGACCAATATGTCTCCGAAACCCGGTTTGTTGTGCGTAGTCCCAACAGAAACGCCGCTGGCTTGCTGAGCGGTTTTCTTCAAAGCACAGGCTTTGTGCGGGCGCAGGATGACAGTTATGTGGTCATGGAGTTTATTGAATCGCGCGCGGCCTCAGGCGATCTGGCGGAACATAGCAATTTGCGCGAAGTATTGTCCCGCCCGGAGGCAGACTTTCTTGCCCGCTTCCCCTCGCTCTGGAACAAGTCCACCGAAGAGGCACTGTTTGAGCACTATCTTGATTTTGTAACGATAGAGACCGATTCCGGTGGCGGGGTTACAACATTGCGGGTGCGTGCATTCCGTCCGGAAGATGCGCAAATGCTGGCGCAAGCGCTTTTGGATCGCGCCGAGACACTCATTAACCGACTTAATGATCGCGCGCGTCAGGATGCGGTGCGCTTCGCCCAGATTGAAGTTGCAGACAGCGAAAAACGGCTCGGTGATCTGCAAAAATCCCTGACAGACTTCCGCAACAAGGTTGCAATGATCGATCCGAGCAAGCAATCCACCTCTATGTTTGAAATGATCGCAAAATTGTCGGACGATGTTGCGCAAAGCAAGGCACAGCTCGCTTCCCTGATGCAGCAGACGCCGCAAAGCCCTCAAATACAGGCGATGCGCAGCTCCATTGATGCCAAGGAACAACAGATTATCGAAGAGCGTGCCAGGATTGTTGGCGATGACGCTTCCATGGCTCCGCTGATAGCCGAGTATGAGCAATTGCTGTTGCAGCGCGAGCTTGGCATGCGGATGCTGGAATCGTCGGCAACATCGCTTGAGAATGCCAAACTTGAGGCGCAGAGGCAGCAGCTTTATCTCGAGCGCATCGTTAATCCCAATCGCCCCGACTACGCCATGTACCCAAAGCGTTTAAAGTCCATTCTCATGGTATTTGCCCTGTGCTTCGCCGCATTCTGGATTGTTCGCTTTTTCCGCAACCAGATTTACGATCATTCAGAGACATGAGTACAGAAGGCACAATCACGTTCCATGGTGGCAAGGGCGGTCTTCCGCCCTCATTGACGGCTGGCCGACCCACCAAGACCGGTGCTGTTTCTGTTCGCAATATCATCAAGGAATATCCCATGAACGGGGGCACACGTCGTGTGCTTGATGATATTAGTTTTGAGGTCAAGGCCGGCGAGAAAATTGCCGTTCTTGGTCATAATGGTGCAGGCAAGTCGACGCTGGTCAGGCTTATTGCGGGTATGGAGCCTCCAACGTCTGGTGAAATCACCAGAACCATGTCGCTATCCTGGCCCATTGCATTGAGCGGCGGGTTTGGCGGGTCGATGACCGGCATAGACTGCATGCGGTTTCTATCGCGCGTCTATAACAGGCCTGTCGACGAAATCCGCGATTGTGTGGAGACGTTCAGTGACCTTGGCAAATATCTGCGCATGCCGATCAAAACCTATTCCTCGGGCATGCGCGCGCGGCTGGCATTCGGACTTTCCCTTGCGATTGATTTCGATTGCTATCTGATCGATGAGGTGGTTGCGGTCGGCGATCAGCGGTTCCAACGCAAATCCTTTGAAGAGCTGTTTGTGAAGCGCCGCGATCGGGCAATGATCATTGTCGGTCACAGCCTGGATATTATCGCCGAACATTGTTCATCAGCGCTTGTGCTCAAGAATGGGCGGGGCAAGGTGTTCAATGACGTTAAGTTTGCCTTCGACATATACGCGTCGTTGTAGGAGGGGCTATGCAACAAACAGCACCAAAGCTTCATAAGGCACCGCTACTCGAACTTGATGTGATCGCGCACCCGTTCGATCAGGTAAAAGCCTATGGCGGTTGTGATAAGGCAGCAGGAGAAAATATACGAGACGTCGTAATGGGCGACGATTGTATCGCCGAATGTTCCGGACCGGAACATTTCGAAGCAGTGCACGAGCGGCACATAAAGCGCCAGTTTCTGTATGTCGGTCGGCAGCCAGGAAACCATAAAGAACATGCCGGAGATAGGCAGCGTCAGATATTGCAAAGGCGCGATGAGCTTTTCGACAAATTCGAAGAACTCGGCCAGCGCCGCCAGCATCAGGCCGACGCCGAAGGCAAACCACGCCATGAAGAACCAGCCCGCCATTACCAGCCCGAGATCGTGATAGGGCTCCATAAGGCCAGCCAGACGTGTGCCGGTATAAACTATAATCAAAGCAAGCGTGGTGCCGCCAACCTCCAGCAAGGCGCGTGCCATCAACGTATCCGCCATACGGATTTGGCGATGATACATCAGGGGCAGATTGTGCTTCAGGCAGGAAACCAGCTGGGACGAGACGTGGCGCCACAGGGTCAGTGGCATATACCCGCTCAAAACAAACGCGATAATGCCAAGGCCATGCGACTCGTGTTTCAACAAAGTCCACATGGCCATGACGCCAAGCGTCAGGATCATAGGTTCAAGGATCAGCCACAGAAAACCGACATTCTCACGCCCGTAACGCGTAATCATCTCACGCATGACAAGGGCACCGATGACGCGCAGCTGAGCGCGGATGCCGGTGATGATCGTCGTTTTCATCGTGGGTTTTGCCGGAGCGGCTTCCATTCTATCACCTTGTTATTAACAAGAGGAGTTCATTGACGAATATATACGCACCATAGTATTCTGCAAGAGAAATAAGAATAAACTTTGCCTATTTTAAATAGATAGAGTTTAAATATGTAAATACGTGCTGTATATTACTGCTCTTATGCGTGTATAAAAGGGGAATTGCCATTAATAGTCTTGCTCCAGGTCTGTTTACACCGGCACCCGCGCCTCGGCCCATATATGCACGCGCGAAATTTGTGCCGCGCCTGCTCGCTATCCTGTTCATTGGCTTGCCGACTTTGCTGGTGAGCCTCTATTATATTTTCATTGCATCGCCAATGTTCGTATCGGAGTCAGCCTTTGTTGTACGAATGGCCACGCCGCCATCCTCATCAAATCTTGGCTCCATGTTGCAGAACAGCGGCATCACGCGGTCGCAGGACGATACTTTTTCCGTTCAGGAATATATACGTTCCCGGGATGCTCTGACCGTCGTGCAGGATACCCTGCCGCTGCGAACCTATTTTGACCGCAACCACGGAGATGTGCTGGCACGGTTTCCAGCTCCGTGGGAAAGCGGGCTTTTCGAGGAGTTGTTCCGCTATTACGGCAAGCGCGTTCAGATTGTGCACAATGACACGACAGGCATAACCCTGCTGCGGACCTCGGCCTTCTTGCCGCAGGACGCTCTGGCCCTGAACAAGACACTTCTGGATATCGGTAATGCGCGTCTGATCAAGATGAATGAACGGGCGAGGGGAGATGCGGTCCGTTTTGCCACCGCGGAGGTTGAAAGTGCCGAGCAACGCATGATCGAAGCGCAGAAGAACATAACGCTCTTTCGCAACAAGGAGCTTATGATCGATCCCAAGCTCAATTCCGTATCCATGGTCGAACTCATGAGCCGGATCAGTTCGGAGCTGGCTGTTTCCCGCGCCAATCTTGCAGAAACCAGATCCACGGCTCCCGATTCAAGCTCGATCCCTTTTATGACGAGCCGCATTGATGCACTCGAAAAGCAATTGGTCATGGAGCGGAGCAAAGTTGCGGGAGAGGATGGTTCGATCGCGCCGCGAATAGCAGATTATGAAGCCTTGATGCTGCAACGGGAATTTTCCAACAAGGCGCTCCTATCGGCATTGGATTCGCTGAAAACTGCGCGGGCAGATGCGCGCCGGCAGCAGCTTTATCTGGAAGTGGTCGTTTCGCCCAATTTGCCAGATCAGGCCGAACTTCCTCTGGCCTTGAAGAATATTGCGATCGTCTTTCTGGTCACATCGATCGGATATCTGCTTGGCTGGCTGCTGCTGACTGCGATCCGCGATCATGATAGTTGAGTGTGAAAAGAACGAGAGCAAAATCTGCTCTCATTCTTGCCAAGTCGCTCAGGCGGGCTGTGCAAAACAGGTATATATTTCGCTGATGCACGCCTGAATTTCGTTCTCTATCGATCCTGTTTGATCAATATATCCTGATCTCTGCGCTCTCACATTGCGCGCCAGAATATAGTGCGACAGCGCCGTTTTGTAGTCGCCGGTCAATTTATGCAAATGGCCAAGCTGAATCTCTACGTCCTCAAGGCTGTTTTGGTCAAAAGCTTCTGCATAGTCACGATATTCGCCATAGAGTTTCTTGGCTTCGTCAAAATCACCATCTTCTTTGGTTATATTGGCGTAGACGGCAATCATGTCCCGCTCATTGTCCTCGGTAACAAGTTCGCGTAGAAGCTGCCGTGCTCCAGACCAATTCTGATCCTCGACATGTTTCATCGCTTCACGGCGTTTATGCTCGACGCCGGGATTGCCGGACCTGTTGCGGGCAATATTCGTATGGCGGATCAATTCCGCATCGGCAGGTGCCCGCTCCAACCCCTTCTCGTACCATTCGAGAGCCTTGCGGGAATCTCCCATGCGGCTGAAAAGATGTCCAAGTTGCAGGTGCACATCGGCATTGTCGGGGTTCATGCCGACAAATTTCCGATAGGCGGTTTCGGCACGATCATAATTGCCGAGTTCCTTTTCCGCATGGCCCAATTGCACGAGCAATCCGGTCCGTGCGGGATCGGCGGCAATAGCTTTGGTGTAAAGCTCTGCGGCTTGTGCCCAATCGCCCTTGTCGCGCGCAGCATCCGCTTGCAGTGAGATGCTTCTGGGGCTGGTCGAACTGTCGGTCACCGCAGCAAGCTGCCCTGCCAGGCGTTTTGTACGTGCAGAAAAGGGCAGCTTTATCATGGGTTGTCCTGCCGCTGCTTGCTGCGGATCATCGAAACGTCACGCAGTTTGATCCAAGGCGCCGGGTCGGGCGTTTCCAGTATTTTAAGCCGCAGCTCGACGAAGCGATGCTCGTTGCGGATGTCGACGCAAAGACTTCCCGAAAATGAACCGGCAATGATCAGTTCCTGCAATGTGTCCAAACCGGAATTGGCGCTGACCTGTACAGCTATTCTGGCCGCCGGGTCCTGCACAAGATCAAGCCGCACCATCCATGCGCCGGCTTCCAGACTGCGTTTCGGGCCGGTGATCAACCATCCTGGGGAAACACTCCATCCGCCATCAACGACATTGACGGGCTGGTGAAGGAGGTCCGGACCAATCATCCAGCCTTCGCCGACCACTTCGCGGACAAAGATCAATGTCTGATTGCCGTCCATATCATAGGACAGTCCCGCCGGCAGGGTGCGGGCTGAGCTGGGATCGACTGGCTTGCTGCTTGTATCGGCGGTTACGGCTTGTTCCAGACTGTCCCAGAGCGCAAATTGACCATCGCTGCGTGCGATTGCAACGATCCGTTTGACGATATCTTCGCGCGTCGCCACATTGCGCCGAAGATCAAATTCCATGATCAGACGTTCCTTGTCGGAAGGGTTGCGCCCGCAAATCCTGTCAAATGTATAACGAAGGAAGGCAACGTTATTATCCGGCGAAAAGCGTGTGAAACTTTCGATAATGGCAAATTGGTCGGGCGTGCGCCGCAAGACCTGTGCCGTGTAATCGGCGGGCTTCTCGCCGCTATCCGACGAGGCAGCACGCAAGGCATCAACAACCTTAAGGCGGTTCGTCCCGTTGCGGATGGCTTTCACGAGATTTTGCCTTTCTTCATTGCTGAGTTCATCAGCAGACAAGTTGAAAGCGGTTGCCCAGGCATCCACAAAGGCTTCGCCAGACAGGGAGAAAACATCCTTGGGGACAGCTTGAAGCGGTATTTTATGCAGCTCGGCGATTGTCATGTTTCTGGTCCAGCATCTGTTCGATAAGGGCGGCATGTCTTGCTGCTACGCGCGGATAGGAATTCCATTGCACCGCCTGACGCCGGTCGGGGTCGCGCAGCCCAAGCAGAACAGGGTTTTGTGCCAGACTGATTATGGCTTCGGCAACGCAATCTATATCCACAGAGCGAACCACATGGCTGATCGGCCACATGTCGCGCAGGACGCTCGAGCGTGAGCACAGCAGCGGCCGGTCGGCACTCATTGCGATACGTGCCGCGCCAGTAGCCGTTTCGTTAGACGGACCATAGAGGAAGGCCAGAAGATCGGACTGTGCCAGTTCCCGGGCAAGCTCATCCTGTTCCACGAAATCAAATCGTGCAGAGGCGACATCGTGCAGATCGAAATGGGAAAACAGGTTTTCGATGATGACCCTGACTTCCCGCGATTCATCATTGGGCAGCATGCAATTGAGGAGCTTCAAGCGCAAGCGCGGTTCAAAGACCCGCGCGCGGGCAAAGGCCTGCACCAGAAGGTCGATATTCTTGTGCCGCGTCAGAAATCCGAATGATCCTATGGTAAAAACCGATGGATCGGGGCGGATGCTGTCTTCCGGTATCGGAATGACGCCATGCGGCATGACAACGGGATTGGAATGCCCGGCTTTTGCCAAAAGACCCGCATCCTCGGCAGAATGCACGAATACAATGTCGAACAGCTTTGTCCATTCGAGATGACCGTGGCGAAGAACTTCCTTCACACTGTGCATCGTAATAGCGCGCAATTTATGCCGGGTACTGGCCAGCGTATTGTTGACAAGTTCCATATCGGGTGTCGAGAAATGTCCCGGATGATGCTGTATCCACAGCACGTCTCCCCGGGCATTTTCGATTTCCGAAATGAATCTTGTCAGTGATGTCAGATCATATCCCCAGGAGCGGGAAACAAGGCCGGGCACAGAAGTTAGCTTTGCCTGCGCATCTGGAGGCAATTCATCATTGAGCAGGCGTCTTGCATAGATGTGCGAAAATCTGTCGGCAAATGCCGGGGTGGAATAGAGGTGCTCAGAATAGGTAGCGATGCCGCATTGCTGATGCCAGGACGAAACCAGATCAAGGCTCCATGGTTTGCGCGCTGTGGCTGCGCTTTTCCTGACCTTGGCAATTGATGCAAGCACGCGCCCTGCTACAGCGCCCCAGCTCAGGTGATCGGCCAGAAGTCTTTGTGCGTTTTTACTTCGCAAGCGTGCGTCTTCGGGGTTCGTCAGGGCCGCCCGCATCTGCGCGCCAAGATGTTCGACTGAAGGATCAGCCCAAATGCTCAAAGGACCGGAAACATGGGTTTGCGAGGGGGCCATTTGATAGTCAACCATCCATGCAGTCTCGGGCGTACAAAAATCCACCTGTCCACTATAGGCAGTGGTAACAACCGGTATATCAAGGCGCATCGCTTCGGCTAAAGGCAGACCGAAACCCTCGCCCCGGCTTGGCGCGGCCACCAGTGATGCTGTTCGATAAAGCGCCAGCATTTGCTCGGATGTGTAATGATCATTGACGATTACTATTGGCGCAGCTGCGGGCAGGCGATCGCTGAATCGTTCCATGACCGAGGACAGAATATTGTCCGGGTTTGGAAAGGTCTTGATGACCAGTTCAACTTGTTCGTTTTGCTTGAATGTTTGTGTAAAGGCATCAACCAGTGCATCAATCCCCTTGCGCGGAAAACAGGAAGAGACATGCAAAATGCGTTTCCTGCCGGTGGAGGGTAGGGGCGAGGGCGTGTTCAGGCCCGCATCAAGCGCAACATGGTCCGTGCCATTGCCAACGACTTCAACGGGGACCGTCAGGCCGGATTGCACGAAAGCCTGCTTGACGAAGTTGGCCGTCACCATGACCAGATCAAGGTCGCGGTTGAAACGCTCGATCATATATTGGGGAACTTCCAGCTCTTCCCAGGCGAAGTTCACATAGGCATTGAAACGACCAACCATATCATGTGTGGCTGGCGGCCATGTGTTGCGAAGGTGGATGTCATATTTTTCGGTCGGATAGCCGGGCAGCAGCAAGCGCTTCACCTCGGGAGCGGCGCTGAGCCTTGCATCGCTCTGCCAATCGGATTCGGGCGTATAACAGTGAAGATCGACACCGGCCTCAACAAGTGCTTTTGCCAGAAGCCGATTAACGATGGCAAGGCTGTAATCGCCTTTGAACACACCGTCGAAGAAAACACGCTTGCCGGCAAATGCCGTGCTCGCGGACTTCAGATTTTTATCATCAAGATCAATAGTATAAGGCGACACGATTGGCGCACTGCGCATACACTTTTCTCCATAACCGCTGTTCGGTCGTATGCTCTAACGTGGAAATCGACCCCTGCCTTGCACAGCAGGGATCGATTCAAAGTTAAGGTATGGGGTGCGTTGACTGGAGTGAAACGCGCCTCACAATTATCAGGAAACCTTGGCTTCTTCGGTTTCGTAGCCATGCTCTACTTCGCGGTCGGTAATGATTGCGCGCGCTGCATCCACAGCCGGACCCGAATAGGCAAGCGGGTAGCAAGCCCTGGCGTCATATGCCTTGGGTGAAGTAAATTGCAACACACCAGGCTCGAGGAATACATGACGGTTGCCGAGGTCAAGATAGGTCTCTGCCATGGCACCATTGGCCCAGATCACATCATGCTGTTCAAGTTCGATATGATAGTAATCGACTGGTTGAAGCGTGATCGGCTGGCTGACGGTGGTCCCGTTAATCAGCAGTTTTGCCGGCACAAGAGATCCATTGACGAACATGCAATGATCCGGCGAAACATAAAGATCACGCGAAGGCATGTTTTCGCCAAGTGCTCCGGTAAGGATGCGGATTGGCAAATCATTGCGTGGCTTATCCAGTGTCTTTGGGTCAATCGACCGGTTTCCAACCCACTTCACTGCAACAGCGCCATTGTTGAGGCTCGAAATGATGGTCCCTGCCTTGAGGCGTTCAACCGCAATTTCACCGTCTGGAGTTGCGATAAGCGTGCCGCGAACGAAGCAAGGTGTCAGGAAGGTCAGTGTGTCTGTGGCGTTGCTGTAAGTATAAGTTGCACCAGCAGGAATGTCATAGGAAGCGATAGGCTGCAAGATGCCCAAAGGTCCATAGAATGTTACGGTATTGCCTGATTGCTGGACACTGGCTGATCCGATCACGGTTACACGATCGCCATTGTCTACGTTGACAATGTCCGGTGGACTGCTGAGAGCGATGTTCAGCAAACCGGAGTCATAAATGAAGTGACCGTTACCATTCGCATTAAGGAAGTCAACGGTTGTACCGTCGAGAAGAGAAGCACTGATGGCTGCTGCCTGGATTTCCAGACTTGTGCCGTCACCAATCATATAATGGAACGTCGAGCCCGCCGTAACACCGGCCAGAGCCGTGTCGACAACAAGGTCAGCGCCATTCTGCAAGATGATGGTGGTGCTTGTCAGAACGCCGCCGCCGATGAGATTGGTCAATGTAAGATCGACGCCATCTATGATCAGCGTACCATTCGAGACCAGACCCAGTTCGAGAGTATCGCCATTCTGGGCACCGCTACCGGCATCAATTGTCTGCGTGGTATTACTGATCAGATTGAGGTTAATAACAGCCATAGTTATCCCCGCTCCTGTTAAGAGTTAATTTGTCCTAGTACTTCTGTTGTCAGGTTAGAACTTGTAGTTCAGACCAATGCGAATGCTATGAAAGTCAGGTGTGGCCCGGGTGGAAACGCCTGCGCTTTCGACGGCATAATCGCCAAAGTTCACATACTGATATTCAAGCTTGGCGGTGACATGATCTGTGAACGCATGTTCAATACCTGCACCGGCAACCCAGCCAGCACGGGTCTTGTCTTTATCCATGAACTGCACGCCGTCTGCCGACATCTTGTAGTTGATGCGGCCATAGGCCAAACCGCCTGTACCGTAGATCATGGTGCGATCCCAGGCATAGCCGAGACGAGGACGCAATGTGCCGTACCAATCAATGCTCGACTTGGCATCGAGATTAACACCGGCAATCGTTCCTGATGTCTTGTCATCAAGGCCTGCGCCCTGGAAATCAGCTTCGATACCGAGAACAAAATTGTTCATCTGGTAGTTGTAGCCAATCTGCGCGCCACCAATGAAGCCATTTTGCTCGATCGTGCCAATGTTTCCCAGAAAAGCATCGCCGAGCCGGACACCAACGCGGTCATCACCTCCGAAGCCATAACCGGCATTCACACCCGCATAAAAACCTGTCCAGACAAAGCCCGGATCGGCCATAACAGCTTCAGGAGCAGTTTCAATAACAGCATCGGCGGCATGAGCCCCCCCCGAAACAACCAATGCTGATAAGAATAGACCGATAACGTTGTAATTCCGCATGAGATTCACCTTTGAATGTGCAACTTCAACTTATACTTGCACAGAATAAACGCTGGGAATACAATATAGTTAGCTCGGTAATGCTAAAGATATTCGTTAAATGTGTTTAATTGACGTAATTTGTATTGAACAGAGTTGCGTTTGGCAATTGAGCGTTCGCGGGCTGATTTTCTTGCGATTTGGGACGTTCTGATGGCGGCAATGCCCGCTCGTTTTGAGAGTAATTTCCCGTATTGCCAAAGCGTTTTGCCGGTAGAGATTCTTCTGGAATCAATTCAACCGACCAGTGGGCGATTGAGCCCTCTATCGCGCCGCTTTCGGTAAACAGGCGCACCTCTATCGGTTCCTTGGCCCGTTCGATCTGAAACTGAGCCTCTGCAACAAATGAACCGGTTTGCGAGGGGCGGATACGTATCTTGCTCAGTAATTCGGAATTGTGAATTTCGATAGTGAATATCTGGCCGTAGATTTCATTGTCGATGCGCAGTGAAAAACGAGCGGTCCATTCTCCCGGAGGCAGATGAAAATAGGGACCATAAACGACACAGCGTGCCCGCCCCACCAGTTCAATTTCGCTGACAATATTGGCTCCTGCCTTATCGGCGAGCAAAAAGGTCTGCAATGGCCAAATCACGTTCGTAATGGGCGTTCGTATGATCGAACCGTCCAGCGGTTTGAGCACATCAAGTGCGATAGCACGTATTTCGGGCGAAATTGCTTTGAACTCGGTGCCAGGTGTTAAATAATGAGGGTCAAGCTTTTTGGCGGATTCTTCAAATGTCGGAATTCGGCTAAGATCGGGTGCCGGTCCGGAAAAATCCGTTCCCAGTTTTTCAAGGCAGCGGATAATGCCTTCTTTTGTGAGATTAATCCCGAGTGTCCGGCAAAAATGGCCAAGTATCCGGTGTATCTGCACTGGCCCCATTTTCTGGCGCTGGACAGTCAGGACGGATGGATGCGCCCGTATTTGCGAAATGCAGGCAATGCTTGCTGACATTGCCCGTATCAGCGGGATATCGGTTGTACCGGTCGTTCGAGCAAGCCAGTTCAAGGCGTCCATCACAGGCTCAGTAAAAACAAGGTAAGGTGCTTTTGATCGCATAAGGAATGCACAAAGTTCCTGATCCGGATAATGCGAGGCAATAATCATTGCTTGGCTGGTACGGTTCCGCCATGCTTCCTGCAATTGCGGCAGGGTCTCGACCTTCACGGTTTTACAATCGCCAATGGCTTCGCAGGCAATGGCCTCAAGCGCGGCTATGCCCCAAGAAAACATTGTACCGGGCAATCCAAAAGCGATGAAAACGGTCATATCATCGGACCCTAGCTCCCCAGAAGGCCGTCATATAGCGCGGCAATCTTTTGCTGATAGCGTTCGGGGGAAAATTGGGCGGCCTGCTTTGGACCAAGCTCTGCAAGATGGTCGCAAAGGTCTTGATCGTTGGCAAGAGCACGCACGGCATTGCGCAGCGATTCTGTATTATACGGGTCAATCAACAGGGCTGCGTCCCCGGCGATTTCCGGAACAGAGCCTTCGGTGGAAGTCAGCACTGGCGTACCAAGTTGCATGGATTCCAGAACGGGCAGGCCAAATCCCTCATAGAGAGAAGGGAACAAGACCGAGCGGGCGCCTCTGATCAGGCTGACAAGCAGATTATAAGAGACAAAATCGAAACGATGAATACGCCTGCCGGGTGTGATGCGGTTATCCTGCTGGAGGAAGAAACGAAAGCGATCATCCTCGATCAGGAGTTGAGTCTGGTCGCCCTTCCAGCCCGGTGCGCCCACAATGATTAGCGGATAATCGACCTTGGCTGATAGATAGGCTTCAACAAGACGGGAAAGGTTCTTCTTTGGCTCAAACGCGCCAAAGAACAGGAAGTATTTTTTCCAATCCAGATTGAATATCCCGGCAATTTCGTCGGCAGCGACATCTTGCGGTTTTTCGCGCAATTCGAGCGGCACATGGACAGCCTGATAGGTATTGGTTACCCGGCTTTCCTCTACACCGAGAAAACGGATAATGTCCTGCCGCGATGTTTCTGAAACTGTAACAATGTGATCAACTGATTTCACCAGATGAGTGAGCATCTTGTAGTGGTAGCGTTTATTATCCTCAGTCAGGTAAGGCAGGCGCAAAGGCACAAGGTCGTGAATTGTACAGATGTTGAGGGCTTTTCGAGCCCGCACAGGTATCGGATAGGTGCAGTGAAGAAGGTCTGGTCTGTGCGCAAATGAAAGCGGCAGGCTCTTGCCGAAATTCTTGAAGTGCTGCCTAGCGGTGGCAAACAGATCGTTGTTTGCGTAAAGATAATCCGAGTCCAAAACGTTGCCCTGCAGTGATTTCAGGATAACTGTCCCGGTCAGTTCAACATGGGTTGGAGTTACGCCGAATGGTGCCCCAACACGCCGACGCGCCCAGCGTTTTCCCATGGCAACAGGGCTAAGTTTTCTGCTGGAATTATCATCAAAGAGCACGACTTCGCGTAATGCCGGATTGCGGGGCAATTTGCTTTGGACACTGTGTACAATACCTGTTTGATAACCAAGACTCCGCACTGTCTGAATCAAACCACGTGTATAGGTGGCAACGCCGGTTCCCTTTTGCAGGGATAGATTGAGTCCATCATAGAGGATGGTTTTCACCAAAGGGGCATCCTTTCAAGCGGTATTCAAGGCCTACGGCCTCATGCGGGTTCGTTCACCGAAAGCACAAGCAGCCAATCCTGACCATAATTCTGCGTCATCAACTCATTGGCAGTAACGGGCCGGGCAAAACCGTCGAAATCAAGACGCCTTATCTTTCCGTAAATGCTGATCAGCCGTTCGATGAACTGAGCGCTACTCACCGAGCGCACCGCATTAAACTCCACCACAATCATTGGCCGGTGACGTTCTATCGTCTCGCGCATAGCCGAGAAGATGCTTTCTTCCGCACCCTCAGCGTCAATCTTGATGAAATCGATCCGCTCATGCGGATTGCATAATGCATCCATGGTGATGGATGGAATTTCGATGAGATAACCGCCTTGCTGACGGGCAATCTCGGCATTGAAGGCGGCAGAGACAACGGTTGTATTTTTCGGTTCGTGGTCCCGGACGAAGAGGCTCGCGCTGCTTGATCCGGCACCGCCAAGCACCATTTCCACGACTTGGCTACGCGGCGTAAATCCGTTCAGGTCCAGGCTTCTTTTGAGGAAGTCTGCCGCGTGCGGATTCGGCTCGACAGCGATCAGCTTTCCTTTCTCCCCAACGAGTTCGGCAAGCAGCACTGAATAATAGCCAAAATTGGCGCCGACATCGATCGCTGTCATACCCGCTCGTACATTGCGGGCGCAAAATTGTGTCAGCCAGATTTCCCAATATCCATCAAGCAGGATATGCGAGCCAAAGCCACGGTCTCGCGTGTCGATATAGAGCTTGTATCGACCAAGCACGCGGGCAATTGCCGTATGGTCCCCCAGATAGGCGCTGTTTGCCAGCTCAAGTATTGCGACCTCGAGATCGAGGCGTTTAAACTTCGCTATCTCGTGCAAGTGAAGCAATGATGGCATGCGTTATCTCATTCCAGTAGCAGTCGTCGACAAGAATAGTTTTCAGAGACGTCCGGCACTTATGCCAATGGATGTTGCACTCATTGCTGGCGAACTTACCCCTTGGAAAATAGCCATGACTTTTTGCAGATCCGCACCCGCAGCATTGGCGATATAGATCACGTCGCGCGGCTGGATTTCGAAACGCTGCATGGAAAGCATGACATTGGTGTCACGCATGTTGAAGCGATAAACCACAGGAACAAGTTCGCCTTTGCCGAGAAGCGGATTGCCTGCCGGGACGAACCGCCGTGCTATGGATGCCAATTCATATCGTAGGACGAATACACCACTTGCATCGGCGCGCTGATCGTTCAGACCGGCAGACTTTGCCAAGGCATCAGCCATCGTTATGCGGGAGGCATCGAACGGAACTTCAGCATTGCGACCTGCGGCGCCGAAAACCAGAAATGTACGTGGCTCACGCACGACAGTGATCAGATCGCCGGAGCGCAATCGGACATTTTCTTCCGGATTTTCAAGCATCACATCAAAAGGGACGCGCGCGACTGTACCATTGCGGGTTAGTCCGATCATGCTATCGCTCGCAGCAGCGCGAATGCCGCCAGCGCTTGCAATGGCGTCAAGAACCCGTTCACCTGCGCCTGTGAGGGATATTCTGGCGCCCGAAGCAACTTCGCCGGTAACGGTGACCGCATTGGCCGTGCTGCGCTGGATTGTGACCAGGGCCTGTGGCTGAACGGCTTTGCCCTCCAATGCTTTGGCAATCTGCTGTTCAACCTGGGTTGGCGTATTACCGGTGACTTTGATACGGCCCGCATAGGGTACGGCGATCGTTCCATTGCCGGAGACGGTCTGCGGGGGAATGGTCGCCGAGCTGCCCGATGGCTGCTGAAACCCGGCCATGGTAATATTGCCGCCAAAGAGGCTGCCGGGAGGTGCTTCCCAAATATTGACCGCGACAACGTCGCCAACTGCAATCCGCAGATCGCTCGAACGTGGGCCGCCGCCAAATTTGGCAGCAAGACTTTCCCGCGGGCGGGTGCCGGCATAGGTCAGTATATCTTTACCTATATCGACCAACACATAATTCAGCTTGGTTGACGTTTTCCGCTGGTTGAGAATGTCGCCTGTTGTGGGCCCGGCCCGGGGAATGCAGCCCGATACGGAAACAGCAATTGCTACTATAAGCGGTAAAACAGCCATCCGAGCCCGAATGAGTGGTTTTGCAGAGGGTAAGCTACGCAAGGTACAAACGAACATTCGCGGCATGTGTCAGGTATTCTTTTCATGAAAGCGCATCATGGCCGATGGGCTCATTCCATAGGCATTGCGATAAAGTGACGAAAAGCGTCCGGGATTGGAAAATTGCAGGTGGATGGCAAGGTCTGTCACATTGCGGGCGCTGCCGCTCAAGATCGCCTCATGCGCCGCAGACAATCTGTACTCGCACAATACATGCATCGGACTTGTATCGCGGTATTCCTTGAACATTCTCTGGAGGGCGCGCGCGCTGCAACCGGCTGCATCAGCTATCTCGTCGAGAGTCACCGAGTTATGAATATTTTCGCGCATGAATGCTTCGGCGCGTTGCAGATAACGCGGCGATATCCGGCGCCCTGTAGCATTGTTGAGGGTGTTAACATTGTCGGGTTTAGTCATGAACATTTTCGCAAGTAGTAAGCGTTCGTAGACATTGGTCAGAACGTCACGCGTAGAATTGGTCGCATTGGCGAGATCTTCACTCACATAGCAAATCGTTTGATACAGGGCTGCCGCACTACCCGAACGGAAATCATGGAGCGGAGCAAAAGCCTGCTCCTGAAAATAGGGCTTGTGCATCAGGCGTTCAAAATATTCCCGCAAGGTCGTGATTGGTACACGATAGGAAACCCACGAACATCCGGGATGAATTTTGACCTTCACATCCGGGCGGTCAATAATGCTGGTTGCAGTGCCAGCCACCAAAGTCTGGATCTTGCGCTTCTTCATATCAACAAGATCGAGCCCGCCCTTGATGACGAAAAGAAAGCTGAGTGTCGACGAAGCCCCTTTGGAAATCATCTCAAGCCGGCCGATTGTATCGCCATACATGATTGACGTTTGGTGCAGCTGGTAAAGGTCACGATTATAGCCGGTATTGCCCCTATCGTCGCTATAGGGGGACCAGCGCCACTTCTCATCCGGGACATCCGCATCCCGGTTAGTATCATCCATTACAGTCAAAGACCTGTAATCAGATCTACTTAGATAATTGTCATACATACTTCCTCCAATTACTTAAACCGTTGTAACCAGTTCCACGAGAAACCAATGGTCAGTTCTAGAAATTAAAGGAATTTATTTGAAACTGTAGCAATAATATCTCGTCACCCAAGAACAGTGGCATTCAAAATTCGTAATGATTTTGATTTACAACTTTCTCATATATAGACTGCTTCATTAGCTTACATATGGCAATAAAATTCTTTGAATAATGCGCAGACAAATCGTTTTTTACCGAAGATGTTTTACGCAAAATTACTTTTTGGCGCTTATAATACTTAAATGTCGCAATATGTATGTTTATAAAAACGCCATCAAGGGTCAAATGTATGATCTTACTATTCAGAGATGAATGGAATCGACGTATTCTGGCCGAAGGTAACGTCTCTTTCGGCGTTCAGGGAGAATGCTTGGCGCAATCTGTACGGAAGAGCTGTCGTATTTTGGCTGGTGTAAGTCGACTAATTTAGTCAGGGCGTTCCGGATTAAGCGGCGATGCTTCGATTGCAGCCTGTATGGTTCGCGATGTAACTGAGGGACGCGCGCGATTGGCAGCATCGATCATCTCATTCGTAGGGTCACGAAGAACATCGTAAACGACCGGCAGAGCCACACTGGCGTAATCACGATAGGTTTGACGGATAAAGTCAGGGATCGACTCCCATTTTTGCGTGCCCGTGCTGCGGTGGGCATGAATGGCCTTTGCAATCGCTTCGATCAGTTTCAGATGGTCCGTCATTATTCAATTCTCGTTTTTTAACCCTAGGATGGTTCGGTCGAAGCGCGTACCTGTTTCCGTCCAGAATTGCGTAAGAACAAAGAGTTAGAGCATTTACATGGGACTGTTTTAACTGGAAATGCTCCTTTTACCAAAATGGTCATCTCAGGTCACTCAGTTCTCAATTGGTTAATTGCAGTAAGATTCGGGTATTAATTGCAATATAGGCATGCGTGTCTTTGCCAATTGAGATATATTGTGGTTACAGTTGACCGGTTAACATGGTATCGCTGCAATAGATTCATCACATATGATACCCGAATTCTTTATTCATTTATGCCCTGCTCCACCCGGAGTGTAATATGCAGAAACTCGAGCCACCCATTATATGTGACGAGTGCAAGACGTGGCATTCATCAATATTGGAAGAGCAAGATACTGACGCTCCGGTCCATTGTTCTGAATGTGGAGCTTTCATTTGTCTATGGGGAGATGTGTTGCAGAACAATGTCCCATCTAACATAAAATGACACATATCATTGCTCCGCCTGCATAAGCTTGATCAGAACATGGCGTATGATCATGATCGATTTCTGTTTCCCCTTAATATTGTTCATTGCTCGAAACTGGCAAAGCTGACTGAGCTTAGTCAGTTTTGGCGCAATCTGTCATCCCTGCTTTAAAAAATAGGGGCGGGAAATGTCGCAGTTTTGCGACAGTTCAGGGCAAATTCTGCATATTGATTATAGCGGACCTTTGAACACGAAGAATGCGCCGCCGCAAATCATGGCAAACCCGACGGCATGATTGATCGTGATTTTTTCGCCAAGATAAGCCACCGAAAAGCCCGCAAAAACAACAAGAGTGATGACTTCCTGGATCGTTTTCAGCTGAGCCGCTGAATAGACCTCATGCCCGTATCTGTTTGCAGGCACTGCAAGGCAATATTCAAAGAAAGCGATCATCCAGCTAACGATAATGACCAGCATCAAGGATCTGTTGCCGAATTTGAGATGCCCGTACCAGGCAAATGTCATGAAGACATTTGATCCGAGAAGCAGGAGAATGGGACGAATATAGTCGAAAGACGGCATGGAGACCTCTTTGGGATTGAAACGTTTTCACGGTAATATCAGAGTCCCCTCCGCCGGACGATGGGGCGGCACACTCGCCCATTCGTATTTTTCAGCACTGCAACTCTTGCGCAACGGATCAGAGGTAGGAAGGGATTTCATGCTCCGGACCGGTGAATAGTCGCAAAAACATTTCATACATTCTGGTAACTAAATACCAAGGAAGCCCTGTCAGGTTAGGAATATTGCGACTCGATATTCCCGACTATCCAGTCACCCATGACGGACTGAAACGGCAGGACTCAATGGCCAAGAAAAAGCGACGCACGCGTTCAACGTCTCGACCTGTGAAGCGATCCTCCTCGCTGACCTCGCAGCGCTGGTCACCCATTGGCCTGCTTCTCGCCGTAGCGGTAATGGGCGGGGTTGGTATGTTAGCCTACTGGACAAAGGAACAGGCGAAAGGCACATCTACGACAAGCGCAAGATCGGGCGCAACTATAGCGCCAGCCAAGCCTGCCTCCGTCGTAAGCAGGCCAGAGGGAGAGGCAAAGCAGACCGCAAGGAATGATGCTCGTTCGAATATCCTTCCTTCACCTGTGCCTCGGCCACCCCTTGCCGTCGGCGCACCGCAACAAGGCCCTGTTGCAGCAAAGCCAATGCAACAAGCCTCGTTGCAACCTATGTCGCGCCCGCAAGCCTATGTTGCGCCCACTGGCAAGACTGTTGCTGAGCCACCGCGTGGCATGAATGTGCCGGGCATGGCGCCATCAGTGGTTTTTGCCAGGGACAAGCTGGTGTTGAGGCGCAGCGCATCGCAAACCGCTGCCTCCATCGGTGCCGTGGAAAAAGGGCGCGAAATGCGTTCCTATAGGAAGGCCGGCAAATGGCATCATATTGCCGTGCCAACGACAGGAATGATTGGCTGGGTGCATGAGGATATGCTGATCCAGGGAAAACATCGTTCCCGCATTTCCAATATGACAACAGGCGCCATATCCCGAACCGTGCAACCTGCGCAGGAACAGGCAATTTACCCGCCGCGTTCTGTGGGTTCGCAGTAGAGCACCAAACCGAAAACCGGGATTCCACTTTTCGGGCCAATGCCCTAATGCTTTTTTGCCTTTACTCTGCCGCATCGACGATGGTGCGCGCCGGGTGAATGCGCGGCACCGTGCTGCTGGCATAGACCTGTTCGCTATGCGGCTCATCCGGCTTGTTCGGGCGTACCGACCAATGGAAGACGCGGCCCATCCAATGGCTGAGATCATCCATGATCGTGTAGAAGGATGGCACGAACACCAGTGACAGCACCGTCGAAACCAAAAGGCCGCCAATCACTGCAATCGCCATGGGCGCACGGAATTCACCGCCATCGCCAAAGGCCATAGCTGCGGGCAGCATGCCTGCTGACATGGCAATTGTCGTCATGACGATGGGCCGGATTCGCTTGCGGCCCGCATCGATAATCGCCTCATTGCGCGGTATTCCATGTTTCACTTCTTCAATAGCGAAATCGACCAGCATAATCGCATTTTTGGTGACAATGCCCATCAGCATCAAAATGCCGATGACAACCGCCATGGATACAGAATTATTGGTCAAAAGCAGAGCCACCGCCACACCGGCAATCGACAAGGGCAGCGACATGAGGATCGTAAAGGCGTGGAACACACTGCCAAAGAGCAGGATAAGCACCACGAAAACCAGCATCAGGCCCATGATCATCGCATCGCGGAATCCGGTAAAGACCTCGCCCATCACCTCGGCATCGCCGGTTTCCTGAATCCTCACGCCTTCCGGCATGGATTTGGTCTGCGGCAGGTTTTTGACAATGGAGAGGCCCTCGCCAATTTCTTTGCCCTTGGCCATGTTTGCGCCGACAACGACACGGCGTTCGCGGTTGAAGCGCTCAATGGAGGAGGGGCCCTGTCCAAAGCTGATCTGCGCAATTGATTCCAGCGGAACGACTACACCGGCAGGAGTTGTTACCGTCAGCGTCTGGAGGACCGAGAGATCACGGCGCGAATCTTCCGTCAGCTGAACCCGGATGGGAACCTGCCTTCCATCGACCGTGTATTTTGCAAGATTGGCATCAAGATCGCCCAAGGTCGCAACGCGCAAGGCCTCTGAAAGTGCCGAGGTAGACAGGCCGAGTTCCGCCAGCTTGTCCATGCGCGGCGTCACGATAATCTCCGGGCGATCCAGCGCCGCCGTGGATGACACAGCCTGAAAGTCGCCAGTTGCAGTCATGGCGCTTTGCAATTGTCTTGCCTGCTGGGTTACTTTCTCACCATCATTGCCGATGACGCCGACAGCAAATTCGCGTTCGCCGCGATCATTGACGAAATTGGCGCGCAGATCGGAAACCTCGGACAATTTGTTGAAAATGTCAGTCTCGACCTGTTTCTGAGTGCGATCCCGTTCGGATTTATGGCTGAGCTTAACGATCATCGTTGCGCGCCTTGTATCCAGCGAGCCTGTTGGCGATGCACCGCCCGTTACATAGGTCTGCTTGACTTCCGGTATCTGGCGAACAAGCGATGCTGCCTGATCGGTCACGCGGCGTGTTTCCTCGATTGGCGCACCGGGCGGCAGTTCGAGGCTCACGACAACACGCGCTTCGTCCTGCGGCGGCACGAAGCCGGATGGCAGGAAGCCCATCGCCCAGATTGCCACGGCAAAGAGAGCCACGCCGCTACCCAGCGTCAGCCAGCGGAAACGCAAGGTGACGGTCAGAAAGCGCGTATAGGCTTTGATCCAGCCGGTCTCTTCCGAACCATGATGCAAGCTTTTTCCGTCGCGCAGCAGATAGGCGGTCATCATTGGCGTAATGAGCCGCGCAACAAGCAGCGAGAAGAAAACAGCCACGGCAACTGTCAGGCCAAACTGCTTGAAATATTGACCGGCAATGCCACTCATGAAGCTGACTGGCGCGAATACGGCGATGATCGTTGCCGAGATGGCGATAACGGCAAGCCCGATTTCGTCCGCAGCTTCCAGCGAAGCGCGATAGGGCGATTTCCCGGATCGCATATGCCGGACGATGTTTTCGATCTCGACAATGGCATCGTCGACGAGAATGCCTGTCACCAGCGTAATACCGAGGAGGCTTATCAGATTAAGCGAGAAGCCGAGCATGTCGATGGCCCAGAAAGTCGGTATAGCCGACAGGGGCAGGGCGACCGCGGCAATCAAAGTTGCCCGCATATTGCGCAAAAACAGGAACACGACAATGATTGAAAGCACGGCGCCTTCAATCAGCGAACTCATGGCAGACTCATAATTGCCATAGGTGTAGTTGACCGAATTATCGATCATGTTGAAACGTGTATCGGGATATTTCTGCTGCAACTGATCGATGCGCGCCTGTACAGCTGCAAAGACTTCCGTATCGCTGGCGCCCTTTGCCCGGAAAACGCCCAGCGAAACTACTGTCTGATTATCGACACGCGCAAAGGATTTGGGCTCTTCAAAACTATCGCTGACAGTTCCTATCGCATCAAGACGCACAGAGCGCCCACCGGCGAGCGGAATTTCCACGGCACGCAAATCCTCGAGCGAACGGGAGCCGCCCAGAGTTCGGATCGTCTGTTGCGTATCGCCAAGATCACCGCGACCGCCGGTCAGATCGGCACTCATGGATTTCAGCGCGCGATTGACATCGGCAGCGGTAACGCCAAGGGCCGTCAAACGATCGGGATCAAGCGAGACGCGGATTTCGCGCTTCACGCCGCCATAGCGCTCTACCTTGCCGACACCTTTAAGGCCCTGAATATCGCGTATGATCGTGTCATCGACAAACCAGGAAAGCTGTTCCGAGGTCATGGCCGGAGCGGAAATACCATAGGTGAGAATGGCCGAGCCTTCCACATCCACCGAATTGATCAGCGGCTCCTTGATGGTTGCGGGTAGTTCATCACGGATGCGCGAGACTGCATCCTTGACGTCGTTCAGCGCTTTTTGCGTATCAACCTCCAGCCGGAATTCGACCAGCGTCGTCGAATTGCCTTCGGTCAGATTGCTGATGACATTCTTGACGCCGGTAATATTAGCGACAGAATCTTCCACCCGCTTGGCAATCTGGGTTTCCAGCTCCGTCGGCGCAACGCCGGGGTCGGTAATCGAGACCGAGATCAGCGGCACGTCAATATTGGGGAAACGGGTGATGGGCAGCTTGGAAAAGGCCATCAGGCCAAGCACGGTCAAGACGACAAAGAGGAGGATTGCGGGAACCGGGTTGCGAATGGACCAGGCGCTAATGTTCCAATTCATTTGACCGCTCCGGTCTGCTCGACTGATACCCGCACGGGGGTAACGCGGTCGCCATCGGCAACGAATGTACCGGCGCGGGCGACGATTTCTTCGCCCTCGGCAAGGCCCTCAAGCACTTCGGCGGAATGGCCGTTGCGAATACCGATCTTCACCTTGCGGCTCTCGATCACGCCGTTTTTGACAACCTGAATAAGGGTTGATGATCCATTATAGACAATGGAGGAAAGTGGCACGCCGATATTATTGCGGCGTGCAAGCTCAATCACGGCGCGGGCAAAATTGCCGGGGCGAATGGAGGGGTTTTTCTCGAGCGATATTTTGACAGCGCCAAGGCGCGAGCTTGCGGAAATCTCCGGAGAGATCAGGCGGATACTGCCTGCGACCGGTTCTTCCATGCCCGAAACGCGGATAGCGACCGGCATGCCGTCCTTTAACAGGGGAAGGTCCGCCTCCGGAACATTGCCTGCAAGTTCAAAATCGCTGTCGCGTGCAATGCGGAAAAGTGGTCCCGCATTGGCCGAGACAATCGCGCCGAGAAGCGCGTCACGGCTGAGAATGACGCCGCTTGCAGGTGCCCTCACATCGGCCTTTTCCAACCGCAGCATGACATCGCGCTTTTGCGCGGCGACCAGTTGCAATTGTGTCTGTGTTGCCGCCAGCGCATGACGAGCTGTGTTCAGCTTGGCATTGGCGCTGTCATGGGCGTTGGTAGCATTGTCAAATTCGGCTTTGGACGTAAAGCCCTTGGCGCTGAGTGAGCGGGCGCGGTCCAGCGCTTCCAAGGCTTGCCGCACGGCAATCTGCGCATCGACAATCTGCGCCTCTGATTGTGCGATGGAGGCAGCAGCCTGCGCGCCCTGTGCTTCGATCTGCGCCAGCTGGATTTCCAGCGATGACTTGTCAAGCCGTGCCAGAATATCGCCTTCCTTGACCACATCGCCCTGATCGGCATTGAGTTCAAGCACCAGAAGACCGGCAACATCCGTACCGACGGCGACTTCCTGCCGGGGAATAATGGTGCCCGTTACGGTCAGCGTGGCGACCATTTCCTGCTTGCTTGCCGCAACGACATTGATCGAGGGCGCCTTTGCTTCGCTTTTGACTGCCTGTGCGTCTTCCGCCATGGCAGTGACGGGAAGGAACAAAGCACAGCTCATCGCCACAATGGAGGAGAAGAGAACTTTTCTTAGAGCGTTTTGCGTTTTGATAGATTCAAAACGACGCTCTAAGTCTTTGTTTTTACGCAATTCCGGACGGAAAACCGCTACGCACTTTTCCTGGAATTGCTCTAAATTGCGGTGAGGGTGGCGGTTCATCTTGGAGCCTGGGGTTGGAAGCTATATTTGCTTGTTTGTTGGTCGCAGAACGGCAGTCGCCAGCGCGCGGAACACTGGTTCCAATGCGTCGAGCGGCACACCTTGTGCGGGAAAATTGCGAAGGATAATGCCTTCGCCCATGGCCGCAAGCGTGGCGACTGCAAGTTCCAGATCGACCACGGGGTCGATGAGGCCAGCCTCTTTTGCGGCGGTGAATGCAGTAAGCAGCCTTTCACGCATCATACCTTCATGCAGCTCGCAAATGGCCGCAACAGTATCATTGCGTGTCGCTTCAGCGCGCACTTCAATGAAAAGGCGCGCACTGGCATCGGCGGGGCCTTCCCCGTCCATATTCATGGACATATGGCGCACATGTTCGATACCAACTTTGACAATCGCCTCGATAATATCATTCGTGCCGGACATGCCATCAAGGATTTCAGCGCTCTCACGCCGATGTTGCGCGCTGATCTGCTCGATAATCGCCTCTTTTGAGGGGAAATAACGATAAAGCGCGCCGGGGCTCATGCCTGCCTCGGAACAGATATCATTCATCGATGCACCACGGAAACCGGAACGGATAAAACAGGCGGTTGCTGCAGCCAGAATGCGTTCTTCCTGCACCTCCCGATTGCGTGCCCGTTTGCCGAAGAGCCGCGTGACAAAGCAGCGCGAATCCTCGGCATCATCGCTGGATAGGGCAGGCGCTTGCCCCGGCATCGTTTGATCGACCATCTGTTATCCAAAAAAAGAGAGAACGTTCTCTCTCATTTACAGTAGCTGGACAATACCGTCAATATGCGAATGATCATTCTTGTTTTACTCTGGGTAAAATAATCCGTATTGCCTGGGAATAAATCCGCGATGGGGTCCGTATATCGGTCATGAGCAACCAGAAAACCCGCTTCGACGTGCTAGGCCAGCTTGGATCATTGCGCCGCTATGCGCGCTCGCTCGCCCGTAATGAACAGGATGCCGAAGACCTCGTGCATGACGCGCTGGTGCGCGCCTATGAAAAGCAGGCGAGTTTTCGTCCGAATGGCAATTTGCGGACATGGCTGTTTTCCGTTCTGCACAATACATTCATTGATGGCTTCCGCTCGCGTCAGGCGGATGCGCGCCGTATTGCGCAGACAGCAGAAATTGCCGAAACCGTGCAGCAGCCAGCGCAAGAACATGCGGTGCGGCTGGAACAGATACGCAAAATATTTGAAACCTTGCCCGAAGAGCAGCGCAGCGCGCTGCATCTGGTGGCCATTGAGGGGCTTTCCTATGATGAGGCTGCCGGAATTCTGGGCGTACCCATTGGTACATTGATGTCGAGGATAAGCCGCGCCCGCGCCTCCATGCGCGCCAGCGAGGGTGAGGTGCAGTCTTCGCGCACTGCTCAACTTAGAATTGTTGGAGGTCGTGATGATTAAGACAAAAGACCCCATCGTGCAGGCGGATTTCGATGCCTATGTCGATGACCAGCTGGATGGTGCGCGCCGCATCGAAGTTGCCGGATATTTGTCCGAGCATCCGGAAGACGCTGCCCGCGTCATGGCCGATCTGCGCGGCCGGGATGAGTTGCGCCTCGCGCTCTCAGTGCCGTCTTCCGTTTCCGGTCTTGGCTCTGCACAGGCTGCCGAGCGGTTGCAGCGCAGTCTTGGCCGCAGGCATATTTTCAACCGTTTGCAGCGCGTTGCAGCTGTTGCCCTGCTCGTTGGTCTTGGCTGGATGGCGCATGCTGGTTTTGGCCCGCTGATCGTGTCGGAGGTTGTCGCTTCGCAGCCTGCCCCCACCTATGTGCAGGATGCCGTGATGGCGCATCGCACGTCGCTGGTTCGTGCCGCAATGCCATCGCAGCCCGGCACAAATCGCTACGATCCGGCAGAGATAAGGGCTGCCACGGCCATTGTCATGCCGAAGCTTCCTGCCGAATGGAAAGTGAGGGACGTGCAATTGTTCCCTTCCACCTTTGGCCCAAGCATCGAACTGGAGATCGGCTCATCTGCCGCGGGTGCATTGTCGCTTTTTGCGGTTCGTCCCGGATCCTTTGATGTGGTCAAGCCGCGCATTGTCGAGATTGAAGACATGAAAGCGGCCTATTTCCAAATCGGCGAAGTTGCCTATGCGCTGGTTGCCAATGCCGGTTCTGACGAGCTTGGCAAAACCGCCACCCAACTTGCCAATACACTTTACTGATCAAGAAACAGAAGGAGCATTCTGATGAATACACCACTTCGTTATGGCATCGATCGGGCAGGCGGCCAGTCAGCCGCCGCGTTTGACGAGGGCCTGCGCCAGCATATGCTGCGCATCTATAATTATATGGGCCTCGGCCTGGTGCTGACCGGCGTTATCGCTTTTGTCGTTGCTTCGACGCCTGCGCTTTACGTGCCGATTTTCTCCACGCCGCTCAAATGGGTTGTGATGCTGGCACCGCTGGCTTTCGTGCTGCTTTTCTCGTTCAAGATGCAGACAATGTCGGCCGCCTCGGCACAGCTGATGTTCTGGGCGTTCTGCGCTATCATGGGTCTGTCCATGGCGTCGATCTTCCTGGTCTTCACCGGTAACAGCATTGCCCGCACATTCTTCATCGCAGCGACGATGTTCGGCGCAACCAGCCTTTATGGTTACACGACCAGGCGCGATCTTTCCCAGTTCGGCTCATTTCTGATCATGGGCCTGATCGGCGTCGTTGCCGCTAGCCTTGTCAACCTATTCCTAGGTTCGACCATGATCCAGTTTGTCGTGTCGGTGGCAGGCGTTCTCGTCTTTGTCGGTTTGACAGCTTGGGATACACAGACGATCAAGGAACAATATGCTGAAAACCTTGGGTCAGAGACACAGCAGAAAATGGCCGTGTTTGGCGCGTTCTCGCTTTATCTCAACTTCATCAATATTTTTCAGCTGCTGCTGAATCTGACGGGCGAACGCGAGTAAGAGTAATACCTCTTATCAATCAAGGCCGGAGCGATCCGGCCTTTTTCTTAGATAATCATTCGCCGCGAGGCCCGAATATGGCGGCGCTTGCCCAAGTCTGCTCAATACGGTCAAGCGTTCGGAACGTGATTTCGAGGTTGCGAACGGCATCGGGGCTATCGGCAATGAGTTTATGGCAGTTTGCTGCAATAGCAGTCATGTCGGAACACAGCTTCTTGCCTTTTTCAGAAAGCTTGATTCGTGCCGCGCGACGGTCCCGTTGCAGGGCATTGCGCTCAATATAACCGGATTCGCCAAGCTGCTTGAGGTAGTAGGAAAGGTTGGTTCCCGCATAGGGACCGCGTTCCATTAACTGGCTGACCGAAATTTCATCATCGCCGATTGCCAGAAGCAGCATCAGATGCGCAGGCCCGATTTCCTCAACGCCCTGACGGGTCATTTCAGATTGCATAAAGCCCGCAAAACGCCTGTTTACGCGCTCCAGCGTGCGTGCAAGCTCAAAATGCGTGATGTTCGGTTTTTGAGCATTGGCGGGCTTGCGGTTCCCATACGGCTGCTGCTCATCAGTTGATGTCATGTCGGTATTAACCATATGTTGCAGATAATTCGGTACCATCGAAGCCTCCGTAACGGTGCCGCACCGCTCGTTTGAAAAACTTTTCAGTCCATAATGTTGCATTGCACAATTTGGCAGTTAATCATAAACAGTATGGGTATATAAGCATAAAGTATTAGATAAAAGCGCTCATTTGCCATGAGTGGCGTTTTTTGTCCAAGATTGCGGGTGCGCTGCAGGCGAGGTTTGCGCTGTTCTTCGAAAAAACAGCCTTAACGGTAACCAAAATCGTGTTTGTGACCACCAATGGTTCAAAGAAGAGTGAGATAGCGCCGCTTTCGAAGAAAGTGGCAGCGATCAGAGTGTAACCGCATGCAATAATTTTTGAACTGCACGAATCGCATGGCAAAAAACTATTAACTTTTCCTGTCTATATCAGGAACAATGTTACGCAAATTATTTCCAAAAACGGCAGTCATTGCTGTCATTCTGGCGTTGGGAGGATGCGCATCCGCCCCCAGCCGGATTAATAATGTCTGCGCTGTTTTCGAACAGCGCGATGGCTGGTTCGATAATTGGTATGTTGCTGCCAAACAGACGGAACGTGAATATGGCGTGCCCGTGCCCATCCTCATGGCCACCATCCGCAAGGAATCGGGTTTTAGTCCGCGCGTAAAGCCTCCAAGGACAAAACTGCTCGGCTTTATCCCATGGAAGCGGCCATCTTCTGCCTATGGTTTCTCGCAAGCGCTTGATGGAACGTGGAGACAATATCAGCGCGAAACCGGACGATATGGCGCAAGCCGCAGCAAATTCAGTGATGCGGTCAATTTTGTCGGCTGGTATCACGCAAAAAGCAATAAGATGAACGGCATTGAACTTAATGATGCCTACCATCTCTATCTCGCCTATTATTTCGGTCACACGGCCTTTTCGCGCGGCGAATGGAAAAGCAATGCCAGCATGCAGCAGGTGGCGAGTGCCACCACCAAGATGGCTCAGGACTACGCTGCGCAAATGCGAAACTGTAATCAGTAGCTATTGAACTGTTACTGTTGGCGCTTTTCATCTCGAGCAATTCCAGCAAAAGTGGGAACCGGTTTTAGAAACCGGAACTGCGTCAGGCAAGCACATCATCCAGACGTTCAAAAATTGCTGTCCAGCCTCTATTATGACCATTACGCGAGTCTTCATTGCGAAATTTCACATGGCGCAGCGTAACATCAGTCTTGTCTGGACCAGATTCGACAAAATCGATTGTAACCACGCTGTCATCAAGGGAGTGCGGCGATCCCCATGTAAAGGAAAGCCGGGAATGGGGATTGATCTCCAGATAGGTTCCATAGTGCGGGATTTCGCGTTCGCTTGTCACCATGATGATTTCAAATCGGCCGCCCTTTACCGGGTCATTTTTCACCCGCGAATCATTGGTGCACTCTGGCGGGCGCATGAATTTTGCCATGGCGGCAGGTGAAATCCAGGCATTGAACACTTTCTCGCGCGGTGCGGAGATTGTGCGGTTTATTGTCAGTTCAAGCTCACTCATGTCGATCATCCTCCAAAAGCATGTTTTCAAGCGCCGTCAGGCGCAAGTCCCAGATGGACTTCAGTTGGGCGAACCAGGCTTCGGTCAATCTCAGTGGTTCCAGTTCGGCCGCGATAAAATGTTCACGGCCCGAAGTTTGCCGGGTGACAAGTCCTGCTTCCTCCAGCACCTTGATGTGCTTGGAAACCGAATTGAGGGACATGTCGAAATGAGCTGCGAGCGAGGTCACCCTCAACGCCCCTTCCTGGACGAGGAGCGTTAAAATCTGTCGCCGCGTCGTATCGCCAGCGGCTTTGAGAATTCGTGACAGCGCATCGTCGTCCATTTCATTCACCCATATGGTTGAATATCGCATTCATGCGTAATAGTCAACCATATGGGTGAATGTTATTTGCCATTCAATCATAATGTGCGGTTTCACACAGGAAAGCCCGGAACACGGCCCGGGCTTTCAGCGGCTGGTCCTTGGGAGATTTTGCTCTACATTTCCAGCAATACGTTGAAACCGCCATAGATCATGCGCTTGCTGTCGAAGGGCATCTGATCCATCTGTTTTGCAATTCGGGGATCATCCATAACCAACTTGTTTATCTTGTCACGCTGCTCCCGGGATTCGTAGGTAATCCATGAGAAGATCACCGTTTCATCCTCCTTTGCCTGTACGGCGCGGGGAAATGAGGTCAGTTCTCCGTAGGGCACATCATCGCCAGTACATTCGAAATAGGAGAGTGCACCATGTTCTTTCCAGACCTCGCCGGCTGTTCGGGCCACTTCCTTATAGGCGTCAATCTTGTCTTTCGGGACTGCAAGTACAAAGCCATCAACATAGGTCATTTGGGTTCCTCCCATTGTTCACATCCAAAAGGACGATTGAGAATATCGAAATCCTACATTGCTTGTAAGTTTTTTGGGCAATATGTGCTCGAACGTGTCGTGCGTTGAGCAGAAATATCAGAATAAAGATGTGAAGCTGTTGGGCGTGCGATTGTTAGGCGCTATATCATCGTCAATTGCCGCTTCATCCAACATGGGTCCGCTCAGGAATGACAAAACTGCTCGCCAGCATACAAAATCTGCCTGAGGCGGAAATCGTTTTTGATAATGGTGCGGATATTATTGATGTTGGTGGCCCGCCTGTCGGCATATCCGGCTCAGTTGAATCCGGACCTTTGCCGGAGATCATCAATTTTGTAGCCGGTCGCAGGCCCGTTTGTGCCGATGCGAGCCATCTGCCAATGCAGCCTGACGTAATGCAGCACAAGGTTGGGGAATTTGTCGCCGCGGGAGTGGAATATATCAGGATTGGCCTGCGTCCGGGCGAGGGCCTTGCCGCCGTGATTCAGGCGATCAAGCCTTATGCCGCTAAAGCAAAGCTTATCGCCGTCATGTTTGCTGAAGAGCAGAGCCGCTATCCTGAAACATTTCTCGATGATCTCGTTTTGGCCGGTTTTCATGCCGCCATGATTGATACGGAAAATACGTTGAGCGAGCGCTTGCTCAACCATATGACGCCTGACCAGATCGGCCAGTTTTTCAAGTTTGTTCAGTCCAAGGGACTGCTGACCGGTGCCGCTGGTTCGCTTGAGGCTCCCGATATTCCGCGCCTTTTGTCCTATAGACCGGACTTTCTGGTATTTTGCGCCGCTTTGCGGGCTGATCTTTATTGGGCAGCGCCTATCGATGCGTCAGCGACAGCTAAAATCAGAGGCCTCATTCCAAGAGGTGCAGTCCGGGCAGCGCCTGTTTCGCCAGGTGAAGGTCATGAAACAGGTCTGGGCACGGACAAGATTTTCGTGCGTGATTTTGTTTTGCCGGTTGAAATCGGTGCCTATAGTTTTGAACATGGCAAGACCCAGAAAATGCGCTTTGACGTCACTGCCGAAGTTGTCCGCGTTGCGCGCAATGCAGAGCAATTGCGTCATGTTGTTTCCTACGATCTCATCATGGATGGCATCAGGGCCATTATCGCAAAAGGTCATGTCGAACTATCCGAAACGCTGGCCGAACAGATTGCTGCCTTCATTCTTGAAAATCCCCGTGTGCTGAAAGTTGTGGTCAGGGCTGAAAAACTGGAGCTTGGACCGGGCGGTGTCGGGGTGGAGATCGAGCGCCGTCGCGGTGAGACCCAAGGCTGGGGCGCTTTTCATTGATGCTGAGCTTGTCGAAGCACGCGTTACGTGTATGCATAAGATCCGACTCCGTGCTAAATATTGACCGCGGGAGAGAACCATGAGCGGAACCAAAATACCGAGACCAAAATTAAAAACTTACGCTGAGACCGAAGTTTCAGCGCGCCTCAAAGCTGAGCTTCCGCACTGGTCCTATGATAATGGATTGATCTGCCGCACCTACAAAACCCATGGCTGGAAATCGACATCGATGCTTGCGGGTGCGATTGCCCATCTGGCCGAAACCGCTTGGCATCATCCGGATCTTCATCTCTCCTATTCCTCAGTGAAAGTTACGCTTTCCGATCATGAGGCCAAAGGGATCAGCGACAAGGACTTTACACTCGCCGCGATGATCGAGAAGGTTGCACAATGGCAACCAGGCAAGGAAGAAGGTCCGCTTGAGGGAACGCCGCAGGATGATCCCCGTTATGCCTATCTCAAATATGATTGATGAGCGGTAAGATTGTGGATGTAGCTTTTCCACCCGTCACAATTGAAAGCACAAGACTCCATATCCGCCGTGCACGGCTCAGTGACGCATCGGCAATTTTTGAAGGCTATGGGCATGACCCGGAGGTGATCCGCTATCTGTCATGGCCGCCGCATAGGTCGCTCAAAGATGCGCGCAGCTATCTGCGGCAGGTCAAGCAGGATTGGGATCAGGGCAAAAGCTTCACTTATGCAATCTGCCTGGAGAAAGATGCACCATTGATCGGCATGATCATGATGCGGATTAAAGATGAGCGCGCAACTTTCGGTTATGCGATGAGCCGCGTGCATTGGGGCAAGGGCTATGTTACCGAAGCGCTTTCCGTACTGATTGATTTTGCATTGGCTCAGCCGAATATCTGGCGGGCAGAAGCCTATTGCGATGTGGAAAATAAAAGCTCGGCTCGTGTAATGGAAAAAGCCGGAATGACTTATGAAGGCCTGCTCCGTCGCTGGACGCGGCACCCTAATGTTTCGGATACGCCCCGTGACTGCCTCATCTATTCCAAGGTGAAATAGTCATTCCTCATGACCGCGAAATCAATGATTCGGAATTAAAGAAACGATCGTTCAATTAATTTCAGGAAAATTTTGGCTCGCCAGCGATTTGAAAGGGAAGATGAGCCTGTTTTGCGAGGGTTTTGCATCCAAAAACGCTGATAGTTCGGCATATCAATGAAATCTGCGAGCATAGCGGCCAGATTTGCGAGCAAAAGTGCAATTTATAAGGGTATTTCCGTTGTCTAAAGTTGTGCGAAGCGAAAGTTTCACACATCCATGACTGGCATTGCAGGAATTCTTGCCTGTATGATGCGGCACCCGAAACGACCTTGCCTGAACAAGAAAGTTGATGCGGTGACAGACCGAAAATCGCCCTTGGCGCCGTTCAAGAATGACACATTCCGTACCATCTGGATTGCAAGCCTATCCTCAAATTTCGGATCTTTGATCCAGTCTGTTGGCGCGGCCTGGATGATGACAACCATCTCCAGTTCCGTCGGCATGGTGGCCTTGGTCCAAGCCTCGACCGCGCTACCTATCATGTTGTTTTCATTGGTATCTGGCGCGTTGGCTGATAATTTCAATCGCCGCCGCGTGATGCTTGTCGCGCAAAGTTTTATGCTGGCTATCTCTGTTTCACTGTCGGCCTTTGCCTATTTCGGGCTCATTACGCCCTGGTTGCTTCTAACCTTCACCTTTCTGCTCGGATGCGGAACAGCCCTGAATAATCCGTCATGGCAAGCATCTGTCGGCGACATGGTTCCACGCGATGATCTTCCCGGTGCCGTAGCACTCAATAGTATGGGCTTTAATATTACGCGCAGTGTTGGCCCCGCAATTGGTGGCGCTATCGTTGCTTTTGCTGGTGCTGCCGCTGCATTTGCGGTGAATACTTTAAGTTATCTGCCATTAATCTTTGCCTTGTTTCGTTGGCAGCCAAAATATGACGCTAATCCCCTGCCGCGTGAAACTCTCGGCCGTGCCATTTCTGCGGGTCTGCGTTATGTGGCGATGTCTCCGAATATCACAAAAGTCATTTTCCGCAGTTTTATCTTCGGCCTTTCTGCCAGCGCTATTCTTGCCCTGCTGCCACTGGTTGCACGCGATCTGGTTGCGGGCGGCCCGCTGGTTTATGGCGTTCTGCTTGGCGCTTTCGGCATTGGTGCCATAGGCGGGGCGCTTCTCAGTGCCAGGCTGCGTGAGTTCATGTCGAGCGAAGCTATTGTAAAATCAGCTTTTATCGGGTTTTCACTAAGCGCCGTCTTGACCGCCCTCAGCACCAATACGTGGCTGACCAGCGCTGCTCTGCTTGTGTCTGGAGCATGTTGGGTTTTGGCCCTGTCCCTGTTCAACGTCACCGTACAGTTATCGACACCACGCTGGGTTGTCGGGCGGGCGCTATCCCTTTACCAGACCACGACCTTTGGCGGCATAGCCGGGGGCAGCTGGATTTGGGGTCAGGCAGCAGCTCAGCATGGCGCGGAAATGGCTTTGCTTGCTTCAAGCGTGGTTATGCTTATAGGCGGTGCTATTGGACTTCGTTATGCTTTGCCGGAATTCAAAACGCTTAACCTTGATCCGCTCAACCATTTCAGCGAACCGCTCCTGGCTCTTGATCTGAAACCGCGCAGCGGACCCATTGTCATCATGATTGATTACGTCATCAAGGAAGAGGATATGAATGAATTTCTTCAGGTGATGGCGGCGCGCAGGCGCATCCGGATTCGTGATGGCGCCGGGCATTGGGCCTTGATGCGCGATCTTGAAAATCCAGAGATATGGACGGAAAGCTATCATACTCCGACCTGGGTGGAATATGTTCGGCACAATCAACGCCGCACCAAGGCTGATGCCATTGTTGGAACCCGTATCAGAGCGCTGCATAAAGGCGATACTGAGCCGCGCGTTCATCGCATGATCGAGCGCCAGACAACCCTGCCGCACGATATTGCCGCTCACAAAATGCCGATCGATATGTCTTGATAACCTCTTGCTGATAGCGAGCTATACTTCCGATCTTTACTTAAGTTTAAATAGATTTTTTGCGGCGATCTGTATTTTCAGAGCGGTGCGACGAGTGCTTCAAGTTGATCGGGGCATTGGCCCCAACCGTCATGAAATCTCATCTTCTCATGTGCTTGCCGGTCGGCCACTGACCAGTGGCGGACAAGCGCCGTGTATTGAGTTTTCCCGTCCTGTTCACCGAAAGTAAAAGTCACGATTCTGAAAGGTTTTTCAGGATTCTCCCAAGCAATTGAGAAACATTATTCCTTCGAGAGATTGTCGAGGTGCATGCGAATATGGGCTGCTTCAGCCGCATTATTGGCAAGAGCAATAGCGCGGTTGAAGGCTTCGCGTGCTTCGCCATTCCGGCCAATTTTCATCAGAAGGCCGCCCTTGACGCCGAAATAGTGAAAATATCCGGAGAGCCTCTCTTCCAATGGTTCGATGAGCGTCAGTGCCGCTGCTGGCCCGCGCAATTTCGCCACTGCCACCGCGCGATTGAGTGTGATTACGGGCGAAGGCATCATCCGCTCCAACGCGCCATAAAGCACGTCAATTTCGTTCCAATCAGTTTCTTCTGCTGTGGGTGCGCGCGCGTGCAGCGCCGCTATAGCCGACTGAATTTGGTAGGGACCGGGCTGTCTGTGCCGCATGGCCTTGTCGATCAGGGCAAGGCCCTCATTAATCATTTCGCGGTTCCAGAGTTTGCGGTCCTGTTCCTCCAAAAGAATGACTTCGCCATTTGCATCAAACCGTGCTGCCGATCGTGCATTCTGTAGTAGCAGCAATGCCGCCAGTCCCATTATTTCGGGTTCTGTCGGATACATGCGCAATAGAAGCCTCACCAGACGGATTGCTTCGTCGCAAAGCGGAATGCGGGCTTGCTGTTCGCTGGCGGCAGCGGAATATCCTTCGTTGAAAATCAGATAAATCATGGCCGCGACCGCCGCGAGCCGCTCAGCCCGTTCGATGGGATCGGGCGTTTCAAATGGGATTTCGCCTGCGCCAATCCGGCTTTTTGCACGCGTTATGCGCTGTTCCATGGCACTTTCGCCGACAAGAAAGGCTTTTGCGATCTGTTTTACAGAAAGACCGGAAACGATCCTCAAAGCCAGAGGAATCTGTTGCGTTGGGGGCAGGTCCGGGTGACAGCAGATGAACAAAAGGCGCAAAATATCGTCACGATAGTCCGCCCCATCAATTTTCTCGGCAATCGCTGTTTCATTATCCTCCAGATCAGACAAGAGTTCTTCCGGTGGCAAGGGTTGCTGCTTTGCCTGCCGGCGAACCACATCAATCGCGCTGTTGCGTCCGACAAAAATCAGCCAGGCTGTGGGATCACGCGGCGGGCCATTTTTGCCCCAGTTTTTCAGCGCTTTGACGCATGCCTCCTGAAAGGCTTCTTCCGCCACGTCAAGATTTCGAAAATATCGCAAGAGTGCGCCCACGGCTTGTGGGCGCGCCGCTATCAGGGCCGCATCGATCCAATTCGTGTCTGTCATGTTGAGGTTTGTCCGGGTCTGAATATGGAAATAGGTCTGATCTCATAAGAACCCGTTCCGGGGTTGGCGACGGAAAATTCGCGGGCAATATCAAGCGCGTCATCCAGTGAAGCGCAGTCGACCACATAGAAACCGAGAAACTGCTCCTTGGTTTCCGCAAAGGGCCCGTCAATTATGATTGGCTCATTGCCGCTCTTGCGCAAAGTCGTGGCCGCTGTTGTTGGAAGCAGGCGCGCGACAGGGCCAAGGCGGCCTTCCTTTTTCAGTCGTTCCTGAACGACTGCAAGCCGCGCCATAACTTCATCGTCCTTTTCCTTGGACCAGGAGCCGACAACGTCTTCAGAATTATAGCAAAGAATGGCGTAGAGCATTTAAATTCCCTCTTCTTCATAGGATGACGAACCAGTATGACTTATCCCGACAATCGGTCAAAAACTTATTGCGATTCGGTATTCGAGGGCATCATCGTGAGAAAAGCGGGCTGGTCACCAGAGCAATATCTGAAGTTCGAAAATGAGCGCACGCGCCCGGCAAACGATCTTTTGGCGGCGGTGCCGACGATCGAAGTAGAATTTGCAGTAGATCTGGGCTGCGGTCCTGGAAATTCTACGGAACTCTTGCGCAAACGCTATCCGTCAGCAGAAATTTTGGGGATAGACTCATCTGCCGAGATGATTGCTCAGGCACATGATCGCTTGCCAAATTGCCGGTTTGAACAGGGCGATCTGGATAGTTGGCGCCCGGAAAAGAATGCTGACCTTCTTTATGCCAATGCTTCCATGCAATGGCTGTCTGGACATGAAAAACTATTTCCGCAGTTCATGCAGTTTCTCAATATTAACGGTTCCTTGGCAATACAGATGCCGGACAATCTTGAAGAGCCAACGCATATCGCCATGAAGACGGTTGCAGCCGACACGCGTTGGGCTGAAAAACTCGCCAGAGCCAATGCGACGCGGGGAAGCCTTGGCGATGCTTCGTTTTACTATAATTTACTTAAGTCCCACAGCCGCCGCGTGGATATCTGGCGCACGACATATCATCATCCGCTCAACGGGATTGATGGCATTGTCCAATGGTTTCTTGGATCGGCCTTGCGGCCATATCTCGCCGCGCTGAGCGAGGAAGAGAAGCCGCAATTCCTCGAAAAATATAAGGAATCACTCGCTCAATCCTATAGACCTATGGATGATGGATTTGTCCTCTTGCCATTTCCAAGGCTATTCATCATAGCTACCAAATGAAGAATAAACTATTGAAATACGGCTACTTTTTTCTACGCAATCACTCTGACAACCGGGCATAGGCCAAGGGGGAATACCATGTTCGAAAAGCTGTTCAAGCTTAGCGACCACAAAACATCCATTCGCACTGAAGTGTTGGCAGGACTGACGACATTCCTGACCATGTCATATATTATATTCGTCAATCCCGACATTCTGTCGTCGACCGGCATGGATCGCAATGCGGTTTTTGTTGCGACCTGTCTGGCAGCGGCCCTTGGCTCGGGCATTATGGCTCTTGTCGCCAATTGGCCAATCGGCATGGCGCCCGGCATGGGTCTGAATGCATTCTTCGCCTTCACCGTAGTTGCGGCACTTGGTTTTAGCTGGCAGCAAGCACTCGGCGCAGTCTTTATTTCCGGCTGCATATTCCTGTTGCTCACCGTAACAGGCATCCGCAGCTGGCTTGTTTCAGGTATCCCAAAATCCATTCGCAGCGCTATCGCCGCCGGTATTGGTCTCTTCTTGGCGCTGATCGCATTGAAGACGTCGGGCATTGTTGTGGATAATCCTGCAACGCTTGTTGGCCTCGGAAATCTTGGCGATACTGGTGTCCTCCTTGCGATTTTGGGTTTCTTTGTCATTGCCGCGCTGGATGCACTCAAGGTTCGCGGCGCAATCCTGATCGGGATTCTGGTTGTAACCCTGCTTTCGATGTTTCTCGGTGTCAGCGAGTTCAAAGGGGTGTTCTCCATGCCTCCAAGTCTCGCACCGACATTCTTTCAGCTCGACATAATGGGCGCTCTGCATACGGGCTTCCTCCAGGTTATTCTCGTATTCGTCCTGGTCGAAGTTTTTGACGCCACCGGCACACTTATTGGGGTTAGCAAGCGTGCGGGCTTAATCGAAGAGGGTAAGCCGAATCGCCTTGGCCGCGCGCTCTTTGCCGACAGTACAGCCATTGTTGCCGGGTCAGTGCTGGGAACCAGCAGCACGACCGCTTATGTCGAGAGCGCATCAGGCGTACAGGCAGGTGGCCGTACCGGTCTGACAGCATTGATCGTCGCGTTGTTGTTTCTCGCTGCGCTCTTTATTGCACCGCTTGCCGCCTCGGTTCCAAGCTATGCGACTGCGCCAGCGCTGCTTTATGTTGCAGGCTTGATGATGCACGAACTGGTCGAGATCGAATGGGGTGACATCACCGAGGCCACGCCAGCGGCATTGACTGCGCTGGTGATGCCCTTCACCTATTCCATAGCTAATGGCCTTGCATTCGGGTTTATCAGCTATGTGATTTTGAAGGCTGTAACCGGAAAATTCAGAGATATCCATTTGGCAACATTGCTTGTTGCCGCTCTGTTTGTAATCCGGTTTGCATTCTTCCCACATTGATTCATAAGGGGCAGCGCGAATATTTCGTATTCGCGCTGCCCTCGGTTGGCATAGTCAAATTTTGCCGATTGTGAATGATATTATAATATTATAAATAAAGGTGGGGAGGCAAAGACCGCGCGGTTCAAAAACCATTGCGTGGCATGTGCTAGAATCTCCATTGATAGATAGCCACCCATGAATTTACAGGCGAGCATTTGGCAGGCAGAGAACTCACAGACTACGATTTTCGCACGACAGGCCAGTCGCGGACGCATCATGGCCATGTCATGCGTGATCTTGGTTTGAAGATTATTAGCGGCGCCTATCCTGAAAACAGTATATTGCCGGGCGATACCGAGCTTCTCCAACGTTTTGGCGTTTCCCGTACAGTTTTGCGCGAAGCCTTGAAAACCCTTGCGGCCAAGGGCTTGATCCAGCCAAAAGCAAAGATCGGCACAAGGGTATTGGAACGGTCGCACTGGAACCTGTTCGATCCAGATATTCTCGTCTGGCATTTCGAGGCTGGCGCAACCGCACATTTTCTGGCGAGCATCGTTGAAATGCGTTTGGCATTGGAGCCAGAGGCGGCAGGACTTGCAGCGTTGCGGCGAACTGACAAGCAATTGGAAACATTGTTCCGATGGGTCGGGGAAATGGGTGAGGCCAAAGAGTCTGCGACGGACTTTGTTTATAGCGATTTGCAATTCCATATTGCGGTTGCAGAGGCTTCTGGAAATCCATTCATGCGCTCAATCAGCGCGTTGATTGAAGTGGCGCTGGTAACGACATTTACAATCAGCTCGCCCATTCCAAATTCAGAAAGTCACATCCGCTCCGTCGCCCGCCATGCGGCGATTGCCGAAGCCATTCGTGATGGAGATGTGGAAGCCGCCAAAGCGGCGATGCGTGTTGTCATTGCGGAAGGAGCGGAGCGGGTACTCGTGGCGGGGCGCGAAAACGCCTGATTGAGCTGTATTCAGTGGCTTTCCCCACAGATTTGACCTGAGGGGAATTCTAGTGAGTACCAGCTTGTTAGAGCGCTGTTATCTTCACCTTGGCAGGCTTCTCCACTTTAAGCGAATTGCGCAAAGGCAAGCCGAAGCTCGGTGCTTCGATCTCGAAGACATCGCCATTTTCAGGCTTGATACCATCCGCAAAAGAAAGCGTTGCTGTACCAAACATGTGAATGTGAATATCGCCCGGCTGACGGAAAACCGAGTATTTGAAGTGATGGTATTCCAGATTGGCGATGGTGTGGGACATGTTGTCTTCGCCGGAAAGAAACGGCTTTTCCCAGATCGTCTTGTTTTTACGGGTAATGCGCGATGTTCCGCGAATATCTGCCGGCAAATCGCCGAGGATCAATTCAGGGCCGATCGAGCAGGGCCGTAATTTGGAATGGGCGAGATAAAGATAATTGACACGCTCCATCACATGATCGGAAAATTCGTTCGCCAGCGCAAAGCCGAGACGGAACGGTGATCCATCCGGACCAATGACATAAATCCCAGCGATCTCCGGTTCCTCCCCGGCGTCATCGGCGAAGGCTGGTGAAAGCAATGGCTGGCCGGGACCGGTCAACATTGAACCATTGCCTTTGTAAAACCATTCCGGCTGAACGCCAGTCTTGCCTTTTTTCGGCTTGCCATTCTCCAGGCCCATCCGAAACATCTTCATCGAATCTGTGAGTGTCTCTTCGTCGGCAGTGCCGATCTTGCGATGCATTGCATCGCGCGTTGACGCAGAACCGAGATGTGTCAGGCCGGTGCCGGTAAGATGAATATGTGCGGGGTCATGGGTATCAATAGGTGGCAGCAACCGGCCTTCACTATAAGCAGCAGCTATATCGACGGTCTTGCCAAGTCCGCGAATTTCAATAATTGCAGCAATACCAATCTCGGCTTCGATTGCAGCATGAGCCAGTTCCAGTACAGAACGGGTCCGTTTTACCAGACGAAACTCTTCGCCGATACGTGCAGCAACCTGACGCTTGCCCTTGGTATTGAGTAGTTGAACCAGATTCACAATTTCCTCCCGGTGTTCATTTGCAAGTATTTATATAAGCGGATCGACGGATATGTCTTCCAAAAAATATTATAATAAGATTATATGGTATTAAGCCAGCATTGGGTAGCCTGATGCGCAACTGAAATTGTTGGTGCGGCTGAATTCCAAAATCGTGAAAGAAGGCCTATTCCAAAAGTAATACTTTTCAGATAAATGTGCTGTTGGACCCTGCTCTGGGAGGAATGGTTCGATACTGGCAAGCTGACTGCGGTCAAGAAAATGTATCGAATGTGATTGGAAACTGGGAGGATAGAAGTGAAAATACTTAATCTGGTTGCTGCGGGACTGATTGCGCTTGGTGCAATGAGTACGCAAACATTCGCGCAGGATAAAGGCACAGTTGGCATTTCAATGCCTACCAAAGCTTCCGCTCGCTGGATTGCCGATGGCGATAATATGGTCAAGGCGTTGAAAGAACGTGGCTACGGCACGGATCTGCAATATGCGGAAGATGATATTCCGAACCAGCTGGCGCAAATCGAGAACATGGTCACCAAGGGTGTCAAGGTTCTGGTGATTGGCGCTATCGATGGAACCACGCTTTCGAACGTGCTGCAGCAGGCGCATGATGCCGGGATCAAGGTCATCGCCTATGAT
Organism: Hyphomicrobiales bacterium; assembly: GCA_900473335.1. Classification (GTDB taxonomy): domain Bacteria; phylum Pseudomonadota; class Alphaproteobacteria; order Rhizobiales; family Rhizobiaceae; genus Phyllobacterium. The sequence goes on along the minus strand of UCNP01000006.1, from coordinate 3,671 downwards.
CGTCTCATCCGCGATTCCGGTAATGTTGACTATTACACGACGTTCGACAATTTCCAGGTGGGTGTTCTTCAGGCTGGATCGCTGGTTAAGGCGCTTGGCCTTCCAGATGCAAAGGGACCTTTCAACATCGAATTGTTTGGCGGCTCGCCTGACGATAACAACGCCTTCTTCTTCTATGATGGCGCAATGTCTGTACTTCAGCCTTTGATCGACAGCGGTAAACTTGTTGTCCAGTCCGGCCAGACAGGCATGGATAAGGTCGGAACGCTGCGTTGGGACGGAGCTGTTGCTCAAGCACGCATGGATAATCTTCTTTCAGCCTACTACACAGACAAGAAGGTGGACGCCGTCCTGTCGCCCTATGATGGCCTGTCCATCGGCATTCTCTCGTCCCTTCGCGGAGTTGGCTATGGCACGAAAGACCAGCCATTCCCGTTCGTTTCGGGACAGGATGCTGAAGTTCCTTCCGTCAAATCCATTATCGCAGGCGAGCAGTATTCAACGATCTACAAGGATACACGTGAGCTGGCCAAGGTTACGGCCAACCTTATCGATAAGGTGCTGAAGGGCGAAGAGCCGGAAATCAACGATACCAAGACCTATAATAATGGTGTGAAAGTTGTTCCAGCCTATCTGCTCAAGCCTGTTGAAGTCGACAAGTCCAACTGGAAAGAAATCCTGATTGGCAGCGGCTATTACACTGAAGATCAGCTAAAGTAAGCTGATAAATCGCGCGAACCCTGCATCATAACCGTGCAGGGTTCGCTTCCTATTGCAGTGACGTCGATGAGGATCTCGATGGATACCATCCTCGAAATGCGCAACATCACCAAGACTTTTCCTGGTGTTAAAGCGCTGAATAATGTCAATCTTAATGTACGCAAAGGCGAAATTCACGCGCTGGTAGGCGAGAATGGCGCCGGAAAATCAACCCTGATGAAGGTGCTGAGTGGGGTCTATCCCCATGGCAGCTATGAGGGCGAAATTTTCTATAATGGCGAGGAACAGCGCTTCCGCGATATTAGCGACAGTGAGAAAAAGGGCATTATCATCATTCATCAGGAGCTGGCTTTGGTGCCGCTGCTGTCAATTGCTGAAAATATCTTTCTGGGTAACGAACCGGCAAAATTTGGCATTATCGACTGGCACGTTGCGGAAAGCCGCACCCGCGAGTTACTTGCCAAGGTTGGCTTGAAAGAAGATCCTTTGACGCTCGTCACCAATCTGGGTGTCGGCAAGCAACAATTGGTCGAAATCGCCAAGGCTCTTTCCAAAGAAGTTGAACTTCTCATTCTGGACGAGCCCACAGCCAGTCTTAATGAAAAGGATAGTGATGCCTTGCTTGAATTGCTCCTGGAGTTCAAGGCGCAGGGTATCTCCTCCATCCTGATCTCTCACAAGCTCAATGAAGTCGGAAAAGTCGCTGACCGTATAACAGTCTTACGCGATGGCGCGACCATCGAGACGCTGGATAAGCAGGATATTTCCGAAGACAAGATCGTGACATTGATGGTTGGTCGCCAGTTGGCAGACCGCTATCCGCAACGCGTACCGAATATAGGAGAGGTCGTCTTTGAGGTGAAGGACTGGGTAGTTCATCACCATGTCCATAGCGACCGGACTGTCGTGGACGGCATAGCCATGAATGTCCGCAAGGGTGAGGTCGTCGGCATTGCCGGCTTAATGGGCGCCGGTCGAACTGAATTCGCCATGAGCGTCTTTGGTAAAGCTTATGGCCGCAAGATCAGCGGCGAAGTTTTCATCAAGGGCAAGAAGGCTGATGTTTCAACCATTGGCCGGGCAATTGATAATGGCATTGCCTATGTCACCGAGGACCGTAAGACCTATGGCCTCAATCTGATTGATCACATCAAGCACAATACCACGATCGTTAATCTGGAAGGTGTTTCCAGTAATGGTGTTCTTGATGATATGGCCGAACTGAAAGTGGCGAATGAATATCGCACCAAGACCAATATCCGTTCATCCAGCATCTATCAGAAAACCGGAAATCTTTCCGGCGGCAATCAGCAGAAGGTCGTCCTGTCAAAATGGCTTTTTGCTGATCCTGATTTGCTGATCCTTGACGAGCCGACACGAGGTATCGATGTCGGTGCCAAATATGAAATCTATTCGATCATTAACCAGCTTGTGGCGATGGGTAAGAGTGTATTGGTGATCTCCTCGGAAATGCCGGAGCTTCTCGGCATATGCGACCGGATTTACGTTATGAATCAGGGCAAGCTCGTTGGCGAAATGGCCGCCAGTGAAGCCAGCCAGGAAAAGATCATGCGCGCCATTATCCGCGCTGAGGGGAAATAAACATGAGTATTGAAACTGCACCGGCAAAAATTCAGACCGACGGTTCGGCCACAAAAGGTAATTTACGAGAATATGGGCTGGTTGCGGCGCTGATCCTGATCATGCTGTTCTTTCAGTTCACCACCAATGGCACGCTGTTTCGTCCCGTTAATCTCACCAATCTCGTTTTGCAGAATAGCTACATCATTATTATGGCTCTCGGCATGCTTCTGGTCATCGTTGCCGGACATATAGATCTGTCTGTCGGTTCCGTGTCGGGCTTTGTTGGCGGGCTGGCAGCTGTCATGATGGTGAAATGGCAAATACACTACGTGCCGGCAACGATACTCTGCCTCATCATGGGCGGGGTAATCGGTGCGGCGCAAGGCTACTGGGTTGCCTATCACAAGATACCCTCCTTTATCGTCACGCTGGCCGGCATGCTGGTTTTCAAGGGACTGGCTCTTTGGTTGCTCGGCGGACAGTCGGTCGGACCGTTCCCGCCGCAGTTTCAGCTTTTGAGTTCCGGCTTCATTCCTGATTTCTTCGGCGGCGTTGGCTTCAATATCACGTCGATGCTGATCGGCATCATTCTGGTTGCGCTGATGGTCTATTCAAGTGTCCGCGGGCGCGCCAAGCGCGAGAAGCATGGCTATCGCGGTGAGCCGTTTCCGCTGTTTATGGCAAAAAACCTGATTATTGGCGGGATCATTCTTTTCCTTGTTTATCTGCTTTCATCCTACAAGGGACTGCCGAATGTCCTCATCGTCATGTCGTTACTGATTGCACTTTTCGTCTTTGTGACCAAGCGTATGACAATCGGGCGGCGTATCTATGCAATGGGCGGTAATGAAAACGCGGCAAAACTTTCTGGTATCAAGACCGAGCGGCTCACTTTCTTCACTTTCGTCAACATGGGCGTACTGGCCGCGCTTGCCGGATTGATTTTTGCTGCCCGCTTGAACACGGCAACACCGAAAGCGGGTCTTGGCTTTGAGCTCGACGTCATTGCGGCGGTGTTCATTGGCGGTGCATCGGCAATGGGGGGCGTCGGGCAGGTCATGGGTGCGGTTATTGGCGCCTTTATCATGGGCGTGATGAATAATGGTATGTCGATCATGGGCGTCAATATTGATTGGCAGCAAGTGATCAAAGGGCTGGTACTTTTGGCTGCGGTGGTCTTTGACGTTTACAACAAGAACAAGGCTTGAGCCGCTCAGCTGACGGCTCGTTCTCTCGTAAAATTCAAAAACCGGGGCTGCCATCACGGCAGCTCCGGTTTTTTGTGAAGAAATCGTAAATCGGCGAAGGAAAAATCTGCTTTTCCGAGAGTTATCCCCAGGGTTTGGATGTGTTTTTATAAAAGTTTG
>UCNP01000070.1 GCA_900473335.1 Hyphomicrobiales bacterium | reverse complement strand
GCCGTCGCCTACTACAACGGTCTCGGCATCACGGTCACGCGTGTGATGAGCGACAACGGCTCCTGCTACAAAGCCAGGGACTTTGCCAAAGCCTGCAAGACACTCGGGCTCAAGCACATCCGCACCAGGCCCTACACGCCGAAGACAAACGGCAAAGCCGAACGCTTCATCCAGACAGCCTTACGGGAGTGGGCCTATGCACGCGCCTACCCTTCATCCGAGAGCCGAAAGAACACCTGCCCAACTGGACGCATCTCTACAATTGGCATCGCCCTCATGGCAGCCTAAACTCAAAGACACCAATCAGTCGCCTCGGTCTCAACCGGGACAACCTGTTGAGGCTCCACAGCTAGGTGTAGCAACCCGCATTTGAAATATGGCGAACCCGCTTTAACTACTATTTTGTGCCCAGATTAAGTGCAACACATCCACTTTTATTGCGTAAGCTGGATGATGGTGTAACCGACAATGCATCAGACTGCTTACCCGAAAGGGTTCTTCTTAACGCTGAAATCATCTTGCGACATTCAGCTTAATCTACTGCAACGTCTGAACGTTTGGCTTTTGGTCTGATCATACTTTGTTGCGTCTGTAGGGCGCTGAGCCATCATTGCTGGCCATCACCTTGGTATGAAATGCCAAGGACCATTAATTTTTGCAACACTAGATTTCAATTGACCCCGGATGACGAATGGAATGTACTGCAAGTTGCAGGGCTGAGGGTATTCAACCAGTTGATGGAGCGAAGCATGTCGATGATCCGAAATCTTATCTATGCAAGTGTGCTGGCTTCGGCATCGCTTGCGGTAGTGCCGGCCTATGCCTTGACAGCCAAGGAATGCAGCGTGAAGTATCAGGCTGCCAAAGACGCAGGTACGCTTGGCGATACGAAGTGGAATGACTTCCGCAAGACTCAATGCGCCTCCGACGCGTCGCCTGCGACCAGCACAAAGGCAACCCCGACAAAGTCAAAAACGACTGCAGCATCCAATGATGATGGCAATGGTCTGACGATGAAAGAGTGCAGTGCCAAGTATCAAGCGGCAAAGAGTGCAGGCACGCTTGGCGATACGAAGTGGAATGACTTCCGCAAGACTCAATGCGCCTCCGACGCGTCGCCTGCGACCAACACAAAGGCAACCCCGACAAAGTCAAAAACGACTGCAGCATCCAATGATGATAACAATGGTCTGACGATGAAAGAGTGCAGTGCCAAGTATCAAGCGGCAAAGAGTGCAGGAACGCTTGGCGATATGAAGTGGAACGACTTCCGCAAGGCTCAATGCACCTCTGACGCCTCACCTGCTGCCACTCCGACAAAGTCAAAAACAGCTGCTGCATCCAATGATGATGACAATGGTCTGACTATGAAAGAGTGCAGCGCAAAGTACCAAGCGGCAAAGAGTGCAGGAACGCTTGGCGATATAAAGTGGAACGATTTTCGCAAAGCTCAGTGCGCCGCAGGCGCGCCGACCACCGCTGCTTCGACAAGTGATGTAAATGATGATACCGCGCCAACGGTAGATAATGCCACCTATACAGATGATCCTCCCGCGCCTACGACCAAGGCTCCACGCGGTGTAGCTTTCCCCAGCGCCATCGCTACAAAATATTCTTCCGAAAGCCCTGGCAAGGCCCGTATGCATACCTGCCTGGATCAATATTATGCCAACAAACAGAGAAATTCTCTTGGCAACCTGAAATGGATACAGAAGGGCGGAGGGTATTACAGCCTTTGCAATTCACGGCTAAAGAGCTGATTTCTGTAATAAACGGGCCGCTTTGCGGCCCGTTTATTATCGTCTATTGATAGCGCTATCTAAAATATTATGATCTGAAGCGCTGCGGAAATGATGTCTTTTGATCAATCAGTCCGGCCAAACCATCGACAATGTATGCGCCTTTCAAGTCATGTAACTGTTACCGACAAATTCATAGTCTTCCGGCTTAAAGCGCGGCACAAGCGCTGCCTCACGTAATATTGGGCAATCCAAAGATCAAATACATGGCAGCAATTATTGAGAGAAAAGTTTTATGCCCATCTTGGTACTGCTTCCGGTCACTTTCATCCTCAATTTTGCAATAGCGTGGCAGAGTAAAGGCATATCCCGCATCGGTAACGCGCTGGCGGGAGCGATCTGTTTGCTAATCTGGGTATGGTATATGGGCGAATTGGTAGCCTTCGATTTCTAATGATCAAACTATCGCATGTTATCTACGGGGCTAGCATTGCGCAGCGTGATTTCTACGACGGGTCAGTTAGTGTTGAGCCACTCGCTCAATTCGGCCTCAGACCGTTCTAATCCGTTATAATTGATCAGCTTGCGCATGAATGCGACGGCAACTGCGCGGGCACGCAAATTGAACCGTCCATCATGACCATCCTGGGATGTTTGATAAACGCCAAGTTTCTCGTATAGCTGCTGCAAGCGGTTTTGCACGCTGCGGAGCGAAAGGTTTCGGCGGGCCGCTATCGCCCGATCGGTCAGTCCCAAGGCAATATCGATCAAAATTTCATACTCAATATCGTTCACGCCCTTCGCCTGACCAAGGCTCTTTTGCTGCATTCCACGCACTTCCCGATCGATAACGCATTGTGCCTCAATGAATATGCTGCGAAGTGCCAGCTTTAACCGTTCCTCGGATGCTGATTTGAGCACATAGCCAAACGCCGCTCCGTCCGGAACAATGCGGGCAACACCGCGCACATAGGCCTCATCCGAATAATTTGACCAGAACAAAATACGGGTGTCAGGTCGCTCTTTCCATATAGTACGGGCGGCTTCGATACCATTTCTGGTCTGCATCTGAAGATCCATGATGATGTGCGCTGACTTATGGTCGCGTGCCATTCTCTCGCCAACAATGCCGTTGTCAGCCTCAAAGATTGCGTGGCATTCCGGCAAGGCAGCATTTACCGCCTCGCGCAGATAGGATCGATGGAGTGGATCATCCTCGACGAGTAGTATTTTCATCCCATCCTCCTCATAATTCGCGATTGGGCACTGTAGCCAACGGTAAATGAACAATGACCCGCGTTCCCTTATTGTCCTGATTGGGACCGACCGAGAATTTGGCAGAAATCAACCGAGCGCGCGTTTTCATATTGTTGATGCCGCCGCCCACTCGCCGCCGCGTTTTCAGGCCAAACCCGTCGTCCAAAACTTCTATTGAAATGCCACCGCCATGTTCACGTAAACATACGACAATACGGTTTGCACGGGCATGGCGAATTACATTGTTGATTGCTTCCTGGGTGATACGAAACAGAGCGATGGAGACGGTTTCGTCAAGTTGATCGATAATGCCGTTGGTCTCATCGATCAGTTGTTGCTGAAGCTTGGCGCCACTGTCACGGATTGACCGGTCGAGGTGATTTTCTACGGCCTGACTGAAGCCGAAAAGTTGGAGAACCGAAGGCTTTGCCTCCTCTATGATTTGCCGTAAATCCTGCATGCTCTGTTGCAGACTACGAGAAAGTCCTTCAAGTTCGTCACCTGAAACGACGCGCTCACCGGCCAGACGCTCAAGCCAACGTGCCAGACGGGTAAGATCGGCCAAAGTCTGGTCATGTAGATCCATTCCAATTCGCTGGCGCTCACGTTCTAAAGCTTCGGTGAGATTCAGTGCGCCGAGGCGCAGTGCCTCTTCCCTGACCCTTGTCTCAGCCTCAACAATAGCCGACTTTTGTGCCTGATCGGCGGCGCGCAATGCAAAGAAATATGCGGATAGCAGATCGGCAATAGAACGCGCATTATCGACGTCTTCCATTGTGTAAAAGTGCGGCTGATGTGAGGAGCAGCTCAAAGCGCCTATGATGTCCCCTTCCACCTTCAGAGGAAGGTGAATCCGGCTGCGCAAGCCTTGTTCGAAAGCGGGCTGGATAAATGCACCCTCGAAATTGAACCGTTCATCCACCAATGCGTCTTCGGTTAACATAAATGGCTCCTCACCCCAAAGCAGGGCGCGGATAGGGCTTTGCGACACCAGTGCAGGAGGATAATTCCCCCATGCCGTCTCGAGCCCGGTTTCATAGGCAGTGTGATACTTTCCCCCGTGCATAATAATGCAAACGTCGAGATGATCGTGGGGAATGATTTGGGAAATCTCAATTGCTACGGCGCGGATTGCGGAATGAAATTCCAATTGACCAGCCAATAGTCGTGAAATTCCGATATAGTGATCGAGCAGCACCGCTGGTGCCATCTTCAACATTTAGTCTCTACCTCCCGCAATTGTGGTTAGCCTCCGCCCACGTCTCGCTTGTCACATAAAGCGCTAATCACTGTAAGTTCGTCTTGCGTGATCCCGCATCATTTCTGGCATAATCCGCAAAATGCCTGCCTGAAAGCGCCTATACAATCCCGACCATGTAACTCATCTTGTAAGTCTAAAGGGAGAAGAATTTCGACAGGAGGAAGTCTTGATCAGAAGAAACACTGATTAGGATCTGTTCGAAGAATGAGCTTAGTCTGGGGAGAGAGCAATGAAAACGACTAATATTCTTTTAGCGTCGATGACGCTCTTCTGCGCTGCAATACCAAATCTGGCTATTGCCGATACCGCGGACAAGAAAATCGCCTTGTCAAATAATTATGCTGGCAATTCCTGGCGACAGGCCATGTTGACAAGCTGGACAAAAGTTGCGGGTGAAGCGGCCAAAACTGGTGTTGTTGCTGCGGCGGACTCATTCACGACAGCGGAAAATCAAGCGACAGAGCAAGCCGCACAGATTCAGAACATGATCTTGCAGGGTTATGATGCAATCGTCATTAATGCAGCATCGCCAACGGCGCTGAACGGTGCGGTTAAGGAGGCTTGTGATGCAGGTATCACTGTCGTTTCCTTCGATGGGATCGTAACGGAGCCTTGCGCTTGGCGCATTGCAGTCGATTTCAGGGAAATGGGCCGTACGCAGGTCGAGTATCTTTCAAAGAAGATACCAAAAGGCGGCAACCTACTGGAAATTCGTGGTCTTGCTGGCGTCTCGGTTGATGATGAAATCTCTGCCGGTATTCACGAGGGCGTGAAACAATTCCCGCAGTTCAAGATCGCAGGTTCGGTGCACGGAGACTGGGCGCAGGATGTTGCTCAGCGTGCAGTCGCCGGTATTCTTCCAAGTTTGCCCGAGATTGTCGGTGTTGTCACCCAAGGGGGTGATGGCTACGGCGCAGCGCAGGCATTCGAGGCTGCTAAACGCCCCACACCAGTGATCGTCATGGGTAATCGCCAGGACGAACTTGTCTGGTGGAAAAAACAGAAGGATGCCAGCAAGTATGAAACCATGTCGGTATCGATTGCTCCTGGCGTGTCGACCTTGGCGTTCTGGGTTGCACAGCAGATACTTGATGGCAAAGAAGTGAAAAAGGAACTCACCGTACCATTCCTTCGCATAGATCAAGACAATCTGGAGGCCAACTTGGCGACGACCCAAGAGGGTGGAGTGGCCAATGTGGAGTATTCGCTTGAGGATGCACAGAAGGTAATTTCGTCAACCAAATAGGTGCCCGCCATCCGATAAAATCTTCTCTGCCTGTGTGATCAGGCAGGGCGTTTTCAGCATAAGGATTTGGCGCATGACGATGGCCGGACCGCAGCATGCGGTGATTGAGGTGACTGATGCCAAGATGAGCTTTGGTGCGGTCAAGGCACTTGATGGTATAACACTTGCAATTCAGCCGGGTGAATGTGTCGGGCTCGTTGGTCACAACGGTGCCGGAAAATCCACGATTGTAAACGTAGTCAATGGTGGCCTCACGCTCCACGAAGGACGTATCGCACTCGGTGGTCAGCCCGTTGATAAATACAATGTTAAGGTGGCGCGCGACCACGGGGTGCGCTGCGTGTTTCAGGAACTATCGCTCTGTCCAAACCTTACGGTTACAGAAAATACTCGGATCATTCATAGCAGCCTCTCTGGCTGGGGTTGGCGCAAAAGAGCAAGTTCCGTGGTTCGTGCAAAGCTTGACGAGATTTTCCCCGGCCATCACATCCAGGTAGGGGCGCTTGTTGGTGATTTGACAATTTCCGAAAAGCAGATGGTGGAAATCGCCACGGCTTTTTCTGAAATAGCGCAAAAGGTCAGGCTGGTTATTCTCGATGAACCGACATCGTCGCTTGATGCGAGTCTTGCCGCACAATTGCTGAAATACGTGCGCGCATTTATCAAAACAGGTGGCTCAGTTATTCTCATATCGCATATTCTTGGCGAGATACTTTCGACCTGCGACAGGATCGTTGTCATGAAAGACGGCAAGGTGGTTGCGGCAAGGCCATCACCCGAATTTACAGAACATAGCCTTGTTGAATCCATGGGCAGTGTAGTCAAAGGCCCTTCTGCACGACCGGTTCGAGATATCAGTCCCGGCACCCCGGTTCTTTCTGCTGCCCGGCGCCGGGAGCAGGGCTTGCCGTTTCGAGCTCACAAGGGGGAGATTATCGGATTGGCGGGACTTGGCGGTCACGGCCAGACAGAAACCCTCACGGATATTTATCTCAGGCATAGCGGCAACTGGCTGCGTGAGCAAACTCCCAAGGTTGCTTTTGTCGCTGGCGATCGGCGATTGAATGGGGTGTTTCCCCTGTGGAGTATTATCAAGAACATGTCGATCAGCCACCTGGCAGACCTTTCGACAAAAGGTCTCATTCATCGGCAGGACGAGATGAAGCTTGTCGAAACTTGGAAAGCAAAGATTGAAGTGCGAACCAAAAATGTCGAAAACACTATTCTTTCGCTTTCAGGAGGTAACCAGCAAAAGGTTCTCTTCGCACGTGCTCTTGCGACACGCGCGGATGTGGTCTTGATGGATGATCCTACACGTGGTGTCGATATAGGGACAAAGCAGGAAGTCTATTCGATTCTGCGCTCCGAAGCGGACAAGGGACGTACCTTCATTTGGTATTCGACGGAGATGGATGAAATCTGTCTTTGTGATCGCGTCTACGTTTTCAATAATGGTGCCATCGTTGCGGAACTGAAGGGCGACGAAGTGACAGAGAAGAATATTCTTGCGGCCTCATTCATGGGTGCTGCCGCATGATAAACTGGTTCACACGCGATGCAGCCCGTCTATTGATTCCTGCGCTGTCGCTCACCGTTCTTCTATTGGTAATTTTCTATCTCCAACCACGCGCCATGAGTTACAATGGATTGAATTTGTTGTTCAATCTTGCCGTGCCTATCGCTCTGGCAACGATCGCCCAGATGCTCATTATGACGGTCAATGATCTCGATCTTTCGATGGGAACATTCGTCAGTTTTGTGGCATGCGTTGTTGCTACGTTTCTTAATACCAATCCATTGCTCGGTGTTGCTATCCTTGCCGCCTCTATTGTCGTCTACGCCGCTCTTGGTGTTCTCATTCATGTACGCAACTTGCCCTCTATCGTTGTTACCCTTGGCATGAGTTTCGTCTGGGGTGGGCTGGCGGTTCTTATACTGCCCGCACCGGGTGGCCAGTCTCCCGTATGGTTGAGGGCATTCATGGTCTCAAAACCGCCTCTGGTTCCATTGGCCATTATTGCCAGCATTCTTATTGCTGTTGTCGCCCATCTTCTCATTATGCGCTCCTCACTTGGTGTGGTTTTGCGCGGGGTAGGTGGCAATCTTCGTTCCGTTGAAAGGGCGGGCTGGTCGATTGTACGCGCTCGCGCCACGATCTATGCACTGGCAGCACTCTTTGCCATTCTTGCCGGTCTTGCACTGGTAGGCCTCGCAACCTCGGCCGACGCCAATATTGCGCTTCGATATACGTTGCTGTCCATTGCTGGCGTGATTTTGGGCGGCGGTGAGTTCGTGGGTGGCAGAGTTTCGCCGATCGGGGCGGTCATCGGGGCGCTGACACTGACGTTGGCAGGTTCATTTCTATCGTTCCTAAGGATATCGCCGGACTGGCAGATTGGCGCTCAGGGAATGATCCTGATTGTTGTTCTTGCGCTTCGACTATTGTTCAACCGGCTTGAAAAGCAGAGGAAATCCGCATGATTGTGATCAAGCGTTTGCTGCACAAGCCATGGATATGGTCATTTGTTGCAGCTGTAACCGTCTGGTTTGTCACGATCATATTCACGGGTGGTGCAAGCGCGTTTGGCCTCACGCAAGCCACACTCACCTTTGCAGCATTTTCGATTATCGTAGGCACTGGCCAGATGTTTGTCATTACACTTGGGCCGGGTAATATCGACCTGAGCGTACCGGCGACAATGACGCTGGCCGGTACGGTTGCGTTGAAGGTTATGGACGGTGACAATTCGATGATTGTGCCTGGTCTGCTAGTGGCGATCGCAATCGGTTTTGCCATCGGGATTTGTAACTATGGTCTGATTAAACTGCTACGGATTCCGCCAATCATTGCCACTCTTTCGATGAGTTTTATCGTGCAATCAACTGCGATCTGGACCAATCGCGGGCTACGGATCAAGCCGCCGGCGGTCCTTGCGGATTTCACTATATCGACCACGATGGGGATTCCAAACGTTGCCTGGATTGCACTTATCCTTACAATCATCGCCTACTGGCTTTTGCAAAAGACGATTTACGGGCGATGGGTTTCGGCAATTGGCCAAAGTATATTGGCGGCCCGTATGGCTGGCATACCTGTCGATGGTGTACGTATTGCCACATATGTTCTTTGCGCCTTACTTGCCTCGGTATGCGGGTTTCTGCTGGCAAATTTCTCGGGCGGTGCTGCGCTCAATATGGGTTCGGAATATCTGCTGATGTCCATCGCGGTTGTCGTCATTGGAGGAACAGCAGTGGGCGGTGGTGACTCTAACGTGCCCGGAATATGGGGCGCTTCTCTATTCATGTTCCTCGTTGTTTCAATGCTCAATACCTATGGTTTTGACGCCGGCATTCGCCTGATTATGACGGGTATTATCATCATCGGCGTTATCGTCCTTGCCGGTGGAAATAACTCTGAACAACGCTAAGACTGGTGCACCTGAATGATCAATCCCACGCTCTATGAAGTTCATGACCCACGTTTTAATGCCCTCATTGTAGGGAGTGCAAAGCTTGAGGAACTGTATTCCTCTTGTCGCTGGGCGGAAGGGCCGGTCTGGTTTAATGACAGTAATAGCCTCTTATGGAGCGATATCCCGAATCAGAAAATGTTACGTTGGGTGCCTGACGGTGGCGTTTCTGTGTTCCGCTCGCCGTCTAACTTCACCAATGGTAATACACGCGACCGGGAAGGCCGCCTCGTGACATGCGAGCATGGGACGCGCCGCGTCACACGAACAGAAATAGATGGTACGATAACTGTTTTGGCTGATAGCTATCTTGGCAAGCGCCTCAACTCCCCCAATGATGTGGTTGTTCATTCAAATGGTTCGATTTGGTTTAGCGATCCGACTTATGGGATTCTCTCGGATTATGAGGGTTATAAAGCAGAACCAGAACAACCTTCACGTAATGTCTACCGGCTGGATCCTGCAACCGGTGAAATATCGGCAGTGGTGACTGACTTCCTTCAGCCGAACGGTCTGGTTTTTTCACCAGATGAAAGCCTGCTCTATATTGCGGACTCTGGCGCAAGCCACATGGATGGCGCTCCAAGGCATATCCGCGTTTTTGACGTTGAGGATGGAAGGATGTTGAGCAACGGCCGTGTCTTTGCACATATCGACAATGGAATTCCCGATGGTATGCGCGTTGATGTGGCTGGCAATCTTTGGTCTAGCGCTGCCGATGGCGTTCACTGTTTCGGCAGCGACGGGGTGCTGCTAGGCAAAATAAAGGTCCCACAAACCGTTGCAAATCTCACTTTTGGCGGAACCCGGCGCAATAGGTTGTTTATTACAGCAACACAATCGCTCTACTCGATCTATGTAACAATAGCTGGTGCGCAACGGCCCTAGAGCCTTTTCCACCTAAATGGAACCGGCGGCCAATCACTTAGTCAGGCGGCCTCGGACGATGGATAAACATCGACTTCGCCACCTTCCGCGCGGATTGTCTCGCCATCCGAGAAACAGAACTGCTTCTATTTAAACAGGAAAGGCTCCAGAATTATTGAAATCAAAAACCATAATTTGAATGCTGCCGAAGCGGTAATTTTCTCCGGTAGAATGAGTCAAAACGAACCAAGCCTCGACTAATTATTGTGCAATATCTGTGCGGCTTTGACAGCGGCAGTGGCGCGGTTTTCAACACCCATTTTGACATAGACTTGCTCGAGATGTTTGTTGACTGTCCTTGCACTCAATCCGAGAATCTCGCCGATATCGCGATTTGATTTGCCCTTCGCAATCCACAAAAGCACCTCTGCCTCCCGGGCAGTCAAGCCGAAATGCTGGCGCAGTAAATCATCTGCGCCAGCCTGATTGGCGAGTGTCAGCCGGAATAAATATTCGTCGGAAGTAAGAGCTCCAAGATAGCTTAGCTGTAATCCGCCTTGCTCCCCTGGCACTAAAATCGGATTGGCATCCTTGTGACCTTGTTGCCGGATCATCCATTGTGCAACACTGGCCGAAAGTGCCTTGTAACCGACTCGCGTGCTTCCCATGGTCAGTTCGATCAGATGGTTTGCTTGAGGGGTTGACCAGCGCAAATGTCCGTCCTTGCCAATGGCAAGCAAGTGCCGACCAGCGGCGTCCAGTGCTATACGGGCGCTTTGGGCAGCACGCGCATTGGCAAGATGAACCCTTATGCGGGCCTGCAACTCATCGATGTTTATCGGCTTCGTGAGGTAATCGACGCCTCCGGCTTCAAGCGCACGGACAATGTGCTGCGTCTCCGAAAGGCCTGTCATGAATATTACGGGAACCTGGGTAACTGAGGCTGTGGTTTTGATGCGGGTGCATGTGTCAAACCCATCCATCTCCGGCATTACCGCATCCATCAGGATGATATCGGGTGTTATATGTCCGACAACATTAAGCGCGGCGTGCCCTGAGGTCGCAATCAAAACCGAAAACCCGGATTGCTCGAGGGCATCGGTCAGAAATCCAAGGGTCTGTGGCGAGTCGTCGACAATGAGGACAATATCGCGAGGATGGGTTGGCTCACTCACCTCGAGTCGACTCCTTGTTTTCGAATTCCCGAAGGAAACGATCATATCCAGCAAGATCAAACATTTGAACGAATTGTCCCAGTGCTTCAGTAAATGCACGGTTCTCTTCGATTTTCGCCAGATCGGCAACCTTTGTCTCAATGCCGCGGATATATCCGATCTCGCCAAGGTTGATCAGTTCGCGCACATGCGCTTCGCCGGGGCTAACCAATTTGCGCGGAACGACGGGGTCAGGGGCAGGTGTTTCTTCATCGTAAATCCAATCTAGCCCAAGAAGCTGGGCAATTTTATTTTGAAGCTGCCGAAGATCAAAAGGTTTTGCCAGTGTATCATTATGGCCCGTCGGTCCTCCCGTGGGGGCTGCATCACCTATATTGGCGGAAAGCATGATGATAGGCGAAAGCTCACCGGTTTCCCGAAGTCGCGCGACCAACTGCCATCCATCCAACTGTGGCATGGAAATATCGATCAGGAATAGGTCTGGTGCGATTCCCTCGATCAAGCTCAGACATTCGGGTCCACTCGCAGCTGTTAGCACGACGAAATCGAGGGGAACTAAAATCTGCGTTACCAGTTCACGATGATCTTCATTGTCATCGACAACAACAATCGTACGGCGCTGTCCCGTATAGCCGTGAATTTTTCGCGGTAATGGTTGCTGTTTATGTGTGTCTGTTATGGCGGAAAGCATTAGCCTGACCCTGAATGTCGATCCCTCCCCATATGTACTCGAAACCAAGATTTCGCCGCCGAGGGTTTCGGTCAAAAGCCGGGTTATCGTCAGGCCGAGGCCAAGGCCCGGCATTGGCCGAATATTTTCAGCCTCTCCTCGCTGAAAGGGCTCGAAGATGCGAGGAAGATCCTGATCGGAAATTCCTCGTCCGGTATCAGAAATTGTGAAAGTTGCGACCTGACTGCGATAGGTTACATCGAACAGCACACTTCCTCTTGTCGTGAATTTGATTGCGTTTGACAGGAGATTCACGAGAATTTGCCTAAGACGCTTTTCATCCGTGCGGACATGAGTAGGCATTTTGCCTGGACGTGTGTGCGTGAAGGCCAGCTGCTTTGCATCGGCCTGAGGCTGAAACATCTGCACGATCTGATCCAGAAAATCTCCGAGGTTGATTTCATTGGAAAAGACCTGGAGGCGACCAGCTTCAATGCGTGAGATATCAAGCAATCCATCTATGAGACCGGATAGATGATCGGCGCTTCGCTTTATAACCCGAATTGCGGATTGACGTGGAGCAGGGATGGTTTCGTCTCGTTCCAAAATTTGCGCGTAGCCAAGCACAGCATTTAATGGGGTCCGCAATTCGTGGCTCAGGCCAATTACATAGCGACTTTTGGCGCGGTTGGCTGCTTCAGCTGTGTCTTTAGCTTCCTGTAGCGCTGCATCCGTTTTCTTGTGAGCAGCTATTTCTTTTAAAAGAAGGGTGTTCTGACGCGAGGATTCTTCCTCCGCAACAACGCGGCTGTCATGTGCCAGCACATAGAACCAGCAGGCAATTCCAGTTACAACGGCGAACACAAAGAATACGATCAACAAAGTCTGGTCGACGACGGTTGACGTTTCAGGTGGTCCTCCGGTCTGATGGGCTATTATGGTGAGGATCGTCCCGATTGCGGCCAAAGCAATTGCGACGGAGCTTCCATAACGCCCCAATCGTGATGCAAGCGCCTCGATAATGCGCTGCGGCAGGAATGAGCGAGCTACAAAAGCAACCTGGGCATTGAGGTTGGCATTGGGTTTACACATATCGTGGCAGCGACTGTCGAGAGAACAACAAAGAGAGCAGATCGGAGCGCTATAGGCAGGACACCACGCCATATCCTCGGGCTCAAAATCATGCTCGCAAATAGAGCATTTGAGCGTTGACAATGTTTGCCAGGCACGCCGCGGCTTGCGAACGAGATAGTATTTTCCCTTGGTTTGCCATGCGAGCAATGGTGAGACAATGAAAGCGACGATCAACGCTACAAAGGGGGCAAGTGCGTATGCCATTTCACCGAGAAAACCGAAATGTGCGATCAGCGAAACAAGTGTCGCTATGGCCATCGTTCCAAGGCCAACCGGATTTACATCATAAAGATGAGCGCGTTTGAATTCTATTCCTGGTGGTGCAAGTCCCAGTGGCTTATTAACAAAAAGGTCAGCAGAAATGGCGCAAAGCCAAGCCATGGCGATGAGTGAAAAAATCCCCAAAGTCTCTTCGAGCAGCCTGTAAATTCCAAGTTCCATCAACAAAAGCGCTATCGTCACATTGAACAATAGCCAAACGACTCTTCCAGGATGACTATGCGTGAGCCGCGAAAAGAAATTTGACCATGCCAGTGAGCCTGCATAAGCATTCATCACGTTGATTTTCAGCTGCGATACCACAATAAAAGCGACCATGAGCATCAACGCCAAAGTGTCGGACGAGGTAAAATAACCGAATGCGGTTAGATACATTTGCGATGGATCTGATGCGCGGTCGACGGACACAACACTGCTGAGCGTCAAAACAACAAGAAATGAGCCGGCAAGTAATTTCGGCGCGCCGACAAGCACCCACCCAGCGCCAGCCAGAAACACTGCAATGCGATGACGCAGTTTTCGTTGCCCTTCAGGCGGCAGAAACCTCAGGAAGTCCACTTGCTCGCCGATTTGAGCCATGAGGGCCAAGATGACTGCACTTGCAGCACCAAACTGCGCCAGCACAAAAGGCCCGGTTGTTCCGGGAGCAGCGACCGGTGCGTGAATACCTGCAAAGGCCCGCCAAAGATCAAATTTTTCCCAATCAACGTAAGCAATTACGATGAAAGGGAGGACGTTTAGTATGATCCAGAACGGTTGCGTAATCAGTTGGAACTTGCTGATTATTCTGACCCCATAAGTAACCAGAGGAACCACGATAACGGAGCTGATAATATACCCGACCCATAAAGGAATACCGAAGGCCAACTCCAAAGCGCCGGACATGATTGATGCTTCGATGGCAAAGAGCAGGAAGGTGAATGTCGCATATATAAGCGAAGTGATTGTGGAGCCGATATAGCCAAAGCTTGCGCCGCGGGTCAGTAAATCAATGTCCACACCGTAGCGAATGGCGTAGCGGCTAATCGGAATCCCAACGCAAAGCATGACGAGACAAGCCACAATTATAGCGGCGATGGCGTTGGTGGTGCCATAGGAGAGTGTAATTGCACCGCCAATTGCTTCCAGTGCTAAAAATGAAATTGCGCCAATAGCGGTTTGCGCAATACGTTGCGAGGAATAGCGCCGCGCACCCTTCGCAGTGAAGCGAAGAGCGTAATCTTCCAGTGTCTGATCCGCTACCCAGCGATTATAGTCGCGTCTGATAGGAACGATGCGTTGGCGCGCAACCATTCGTCCTTGGTTCCCCGTTGCAATTCCCTGCGGCGCGCAAAAGCGCCGACTGGATGGTGTTTGCCTACTTAAACACCGGATGTGCTGCGGAAGAAAGCACTCATGTGTCAACTTAGGTCATTGTCTCTACGTCGTTTAACGTATGTGGGATCGCCCTTGGCTGACGGATAGTTCTCAAACGCAGCGGAATTGCTCTGCTAAAACTGGATAACGAGACGCAAATGGCGTCCGCTCAAACAGTGGGGACAAGACAATGAATATTAAAGCATGCATGACGGGTGTTCTTCTGGCCGGTTTGCTTTCGGCTACGGCGCTTCAAGGGGCATTTGCCGCCGAAGACACGATCAAGATTGGCATACTGCACTCTCTTTCAGGGACCATGGCAATCTCCGAAACCACGCTCAAAGATGCAATGTTGATGCTCATTGATGAGCAAAATAAAAAGGGCGGGGTTCTTGGCAAGAAGCTGGAGGCGGTCGTGGTTGATCCGGCGTCGGATTGGCCGCTTTTTGCTGAGAAAGCACGCGACTTGATTGAGAAAGACAAGGTTGCCGCAGTCTTTGGCTGCTGGACATCTGTTTCTCGCAAGTCCGTACTGCCTGTATTCAAGGAACTTGACAATCTGCTCTTCTATCCTGTGCAGTACGAAGGTGAAGAGAGCGAGCGCAATGTATTTTATACAGGCGCTGCACCTAACCAGCAGGCAATACCTGCGGTTGATTATCTCGCTGAAAATGAAGGAGTGGAGCGCTGGGTCCTTGCCGGTACAGATTACGTCTATCCACGGACGACAAATAAGATCCTGGAAGCCTATTTGAAGGCCAAAGGCGTAGCTGCTGAAGACATTATGGTAAGCTACACCCCATTTGGTCACAAGGATTGGCAGACCATTGTTTCGGACATCAAGAAATTTGGCTCGGCTGGTAAGAAAACCGCCGTGGTCTCGACTATTAATGGTGATGCCAATGTTCCATTTTACAAGGAACTCGGCAATCAGGGCGTTAAAGCCGAAGACATTCCGGTCGTCGCTTTCTCTGTAGGAGAGGAAGAGCTTGCCGGGCTTGATACAACGCCACTCGTAGGCCATCTGGCAGCCTGGAACTATTTCCAATCCGTTGATACGCCGACCAATGCTGAGTTCATCAAGACTTGGAGAGCCTATACCAAGAATGAAAAGCGTGTCACCAATGATCCCATGGAGGCACATTACATTGGCTTCAATATGTGGGTGAAGGCTGTAGAGGCGGCTGGGACGACTGAGCCCGATAAAGTTATAGATTCTATTGTCGGTGTGTCGGTGCCAAATCTTTCCGGTGGCTACTCAACGATGATGCCAAACCATCATATTACCAAGCCCGTTTTGATTGGCGAGATCCAATCGGATGGCCAATTCGAAACTGTTTTCAAGACACCGGGATTGTTGGTAGGCGACGAGTGGTCGGATTATTTGCCAGACTCCAAAAACCTCATATCTGACTGGCGCAAGCCTATGTCATGCGGCAATTTCAATGTTGCTACTGGCAAGTGCGGCGGCAAGGGTTCCTGAGTTAAGCCAAAACAAGCCACGGGCGCCTCTGTCCGTGGCTTTTCACGTGCTCGACAAAGAGGATAATGCCGTTGCACCTTTTCAGAACCATGCATCGCGTGATGCTCTTTCTTTGCGTAATCCTGCTTGCTCCGATTTCCCAAAGTCTGGCGCAACAGGACAATCGTATTGACATAAATTCCTTGGGGCAGGGCAATTTCTCGCAGGTCTCTGACAAGATAGCAAAATTGTCGAGGACGGGTGACATCAAGCTTGTCCCGGTTTTCGAAGCACTCGCGGCAGGGGATCTTTATGTCAGAAAAACTGATAAAGTTGTCTTCATAGCCAAAGCAAATAGCAATGTTTTGACTCTGACCGATACCATAACGGGAACCTCGGCGGGAGAGGGCGCGAAGGCAGATTTTGAACGCATCAAGGTCAATAATAACTTGCGCCGTGCGGTCAGAACTGCGATCGGCGCTCTCACACTTCTTAGCCCTGACCGGGAGGTACGCCTTCGGGCGGCATATTCGGTTTTCTCATCGCCAAGTGAGGATGCTCTTGAGCTTCTCGAAACGGCTATAGCGAGTGAGGAAGACGGACCGATTAAATCCATTATGAAACAGGCGCGGGCGGCCGCTATCCTGAAATCGGATCGTTCGCTTGATGACAAGCGTGCAGCAGTTAAAACCATTGTGGAACGCGGTGACAGAGATGCCCTCAGCATCCTCAGCGCGGCTCAAGGAAATGCTGACGGTGAATTGCGAAAGGATATAGATCGCGCTTTAGAGCATTTGCATTCAGTTCAGGCTCTTTGGGATGCTGGTCAGAATATCTGGTATGGCCTGTCTCTTGGATCTGTCCTGTTGCTCGCCGCAGTGGGCCTTGCCATTACATTCGGTGTTATGGGCATCATCAATATGGCCCATGGCGAAATGGTCATGCTTGGCGCTTATACGACCTTCGTCGTCCAGGAAGTCATCCGATCCTCCTATCCTGAACTCTTTGATTGGTCGCTGATAATTGCTCTCCCATTAGCATTCTGTATCACGGGATTGATCGGTCTATCGATCGAACGGGGAATTATCCGTTTTCTATATGGACGACCGCTTGAAACATTGCTCGCCACATGGGGTGTGTCCCTTATCCTCCAACAGGGAGTTCGGTCCATATTTGGCCCGAGTAATCGTGAGGTTGGAAATCCGACCTGGATGTCAGGCGGTTTTGAATTTGGTGGCATGATGTTGACCTATAACCGCATGTGGATCGTCATCTTTGCCGCCGCTGTGTTTTTGACATTGCTGTTCGTGCTCAAACGCACAAGATTCGGCTTACAAATGCGTGCTGTCACGCAAAACCGGAAAATGGCCTCATCCATGGGGATCAAAACCCCGTGGGTCGATGCACTTACCTTTGCTTTGGGTTCGGGCATTGCTGGGATCGCCGGCGTTGCCCTTTCCCAGATTGACAATGTTTCACCCAATCTTGGCCAAAGCTATATTATTGATAGCTTTATGGTCGTTGTCTTTGGCGGGGTCGGAAATCTTTGGGGCACACTTGTCGGAGCGCTCTCACTCGGCGTGGTCAATAAGTTACTCGAACCTTATATTGGTGCGGTGCTTGGAAAGATCCTCATCCTGGTTCTCATCATCCTGTTCATTCAAAGACGACCGCGTGGGCTCTTTGCACTCAAAGGAAGGGCGGTGGAAGCATGATCAGCGCTTTTATTCTCAAATCGCTCGACAGGAATATTTCTGTCTGTATCGCGGTTCTGGCGGCCGTAGCGTTTATTGTGCCTGCACTGAATCTTTTAGTATCAACAGAAAGCATATTTCATATTCCCACTTATGCGGTATCGCTATTCGGTAAATATCTGACCTATGCCTTATTGGCCTTGGCGCTTGATCTTGTCTGGGGATTTTGCGGAATATTGTCCCTTGGGCATGCCGCCTTCTTCGCACTCGGCGGTTACGCCATGGGCATGTACCTGGTTCGCCAGATTGGTTCACGGGGCGTATATGGAAATCCGCTATTGCCGGACTTTATGGTATTTTTGAATTGGAAAGAGATGCCATGGTATTGGTATGGCTTCGACCACTTCTGGTTCGCTGCTCTTATGATCCTTGCCATTCCCGGACTTCTTGCATTTGTATTCGGCTGGCTGGCATTCCGCTCACGCGTGACCGGCGTTTATCTGTCCATTATTACCCAAGCGATGACCTATGCCTTACTACTCGCCTTTTTCCGTAATGAAATGGGGTTTGGTGGCAATAATGGTCTTACCGACTTCAAAGATCTGCTCGGATTCAACATTCAATCGCAGGGTATGAGGGCCTCATTGTTCGCAGCGTCGGCAATTGCTTTGGCAATTGCCTTGCTCATCAGCTCGGCAATTGTTCGTTCGAAGTTCGGTAAAGTACTTGTTGGTTTGCGTGATGCTGAAAGTAGGACTCGCTTTCTTGGCTACCGGCCAGAGAACTACAAGCTCGTTACTTTTACAATTTCAGCGATGATGGCCGGTATTGCGGGTGCACTTTACGTGCCACAGGTTGGAATTATCAATCCTGGCGAATTTGCACCTGCAAACTCCATCGAGGTGGTTATATGGACTGCCGTCGGTGGACGGGGGACCCTTATCGGACCGATTATCGGGGCCACGCTGGTCAATTTTGGCAAGAGCATTTTCACTGCGCAGTTTCCAGAAATCTGGCTGTTTGCCTTGGGTGCATTATTTGTGGCGACAACCCTGTTTTTGCCCAAAGGCATCGTTGGTTCATTTCGGCAGATGTCGAGGTCCCGAACAACGCGCAAGAGGGCAGACACGCCTGAACATTTGCAGGTGGACAAGGTTGGCGACAAGGGCGCTAACCTCCCTGCTGAATCATTGGCTGCGGAGTAGATAATGTCTGAAATCAAGCCAAAGAGCCTTCTATATCTGGACAATGTATCTGTATCATTCGATGGCTTCAAAGCATTGAATGCCCTGTCATTCGTAATAGCGCCTGGAGAATTACGGGCAATTATTGGTCCAAATGGTGCCGGTAAGACGACAATGATGGACGTCATTACTGGAAAGACGCGCCCCGATGAAGGCGCTGTCTTCTTTGAAGACAATATAGATCTCACCACAAGAGATGAGGCTGATATTGCCAGACTCGGTATCGGTCGTAAATTTCAAAAGCCGACAGTATTCGAGAGCCATACGGTTTGGGATAATATTGAGCTTGCGCTCAACCGCAAGCGAGGAACCTTTGCGACGCTGTTTTATAATCTGTCCAAGGGGGATAGTGCGCGTATCGAAGAAATTCTTGAGACCGTGCGGCTCACCGCCCGCAAAGATGAGCTGGCAGCCAACTTAAGCCACGGGCAAAAACAATGGCTGGAAATTGGAATGTTACTGGCCCAGGAGCCAAAATTGCTGCTCGTCGATGAGCCGGTTGCGGGAATGACCGATGCGGAAACCGCTGACACTGCCATACTTTTAAGGGAAATAGCCAAGACTCGGGCGGTGGTTGTTGTTGAACACGATATGGGCTTCATTCGGGACCTTGGCGTAAGGGTGACATGTCTGGCAGAGGGCTCTGTGCTCGCGGAAGGTTCGCTTGAGTTCGTCAGCAATGATCCTCGAGTTATTGAAAATTATTTGGGGAGATGACCATGTTGACGGTTGAGCAGATCGATCTGCACTATGGTGCTGCGCAAGCATTGCGCGCGATATCTTTGCAGGCAAAACCCGGCAAGATTACGTGCGTGCTTGGGCGAAACGGAGTGGGTAAAACAAGTTTGCTAAGGGCAGTTTCGGGTCAGCATAATATAAGCGCAGGTAAAGTGGCGTTTGAAGGCGTTGATCTCAACGGCATGGCGCCATATGCGCGGGCGAAACATGGCATCGGTTATGTTCCCCAAGGCAGAGAGATTTTTCCTCTTCTGAGTGTGAAGGAAAATCTTGAAACCGGATATGCGCAGCTTCCTCGTTCAGAACGAAATATTCCCTCCGATGTTTTCAATCTCTTTCCTGTGCTGGGTTCCATGTTGTCTCGTCGTGGCGGTGATCTGTCAGGTGGCCAACAGCAGCAGCTTGCAATCGGACGCGCTCTGGTTATGCGCCCTAAAATTCTGGTTCTTGACGAACCTACCGAAGGAATCCAGCCATCGATAATCAAGGACATTGGTCGTGCTCTTGTTTATCTGCGGGATTCTTTCGGTATGGCGATACTTCTTGTTGAACAATATCTCGACTTTTGCCGTGAACTCGCTGACCATGTTTACATTATGGATAGAGGTGAAATCGTTGCTGAGGGCGCTGCTAAAATACTAGACACGACTGAAGCGAGACGTCACCTGACGGTGTGAACAATTGAGGTACAGTTTTGGATATGATCGACTCTCCGTCGACCCTTATAAGCCGGGCGCAGCGCGCCTCCGGTGCGGGACGATTGTCGGTTCGACAGGTGGAGGGTAAAACGCGAATTTCAACATTGTTTCAGGAGGGTTGCGCAAAATTACGCTTTCCAATCATTGAGGGAGATTGTTTGGAAGCCGTGATGATCAATAGCGCTGGTGGGCTCACAGGCGGTGATGAAATGCAATGGGACTTTACCCTTGCTGATGGCTGCGCAGCGCAGATTACAACACAGGCCTGCGAGAAAATTTATAAAGCAGTTCCGGGAACAGTGGCAACAGTCTCAACTCATATTGATGCCGGTGCTGGCGCCTATGTTGCTTGGTTACCGCAGGAAACTATTCTGTTCGAATCTGCGGATCTAAAACGTTCCCTCAATGTAAATCTCGGGGCTGGGGCACGCGCCCTATTGGTTGAATCCACTATTTTTGGGCGCAAGGCCTTCGGTGAGACAATTGAAACTGCACGCTTTTCTGACCATTGGCGTATTTGGCAGGAAGGCAAATTGGTTCATGCGGAAGCATTTTGCATTGGCCCAGAGGCAGGGGCTTCCTTGCGCCGACCCGCACTGCTTGGCAACAATCTTGCCTTTGCAACAGTGCTTCTTGTCTCTCCGGACTTCGAGCGGTTGCTTGAACCGACGCGCTCGATAATTGGGGGGCATGGGGGCGCGTCAGCATGGATGGGTAAGCTGGTCGCTCGTCTTGTGGATTTTGATTCCTACCACCTACGCAAACGTCTCATCCCTCTGCTAAGCCTTTTGAATGGCGAGGCTGAACTACCGCGAATATGGACAACATAGAAGGAACCGAACCATGAATTTACTGCCACGCGAGAAAGACAAGCTGCTGATTTCCATGGCAGCCATGGTGGCGAGACGACGTCTTGAGCGTGGTGTGAAACTCAACCATCCTGAAGCAATTGCTTTGATCACGGACTTTGTTGTTGAGGGCGCGCGGGATGGCCGTTCTGTCTCGGATCTCATGGAAGCAGGCGCCCATGTGATCACACGTAGTCAGGTGATGGAGGGCATAGCCGAAATGATCCACGATGTGCAGGTCGAGGCGACTTTTCCCGATGGAACTAAACTCGTTACCGTTCACGAACCAATCCGATAATTCGTTTTTTAGAGAGACACCCATGAAGAAGACATTATTATTGACTTTGCCTTTCGCCCTGGTAGCGACCACTCCTGCCCTTGCTCATCTCAATCCCGCAGAACACAGCTCGTTTGGTGCAGGTTTTTCCCATCCAATGTTCGGCGCTGATCATATTTTGGCAATGGTAGCCGTTGGCTTATGGGCAGTATTGCTTGGAGGGCGTGCCCTTTGGTTGGTTCCTGCTGCTTTCGTTTGCACTATGATTGCAGGATTTATTTTGGCCATTAGCGGCATACCACTTCCTTTTGTCGAACCGGCAATTCTTGCCTCCGTGGTCGCTATCGGATTGTTTGCTGCCATAGCACTAAAGGTTCCTACAGCATTAGCGATGGTTCTTGTCGGGTTTTTCGCTCTGTTCCATGGTTATGCTCATGGCGGTGAAATGGGAGCCGCCACGGCAACAGCCTATCTTGCCGGCTTTGCACTTGCCACGACCTTGCTTCACGCTGTGGGAGTGGTTTTGGGTACTTTATTGGGGGCAGGCGCAGGGCGGACTATTATTCGCGCAGCGGGTGCAGGCACAGCATTTGCCGGACTTTGGCTGGCCTTTGGAGTATGAGCCTATGATCCCCGGAGAAATCATAACCCTGGCAGGGGATATCGAGCTGAATGTTGGCGCGCCCGTGACCATTTTGAAGGTTGCAAATACCGGCGATCGCCCAATACAGGTCGGATCTCACTATCATTTTTTTGAAACCAATGAAGGGCTGGCTTTTGATCGGGACAAGGCGCGGGGCAAACGACTGGATATTGCCGCTGGTACAGCGGTTCGTTTCGAGCCAGGTCAGGAGCGTGATGTCACCCTGATCCCGTTTGGCGGAGATCGGATCATCTACGGATTCCAACAGAAAATCATGGGAAAGCTCTGAAATGCCAGCCACAATCAAGCGGTCAGCCTATGCTCAAATGTTTGGTCCGACTGTCGGCGATAAGGTTCGCTTGGCGGACACGGAACTTTTCATTGAAGTCGAAAAGGATTTCACGATTTACGGTGAAGAGGTGAAGTTTGGCGGTGGCAAAGTCATTCGTGATGGCATGGGCCAAAGTCAGGTTACGCGCGCCGGGGGCGCCGTCGATACGGTCATTACAAATGCATTGGTGGTCGATGTTACGGGTATATTTAAAGCGGATATAGGTCTTCGTGATGGGCAGATCGCCAGTATAGGCAAGGCGGGTAATCCGGACACGCAACCGGGTGTGACAGTGATCGTCGGGCCGGGGACCGAAGTCATTGCCGGGGAGGGGAAAATCCTCACGGCCGGTGGTTTTGATGCGCACATTCATTTCATTTGTCCTCAACAGATTGATGAAGCTCTTATGTCAGGCGTAACTACCATGTTTGGCGGTGGCACAGGACCGGCACACGGTACGCTCGCTACCACTTGCACGCCAGGACCATGGCATATGGGGCGAATGATCCGATCATTTGATGCGATACCGATGAATATCGGGCTTTCGGGCAAGGGTAATGCATCGCGCCCGGCAGCACTCAAAGAAATGATTCTTGGTGGTGCGTGTTCCTTGAAGCTGCACGAAGATTGGGGGACGACGCCTGCCGCCATCGACAACTGTCTTACTGTTGCTGATCAATATGACGTGCAGGTGATGATTCATACTGATACTCTAAATGAAAGCGGGTTTGTCGATGATACCGTTGCTGCTTTCAAGGGGCGGACAATTCATGCCTTTCACACCGAAGGGGCAGGAGGTGGCCATGCACCTGATATCATCAAGATTTGCGGGCTTCCAAACGTCATTCCTTCGTCCACGAACCCAACGCGGCCCTATACGCGTAACACCATTGCAGAGCATCTGGATATGCTTATGGTCTGCCATCATCTGTCGCCATCTATTCCGGAAGATGTGGCCTTCGCCGAGAGTCGCATTCGCAAGGAGACGATTGCTGCTGAGGATATTCTGCACGATATTGGCGCATTCTCGATCATATCGTCGGATAGTCAGGCAATGGGCCGGGTTGGTGAGGTGCTGATCCGAACGTGGCAAACTGCCGACAAGATGAAACGCCAGCGCGGTAGTCTCCCACAGGAGCAAGGCAATAATGATAATTTCCGGGTGAAGCGATATATTGCCAAATATACGATCAATCCGGCAATCGCGCAGGGGATTTCTCGGCACATAGGCTCAATCGAAGTTGGCAAGCGTGCGGATTTGGTTTTGTGGAATCCAGCCTTCTTCGGTGTCAAGCCTGATCTCGTTCTGCTTGGGGGCTCAATTGCGGCCGCGCCTATGGGCGACCCCAATGCGTCTATCCCAACACCGCAGCCAGTGCATTACCGACCAATGTTTGGCGCATTTGGCAAAAATGTTGCGGCCTCATCCGTTACATTTGTCAGCAAGGCAGCTCTTGAAAATGGTCTCCGTTCGAGTCTGGAGATTGAAAAAGAACTCGTTGCTGTGGAGAATACGCGCAGCGGGATTTCCAAAGCTTCGATGGTACATAATTCGGCGACACCCCATGTGGAAGTTGACCCGGAGACCTATGAAGTTCGAGCCGATGGTGAGCTCTTGACATGCGAGCCTGCAACGACATTACCGATGACACAGCGCTATTTCCTTTTCTAAAGGTGGGTAAAATGAAAGAACATTTCTTGAGGTTGGCCCGTTATAATCAATGGGCAAATAAACAGATTTATGATGCCGCTGCTCAGCTCGACAAGGAAGATTATTTCGCAGATCGCCGAGCCTATTTTAAATCGGTACATGGGACACTGAATCATCTCCTTGCGGTGGATAAATTGTGGTTTGGCAGATTTACGGGAAATCTCTACGCACTGCCCGCATATGACGTTATTCTGCATGATGATTTTGTTGATCTACGTGCGGCGCGAATTGCTTTTGACGATCACATCATTGCCGTTGTTAATGCACTGGATGAAGTTGATATTATTGCCCCCTTTCATTGGACGATGCTGAGCGGTGCGCCTTATACATCGACTCTGGATCGATGTTTGACACAAATTTTCAATCATCAGACCCATCATAGAGGACAAGTCCATACGCTCTTGTCTCAACTAACCGGCGATGCCCCGGCTATAGATTTCTTTTTCTGCATGAATGACGATTTTATTGAGGGAGTTAAGCTATGAGGCGCGTCACGGGACACCAACATTTTGGCGACTATAGCGGCATTCCTTTTGATAGGGTTGTCCTTGCGCACGATGAACGGCATTTGCGCCGGAAAGTTTTGACCCTGCAACAAGGGGAACAGATTTTAGTTGACCTGCCAGAAGCTGTTCTCTTTGGTCATGGAGATGTTCTGGTGTTAGAAGATGGAAGTCTGGCGGAAATTATAGCGGCAGAAGAGATGCTTTATGAAATACTGCCACGGAACCGCCAGCACTTGACGGAACTGGCTTGGCATTTGGGTAATCGTCACTTGCCCGCTCAGTTTGACGAGGTGCGGATTCTCATTCGTAAAGATCACGTGATCAAGGCGATGTTGGAAGGACTTGGCGCGAAAGTGAGTGAGATTACCGCGCCGTTTCAACCCTTGCGCGGGGCCTATCATAGTGGGCATAGTCATGATCATCAGTCACATGGCTCACACCATCACCATGATTGAAAATGGGACATTGCTTCGTTTGATGACCTGGCTTTCCCCTGCCTTTCCAGTGGGGGCATTTTCGTACAGTCACGGTATCGAGCAGGCAATCCATCAAGGGCTGATTCATGACAGGCGGAGTCTGGAAGATTGGCTTATTGATATCCTCAAGGATGGTTCTGGATGGAATGATGCGGTGCTTTTCGTGCAAGGCCATCACATTGCCCGAGCAGAATCGGATCTTGCCGATCTTGCCGATCTTGCGGAAGCAATGACGAGCTCGCGTGAGCGGCACATGGAGACAATGCTGCAAGGTGAGGCATTTTTAACTGCGGCCCGGGCTTGGCCAAACCCGATTTTGGAGAGACTGCCTTCCAAGCTCGCCAATCCCATAGCCGTAGGGGCATTGGCTGGGGCTCATAATATCGAGATTGAAGCTGGGCTGTGCGCATTTCTTCACGGATTCATTTCCAATCTCGTCCAAGGTGCCGTGCGACTTATTCCTTTGGGGCAGCGCGATGGCGTTGCGATATTGGCACAACTGGAGTCAGAAATACTATCCTGCTCCAGCAAGGCTGCAAAGTCCACGCTTGATGACCTTGGCAGTTGTGCCGTGGTTTCTGATATCACGGCGATGTGTCATGAAACACAATATTCCAGGGTTTTCAGGTCATGATTTCAAAAAATGGTCCACTTCGCGTTGGTATTGGCGGCCCTGTAGGCTCGGGTAAGACAACTGTTACTGAAATGTTGTGTAAGGCCATGCGGGATCGGTACTCCTTGGCCGTGGTCACGAACGATATTTATACCAAAGAAGATGCGTTAATCCTGAACAGGTTGCAGGCCCTGCCCGAAGACAGGATTATGGGTGTTGAAACAGGTGGCTGCCCGCATACGGCAATCCGCGAGGATGCAACGATCAATCTCCAGGCTATCGCTGAGATGAACAGGCTGCATCCTGATCTGGATATTGTGTTCATTGAGTCGGGCGGCGACAATCTTGCAGCAACGTTCTCACCAGATCTCGCGGATTTGACGCTCTATGTCATATCGGTTTGCCAAGGTGAAAAGATACCGCGAAAGGGAGGTCCGGGCATTACGCGCTCTGATCTGCTTATTGTTAATAAAAAAGATCTTGCGCCTTATGTTGGCGCCGACCTCGACGTCATGGCCAGAGACACTCAAATCCAGCGTGGATCGAAGCCGTTCGTTTTTACTGACATGCTGCGGCGTGATGGGTTGGAAGAGGTCATCTTGTTTATTGAACGCGCAGGTGGCTTGCGCGCTGAATAAATTTGGCCATTTCTTTGGACTCCAAAGCACGTATATGAGCCAGCAGTTTGGGACCCGATCTTAAATCGCTTGACGACTCGGCCAGACTCAGATGAATTTACGCCTTAATCTCATAAATTGGATTTTAAGCGTGTATGTTGTCTCCAACTGAAAAAGACCCGAGCCACCGTACCGGCAAACGAGTTCGATCCCTGACGCGTCTGGTCGAGGCTGATGCCGATCTTCTAAGCGCACAATTGCAGGAGTTGCGGTCGCGCGCGTTTCCACCAACGGCAGAAAAGGAACTGAGAAAGTTCACCTCTGGTGAGGCTGCACGTCTGATCGGTATCACTGATGCCTATATACGGCATTTGTCCTTGGCTGGTGAAGGCCCTGAAGCGGAGAAGACCTCTGGCGGACGGCGACTCTACTCGCTCGAACAGGTTCATGAGATAAGGCGCTATCTGGCCAAGTCAAAAAAGAGCTATCTACCTTCACGGCAAGGTAGCGAGCATATGCAGGTCATCGCTGTCACGAACTTTAAAGGTGGGTCGGGCAAGACGACAACCGCTGCTCATGTTGCGCAATATTTCGCAATGCGGGGTTATCGGACACTGGCCATTGATCTCGATCCTCAGGCTTCGCTGTCAGCTCTGTTTGGTATTCAGCCGGAATTTGATCTGGAAGATAATGATACGATTTATGGCGCTATCCGCTATGATGATCAACAGCGGCCCCTGACTGATATCATTCGTAAGACGTACTTCTCGGGACTGGATATTATTCCGGGCAATCTTGAACTGCAGGAATTTGAACATGATACGCCGCGTATTCTTGCCGAGAAACGTCGGGGTACTGAGAGGCTTTTCTTTTCCCGCATAGCCAATGCGCTTGCTACTGTCGATGATCGTTATGACATTGTTGTTCTGGACTGCCCACCATCATTGGGCTTCCTCACACTATCTGCTCTGTGCGCCGCGCGAAGTGTGCTCGTAACAATTCATCCGCAAATGCTCGATGTGGCTTCGATGTCGCAGTTTCTGCACATGACTGCAGGCCTACTCGATGTAGTTGAGCAGGCAGGTGGCGATGCGGATTATGATTTTTTCCGTTATGTGGTGACGCGCTACGAACCGAGTGATGGTCCGCAAGGACAAATTGTCGGCTTGCTGAAAAGCCTTTTCGGCGAGCGGGTCTTAACCAATGCTTTGTTGAAATCAACGGCCATTTCAGATGCCGGGCTGACAAAGCAGACGCTTTATGAGGTTGGCCGGGAATATTTTACACGAGCTACCTATGACAGAGCGATTGAAGCCCTGGATGCGGTAAACCTCGAGATTGAAGCGCTGGTACGAGACGCGTGGGGGAGAGCCCCATGAATAAGCGCAGGGATGCTCTCAAAGCCATGATGACGCCTATTAATGACGCGTCGCATACCGAACACAGACATACAAAACCTGTCCAAAAATCTGGTTCATTGAAAGCCATGGGATTGTCCCTGCAGAGCCTTTCGGATGATGCAGATGAAGCCCAGGCTTTGCGTGAGCAGATCGCATCTGGCGAACATATCATTCAAATCGAGCCGGATCTCATTGATGTGTCATTCATTCGTGATCGGCTTGACGATATCAACACGGATGACTTCAACCTCCTTAAAACCAGTATTGAGGAACATGGCCAGCAGGTTCCAATCCTTGTACGGCCAAATCCCCATGATGATCGCCGCTATCAGGTTGCCTATGGGCATAGGCGTTTGGCTGCACTCCGATCGATTGGAAGGCCGGTCAAGGCAATTGTCCGCAATCTTTCCGACGAGGATTTGATTGTTGCGCAAGGCAAGGAAAACCTCGAACGAAAAGACCTTTCCTTTATCGAGCGGGCGCTATTTGCAGCGAAACTGGAAGCTCACGGCATTGAACGCAATGTTCTCATGGCTGCTCTTGCAGTTCACAAAGGCAATTTGTCGACAATGATTGCTGTAGCCAACTCTCTACCGGAAGACCTGATCCAGGTGATTGGGCCAGCGCCACGGATCGGGCGCCCGCGGTGGGAACTGCTTTCGCAGCTCTTACAGGAAGGTGACACCCCTTGGAGAGAAAAAGTTGATCTGGAACGGTTGTACCGGATCGACAGCGATGCACGATTTGCTCTGATATTGAAGAGCCTGTCGCCTCGCAAATCTGGCCCACACGTCTTTGCACTGAAGTCCAACGAAGGGTTGTCCTATGCTCAGATTGAACAAGCCAATGGCAAGACAAAGGTAACTGTCAATGAAGCCCTGACCCCAGAGTTCGGGCAATATCTTATAACGCACCTGCCTGAGATCTATGCCGCCTATCTTCGCGGCGAGAAGAGTGAACCGCGTATTAGAAAACTTTAACTGGAGAGAGATCACAAAAGAAAAGGCCCCCGAAACAGACGTCCCGGAAGCCCTCTCAAAGTCTAAGCAGCTTGAGAATCGCATTTCCGAGAATCACTGTCAAGCGTTAAGCGCCGTTTCGGTGAGCAGATTTCTTTTGCCTGATTGAGGGTGAAAGCAATGAACAGGGAAATGACGACGACGCCTTTTGGGCGGCGGCCAATGTCGTATGCCATGCTGGATACACAAACTGAGGTCCGCAAAGGAGAGGCGGGGAGCGTTGCCGACAAATGGAAATTATTCCGCATTATCACGGAAGCCAAACCTTTGCTGGGCGTCTCAGATCGGGCACTGGCAGTGCTTCATGCTTTACTCAGTTTTCACAAGCAGAATGATCTGGATAGTACGGCAAACCTAATCGTTTTCCCGTCAAACAGGGAACTATCCCTGCGCTGTCATGGCATGGCACCGGTTACCTTACGTCGACACCTTGCATCACTGGTCGAAGCAGGGATGATCATTCGCAGAGACAGCCCGAATGGCAAGCGATATGTGCGCCGTGATCAAGAAGGTGAGTTGAAGACAGCATTTGGCTTTGATCTGGTCCCCTTAGTGATTAAAGCAGCCGAATATGAAGCGCTCGCAGCTACTATTCGTGCTGAAGATTTGGCAAAGCGAATCCTGCGCGAGAGAGTGAGCCTTGATCGCCGCGATATAGCGAAGATGATTATATTTGCCGAAGAGCAGGCTCTTGAAGGCCCTTGGGATGCCCTCAGTGAGCGATTTATGCCCTTGGCCCGCCCTTTGTTAAGGGGTTTTGACAGACAAGGGCTCGAGGTGTTGGCAACAAGCTTGAATTGCTTGCGTGCGGATGTGGAGAAGTTATTGGAATTACAGGATAATTCTATTAAATCAAGCGCCAGTGACGTTCAAAATGAACGGCACATACAGAATCAAAACCCAGACTCTATTATTGAATTTGAACCCGGCTTTAGAAAAGACCAGGGGCTGACCGTTGAAAACAATTCGGATTGGGAAGAGAGGGATAGTAAGAAAGGCCTGCATTCTAACAAATCAGCACCCCGCCAGCCAAATCAACCAAAGGCCTTTCCCCTTGGGCTTGTTTTGAAAGCGTGCCCAGACGTACTGGATTATGCGCTGGGCGGGATAAATCGTTGGCCTGACCTTGTACAAACTGCAAATCTGGTTCGGGTAACTCTTGGTATCAGTCCTGACGCCTGGAATCAGGCTATTGAAGTCTTTGGGGCAAATGAAGCGGCGATCGTTGTCTCGGCAATCCTTCAAAAAGGCGAAGATATTTTGAGTCCAGGGGGATATTTGCGTGCTTTGACCGATAAGGCCCGCGACGGTGTATTTTCATCGGGTCCATTGCTAATGGGGCTACTGCGTTCGAACCAAATCAAACATGATGCCGAGGCTGGATAGATCATGGGGCAAGGACAAGCATTATTATTACAAATTATCGACGGAATGATAATTGGCATGTTAAGCCCGTTTACAACGACATAATGGACAAAAGAATCTTTATGAGCAGACTCGACAGTTTTATTCGCCGTATGACGGCGCAACGGGATATCCTCAATCATATTTGCGAAAATGTGAAAGATATGGAAGGCCCGGTGATTGAACTGGGGCTCGGGAACGGCAGAACATATGACCATCTTCGTGAAAGATTTCCGGAGCGCCGGATTATCGCCTTTGACCGTGCGCTCGGAGCTCATAAGAGTTCTACTCCGCCACCAGAAAATCTTATCATTGGTGAGATAAGAGAGACAGCCCAACGCTTCATTGGAATAGACGCTGCCCTTGTCCATGCAGATATAGGTACTGGATATGATGAAAAGGATGCTGTGACTTTAACATGGTTGCCAGATTTGGCAGTTGCGCTTTTAGCTCCTGGAGGAATTATTGCCAGTGGCCTTGAACTCCAACACTCCGTGCTTGAGCAGTTGCCGCTTCCTGCCAGTGTGAAACCCGGCCGATACTTTTTATATCGCCGGATTGTATAGCAGAATATCAAATTGCGGCTCTGCAAACGGAAGGGCCGCCACTTTGATTTCCTCTACGGAATCTTCGCGGAAGATCAGGCAATCGTCGTAAAAGCGGCTCAGATATTTTATAAAGCCAACGGATTGTTCCTGCCCATAGAATATTGGTGAAAACTCCATATAGAACGGCACTTTTCTCATAAGTAATGACTGCATGGAGTTACAAGCAACGGGCTCATACCCTTCTATATCCATCCATATAAGTCCGATATCCTGAGCGTTAATATTTAAATCCGACAATATAGTATCGACTGGCTTTACGGGCACGGTTATCTTTTGATCTCGGCTGCTTTTCCTGCTGGTACTGCTCTTGCCGTGATTGTTCTGGTGTTGAAAAAAATCAATCTCGCCGTCCTGGTCGCCAGCTGCACAATGGATGGGAAGTATTTTTTCCGTTAGACCATTCTGAGCTATATTATGTTCCAAGAGCTTAAAATTACGTGGGTCAGCCTCGATGCTGATAATTCGCGCAAATGCCTGGCTAAGTGCAAAATAAATTGTTTGCGTTCCAATATTTCCACCTATTTCAAGCAGAGTACTTCCATTGGCTAGAAGTTTCTTTTCTCGAAGCAAGGAAAGCAAACGGTCAACATGATCCCTCTCAAAATGACCTTTTCGGAAGACTTTCTTCCCGATGTAATCATGAGGAGAAATTGTCATAATGTGATCGCCGCAATTGACCGTCATATTCTCGATCCGGGGATCAATTGTATTGATTATTAGCTTGCGACCATATCGGGTATCAAGGAAGCGAGAAACAACACCGTATTTCCATTGATCAAAGCGTCGTACCCATCTGTTTTTCATAAGAATTGAACACTCAATGCTTGCGTAACAACATAAATTCTGAGTGGCTCGGCTCGCCCTCTCACGGTTATTTCACGGCTTTCAAGCTGGCTCGTATCAGAGCCAGCCTTGATGATTGTTGGTTCTGATACGACAAGCGTAACATCAAGTTCTTTGGCAATAGTTTCAAGACGGCTTGCAACATTTACGGTATCACCTATTGCAGTGAGGCTCTTTACATTGCTGTAGCCCATCGCCCCGACTATTGCAGGGCCAGAATGCACGCCAATTGCCACGCGTAAAGGAATGAAAAGGTCAGTTGCAAGCTCCTGGCTTAACCGGTCTATCTCCTGGATAATCGTTGCGCATGCTTTGAGTGCTTGTCGGCAGGCAAGCTCTGGTGACCCTTGCAAGCCAAACAATGCCATCGCACCGTCGCCGATAAACTTGTCGACACGACCACCTGCTTGTTCCACAGCTTGCCCTATAATGGCAAAATATCGATTGAGCAGAAACACCACATCGTAGGGTAATTGCGATTCGGTCAAGGTTGTGAAATTGCGAATATCGCAAAAGAGAATGACAATCTCCTGCTCACGGCCGGGATTAATCTGGTGGCTGTTGGCAGGCAGATTATTTTCCAGAGTTGGCGCCAGTAATGGAACAATGCTGATGTTGTTTTGGGGGCGAAGCTGACAGGCGAGACGGACATCAGGATCAGCATTGATGCGGTTTAGCGTTGCTTGTTCAGTTGTATCCGGCTTCAACAATGTATCGCCACCTTCTACTATCTGGACACGGCATGTGGAGCAGCGACCTTTCCCGCCACAAACAGCATAATGAGGCACCCCGCCCAGACGGCTTGCTTCAAGAATACTAAAGCCTCGCGGAACACGCACGATTTGACCTTCTGGATAGCGAATTTCGATTTGATCAAAGCGCTCGCGCCAGCTACGCACGAGACGAAGGGTAAATACACTCAAAAGGCTGGTGGCAAAGATGCCATAAAGCATGAACTTAATGATGGTAAGTTGCTGGACTTCCACCGCGCCGACAATTGTACCGGCATGCCCCATGCTTGAATTATAACCGCTTCCGAGACTTGATTGAACTGGTTCGCTGGCAAGAATCCTTCCCGTATCGGCAAAACCCAAAAGGCTGAGAACTGGGAGCAAAATCGCTAAAGTCAGAAGGAAGGGAGCAACTCGTGAATACCAGTCTCGATATCGTAACCAGAAATGTATGCCAATACATCCATGCGCCCATACAACGAGAAGCGCCAATGATTGTCTTACCGCATTGCCAGGAGACTCAACCCAGAGAGTTCTGATAACAAACTCATAGGTGTCACGCAGGCCAGCAACCTCGTATCGAATCCGCGTGCCAACGACATGCTCGATCAACAGAACAGGAATCAAGAGTCCCAGTATGATCTGGCAAGCTTCGCGCGGTGGCATGATCAATGTCCGACGTAAATAGAGCGATCGCATGATAAGCGTCACATGGGTAATTACCGCGCCGTAGAGTAGCGTTGTTCCCACGGGATTTCGCCAGATTAAGAGAAACCAATGACGTCCTTCCTCTGCGGCTTTAAGTGAGATCAAGTTGAGCGAATGATTAGCCAGATGAAGCATGACAAAAACGAGCATGATCAGACCTGAGATCAGGCGTAATCTACGCAATGATCGTTCGGAACCGATTTTATTGGCAGCAATATTTGTCATAAATTCCGTAGAAATTTCAATCGGCTTAGCTTAGTTGAGCCGGTGCGGTTTGGCGAGTGGACGATATGTTTGCTTTGCCCACCAATAATGGCAAGACAATGCCTTTCCGATAGATCTATTCAGTCGGAACCTCATGCGTGTTTTTCTTCGCAAGACAATCTCTTGTGCAGCCCTCAATCTTCCCGCATGGTGAGGCACATTTTGTTAAAAGGCCCTATTGCTTCGCCGATGCACATTGCTTTTTATGCCCCGTTAAAGTCCCCCAACCATCCTGTTCCTTCGGGAGATCGTGTAATGGCACGGCTTCTAATCAAGGCAATGCAGGGGGCTGGCCACCGTGTCGAGATTGTCTCGGAACTCAGAAGCTTTATGAAGATGCCTGATCCAATCCTTCAATCATCGATTTATGGCAGTGCGAAGCTGGAGCGACACCGGCTTGCCAAGCTATGGCAAGAGAAAGATAAGCCTGATCTTTGGTTTACGTACCATCCTTACTACAAAGCGCCTGATCTGCTCGGACCAAGCTTGGCGCGTATGTTCGAACTGCCTTACATTACCGCTGAAGCTTCCTATTCAAAACGCCGAGACGATGAATGGATGGAGCCTCAATCACATGTTGTTGAAGGTGTTCGGCAAGCCGCGATGAACATTTGTTTCACCAATCGGGATGAGATTGGGCTGCAAGAAGTCGTATCCAAGAAACGGTTGAGCAGATTGCTTCCGTTTCTGGATATATCGGATTTTTCGGATGAACCAACTGGTATTAATTCGAACTCACTTGTGACCGTCGCAATGATGAGACCAGGTGACAAATTTGAAAGCTATCGAATGCTGGCAGCTTCGCTGGCGCTTCTGGATCATATCCCTTGGACGTTAAAGATTGTTGGCGACGGCCCTGCGAGCGCCGCTGTGAAGGCCTGTTTCATTGCTATCGAACAGGATCGCATCGAATGGGTTGGGCAAAAGCAGGCACAAGATATTACGAAGATACTTTATGAGTCGTCGATATATGTCTGGCCGGGTTTCGGGGAGGCCTATGGAATTGCATATCTCGAAGCGCAAGCGGCGGGCCTGCCTGTTGTAGCTCAAGCGATTGCTGGGATTCCGGAAGTTGTGAGAAACGGCGTTACTGGAATCCTCACGCCGGCCAATGACATAGCTGCGTTTAGCGGCGCAATAGAACAATTATGCGTGAACAATGAGCAACGCTTTGCGATGGGTAGAGCCGCAAGGCAATTTGTACTCAAGGAGCGCTCGCTTGAACTTGCATCAGAGCAATTAAATCGATTGCTAAAGCCATATATGAGACAAGACCATGACTGAAGATGCTGTTTGGCAACCGCTGCGCGATGAATTATCCCGTTGGGAAAATGCGGGCCGGAACATCCAGTTTTGGCTTCGTGATGATGATGCAGTAGAGCCCACCGATGCTTTGGAACGTTTACTGGCATTGAGCAATAATTATGCGGTTCCGGTCCTGTTGGCGGTTATACCCTCTTTGACAGGAAGGCCTCTCGCTGACCGATTAAAGTCAGAAAAACTTGCTGCCGTTGCAACACATGGTTGGTCACATCAAAACCATGCCGGAAACGGCGAAAAAAAGCAGGAATTAGGCCCACATCGGGCTTTGGAAACAGTTCTAGCCGAGCTGGAGGAGGGGAGAAGGCGCATTCAGGATTTGTTTCCAGAACACGCCCTATCGATACTTGTGCCGCCATGGAATCGTATTGATACTTCAGTGCTGCCTCACTTACATAGCTTGAAATTTACAGCACTTTCTGTCTTTGGACCGCCGAAGCACAGCCAGACGCAGCACATCCCTGTTGTGAACACTCACATTGACCTGATGGATTGGCATGGTACTCGGGGGTGCCGAGATCATGCCGAGTTAGTGGCGGAAATCGTTAATGAGATGCGTCATCGTTTTGAGTATGGTGAAAACATGATCGGTGTCTTAGCCCATCATCTTGTCCATGACGCATCAGCTTGGGTTTTCCTGACGACCTTGTTTGAAACTACCGTCGAGACAGGCGGATGCCGTTGGGTATCCGCACAGGAACTGATTTAAAGGTAAATCTCCTGGAAATCACGCGCGGCAAAGGTTTGCTCGAAACGTAATTTTGCAAGCCTTTCGAACTCGTCGATCTCATCATCGGTGCGGGAAGGTGCATGGTGAAATAACGCCAACTTGCCTATTTTTGCTGCTTCCGCCAATTTGACGCCGTGCTGCCATGTGGAATGACCATAACCGAAGCGCCGCGGCATCTCGTCCTCGGTATAAGTGCAGTCATAGACAACAAGGTCAGCATCTTTAATAAGGCCAAGAACTGCAGGATCCAGTTCGCCAGCGACATGCTCGGTGTCGTAAATCAAAGCAAGGACGCGGCCAGCCCATTCAATTCTGTAACCGACACAGCCA
This sequence comes from Hyphomicrobiales bacterium, assembly GCA_900473335.1. Taxonomy (GTDB): domain Bacteria; phylum Pseudomonadota; class Alphaproteobacteria; order Rhizobiales; family Rhizobiaceae; genus Phyllobacterium. The sequence continues at coordinate 27,503 of UCNP01000070.1, read as the reverse complement.
CCCGGATGATTCAACCTGTCCGTACGTATGACAATCTTTTCAAAGGGGGTAAGTATATCGCCGCTTTGAAAATCCTGGAAATTGAGACACGCTTGGCAAATGTCGGATTCGATTGGAAACCATGGCGGACGCATGAATTGCTTGACCATTTGTCTTGTTGTCATCTGTCCTGCCAGATGACCTGACCAGAGACGGACGCTCATCATCGGATTATAGAGCGGAGTAAAATAGGGGAGGCCGATAATATGATCGTAGTGGCTATGGGTATAAATGATATCGAGCTGTTCAACACCTTCCCGTGACAATGCTTCACCAGCCTGCCGGACACCGGAGCCAGTATCAAAAATCAATCGCCGGTTTCCACATTGAACCTCAATACAGGCGGTGTTCCCACCGTAGCGTATGAATTCCGGACCCGAAACCGCTACACTGCCTCGTGTTCCCCAGAATTTCACCCGAAATACTTGGTCGTTCATTATGCTCTTTACACCTGGTTCCCCAATTTGGGGATATCGTAGTCAAACTACGAGCGTTATGCGAGGCTTGTATTCCTTTTTATTGACGGGCCACGCATTAAAAATTTGCTTCTGTTGATATGTAGGCAATAGCAACATGCTTTTTAAGGTTTATGACAAAAACCAATATGAGTAGATTAGTTTACCACTGAACGGCGTAATCATGTCTTCATCAAAGTTCTCGCGAATTGCCGTTATTGCCGATGCTCATTTTCATGATCTTTACGGGGATTATGATTTTAAAGGCATAGAAGTCGGGGGGCGCCATATGATTGCCCGTAGGCTCACGGATACGATGCGATCCACTCGCGTGTTTAACGAGAGTTATGATGCACTTTGCGGCGCACTTGATGATGTCGTTGCGCGGGGAATAAAGCTTGTCATTTTGCTCGGCGACTATTCAGATGATGGGCAGGTCGGGACGGTTTCAGCGCTAAGGAATCTTCTTGATAGGTATAGTAATGATCATGGACTGGAGTTCGTCGGAACGACAGGCAATCATGATATTTTTGGACTGAATGGCCGTCATCATGCCAAGCGCTTTTTGAATGCGAATGGCACTTATACAACTGTCGCCAGTGACAGTGAGTTTGTCGATGAAGATGCCGAGGCAATGATATTCACCGATAAAATGTATTGCCCGGGATATCTGAAGGTCTGTACGCTCTTCCCGAACTGGGTTTTTTTTCAAAACCAAATGCGATTTATTGGGAAACGCCGTTTGGAAGGAATGAAGGCCCGGAGGGCCGGTTTTATACTGTTCGTTCTGCTGATGGGAGCAACGAATATCAACTGATGGATGCATCCTATCTGATTGAACCAGTGCCGGATCTTTGGCTGCTCATGATCGACGCCAACGTATTTGAACCACGCAATGGAGACATCTCAAAATCAGATTCCGCAGCATTTATTGATAGTACCGATGCCGGCTGGAATGCCATGCTTATTCATAAGCCTTTTATTCTGGAGTGGATGAAAGATGTTTCGAAACGAGCCGAACTTAAAGGGAAGACCCTTCTGGCTTTCTCCCATTATCCAATGATCGACATGATGGATGGCACGACAGCGGACGAACAGACATTGCTTGGAATGACAAGTTCGGTGAGAAGAACGCCCTTGAACAAGGTGGCAAGTGCAGTGATAGACAGTGGGGTGTCAGTCCATTTTAGCGGTCATTTGCATGTCAATGATACTGCCTGTTTTACAAATGCCACGGGAACACTGACGAATATCGGAGTGCCGTCGCTTGTAGCGTTTCCTCCCGCCTATAAAGTGCTGACCATCCATAACGATAAAATGGATATTGAAACCATATCACTGAATAATATCCCAATCGATAGTGAGATCAGTGCCAGATACCGAACAGAAATTGCAGTCACAAGGAAGAATATTGGCTCCATGCTTGAGGCTGCGAGCTATGGTGAATTTCTATCCAAGCATGTGGATCAGCTCGTAATACACCGCTATCTCAAGCGGGAATGGCCATCCAAACTCGCTCATGCGATCACGCAATTGAATCTTTGTGATCTGTTTTTATTAGCTTACTGCGAAAATGAGTTGGGTGTTGAAGAGATTGGCCCGGCTATGAAAGCAGAGCGTTCCCGCTCAAGCAGGATGAATGCGTCGATAGAAAAGATGGCCTCCGTTTCAGCGCTTGACCTAATTGGTGACTGGTATCGGTTGCGAATGGGCAGTGAGATGGCGCTGGAGTGGATATCGGACGACAGGCTTGCAATATATCGACTGTTAATCGATGCTTATACGTCCAAGGTAACTGACCCTGGTGAAGCCCGACAGACCTTTGCAACAATCTTTCGGATGATGGCGTCATATATGGCAGGACTGCCGTCTCGAAATTTTTCTGTTTCGCTCGATACAGGGCAATTAAGAAGCCGCTCCTAGAGCAATTCCAGGAAAAGTGTGTAGCGGTTTTACCAATCGGAATTGTGTAAAAACAAAGACTTAAGAAGCGTCGTTTTGAATCTATCAAAACGCAAAACGCTCTTAGTGCATCGGACCAAAAGTGGAATTCAGGTTTCGGACAATCCGATGTAAAAGCAAAAGGATAGATCGCAATCTTGCGTCCATGAGGACGACCGGCGATCCAGTGATGAAATAGCTTCACTTTAAAGCGTGCTGCTTTTGTTTGCTGCGGGCTTCGCTGAGTTCAGTCGTGGTGTGGCTCAGACGATCGGCAAGAACGCGCATGATCTCAATCGTCATCTCGGGATAATCACTCAAGAGCTTGATGAAATGATCCTTGCTGATGCGCAAGGCTTCGAGCGGCGAGTTTGCCTTGACAGTTGCCGTTCGCGTGGTGTCGCAGAGGATAGCAATTTCCCCGACGATTGAATCATGTTCAATCTCGGCGACCTTTATCTCGCCGCTTGGACTGTCTGCAAGAATATCGGCTGCCCCCGATAATATAACATAGGCAGCATCCGCTGGATCTCCCTGATTGAACAGCACCTGCCCGGACTTGTAGCTTACACGCTCTGATGTGAATGCGAGGAGTTTTAGTTTTGCAGGAGCAACTCCCGAAAACAGCGGCACACGTCGCAACATTTCCACTTCATCTTTAAGCAGCATATGCAAGAACCCCTATGGCCATCATCGGATTTTATGAAGCCAATTGTTTAAATACACCGTTTTTCTCCAGAAGAGTAGCATGGGTTCCGTCCTCTACCAGTGCTCCACTGTCAAAAACGATGACCCGATCAAACAATTTGGCGAGGCTGGTGTTGGAAAGTACCCAAATGATGGAGGGTGAATGCCCTTCTTTGTGAATAGTTTCCATAATATTGTGCGTAATTCTATCTTGAACCCTCTGATCAAGCGCCGGCAGCGGGCGATTAAGGATCAAATAATCAGAGCGCTTAAGCAGGGCACGCGCTACATTTAATTTCTGACGCTGAACATTTGTCAGGCGCTTGCCGCCTGACCCCACGTCGAAATCAAGGCCAATGGAAAGAACGCTCTCGAAAAGACCGAGCTTATTGAAGATATCACGCATTATCTCGCGCAGTTTGTCGGAACCATCCGTTTGTGCAAATCCAACTCGTCCGAAAAGAACATTGTCCAAGAGTGTTGCGGATGAGATGAACTTCTTTGGGTCATAGCGTTCGATGACTTCCTTGAGGTCCGCGGGTAAATTTTCATGGAAGCGGGCCCGTGCATCTACAATCTTGGCCATTAGCTCATCATTCAGCAGACCAAAACGATGCCTTGGCTCGATATAAGAGAAGCTCAACCGGATAATATTTGAGCGTTCTTCCGGCGATGCCGCTTCAATTCCCCGGCCCTGCAGCTTCTGCAAAAGAATTTGGTAGGCCGGAATATCGTCAGCAGTCATGAATGTGAGTTGCTGGAAAAACGGATGATCAGGGGGCAAATCCTGAAAGAGTTCCACAGCATTCGATGCAATTTCCAGGCCCATCGAGTACAAGTCAATGTAAAGGTCGTTTTCGCGCAGAACCGAGCGGAAATAGGGATGAGCCGCAAGTTTGCGGTTGGTCATCATAGGGCGTTTCATTGTGCCGAACAAAAGGTTTTCGCCGATTGTCGCTTGCGGATTATACTCTTTAAGCTTGAATGGAACGACAAGGTCCTCGAGATTTTCCTTCTTGAGACGTTTACGAAGGGCTTCACGAAGTTCGACAATCCTGTCGGTAAGATCGGTGTGGGTCGCGGTATTTACCAATGATCGCAGCGCCATATCCTGAATATCCTGCGAGATCAGTACTGCATCCAGAACAGGGCGAACTACTTTAAAAAGGTCGTCAGGGCCTGTTACCCCTGCAGAAGAGTAGTCCACCCAATCACTGTTGAGATCGAGTTCCGGGTTGCCTGCACGCCTTGCCTCGTTCAGGTTCCATTTGTATTTGATCGCATGTTTTCCTTCATACTCGACTTTTGTCAAAGGGGCGTGTTTAAGCCCGTAGAGAAGGTTGTCGCGCAGCGTCCCGTGGAAGAAGTAGGTGTCTGATGCGGCGTAAGCGATCCGGCGACCTGTGATTGATTCAGGCAGCTCAAGCAGGTCCGTTCCGTCAATTGTAATACGGCCCTGATCTGGCCAAACCAGACGCGCAAAGGCTTCCGCGAGCGCTTCGGCGCCACTGGCACTATTACCAACGATTGCGACTGTTTCGGAGGGTCTTATTTCTACCGAGATATGATGCAGCAGAGGTGCGCCGCTATCGTCAGAAATTGTCAGATTGACCGCATGTAACGAGTGCTCAAGACGGTTTGCAGGTTCCGGTGCGAGGGCTTGAATTTTGGCGTCAACCAGTTGGTCGACATTAAACTGCTCTACCACCTGTGCATATTTTACCTGAACATCCTGTCGCGCCTGATCCCAATCGATCAATTCCTTGAGCGGACCGGGCAGATCTTTATATGCGTTGATAACAGCGACAAGCTGACCGATATCGAGCCTTCCTTGCAAAGCCAGAACGCCACCGATGGAATAGAAAAGAAATGGCGTGACCTGCGCTAGAAAATTATTGATGAACTTGACCAGAAATTTCCATTGGTAAAGATCGTAGCGGATCGAGAAAATAAGCCCCAAACGCGCTGCAATATCAGCTCTTTCGTAGTTCGATGTATCATTGCCATGGATTGTGCCGATACCGTCTACGATCTCACCAACGCGGCCTGATAATTCGCGCGCCGTTAGCTGCCGCTGCCGTCCAAGCTCGAGCAGCCGCTTGCGCATGCGCGGGATAACGACACCCTGTATGGCGACAATACCGGCAGCAATCATGCCCAACCAGAAGTTCTGCATGATGATGAAGACGAGCGCCGTCAATGCCTGACCACCCAGCAGAGCAGGCTGCACAAAGGCATCGCCCGTAAAGCCACCCATAGGCTCCACTTCGTCTTTAATCATGGTAGCAATTTCGGCCGACTTTACCCGCTTGAATTGCGCCGGGGGAAAGCGGAGGACTCGATCGATCAGTTCAAAGCGGATGCGGCGTAGCATCCGCTCTCCAAGGCGTCCCTTATAAGTATTGATATAGAGTTTGAAGAGCCCGTTTATAATTACCAAAAGCAGAAATACGAAACTGAGCGCCATTAGCGTCTCAAATCGGGTCAGTTCGAGACCGTTGAAGAATGTAACCTCGCCAATATAAGGAACATCATATCGGATACGCATAAAAGTCTGCGTCGCCCCGGGGGATTCGAAGCCTGTTCCCTGTATAGGACCATTGACAATCTGCTTTGGCAGATCGAACGACAAAAAATACGGGATCATCGAAACCGCAACAACAATCAGAATCCATATCTGCTGCAATCGGGTATTCGACCAGATGTAACGAGTTAAACTTTTTTCCATGAACAACCGTGGGCTGTGACGTCAGCGTAATCTATATCGTGAAACAGGCAGAGCGGTGGGGGTGGCCTTGTTGACTGAATCGCTTAAACCTACATCATCAAAGCCAAAGACGCCATATAACATCATAATATGAGAGCCTGTCCCAGCAAATCGGCCTTAAACTATCTGCCGCAAGATTGCAGCAGTTTGCTGCGCGCCATTCAAGTTGAGGTTGTGTTTCGGGTGGGGCGCTGCATTAAGGGCAGATGTAATTGCATTTCCAAGAATATCACTATTCAGGCCGTTTTCCGGTAATGCAGTTGCCAGTCCAAGAGCTTCAAGATGTGTTGCACGAACATTCTGTTCTGTTTCGCCACCTGTTGTAAATGGGACAAGTATGGAACGGCACTGAGCGCCAAGTATATCGCAAACCGTATTATAGCCCGCCTGCGAAATTGAAAGACGAGCATTTCTCAGCAGACCAGGAAAGTCGGTGCGAAATCTCACAACAGTAATATTGTCAGGGGCTCCGGCGGATAAGGATGCAAAATCAGGTTCAGGAAGATTGGGGCCAGCGATAAGACACCACGTTCCCTCAAAATCGGATTGAGTGGCAGCGAGATATGCAGATCGAAGAAGGTCAGAGCCCACAGCGCCGCCGCCAGCTGAAACTACAATATCGAACCTGTCAGCGGAAGGCAAAGGGGCGGGGCCTGTTACAAGCCCCGTATAAATGATCCTGTCGGCAATCGATTTCGCTAATGGGAAAGTGTCCGGCAGAGCGACAAAATTGGGATCTCCGTGGACCAGAACGTGATCGAAGTATTGTTTGATGAGGGCAACAGTTTCTTCGTCGCGTCCGGGTTTGGTTCGTTCTTGCAGGATATCGCGGACAGAAGTCACCAAGATAGGTTTTGGCTTCGCCGTTTCGATAGTTTCCAGCAATGGCATAAGCTCAAAACGCATTTGTCGCCGACCAAACGGGAAAGCTTCAATGATTACAATATCGGGTCTTGCTTCCCGAAAGGTATTGAGCAGCAGGCTCCGGCGCTTATTGAGGTATTCATCGCTGGCAGGCATTAAGTTGTCATCGACAAGTCCGCTAAAACCAGCACTTCCTGCTAGTAACGGTGGCAAGGCAATCTGTTTAACACCAGATCCAGGAAAGCCGGATACATTCGATCCGCCAGTGACCATGGTCACATCAAAGCCGTCACCGACTAATGCGTGGGAAATATGACTGGCTCTCGCAAGGTGGCCTATTCCGAGCAAGTGCTGTACATAAAAGAGGACGCGTGGTGGCCTCATAATGCTTGCCACTCCTCTTCAAACAGCCGCGTAAGTTGCCGAATACTGGAAGTATGATCAAAATGCTCCCGAACCCGTCGGCCTGCGGCCAGGCCAAGACGATGCCTTAGATCCGGTTCGCGGATTGCCCGCTCAACGGCTATCGCCAACAGGCGGGGATCTTCTGGTGGTACGACAAAGCCATTTTCGCCGCCGGTCAATAGCTCTGGAACGCCCGAAATATTGGTCGAAATGCAAACAAGGTTTTGACTGGATGCTTCAACAAGGACATTAGGCAATCCATCACGATCGCCATCGGCAGCGACACGGCATGCCAATGCAAAAATGTCCGATTGCCGATAGTGGCCGAGGACCTCTTCCTGGGCGAGTGCGCCTTTCCATTGAATGCGATCTGAAATCCCAAGCGACTTTGCAAGTGGCTTGAGTCTCGCCAACTCATCACCACCGCCAATATGGGTGAATTGCCAATTGAGTTCCGGCGACAATTGCGCCAATGCCTTGAGAAGGATGTCATAGCCTTTCTTCGGCACTGCCCTCCCGACACTTAATATTTGAACGGGGTCAGCCTTATCGGTACCATCGCGGTCGGATCGTCGTTGGTCAAAAGGCGCAAATCGGGTCAGGTCAAGGCCATGATAGCTAAGGTGCACGCTGTCTTTCCGGTCGGTGAGTTGACGCATATGCTCGAATCCTGAGCGGGTGCAGGTAACACTCCACCGCGCAGCATCCAGCTTCTCAGTCAACTCCCAGTCCGGCGATGTCCAGATGTCTTTTGCGTGAGCGGAACAAGTCCACGGAATGCCGGTCAGAATGCTGGTATAGGCCGTCACGGATGCCGGTGTATGAATGAAGTGTGCATGAAGCCATTCGCCTGCATCTGGCCATTCATGCGCCAGCACCAGTGCCTGTCCTAAGCGACGAAAACGGTTCCGGGTTCTATCGCGCAAAAGATCGGACCAGAATTGACGCAACAAGGGCCGGAATCCGGGCCGCTTCCAGCTGCCGATAAGGCCACGCAAGACACGGAGCGGTTCATTATGGAGATATTCCGGCAAATAGACGACCCGCGCCTTGATCTCATCGTGGATAGGGTGTCGTTTCTTGTCCGTTGGTTTGCGCATGGAAATGAGGGTGAGGTCGAAACCTGCACGTTCCAAACCGAGGAGTTCCTGCGCGATGAAAGTTTCTGAAAGGCGCGGATAGCCCTTCAGAACAACAAGTGTTTTACGTCGTATAGGCAAGTTTACTCTTACTCCGCCACCGCAGGCAGCGGCTGATTTTCTCGATCTTCCAACCATTCTCCGACGATTTCAGAGATGTGTACAAGCCCTTCAAGACGCATACCCTCACCTTTGCCACTTTGGGAGGGAGGTGCGCGTTCAGGAAGACGCTTAAGTACCTCTGCAAGCCTTATCGGATCCTCGGCTTCTTCAGGTAATAGCATCTCAATCAAGCCAAGTTCAGCGGCTCGTTTGGCACGGATCAACTGCTCTTCACGAGGGGCGATGCGAGGCACGATCAAGGCGGGCTTATCGAACGACAATATTTCGCAATAGGTATTGTACCCACCCATGGCGACCACTGCTTTTGCTCCAGCGATCAACTCTTCCATGCGATTATCAAACTCGATAACCTGTATGTAGGGAATCTTGCTGCCCTTCTTGACAAGTTTTGCCCGCTGTTTGGCAGGCATATACGGCCCAAGAACAATGAATGCCTTATGCTTTAAGGTCGGGTCTTGCTGATAGGCGTGAATGACATTGTGCACGAGGTCCGCACCATCACCGCCACCGCCCGTGGTAACCAGAATATAGTCACCATCAGGAACATGTGCAGAGGTAACCTCATGAGATACGCTACGCTGTAGAAAGCCAACGAATTTCATTTTATCCCGGATCGTCTCCGGTACCTCAAGGTCAACCAAGGGATCATAAAAGTCTGGCGGACCGTACACCCACACAGTGTCGTACAGTTGGTCAATCTTGTTAATGACCTGATTTTGCTTCCATTCCGCCTCCAAAAGATGCGGCGCATCCATAACTTCCCTCAAACCAAGAACAAGCGTAGTCCCGCGTGATTTGAGGTAGGTGAGGGTCTCCTCGACTTCGCCCTTCAGACCCATAGGCTCCTTGTCGACGATAAAAATATCGGGTTGAAATGTTTCGGCGGTGTGCCTGATGATGGATTGCCGCATCTTCAAAGTCTCGTGCAGATCGATATGCCGTGCGAGCGAGGTATATTCGCCGTTGCGAAGCTTGATCACGCTTGGCACTTTTACGAAGTCCACTCGTGCACGATAATCAAACGCACCGGCAATCGTCGCGCCCGAAATGATAAGGATATTCAATCCGCGATAATCTTCGACAAGCGAATGTGCAATCGTTCTGCACCGCCGCAAGTGACCCAATCCGAACGTATCGTGACTATACATCAGGATACGTGCATCCTCGAAACGACGCATCATTGTCGGAACTTTCTTTTTTGCGGACAGGCCCGCACGGTACCATTCAAATAGGAGATCAATTGCAATCTGCCAACCTCTTATCTGTATGGATCGGCCGCGTCGCGCAACCCATCTCCCAAGAAATTGAACGCCAGGATAACAAGAATAACGGGGACCATTGGAAAGAGTAGCCAAGGGTAGAACACAATGACACTGACGCTTCTCGCCTCTGTCAGGAGTATGCCCCAGCTGGTTATTGGCGGTCTCAGACCCAATCCGAGAAAGCTCAAGGCGGTCTCACCAAGGATCATTCCGGGAATAGAAATTGTTGCCGTTGCAATCAGGTGCGACATAAAGCCGGGGACGAGATGCCGCCCGATAATACGGCTGCTCTTAGCGCCCATAAGCTGTGCGGCCAAGACATAATCCTCCTCCCGCAGGGCGAGCAGCTTGGAGCGGACAGACCGCGCAAGCCCGGTCCAATCCAGCATGCCAAGAATTATGGTTATACCGAAATAGATCAGTATTGGACTCCAGGTCACAGGCATAATGGCAGCGAGCGCCATCCACAGTGGCAAACTAGGCAAGGACTGTAAAACTTCGATCACACGCTGAACCAGCAGATCAAAGACGCCACCGTGATAGCCTGCCAGACCGCCAATGATGATGCCAAGGACAAAACTTATTGTGATGCCGATCAGTCCGATGGTTAAAGATATTCGCGCACCATAGATAATGCGGGACAAAACATCGCGTCCGAGTCGGTCGGTTCCAAGAAGATACATCTGGCCGCCTTTTGCCGGACATACGAAATGGATATTGGACTGCACCAGTCCCCAGAAACGGTAATCATCGCCTCTACAAAAGAAACGGATCAGCTGAACATCATTCTTATTGTCGGTATAGACGCGTCTTAGCGACGCCATATCCACTTTCAATTCACGGCCATAGACAAAGGGTCCAACGAAGTTGCCATCCTTGAAGAGGTGTAGGCGCTGTGGCGGAGAGTGGATGAAATCGACATTGCGTGTATGCAGATTATAGGGAGCGAGAAACTCCGCAATGATAATCATACCATATAGCACAAGTAAAAATATGCCCGAGGCAAGAGCGATCCTGTGGCGTTTAAACTTCCACCACATTAGCTTCAGTTGAGAGGCAAGATGTACCTTGGCCTGCGCATCTGTCATCTCTTCAATCGACATGGGATCGAAGGGTGCAGTTGAGACAAAGTGCTGTAAAGGCGCACCGGGGAGAGGTATCTGAGCCGTCACTTGGTGCTCCTGCCCGCAAGGCGGATACGGGGATCGAGAAAAGCAAGCGCGATATCGGAGATCAACACGCCGATAACAGTCAGGAATGCCAGAAACATCAGAAATGAGCCAGCAAGGTACATGTCCTGACTCTGAAGGGCTTTAATGAGCATGGGCCCCGTCGTTTCAAGAGAAAGCACTATCGCTGTAATTTCTGCACCTGAGATGATCGCTGGCAAGATGGACCCGATGTCGGATACAAAAAAGTTGAGAGCCATGCGCAGAGGGTACTTAATCAGCGTTCTGAACGGATGAAGGCCTTTGGCCCTTGCGGTCATGACATATTGCTTCTGTAACTCATCCAAAAGGTTTGCGCGCAGACGACGGATCATGCCCGCGGTTCCTGCGGTCCCGACAATGATGACCGGTATCCACAAATGCGAAAGAATGGAACGCGCCTTCTCCCAGCTCATCGGCTGGTTGAGATATTGCTGGTCCATCAGGTGCCCTATGGATGTACCGAACCAGACATTGGCAAAATACATTAAAATGAGCGCGAGCATAAAGTTGGGTATGGCAATGCCAAGGAGCCCAAGGAATGTCAGCCCGTAATCACTCCAGCTATATTGATGTGTTGCGGAATAAATGCCGATCGGAAAAGCAATAAGCCAAGTGAACAAAATTGTGACGAAAGACACCAGAATCGTCAGCCACATGCGATCACCAATGACCTCGCTGACAGGCAGTTGATACTCGAATGAGTAACCGAAATCGCCTTGCAACATGCCACCGACCCAATAAAAATAGCGCAGTACCGGGGGCTTGTCCAAGCCATATTGGCTTCGGAGTTCTTCCAGATCCTGCATATTTACCGTTTCACCCTGAGCCTGCATTTCTGCAATTTGGCTATCGATGAAATTGCCCGGAGGTAATTCAATGATAACAAAAACAAGTGCCGATATGATCAGCAGGGTGGGGACCATTGCGGCAATGCGCCAGAGTATATAACGCAGCATCCCTAAACCTGCTCCGTCTCTAGCCAGAATGTATCGGGCATATAGATGCCCAAGAAACATGTGGGATCAAAGCCGTATAGACCTTTTTCGGGCAAGTTTTGTAATTTGTTCGTGTGCAGAATGGGTTGCAGCGTGCCATTTATAAGGCCGATTGAGAAAACCTGGCTCGTATAGATAGAAAGCATCTGGTGCCAGATGGCAGTTCGTTCATCCATTTGTTTGGATTCGCGCCAGCTATCCAGCAGACGGATCAGCTCTTGTGCCTCGGGCAAATCCGGAGCCTGACCATTTTGGCCGAGCGAAAGATAGTACATACCCCATAGCGGCCACTGAAGCTGGTCCTCAGAGGTGGGTGCCAATTGTTGCGGGTTCATGTCCGCCGTGGCGACGCCATTTTCCAGACCAAACCAGATGGACATCATAATCCTGCCGGCTTGCGCGCGACTGCGGAAGATATCGCGCTGCGAAGTCCGGGTATAAAGGGCAATGCCGATTTTTCGCCAGTGATCGGTCACAAGTTCCAGCACATCCGTGTCCAACGTGCTTTCACCCGGCGTTTCTATGGTAATTTCAGCGGGGCGTCCGTCCGGCAACAGGCGGATATCATCTTCATTGCGGTTTTGCAGCCCGGCAGCATCAAGGAGAGCATTCGCCTGTTCCGGATCGTAGTCGATCCAGGCTTTTGCATAATCTGGCTTATAGAGAGGGCTTTCTGGAAGCACTGTGTCGGCACTGGCAGTTCCGAGACCGTAGAAAACTGCCATGTTGATTTCATGTCTATCTATTGCGAGCGACAATGCACGCCGAACCCTCACATCGCGGAATAATCCGCGCCATATATCATCCTTGCAATTCAGATTGGGTAGAATTGCAACGCGTGATCCGCGGGTCATCTTCCACAAATTGACCTTTACCGGATAACGCTTCTCTGCATCTTTTAGAAAAGTATAGTCGTTGAAGTCGATACCTGTGGCTTGAAGATCGCTTTCGCCAGCCCCAGCTTTCGCAGGGATAATTGAAGATGAGCTAACATTCAAAATGAAGCGGTCAATATAGGGCAATTGCCGGCCATTCTCATCGACACGGTGAAAGTAAGGATTGCGCTCGAAGATGAACTGTTCGGCAGGTGGTGCAGTTCTGTTTTGCCAAGGATAGAGCGTTGGGAGATTTGGGTTCTCAGGTCGATATTCGCGCGCCATCTTGATATGCAGGTCAGCCCACTTTTTCACCCTGTTTTCCTGCATTAATGCAGACAGCCTGAATTGATCCTGATACTTCTTATGGAACTGCTTGAGATAGGTTGAGGGGCCATGAATGGCCAGTGGCTGTGGTGCTGCCAGACTTGGTAAGAAATTGGGGTTGGGCGCATCCCAACTGTAGCGCACAGTCAGCTTATCGACGACTTCAAAGCGCGGCAGCTTTCCATTGACGCGCAGATCAAGCGAGCCTCCACCGCGTGTCAGATCCTTGTCGAGAATGACATCTTCCCACCAGTAGCGGAAGTCGTCCACTGTTAAAGGCGAGCCATCCGACCAACGATGACCTTCCCGAAGGGTGAAGGTAAAAATACTATCGTTTTCTTGGTGAAATGCTTCGAGAATATCCGGTTGAAGCACCAAATTTTCATCATATCCCACCAACCTTGCATATCCGTAGATTGTCATGAAACGGATGTCTTTGCTGCTACCGATAAGAGTGCGAAGCGTGCCTCCATAACGGCCAGGGACACGCCCCATTTCCTTCAAGCCAATTATGCGGGGGCGTGTGGGCAAACGCTCCACAAGTGGTGGCAAGTCGCGCGCTCTTAATCGGTCGGACAAAAATTCAGGTTCGAGGTCACGATCTGCCGCCCACGAAACATGGGGCAACATCAGATATCCCAGCCCGCCGAGACCCAATGTACCAAGAATTTTGCGCCTTGTTACCAAACTCGTAACTCCTTGGCATCGACATTGCGTCTGGCTAATACGAGATGGCCTCCACCAAGATCTGTCGGCGCAAGATCGTCTGATCCTGGTTCGCCGGAAAATTGAGGCCCCCAGGCTTGCTTGTCAGAGGTGCCACTTGCCTTGAGGGTCACAAAATCAAGTGGCCGATCAAGATCAGGAAAAGGGACGGCCGCCAGGAGCGAGCGAGTATAGGGGTGTATTGGATTGCGCAGGATGATTTCCCGAGGTGCCAGTTCAACGATACGTCCGGCGCACATAACCGCTATCCGGTCGGCCATGTAATCAACCACGGCAAGATTATGTGAGATGAAGAGGTAGGTAAGGCCCAATTTCTTCTGCAAGTCCTTAAGAAGATTCAAGATTTGCGCTTGTACAGAGACATCCAAAGCTGAGACGGGCTCATCGCAGATCAATAATTGCGGTCCAAGCGCCAATGAGCGCGCAATACCTATGCGCTGGCGCTGCCCACCTGAGAAACTATGCGGATAGCGATTGAGAAAACGTTGGTCGAGGCCGATTGCCTCAATTAAAGCCCGCACTTTTTTAAGACGATAGGCTTTATCACCACGTCCATGAATTTCGAGCGGTTCGCTCAGGATATTCTGGATCGTCATGCGTGGAGACAAAGATGAAACCGGATCCTGAAAAACCATCTGTATGTGGGTTCTCAGGTCCATCAGAGCGTCACCCTGTGCCGCCAGCACATCAATTTTTCCGTTGCCTTCATCAAAAGTCACGCTGCCACCGTCGGGCGTAATAGCGCGCATCAAAATCTTGCTGAGTGTTGTCTTGCCACAACCACTTTCGCCGACAAGGCCAAGGCATTCCCCCCGGCGGATATCAAAACTGACGTCATCAACAGCTTTGATGCGGGTCTTATCCTGCTTGCCGAACATGCCGGATTTGCGGATGGCGTAAGTTTTCGTCAGATTGCGAACACTAAGCAATATTTCGGGCGTATTTTCTGGCTTTGGTTTCTTTGCCCAAAGCGTGTCTGAGTTAACCGGAACCTCGCGCAGGGCCTTCAAGCGTTCGCCGGGCTTCATGTCGAAATGTGGTACGGCAGCCATCAAACCCTTTAGATATGGGTGTTGAGGATTGCGAAAAATGGCATCTACAGGCCCAGCTTCCATGATCTCGCCATGGTAGATGACCACAACCTCATCGGCCATATTGGCTACCACACCAAGATCATGTGTGATGAGCAGCATTGCCATATTCAGCTTCTGCTGCAGGCCCTTCAGCAATTCGAGGATTTGTGCCTGTATGGTTACGTCGAGTGCCGTCGTAGGCTCGTCGGCAATCAAAAGGGCAGGGCGGCAGATTAATGCCATTGCAATCATAGCCCGCTGGCGCATGCCTCCGGATAGTTCAAACGGATACATATCGTAAGTGCGCGCCGGGTTTTGAAATCCGACAAGGCCCAGCATCTCTTCTGTTTGAGCTCTGCGTTCCTCTTTACTTGCTTGCGTATGGATCTGTAAAACTTCGCTTATTTGATTGCCGACCGTATGCAATGGTGACAAGGACGTCATTGGCTCTTGAAAAATTTTAGCCATTCGCTTGCCACGCAAATCTCGCAACTCAGCGCCATCACGAGACATTTGCAATATGTCGGCTGTTTTGCCATTTTCGGGATCGGTGAAGAGAATCTTCCCGGTGACACTGGCCGTATTGGGCAAAATGCCCATAACTGATTGACTTATAACCGATTTACCAGAGCCAGACTCCCCAACAAGAGCTGTCACCTTGCCTGGCAGAACGCGAAGATTTACGCCCTTGACCACGCTCATTCGCCCACCAAGCATCGCAAACGAGATGCCAAGGTCCTCAATGCGTAACAAATCTGTTCCCGACGTCATGCGAGCGACTTGATCCTTAAAGGCTGTCGTTTTCTGTCAATGGGAATGAGACTAGCTTACGCCCTGATCCAAGTCCAGTTCGTTGCGTGGTAATTGGTCAAGCAGATCAAATACATATCGCACTGCGGTCAGGGAATGGGGCATACAGAACTATCGAGGACATCGGAGCAGCGGGGTGACCTGCGGAAATTATCGAAATAAAGCGCCCACTCGGTCTTGTCGGCCGCCCGATATGGACCGAATTTAAAATATTGATTATTGCCAAGTCCGTGATCGGCATGGCCAATATGACCTTTGACGGTCACGATCCATTTATTGTTAGCAAAAATCTCGACATGGCCAGACCCGTCAGGGCCAGGCTTTGTATATATGGCAAAATCAATCCAGCCAGAATCCGGGCTGGGAAGCTTGTTGCCCCTGTCTGTTACCACAATGGCATCAGTGCAGCTTTTGAACTGCTTGCCGTCTTGGGGCGCCCATTTATCGTCGCTTGCAACAAGTGCGCGCATTTGATTGGTGTCGGGCCTATACCAAACGGGAGTTTGTTTTTCATTGCAACTTTTGGCAGTTCTTGTACTCTTGGGTGGCGCGACATAATTGGTTTCGATTGTTGCAAAAAGCTTTCCGTGGTTCAGACGCAACGCCAAGAAGGGACTGAAATCACCGATGGCTTCGGGGCCAATTTCCCTCTTCCATTGCGCAATAAGATAGCGATGATCTCCCTTCGGGATTGGGTCAGCAAACTTCACAGCAAAACCATACCAAACCCCTTGGTCATAGGGGACGCGATATTTGGTTTTCTCCCAAACCTCAGCCCGTTCACTGCAATTCTTGCGTATTTTAGAGCAAAATGGCCTTACACTTAGCTTCAAGGCACCAGTGCCGGTTTTCTTGACCTCAGATTGAAATTCAACTCTTCCAGCCTGCTGTTCAAAATTCTGGCGATAGTAGAGTCCGCCTGTAGCTGAAAATTTTTTTCCATCGAAACTATCGATCAAAACGTCACTTCTGGACTCTGCTGCTGCACCCGTTGCACTTAAAGCTGTCGCAAGAAAGGCCATAGCGACGTATTTTCCTGTCATTGCATGAATTTCTCTAGGAGAGGGCGTTTTGGCGGAGACGTTTTGGCGTCCCGGTGAAGAAGCATGACCTGTTCGGCCTCTGAAAGCCCATCATAAGTGATTTCGTCGTAAGCATCGTCAAGCTCAGCTGTTTGTCCTGCCTGCTTGGGCAGAAGAACTGTCACCTTCTGTCCGACACCACGTAATTTTTCTTCACCAAGTGTTGTCCATTCGCCCCCACAATAGGTGGCGAATGCCTGGCTGGCAACAACTTCGCGGTCATACTTCTTTGTCAGGCTTTGCAGCCTCTGCACTTCGTTTACGGCTGAGCCGAAGGCAGAAAATGTTAGTCGGTCTTTCAGTCCGACATTCCCGAACATCACATTGCCAACATGCAATCCAATGCCATATTTGATGGCGCTAAGGCCGTCTTGTTGACGAAGAGTATTGAGTTCGGTAACGCGTGCCTGCGCTTTCGAGACTGCAGAAAGCGCGGACTGACAAGCAACTTTGGACGGATCCTTATGTCTTCCGCATGGATAGACGGCGAGAAAGCCATCACCCATAAAGCTGAGAATTTCGCCGCCGCCGCGGTTGAAGGGGGCTGCGATAGCATCAAAGAAGTGGTTGAGAGTATCGATATAGGCCTGCCGTCCTTCTTTTTCGGCAAGCATGGTTGATTGGCGCATGTCGCCCATAACCAAGGCAGCACGTATGGTCTCCCCATCGCCTCGGCGAATCTGACCATTGAGAACGCGTTTACCTGCATTGCCGCCAAGGTAAGTTGTCAGCATATTGTCTGCGAGCTTGCCAAGAACCGCCATCTTCGCTGCCACAGCGAGATGATTTTGCAAACGCAGAAGTTTGGCAATCATAAGATCGCTGAAGCCTTCGCTTGAATCGGTTGCCCAAGACCCCATCATGCCCTGCGTTGACTGGCCACCAAATGATTGCAGAAAAGCGAGGTAATCCGTCATCCCTTCAAGCTTCAACTCGTCGAGAACCGGAAATTCAGAAGGTCCGTCCAAATCGATGCGGCGACGCAAATGCTCAAGATTGTTGCTGAGCAAATAAAAGTAGGGGCTAAGAAGAAATCGCTCGGGTTTTTCACCTGGATTATGGCGATACCCTTCCACAGTTATGCCGCTTGAACGCTTCCAGGTAAAGCCAAGAGCGTCGTAAAGTGGGTGGAGCATTGAAAAGGAAAGATTGACGCGAGCTATAGGCAGGCCCGCAGCGGCAATGCGTTCGCAAAATCCACGAACGATGATCTCAAGACTGTCGCCCGCCAAAGCTGACTGCGTAAGCCAATCTGCCACCTTGTCGAGAAGAATTGTAGAAACATCCGCTTGGATCGCGCTCATCCCTTGTCCTTACAAATTCGAGCCACGTCCATTTTCCCGCTTATTTCGTCCGTTTAACGTATCTGCTACGTGCAAACAGGAGAGTAATGGCAACAGGATGAGTGAGTCCGCAGATAGTGTCAACGCTGGCTAATAATCCGTCAGAGAATGGAGGCCATCAGTGTACTCAAATTATGCGGGCAAACAAATAGACGTCCTTCAATCATTATTGACAATTGTCAGATGGGAATTTCATCAATCCGATACAATAGGTCTTTGTCACTTCATTGTTACATAAGGAGGGGCGTGCAGGGTCACTTGACAGCTATTCATATAGCGGCCATCTACGCCCAAGCGGGCCAGAAAAGACTGGGAAATTACGTGACCAATACGCCTTTCACCGACCTTTTGAATAAAATCCAAACGTATCAAGCGAGAGCGGGGGTCATCGGGCTTGGCTATGTGGGGCTCCCTTTGGCGATAACACTTGCTAAGAGCGGATTTAACGTCACAGGATTTGATGTCGATCCGGCAAAAATTCGCGCCTTGGACGCCGGCAATTCCTATATCGAAGCAGTAAGCAGTGACGATCTCACTAGAGAAAGTTCGTCGGGAAGGTTCCACTCTTCAGATGATTTTTCGCAGCTGGCTTTCTGTGATGTAATTGTCATCTGTGTTCCTACCCCGCTGACGAAACACCGCGATCCCGACCTTTCTTATGTGGAGGCAACCAGCCGTTCAATTGCGGCGACGTTGCGATCGGGCCAGTTGATTGTTCTGGAATCGACTACCTATCCCGGAACGACGGACGGCATTGTCAAAACCATTCTTGAGAAGACGGGATTGAAGTCGGGAAGGGACTTCTTTCTGGGATTTTCGCCAGAGCGTGAAGATCCGGGCAATCGGGATTTCGATACGTCGAGCATTCCCAAAATTGTCGCTGGAGATGGTGTTGAGGCTGGCGAGTTGATGCAGGGATTTTATGGGCAAGCAGTCAAAACCGTCGTGCCTGTCTCATCCAATGCAACGGCGGAAGCGGTTAAACTCACAGAAAATATTTTTCGAGCCGTGAACATAGCTTTGGTCAATGAGCTGAAAACCGTCTATGCCGCGATGGGGATAGACATATGGGAAGTTATTGAGGCTGCGAAGACGAAGCCCTTTGGGTATATGCCGTTTTATCCCGGACCTGGCCTTGGAGGTCACTGCATTCCGATCGATCCGTTCTACTTAACCTGGAAATCGCGCGAATATGATCTGCCGACGCGGTTCATCGAGCTCGCCGGCGAGATCAACTCCGCTATGCCCCGCTACGTGGTTGGTAAATTGGCCGAAGCCTTGGATATTCGTAGCGGAAAGGCTCTCAGTCGCTCGCGCGTTCTCATTATAGGTTTGGCTTACAAAAAGAATGTTCCGGACATTCGAGAAAGTCCGTCTCTGCGTTTGATGGAGATTATTCACGAGCGTGGTGGTGCCGCCGATTATCATGATCCCTATGTCGCGGAAATACCTTCCACGCGCGAATATATGGCACTGAAAGGACGCAAGTCGGTCGATCTCACAAAAGAGACTGTCGAATCTTATGACGCAGTTTTGATTTCAACGGATCATGACAGCGTTGATTATACATTGCTTGCGGCATCCTCACCCCTCATCATTGATACGCGCAATATTTTCACCAAACGTGGGCTCATGGCTGATCATATCGTGAAGTCATAGAAATTTGGCAGGTCTGATGCGGCGTCCATTGTCAGTTAGATAGTGGTCAGGCAAGTTTAGCTTTAAGATTGCTGGCGGCCATTGCATAGCCGCCTGAGGCACCATCGATGAAATGAATATGATCATGTGCGCGTGGTGTTGGGACCAGGCAAGTTATCAAAGCAGCGCTTTGCCTGTGTAAACCGTACTGGCAAATTCCTTCTTTTGAGGCTTTCTCAAGTCTCTCTTCAATGCGCCTCAACCGTATGGCGTCAATGTCGAGGGTCATTTTTAGGCCATCATCGAATTTACGAAAATCAGAATTCTGCGCCAGTTCGCGCTTGTATGATTTGGGGTCGAAACCACCTGCCGTCAGCCCAAGTCTATCCAAAACTACCGTCAGCCCGATTTGAGCAAGAATAGCTAACTTCCGATAGAGTGTTTTGCCAACTGGTGCAGTTGCCTTTGCCTCTGTACCGACTCCCTGCAATGCGAACTCGATTGGAGGCCCTTCTTCAGGAATCGGATGGGCGCCGCGATTTTGTTCGGCTGCTATTGTGATTATATCAGCGACCAATTGCTGGAAGAGAGCGTTTGCCCCAGATTTACCGGGCACAGCAATTATCGAAACAATCTCGCCGTTTCGAGCCTGTACAGGATTCCACCGACATGAAAGGCCCGTTAAATCGGGACGTGAACCAGAAGCCGCTGGCTTGACAGCATATTTCCCGGCTTTCATTTGAGCCTCGGCCCAACTTGCTCCTCCTCCGGCAAACATTGCATAGGAGACATCCGGACTGACTTTAAATCTGGCTACCCGCACGTCCAGACCTTGTGCCCGGACATCCGCCATGGGGACAAGTGCCGCCCGTAGGTTCAGGTGCAGCTCATCCGAGACCCATGCTTGCACTGCTGCGAGTGCCTCTTGGGCCTTCGATGTCTGAGATGCAGGCAGGGCGACGAGCGCCCCGTCACCTCCAAAAACAAATGGATGATTATGCTTACCCAATGCATTGAGAAGCGCGGATATGACGCTTGCGCCAGCAATGTTTACAACCTTGTAGCGTCCCTGCTTTATGGCCTCGGTCGAACCTACAATGTCTGCGCTGGCCAATATCCAGTCTTCTGGTAGCGGCTTGTAGTTGGAGTTGTCCGCAACCCCCTCAAACCGCTCAAAAACAGGGAGTGCTTCAAAGAAATCATCGGTCTTTTCGGTTGTCATGGCGAACAATAGCACAGGCCTTTGAGGCAAGCGATGGAGAGGCCCTCAAAGATTTTTGTCAAGTACATTACGAGCATACCCTAAATATGTGAAAAGTTAAAAATACAATTGTTCACAGCTTGTGCGCGCGGTCAGCCGTATGCAACCATGGACTCACGCTGATTCTTGCCCTTCAAACGAGACATTCCTTGAGAGTGCTAACGACATGCTGGCATATCGCGAGGGGGACTAGTTCGTTATCCGATGCACTTTGATTTGGCCCATTTCCCGGACTTTCAGGAAGGCTTTTTTGGCTCTGCCAAGCTTGATACGCTGGAGACGCTTATCGAAATTCGGGAGCAGTTGGGGTGCATGCATATAACGCATGTTGGCTATTCCAATCAGGCCGCTCAACATCGCGGATTAGCACCGGATATTTCTGTCACGACGACTTTACCCTTCAATTGGGTTTTGCGGTACGCGGCTAAAGCCTATCACAAAGTGGACCCTCTTTTTGAGGCGGTGGTTACACAGCGTCGGCCTACCCAGGCTGCTGGGAGTATCCGAAATCTTGCAGATGAAGCCAAAACATCATTAGAGATAAAAAAATATCTTTGTGACCGTGAGATGCGTAGTAACGGCAACCTGTTCCTTGCTGTCGATGCCTCCAACAATAATGGCTTCAAAGGGATCAGCGAGTTCACTTTCACTGTCGACAAGTCTGAACAGGCAAGCTTTGTGGAGCGGATAAGTCAACGTCTCGTTTCATCGTCAGCTCGCCTGCACACGAAACTCCACGGCAATCGCAATCCAGCACTTGCCGCCGTTGTTGCGAAGCTACTTACCAAAAGAGAACTGGATTGCCTCTATTGGGCCGCGATTGGAAAGACGGATGGTGAGATCGGTGAAATTCTTGACATCGCCCGCTGGACGGTCGTGACCTACTTGCAAAATGCAAAAAACAAGCTGGGTTGTGCCAATCGGACTTCAACGGTCGCAACGGCATTGGCTTTGGGCGCCATAGAAATGCCGGCTATCGCAAACAGATTCTAATCTGTGCTTTCGGAAGCTGTAAGTTGAGGCAGACGCGCATCTGCAAAAGCGGCTTCAAGAAGTGCTGTATTTTCTGCCGGAGATCGGCCCGTTTCAGCAAAACGCAAATGATGAAGATCAATTTCTGCTAAATTCGCCGAAAGGATCAACCGAAAATAGGCATTTACGCCCATGTTTCGAAATTCCAAATCCAACGTCACTGTAGGTGTGGAGTTCCAGTCAAGATTATACTCACCACCATGACCGAAAGTGAGTGTGTTGGGATAGAAGGTCAACTCGGTAGCAGAGTTGACGATGTCAGCAATATTGCCGAACAGTTCACAGCGGATAAAGGCGATATAGTCGGCAACGTCAACGAGCAGAAGGTCCTTTATAACCTCTGTCAGATGCCGCTCCAGAATCTCGACACGCGCCGAGGAATATTGGGTTTTCTTCATAAATTCATCCGATTATCGGGGAATGATATTATTTTCGGCGGGTATTAACAAACTGAATAAGTTCAGCCACGGCTTTGTAGAATTCCGGAGCAATTACGCTATTAACCTGTACCTGTTTGTAGAGTGAGCGTGCCAATGGCACATTCTCAAAGACCGGAACATCATTGGCCTGTGCAATTTCCCTTATCTTAACTGCAATAATGTCCTGGCCTTTGGCGACAACGACAGGAGCGGAATCCTGTGCAGGATTATAACGAAGTGCAACTGAGAAGTGTGTCGGATTTGCGACGATGAGCGTGGCGGTGGGCACGGACGCAATCATACGTTGTCGTGCTCTGTCGCGTCCAAGCGAACGCAAGCGTGCCTTGAGGAGCGGGTCGCCTTCAGCCTGTTTGTGTTCATCCTTGATTTCTTGCCGCGTCATGCGCAGTTCGTTGCGCCAGTGGATGCGCGACCAGGCAATATCGAAGGCGGAAAGCACCGTTACGGCGATTGCAATTGAAGACAGTAGCCGCATGATGTGTGTTCGGATAAGCTCGGGGAGTTGGCTCGGCTCGGTAATGATTGCATCAACAAAGAAATGACTGTCGCGGAAAAAAATCATGAAAACGATGATACTTGCCGCGGAAAATTTGAAGGTCGATTTCAGGAATTCAATACGACCGGAAGCCCCGAAAATGCGGGTCCAACCTTTACCTGGTGAAACACGGGATAGTTGCGGTTCAATGCGTTTGAAAACAATTCTGGGAGCATTTTGCAGGACAGAGGCGAGAATACCTGCACCGGGGATCAAAATCATGACGGGTAGTAGCGCCAGACCGACCGCAGCCCCTATTATGCCAAACAATTGCCGGGCATCATCGGCGCTGTTCAACCGCCAATCATCTGATTTGTCAAAGAGCTCCGATAGAAACGAAGAAAGCTTCGCGCCGCTTGGTATCGCTACAAAAACAAGAATGATGATAAGCGCGATGATCGAGGCAAGAATTGGTGCTTCGCGGGAGAAGGGCAGATTGCCTTTTTCCATTGCGTCGCTGATTTTCTTCTCAGTTGCTTCCTCGGTTTTGCTCTCTTTGTCGGTATCGTCTGACATTTAACAAGACGCTCCCGTCAGGGCGCAACCTGTTCGGGCTCAAGGCGGAGATCTCCGCGCTCGGCCAGAGCAATAGCGATTCGAGCGATTGAGCGTCTTGCCTCCGTAACGGCATTGGCATTGACATTGTTCGGACTGGAAAGCTCTGTCTCAACCATGCGACGCCCACGCGTTGAAAGCGACTGGAGGATGAGTTCCTGTAGTTGCGGCTCGCATCCATGTAGGGCGGTGGTAACAACATCTGATTGGATGTCGTCGAAAAGAACAAGCCTTGAGCGCTGCGACAGACGTGCAATGTCTTCGAAAGTAAACAGCTTGGCCTTGATCTTGGCCAGATCGTCCGCCCCCAGATCGGTCAGATCGCCAAGCAATTCATCAATTTCGGATTTTTCCAGCTGATTGATGATATTCGCAATCGTACCGTGATGGCTCTTTTCGGACGAGGTATTGTCCTTTCCGGTCACTTCCCGCTGCAAAATGGTTTCAAGCATGGCGGAGACAGCGGGCGCAACTTTACGAATATGCAGCGTTCGTTGGATCAAAGTGCTTCGTGACGCCGGGGAGAAACGGATAAGCAGCTTTGCGGCTATGTCGGAAGGCAGGCGGGAAATGACATAGGCGGTGACCTGAGGATGCTGGGCAACGAGATAGGCATGCAAAATATCCACGGGAATTCGCGGCAATTGATCCCACACGGACTCTTGCGCCAGCAGTTCCGGGCGGCGATTTTCGATGACGGCGCTTGCTTCGTCGGCGGAAAGGGATTCGCGCAAAAGGCCCTCAAAACGCATGCCAGCTTCGGACACAGGCGCACCATCGGCAAATGCATTCTCGAACTGCTTTACCAGTTCCTCCAGATCGCCTGGCGTGATGGGTTCAAGCTTGCGAGCATGCATTGCGAGGGAGCGTAAATCATCGGCAGTGAAATGTTTGAGGAGGCGGGACGCCGATGGCCGCCCGATGGCGACGAGCAATGCTGCCACCTTTTCAGGCCCGGACAGATCCTGAATGGCGTTTGGTGCCTCTTCGGTTGCTTGATCGCTCATCTCGCCACGCTTAATTGCCGCTACCGATAACTTCGGTCAAGCTGACGCCAAACCTTGAACTGTCATCCTCAAGAACGATAACTTCACCGCGCGCGATAATGCGACCATTGACGACGATATCGACCGGATCGCCGATCTGCTTGTCGAGGGTCACAACGGAACCGCGTCCAAGCTTCATGAGATTTGCAACAGGCATGGATGTACTGCCCAAAACAACCTGTACATCAACAGGAATTCCCATGATCAGATCAATATTGGGCTTGGCTCCAGCCGGTTTGCGCGCCGGCTGCGGTTCATCGCGCTGAAGCTCTTCAATTGCGTCGTTCAATTCGTCTTCAATCGAGTTCTTGTCCGATATTGCCATGATGCGAATAATCCCGAATACGGAGTAGGGTTAAAGAACGGCACCCGCAACGTCGCTGGCACGGACGATACGGTTGACAAAAACCGGCAAAGTACGCGCTGGTTCGTTCAAAGGAATATGTGTTTGCGGTGTCGATCTGAGTTGATCACTGACGAAGTGATTGACCGGGCTCATCTTGATCGTTGATTGAGCTATGTGAGGGGCGGCTGCCGGTTGCTGCATGGCGGCGGCGACAAGCGCATCCTCGTTCAAATCAAGCCTTGCGCGCTTTATCAGTTCCATGGCGTGCGCCATTTCCGAGCGTACCCGATCAGAGTCTTTAAGGCAGGCTTCGAGCCGGATGCTTTCATCCCGGCAAATCTCCCGTTCGGCTTGCAGGATGGCCAATGCTTTCTGGAGATTGTTTGCCGAGCTTGCAACCTGATTTGCCATAAGTCTGCTCATTGCCGTCAGGCTGCTTGCTTTGCGCAGCGCGGCGAAAAATATGATCAACGAAACGGCACTTAAACCCATCGAGATCAGGTTAACCAGCAGCAAGCTCATCAAGGAGGTCCTCTTCTTCGTTGATGGGATCAGTGATGCGAATAGTGAATGCGCTTCCAGCTTTACCAAGGCGGCATTTATATAGCGCCTGATCGCCACTGCGCAGGCGAACCTGATCAATTGCGTCTTTGGGCAAATGCAGGACTTGTCCCGGGCGCAGTAAGGCGATTTGCCCAAGTGTCATCGAACCTTGCTGCAAATAGGCTTCGACTTCGATATGTGCCCGGCTGACTTCCAATCGCAGTTTCTTCGCCCAGCTTGGGTCGAGATGATGTGCGGGTTGCCGCAAAAGGCGGGCAATTGCATCCTGCATCGGTCGGAAAGCGGAACGTGGCAATAGAATTGACACGTGACCGGAGCGACCCGTTACGGTAAGGCCGATAGTGCAGGCGATCATGCGCGTTTCAGTCACCGTGCCGGGCGCAAGATGCGCAGCATCGGCTAGCTCGCCTATCTGGAAAATCGGATCGCCACCGGAGAACATATGATCGAGCGATGATGTTATGTCGCTGAATAGCTGCCGTGCAATTCCCATATCGACGGAAGTGAAGGGTCTTTTGGCAATCGTAATCTCAGAACTGCCGCCCGAGCCGAAAAGAGCTTCAAGTCCGCAATCGACAAAATTGCGGTCAGCGGCCAGGACGATGCGCGATCCCCATTTGGGCACCGGGACCATGCCAACCAAGGCTGAATTGTGGATCGCGTCAGTTACGGCATCTTTCTCAAGGGAACGAATATGGGTGAATTCGGCAGTAATGGCTGCATCAGTTTGCGCGGCAAGTCTGCCGCCAAATGATGAGGCCAGGTCACGAAACACAGTTTCAAAGGATTTCAGATCATCGACCGAAAGACCGGCTGCCCGCAGGATGCTATCGGCCAGTGCGTCGGGTTTTTTATGTTCGGCTTCGACGTCCATCACGAACCTTAGGCCGCTTGCTGCAGGGGCGCTGGGGAGAGGGTTTCCTGCTCGACAACATCAATGGACGGGCGATCATAAGCGGAAATGGTCTTGCGGCCATATTCAAGTGCAATCTGGGGCAGGGCACCATTCATATAGGCCAGCAATGTCTGCTTGACGATGATGTAGAGCCTGTTCTGCTTTTCGCGCGTTGTCTTGATCTTGGTTGCGATGGGGCCAACGACACCGTAGGAAAGGAAGATACCGGCAAAGGTTCCAACAAGTGCTGCGCCAATAAGATGCCCAAGAATTTCGGGCGACTCATTGAGCGCGCCCATGGCCTTGATGACACCAAGCACGGCGGCGACAATGCCGAGCGCGGGAAGCCCTTCCGACACGCTGACCATTGCGTGATAAGGCTTCAGCTTGTCACGGGAAATGGTGTGAATTTCCTCATCCATCAGAGCTTCGATCTCGTGGGACCGTGCATTGCCGATAATGATCAGCCGACAATAATCACAGATGAAATGTGTCAGGTCATGATTTTTCAGGACGCTTGGAAATGCCTGAAAGATGGTCGATTCGTTCGGATTATCAACGTGAACCTCAACCTCGTTGCGTGATTTTGCGCGCAGTTCGCGCATCAGGGCATAGAGAACACCCAGCACATCGAGATAGTCACGCTGTTTTGGAACCTTGTTGGTGAAAGCCTCCATGCAGGCGCGCCCGGAATCCTTGACTGCCGAGAAAGGATTGGCCACCAGAAAGGTGCCGAGTGCAGAACCGCCGATAATGACGAATTCCCATGGCTGCATCAAAACGCCAACGTGTCCGCCCATAGCGATAAAGCCGCCAAGCAGACATCCCATTGTCACGACCAGTCCAATTAGAATACCCAAAACCTGCTCCTGCATGTTCGCCAGTATGGCAGGACTATCAAGGTCGGCTTGCGTGAACCTTGCAGCGGGAATGATCCATAATGTCAAAGAGCAGATATGTTTTCCCCTTGCCACGCCCGCTTTTGCGTCTGGCTATTGAGATGGTGGGAAAGACGGGCGGTCATCGAAGCGCGTCTTTGTAGTAATTTTAAGCGATCCGAAGACCGC
>UCNP01000030.1 GCA_900473335.1 Hyphomicrobiales bacterium | reverse complement strand
CCCAAAACTGACCCGGAATTCAATGAAAACGCTCTAGTTTCAGGTTTTGAAGGCAAAAGCAGAAAGCACTGGGCCAGCGGTGCATTGGAGGAGATTGGCTTCTCCAACTAAAGGCATAAGCTTTGCCTTCAAACTTGGAGTTGAACTATGCGGTATTTGCCGTCTAGCATCAGCCTTATTGTAAGAAAAACCCGGACGAGCTGGTCAGTAACCGTCCGGGTTCAATTCAGAAGATAAGGAAAAGAGGGGTGGGCGAAAACTCGCCCTCACTCCAAGAACCAATATACGATAGTTTTCAGAAAATTCCAGCGACTTGAAGTTGTACCTATTATCCTTTGCGGCTGACTAACCTTGATCCAACCAGCAACGCATAAGCAGCAAAGAACAGCGCCAGGGCAACAGCAAAGCCGCTAGGCCCCATCATATCCATGCCTATACCAATTGCCTGCGGGCCGACGAGCATACCCACCGCATAGCAAAACACAAACGCCGCATTGGCAGATGCGAGTTCACGTCCGGTCAATCGCGAGCCAAGATGCGCCAGACCCACCGTATAGAGCCCGGCCACGGCACCGCCCCAAACAAACAACAGGGCTGCAACGAGATACCAGCTATAATAGATGAAGGGCAGGAGCCCCATTCCAAGCAGTCCAATCAGCGTGCAGGCGAGAAGAATCTTGCGTCGGTCCTTCACGTGATCGCTCAGCAGACCAATCGGAATCTGCATCAGAACGTTACCAAGACCAATTGTTGTCAAAAGCAAAGCTGCATTGGCCTCGCTATAGCCGATGCGGGCACCGAATACCGGAAACAAGGCAAAGCCGCCCGTTTCCACGGCGCCGAAAACAAAGACGGCTGCGGTTGCAGTTGGCACTGCCCAGATGAAGGGAGCGAATGGAACATGCTCTTCTTCGTGAAAATCAGGGCTCTCTTTCGAGGCGAACAGCACAGGCAACATGGCTACAACAATAATACCAAAGCCGACTGCAAAGGGCGTAATTCCCACACTGCCTATTTGCGCAAACAGCCACGGCCCAAGTGCGAAACCCATGGAGAGTACTGTTCCATAAATGCCGAGCACCAATCCGCGTCTTTCGGGTGGAGCGGCAGCATTGATCCAGTATTCAGACAGAATGAAAAGCATTGTCAGTGCGAAGTGCAAAAACACGCGCAGGACGACCCATATCCAGAAATCGGTGAAAAAATGAAAGCCGAAAAAGGCGAGGCCACCCATCAACAGCATCGCCAGCAATGTCGGAACAACGCCGAATCGGGCAGCGATTGGAGCCGCAAACGGGGCGGCGGCGATGGAGGCAATGCCAGCGACAGCAGCATTCAGGCCAATCATAGTGGCGGAATGGCCGCGGCTTTCAAGAATTACGCTGAGAAGTGGAATGCCAAGACCGATGGCGACACCAACGGCGCTGATAGTGGCTATGGCCGCAACGAGCGCGCGCCATGACGACCCGACTTTGATCTGGTCAGAGTTAAGTGCATCCATCGATCAAAAAACCTCCCGGACGAATCGCCCATACTTTAAGCGATACCGGATAACAGGATTACCGGGATCAAGGGAGGGATTTGCCTCAAGCAAACCTTGCGCTTCGCGTATGATCATTCTGGTGATGTCTGGAATATCAAGCTCCAGCGCTTCGGCAAAGGAAAGCCAGGCCAATTGCTCAAGCTCTTGCGAGGGGCTGGTCTGTTCAGGAAGCCAATCGGCAACGGCTTCACGGAATGCCAGGAAGAATCGTGTATCGAAACGGCGAGACATGCCAGGAGGGGTAATTGCTCTGGCAAAATAGCGAAGCGCGGAAAGGTCTGGCATAATATTGCGCTCGGCAAATGCAGCCCAGTCCGGATGGGAAACATTTGAAAACTCGGTTTTCCGGCCAAGAAATAAGCCGGCCTCTTCGTAAGTCTCGCGGATCGCGGAAAGCGCCAATGCACGGCAGCGCCTAATGCTTGAACGTCCCGCCATACGATCAAGAAGCTTGGTGCTGTCATGTTCGGACAATTCTGCAATGGCGGTCATGCGCCCATCAGCAGCCTCTGTCCGACCACCGGGAAAGACGAACTTCCCCGGCATGAAAACATGGCTCATGTGACGCTTGCCCATGAGAATGCGCAATTCATCGCCAGAGCGATCCACGATCAGCAATGAGGCCGCGTCACGGGGGCGAACCCGCTTTTTCAAACCCTGTTCGGGAAGAACCGGCTTTCTCTGGTCATTCACGGCCATGAAATTTCTATTCCGGATCCCTGCTTTCACCAAATCCATGCATGTAATTTGCCCATTGCAAGCCTATGATCGCGCCTTTTATCGGCTGGAGTAAGGCGAGCGACATAATGATCGTCAATGGTACCCATATTGCCAGATGTGCCCAGTTCGACATGATGAAAAGAGTTTCCATCGCAAGGAAGCCACCAAGTACAATATGCCCGACAATTGTGATGGTTATATAGGCAGGAAAATCATCGGCCTGCTGGTGGGTGTAATCTTCACCGCAGACAGAGCAATTATCAACGGATTTGACGAAGGCTCGGAAGAGTTTGCCTTGTCCGCAATGGGGGCAGTGGCCAAGAAAGCCGCGCCACATCGCCTGACCGACAGGCCGGTACGGCCTCGTCTGTGCGATGCTTTTTCCAATAAGCTGTTCTGTCATCCTCGACCTCTCCGGCCTCCCGGCTTGCCGCGTGAACCGCCAGGAAAACGTTTCTGGCTATTGCGCGTGGAACGTGTCGCCTTGTGGTGCGAGCGCACGCCGCTGGGAACCGGGTGTGGCTCTGTCAGCATTTCAAATCGTAACGCGCCGGCGACGGGCAAGGCCTCCACAAGCCGAACCTCGACATTATCACCGAGGCGAAAACCCTTGCCGCTGCGTTCGCCGGACAGCGCGTGATTGGTTTCGTCATAATGATAGTAGTCATCGCCGAGAGTTGAAATGGGGATGAAGCCATCGGCACCATATGTCGCAAGTGAGACAAAAAGACCAGCTTTGGTCACACCCTGCACGCGACCTTCAAAACTCGCGCCGACTTTATCGGCAAGATGATGTGCTATCAGGCGGTCCACCGTTGCGCGCTCTGCTGCCATGGCGCGCCGTTCGGAGGTGGAAATCAGTGCGGCAATCTCGGGAAGCGCGGCTTCCTCGTCTGGTGTAATGCCATCTGGGCCAAGTCCCAGAGCCGAGATGAGTGCACGATGTACGATCAAGTCCGCATAGCGGCGGATT
The DNA here is from genome assembly GCA_900473335.1 of Hyphomicrobiales bacterium. Taxonomy (GTDB): domain Bacteria; phylum Pseudomonadota; class Alphaproteobacteria; order Rhizobiales; family Rhizobiaceae; genus Phyllobacterium. Next base: position 20,783 of record UCNP01000030.1, on the reverse strand, counting down.
GGTGAAGTGAAGTGCGCATAGCGCATCAGGTTCAGACCAAAATGCCCGATATTGGCTGGATTATACTCGGCCTGTGATTGCGAACGCAGCACGACCTGATTGACCATGTCCTGCTGTTCGGTGCCGTCCACCCGCTTCAGAATATTGTTGAAGTGGTTGGGCCGCATATCGGCGCCGCGTGCGAGCGAGATGTCGAGTGTGCGCAGGAATTCACGCAGGCTTTCCTGTTTTTGCAATGATGGCGCATCGTGGATACGGAAGATCAGTGGCTGCTTCTTGCGTTCCAGCGTTTCGGCGGCGGCCACATTCGCCTGAATCATGAATTCCTCGATGAGCTTATGCGCATCAAGGCGGGGCGGGATAATGACCTTGTCGACACCGCCTTCGGGTGTCAGCAAAATTTTCTTTTCCGGCAAATCAAGTTCGAGCGGCTCGCGCGCGTCGCGTCCACGTTTCAAAGCTGCATATGCAGCCCAAAGCGGCTTAAGGATCGTATCGAGAATTGGCGCTGTTTTCTCATCCGTTGCGCCATCAATCGCTGCCTGCGCCTGCGGATAAGACAGGCGCGCATGGGAACGCATCATGATGCGATGGAAGGTGTGGGAGATTTTGCGGCCTTCGCTGTCAAATATCATGCGGACAGCAAGGGCAGGGCGATCCACCAATTCTTTGAGCGAACAAAGATCATTGGAGATACGTTCGGGCAACATAGGCACGACCCGGTCCGGGAAATAGACCGAATTGCCGCGCTTCAATGCTTCGCGGTCAAGCTTCGAGCCCGGTGTCACATAGGCTGCGACATCGGCGATGGCGACGGTGGCAATATAGCCGCCAATATTTTTCTCGTTTGTATCTGGTTCTGCATAGACGGCATCGTCATGATCCTTGGCATCCGCCGGATCAATGGTGACGAGCGGGACATCGCGCCAGTCCTCGCGGTGGGCCATGGTCGCGGGCTTGGCCTTCTCCGCTTCAGCCATAACGCTGTCAGGAAAGACATGCGGTATCTCATGTTCATGAATAGCGATCATGGACAGTGCTTTTTCACTGGCAACTGAACCAATGATCTGGGTAATGCGCCCAAGGGCAAGACCGTAGCGGCTTATCTTCGAGACCTCGACCTCGACCAGATCATTAACCTTGGCGTTGTCGAGTTGTGCCGGATCGATGGCAAGTTCCGCCTGACGACGTTCGACCGGCTCAAGACGCCATTCGCCATTGTCGAGTTTGCGCAGAACGCCAAGCACGGCATCCTTGCGATGCTCAATCTTCTTGATGACGCGCCCTGTATAGGCTGGACCGCTTGGATCAGCACCTTGGAAGATACGGGCAAGCACGCGATCACCAACGCCGACAGCAGGGCCTTTGTTCCCGCGCGAGGCGCGAATGAAAACGACCGGCGGGCGTTCGTCTGCATGGGTTGCTTCCCATTCAGTTGGTTTTGCTATCAAGCCGCCATCACCTTCGCGTCCGGTAATGTCCAGAACAGCTACACTTGGCAGGCTTCCAGGCACAGCGAGACGCTTGGCGCGTTTTTCAACCAGACCGTCGCCAGCCAGATCGCGCAGAATATCTTTCAGAGCGATACGGGCATCGCCTTTCAGATTGAATGCTTTGGCGATATCCCGCTTACCGGCAAGATCGGGATTCTCCTTGATGAATTGGAGAATCTCGTCGCGGGTCGGCATGCGAGCTTCACGCACCGGCTTGATAAGACCAGCGGAAGCAGAGTGGGCAGGCCGCTTTTTTCCGCTGGGAGGAGAGATACGGCGTGCCAATTTCTGATCCTAACCTGCTTTTTTCGCGGCGGCTTTTTTCGGAGCCGCCTTTTTCGCCGCGGGCTTCTTTGCTGCTGCGGCCTTTTTGGCTGGCGCTTTCTTTTTCGGCGCCGAACCGGCCTTGGCGGCAATCAATACAAGCGCTTCCTCAACGCTGACGCTTGCCGGATCCTTGCCTTTTGGAAGCGTGGCATTGACCTTGCCCCAATTGACATATGGACCATATTTGCCGTCACGAACTGTAATCGGGCCCCCATCAGGATGCTCGCCGAGTTCTTTGAGAGCCGCTGGTGTGCCGCGTCCACGCCCCGGGCCCTTTGCCTGTTTTTCAGCAATGACTGTTACTGCCCGATTGAGGCCGATTGTGAAAACTTCCTCAGCATTTTCCAGATTGGCATAGCTGCCATCATGGGTAAGGTAGGGTCCATAACGGCCAATGCCAGCAGAGATCATTTTCTGCGTTTCAGGATGCTGACCCACATCGCGCGGCAGCGAGAGGAGCGCCAACGCCTTTTCATGATCAAGCGCATCGAATGTCCAACCTTTTGGCAAGCTGGCGCGCTTGGCTTCCTTGCCTTCGCCGCGTTGCACATAAGGACCAAACCGGCCATTGCGGGCGGTAATATCCTCATCCGTATAGGGGTCTTTGCCGAGAAGTTTCGGCTCATCGCCACCATTGCCATTTTCATTTGCCGCTTCACTGCCGCCAAGCTGACGGGTGAATTTGCATTCCGGATAGTTCGAGCAGCCGACGAAAGCGCCATATTTGCCGAGTTTTAACGAAAGATTGCCCGTTCCGCAGAGCTGGCAGATACGCGGATCGCTGCCATCCTCACGCGGAGGGAACACAAGCGGACCGAGGCTATCGTTCAAAGCGTCAAGCACGTTGGTGACGCGCAGTTCCTTGATACCGTCGACAGAGCCGAAGAAATCTGTCCAGAAGGCTCGCAGAACGTCTTTCCACTTTAGCTTTCCGTCAGAAATTTCATCGAGCTTTTCTTCGAGATCCGCCGTGAAATCATATTCAACATAGCGCTGGAAGAAACTTTCCAGAAACGCAATGACCAAACGGCCCTTGGCTTCAGGGATGAGTTTGCGCTTTTCAATCGTAATATATTCACGATCCCGCAATGTAGCGAGCGTCGAGGCATAGGTGGAAGGGCGGCCAATGCCGAGCTCTTCCATCTTCTTGATAAGCGTGGCTTCCGAATAACGTGGAGGCGGTTCGGTCGAATGCTGCGTCGCATTGATCTTTTCACGGGCCAATGCTTCGCCCGCCCGCACCTCTGGAAGGCGGGTGGCGTCTTCATCCACCTCTTCTTCTTCGCGGTGATCCGTATAGGCACCAAGGAAACCATCAAAACGCACAACAGAACCCGTTGCGCGAAGCTGGGCGATGCGCGAACCATTATTCGCTTCAATTTCGACCGTCGTCCGCTCGATATCGGCAGATTGCATCTGGCTGGCAATCGCCCGCTTCCAGATCAATTCGTAAAGCTTTGCCTGATCTGCATCGAGGAATTTACGCATATCCTTTGGATGGCGATTAAAATCGGTCGGGCGGATAGCTTCGTGGGCTTCCTGTGCATTTTTAGCTTTGGTCGAATAGAAGCGAGGCTTTTCAGGCACATATTTTTCGCCGAACACTTTGCCGATGGTCTGACGGGCAGCTTGCACCGCTTCCGGAGCCATCTGCACACCATCCGTACGCATATAGGTGATCAGACCGGCAGTCTCATTGCCAAGATCCATACCTTCATAAAGCTTTTGCGCGATCTGCATGGTACGTGAGGCGGAAAAACCAAGCTGGCCAGATGCTGCCTGTTGCAAGCTGGAGGTGGTGAAGGGAGGTCCGGGGCTGCGTTTGATCGGCTTCGCTTCGACAGAGGCCGCCTTGAACGCCGCGCCTTCGAGCATGGTACGTATCTCACCAGCCTGCTCACCATTTTTTATGTCGAGCTTGCCAAGCTTCTTGCCATCGACAGAAACGAGACGCGCCTCAAAGCCGTCATTACGCGGCGTTTTAAGCAGTGCCGCAATGTTCCAATATTCTTCACGTATGAAACGTTCGATTTCCGCTTCACGATCCGCCACAAGGCGCAATGCAACCGACTGCACACGGCCAGCGGATCTGGCACCCGGTAATTTGCGCCAAAGGACGGGGGAAAGCGTAAATCCGAAGAGATAATCCAGCGCACGGCGTGCCAGATAGGCATCAACCAGCGGCATGTTAATGTCACGCGGGTTTGCCATGGCTTCAAGCACGGCACTTTTGGTAATGGCGTTGAATACAACGCGCTTCACCGGTTTTTTGCCGATGACCTTTTTCTGCTGCAAAACCTCCAGCACATGCCATGAAATGGCTTCTCCCTCTCGATCCGGATCGGTTGCGAGAATAAGGCCATCACTGTCTTTTAGGGCCTTTATAATATCGCCAAGACGCTTTGATGACGCTGAATCCACCTCCCAGGACATGGAAAAATCATCATCCGGGCGAACAGACCCGTCCTTGGCCGGCAGATCGCGGACATGGCCAAACGAGGCCAGCACGGTGTAACCGGAGCCGAGATATTTATTGATAGTTTTGGCCTTGGCAGGCGATTCGACGACAACAACGTTCATTGCAGAATTGAGCTTTCCTGCTCTTGTCAGATTACAAAAGCACTAATTTAGTTCGGAATTGGCCTGTGAAATGAACAGGCTGAGACACAACGTCAAGGTCTGAAAGCGAAAAATCGTGAATTACAACCTTAGGTTGCTCGTCGATCTTATGCAATTAATGGTATTTTATATTTGAATTCAAGGAGGGGAGTGATTCAAGGCGCCTGTTTCAGGGCTATAGGGGAAAATGCTTAAAAACACCAGTTTATATAGATTTAGTTTAGAATGCTCGTAGACAAGTATAACACGTATTTTCAATATTAGATTGTATTTGAGGATTATATTAATGAGCGGCAATGAAATTAATGAAATTGAAAGCGCCAGGTTTATCCAGCAAATGCTCGGGGAGTTACGGGCAATGGCAAAGACAAATAATATGGATATGTTGAGCTACCTGATCGAGATCGCATATATTGAGAGCAGCGATCTATTACGCAAGCAAATGAGTGTCACATCAGTTTCACGAAAGAGAAACGTGACCTCCTGAGTGGCGTTGCAGTCGGCCAGCCAAATCCAACTCCAACAGAATCAGCATTACCACCGAAGGGTGCAATTGGCTGGTTCGTATCAGATCATCGACATCTACCGGCACTGGACCGAGCAGATTAATCAATCGATCTCGCTCTGTTTCATGGGGAGGCAATGGCACGGGTAAGTCGTGTAAAGGAGCAGGAAAGCCGGTATATTCGGGGGGAGGCCGGTCAACAAGCGGGACAATCGCGCTGATAATATCTTCGGCGCTGGTTGTGACAATCGCCCCATTTTTCAAAAGCCCGTTGGTGCCTTTTGCTCTTGGATCGAGCGGCGACCCGGGTACGGCAAAGACCAGCCTCCCAAGCTCTCCAGCGAGGCGCGCACTGATGAGTGAGCCTGACCGCTCCGCAGCCTCAACAACCACCAAGCCGAGGGATAGAGCTGCAATTATTCTGTTGCGACGGGGGAAATCCTTGGCGCGGGGCTCCCAACCCAAGGGCATTTCACTGATGACAGCACCGCCATTGTCAGGAATGGCTTTGTAAAGTGCAAGATTTTCAGGCGGGTAAGGATGGTCAAGACCACCGGCCATTGCCGCTACCGTCCCATAGTGCAGACTTGCTTCATGGGCGGCCGTATCAATACCGCGTGCAAGCCCTGAAATAACGGAAAATCCCGCCTCGCCAAGCTCGCGGGCAATTGTCCGGGCAAATTTGATGCCAATCAGTGAGGCATTTCTGGCGCCGACAATTGCCACCGCTGGCAAGCGGAAAACATCCGGATTTCCTTTTATTGCCACCAAGGGGGGCGGGTTGTCACTTTGCCGCAGGTAGCGGGGGTAATCCGGCTCGCCAATGCCGACAAAGCAAACACCCATTCTGGCTGCCGCTCGAATTTCTTGTTCAGCATCTTCTTTACTGGCGATGCGGATGGGCTTGCCTCTTCCCCCGCGCCGAACAAGATCCGGCAGCATCTCGATAGCGTTGGACGCGGTGCCGCAATGGGCAATCAGCTCACGAAAAGTGGCCGGGCCAACATTCTCGCTGCGGATGAGCCTTAGCCAGCTCAACCTTTGTTCATCAGAAAGGCGAATGCCTTTCTTTTCTTCGTTCATTTTTTAGAACCGATTCTTCCTTCGGTCCCTGAAACAAGGCGTTGAATATTGGCGCGGTGTTTAAGGAATACGATGATTGTCAAAATGAGAAATAGAAATGCGATCTGGTGAACACCAATGAAATATAATGCAATAGGAGTGGCGACCGCTGCTACAAGCGCGGCCAATGAAGAGTAGCGGGTCACAAAGGCCACAAGAAGCCATACGGCAGCGAAGATAAGGGCTCCTTGCCAGAACAGGCCAAGCAGGACGCCAAGATAGGTTGCAACGCCCTTGCCGCCTTTGAACCTCAGCCAGACGGGAAAAATATGGCCAAGAAACGCGCCGAGACCGGCAATGATTGCGGCTTCCGGTCCTGCAATTCCCGCAATGAGCACAGCTGTCGTGCCTTTGAGCATATCAAGGATCAAAGTGGCTGCTGCCAGCTTTTTATTACCGGTTCGAAGCACATTGGTTGCGCCAATATTGCCAGAGCCGATGCTGCGGACATCGCCAAGGCCAGCCATGCGCGTCAGGACCAGGCCAAATGGGACCGATCCCAGCAAATAGCCAAAAACCAATGAGAGGAGCAGGAGTGGAATTCCGGCTTGGAAGAAATCCGACATGTACCCGTCCCCTTGGATTTAGATGGAAAAGACCGATTTTCCCGCAACAAATGTCTGAATAACACGGCCTTGAAAACGCGCCCCTTCAAAACAGCTATTCTTGGAGCGTGATCTTAAAGCTTCTTCCCTGACAATCCATGGTTCGTCAAGATCAACTATGGTCATATCCGCTGGTGCACCAGGCCGCAACGAGCCTGCATCCAGACCAAAAATGCGAGCAGGGGCAGTGGATAGTGTTTCGATAAGACGCAGAAGCGGAACATCGCCATTATGATAAAGCCGAAGCGCCGCGCCAAGCAGCGTTTCAAGGCCGATTGCCCCGGCAGCCGCATCGGCAAAGGGCAGGCGTTTGGTATCAACGTCCTGCGGGTCGTGTGCTGATACGATGATATCGATGGTTCCGTCACGCAGGCTTTCAACCATGGCGAGGCGATCTTCCTCTAACCGCAGGGGTGGCTGCAATCGAAAGAATGTCCGGAACTCGCCAATATCATTCTCGTTGAGGGAGAGGTGATTGATGGACACTGCCGAGGTGACATTCAAGCCATTATGTTTTGCGCGGCTGACAACTTCGGCAGACATGGCAGTCGAAATTTGGGCAGCGTGATAAGCGCCCTTCGTCAAAGCGGCAAGGCGCATATCGCGCTCCAGCGGAATGACCTCAGCTTCACGCGGCGTGCCCGAAAGGCCGAGCCAACTTGCATAAAGCCCCTCATTCATCACACCATTGACGCCAAGGTGAGCATCTTGCGTTTCATGGGCAAGGACGACGCCGAAATCGCGCGCATAGGTGAGTGCGCGTCGCAACAATTGCGTATTGGCTATGGAATGACGTCCTTCGGTGATCGCCACCGCACCAGCCTCACGCAGCAGGCCGATTTCGGTCATTTCCTCGCCGGACAGACCCTTTGTGACAGCTGCTGCCGGATAGACATTGACTACAGCCGTATCCCGAGCCGTTCGCTTGACGAATTCCACCAGTGCAACATTGTCGATGACCGGATCCGTGTCCGGCATCATAATGATCGAGGTAACACCGCCTGCCGCTGCCGCATGGCTGGCAGAGGCAATTGTTTCGCGGTGTTCGCCGCCTGGCTCTCCGATGAAAACGCGCGCATCCACGAGGCCCGGAAGCACAGCCTTGCCGCTGCAATCAATGATCGTCGCGCCGCCCGGCGTGCCTTGATTGCGGGCATCGGCGCCGCTGGCAACGATTTTTCCGTCTTGTATAATCAGCGTGCCAATGTCGTCGAGACCGCGCGAGGGATCGACAATGCGGGCATTGTTAAGGACCGTGGTGTTCATCCGGCAACTCCTTCCGGATTACGGCGTGGATCGAGCAGAGCTTCCATGACCGCCATGCGAACTGCAACGCCCATCTCGACCTGTTCCTGAATGACGCTTTGCGAGCCGTCAGCCACGTCTGATGCGATTTCAACACCGCGATTCATCGGGCCGGGATGCATGACCAGCGCATCAGGCTTGGCATATTTGAGTTTTTCACGATCCAGGCCGTGATAGCGGAAATATTCTCGAACGGAGGGGACGAAGGAGCCTGCCATGCGCTCGCGCTGCAAACGCAGCATCATGACGACGTCCACATCCTTGAGGCCTTCCTCCATGCTGTGGAAGACTTCAGCGCCCATTTGCGCAATGCCTGCTGGCAAAAGGGTGGAGGGCGCAATAACGCGCACGCGCGCACCCAGCGCGTTGAGAAGAATAATGTTTGATCGCGCCACACGGGAATGAAGAACATCGCCGCAGATCGCTACCGTCAACCGTGCGACCTTGCCCTTGGCGCGGCGGATAGTCAGCGCATCAAGCAGGGCTTGCGTCGGGTGTTCATGGGCACCGTCGCCGGCATTGACCACCGAGCAGCCAACCTTTTGCGCCAGAAGAGCCGCGGCACCGGCAGAAGCATGGCGAATGATGAGAATATCGGGACGCATCGCATTGAGCGTCATCGCCGTATCGATCAGCGTCTCACCCTTTTTCACCGATGAATTGCCGACCGACATATTCATCACATCCGCGCCAAGACGCTTTCCCGCAAGCTCGAAAGAGGATTGTGTGCGCGTGGATGCTTCGAAAAACAGGTTAATCTGTGTGCGGCCCCGCAGGACACTCTTTTTCTTCTCCGATTGCCGTGAAACGGCGACTTCGCTATCGGCGAGGTCAAGAAGCTGAACAATATCTTGCGGGGAAAGGCCCTTGATGCCAAGCAAGTGGCGATGGGGAAAAAGCAAAGGAGATGTTTTTGATGTCATATCAAGTGCCCCGTATAAGCGCGATAGTGCACGGCTGCAAGCGCTGCCGCGCGCCATAGTCCTTCGCTCCCCAATTAATTGTTTGAAAGATGAGAACTGACGACGCGCGGATGATCAATATCGACTATGGTTAGAGTTCGCACCCTAAAGAGTCCATATATTAACCGCTTGTCAGAATGTTCGCTGCATATAGAAGAAAGCGAACTTGAATCAGGACAGTTTCTTGAAAACCCACGACGTACTTAACCAGACCCCGCCAATGACCGGGCATAATGCTTATCTGGGCGATCCGCTGCTGATGCAGATCACCAAGCGATTCCCGAAAAGCGTGCGCGATGAACTGGAACAGAGCGGTCGTTTTGTGCTGTCTGCCGATGCGCTGGATCTGGCGCGCCTCGCCAATTCGGAAACACCGCGCCTGCGCACGCATGACAGACAGGGCTTCCGGGCCGATGTGGTGGAGTATCATCCGGCCTATCACGCACTGATGCGCCGATCTGTCGGTCAAGGTCTGCATTCTTCCATATGGGAAGACAGCAAGGTGGAATCGGGTCTGCGGCATCAAGCGCGTGCAAGCCGGTTCTTTCTGACCTCACAGCTGGAATGCGGCCATCTTTGCCCCTTGACGATGACCAGCGCTTCGCTGGCAGCATTAATGGCGGCACCTAACCTTTACCGCGAATGGTCGCCGCTCATCCTGCCGCGCAAATATGACTCCAGCAATAAATCGCCAGCAAAGAAGACCGGGCTGACCCTTGGCATGGGCATGACCGAAAAGCAGGGCGGCACGGACGTTAATACAAATACGACAAAGGCGGAGCCTGCGGGCAGTGGCTTTTATCGATTGACTGGACATAAATGGTTCATGTCTGCGCCGATGTCGGATGCCTTTTTAGTGCTGGCACAGGCACGCGAAGGACTATCGTGTTTTCTGGTTCCGCGCATTTTACCCGATGGATCATCGAATGGTTTCCGTTTCCAGCGGCTGAAGGACAAGCTCGGCAATCGCTCCAACGCCTCTTCAGAAGTGGAATTCGAAAATGCGCTTGGCCAGATGGTCGGCAATCCTGGCGACGGCGTTAAGACCATTATTGATATGGTGACGCTGACGCGGCTCGATTGCTCGATTGCTTCAGCTGGCCTGATGCGTGCCGGTTTGGCCGAGGCAGTCCATCATGCGCGCCATCGCATTGTTTTCGGTGGTCCGCTGGTCGATAAACCTTTGATGCTGCGTGTGCTTGCAGATATGGCGCTGGATGCAGCCGCCGCTACAGCGCTGACGCTGCGTCTGGCGCGCGCTTTCGATAATGCGGCAAGGGATCGCGGCGAGGCGGCTTTCGCCCGGGTCATGACTCCAGTCGTAAAATATTGGGTGGCGAAGATCGCGCCGGCAATGCTTTACGAAGCGATGGAGTGCATCGGTGGCAATGGCTACATTGAAGAGGGCAATCTGGCGCGCTTCTACCGGGAGGCTCCGGTCAATGCGATTTGGGAAGGTTCCGGCAATGTCATGGCGCTGGACGTATTGCGCGTATTGAAACGCGGTCCGCAGCTATTCGACGAAGTGTTGAACTGGATCGGCGCGCAGCTTGGGCGTGGCGGGCAGGGAACTGTGGAAGTGCTTCGCGCTGCCATGCGCGTTGCGGAAAATGATGAAGGTTCAGCCCGTATCCTGACCGAGCAATTGGCATTGGCTGCGGCTGGCGCTGAACTGCGTTATCTCCAATCGGAGGATATCGCCGACGCGTTTATTGAAACACGGCTTGGCGGCCAATGGCGCACGACTTATGGCATGCTGGATGCCCGGCATAACGCCGCCAATATTGTCAATTCGCTCTATCCATCAGCAGGCTGATTCGGGAGCTTTAGGGCAGTGAAACATCTGCTCCTGAGATGTGCTCGCCGTGCAGTTGAGTCAAATTTTCCTAAAATGAGGCTAAAAAAATTATCGAGGGCCCGAAAAGGCTCTGGCTAATGCATTCAATTTGAATTAAATTTTCTTAAATTAACCTTAACAAACGGTTTACGTTGCGGCTTATATCTTAACGGATATCACTCTGAGTCGAAATCACTTCGTAAAAACCGTGGGTTAAGCCAAAGAGCCCCGCAAGCCCTTCGAGGACCATTGAATGCGCAGTTTCCTGATTTTCTGGGGCGGACCGCTGGTGTTTTTGTGGGGATGGTATTTCCTGTCCTATTATGATCTGAACATGGGCATGCATTTTTTCAGCCGTGAGTTGCACGACCAGGTCTTTACGATCTACGGCAATATTCTCGGCATAGCGCCAGAGAGTATTCCGCCGCTGGTCGCCAGAGCATGCGTGTTCGATACAGGATTGGTTCTGTTGTTGATCGCCTTCCGGCGTCGGCGCAAGATCATCGCATGGGTGAAGGCCTGGCGTATGGAGCGTGCAGAGCGTGCGCGCTACTCTGAAGAATTGCCGACTGCATCGGCTTCCTGACGCAGGCCTTGCAGCCGATCCAATGCACCTTGCAGGATGAAAGCGGCGGCGGCGGAGTCAATTCGCTCCGCCCGTTTTTGCCGTGAAACATCCATGCCGATAAGAGCGCGTTCAGCTGCGACAGTGGACAGTCGCTCATCCCAGTAGACAAAGGGTAGGTCGGTAAGCTTTTCCATATTGCGAACGAATGCGCGCGTTGACTGGACTCGCGGACCCTCGCTGCCATCCATATTGACCGGCAGCCCAATCACGATTGCGCCGACATTATCAGTGGCCAATGCTTTGAGCAGGTCTTGAGCATCATGGGTGAATTTGCTGCGCCGGAGGACCGGGCGGGGATTGGCAAAGGAAAAGCCGCGATCTGAAATGGCTATACCGATGGTTTTCGTGCCGAGATCAAGACCGGCAAGGGTCTTTCCATCTGCAACGTAGTCTTCCAACTCCTCAATCGCCAAAATCGTCAAAGTCTTTGCTTCCTGCCATTAGATGATCATTGATTGATCGGTTTAATCTGTTCACATAACTATATAGACAAAACGCGCCCTAGATACCTCTGGTGAGGTCAGACTCAAATTATAGGATTGAGAACAATGAAAATTACCTGGCTTGGCCATTCGGCGTTCCGCATTGAGACTGCGAAGAACATCATTCTCATTGATCCATTTCTCAATGGGAACCCGGGTGCAAAGGGCGTGGATTTCACCGATGCTACCAAGGGCGTCAATCACATTATTCTAACCCATGGCCATGGCGACCATGTGGGTGACACAGTGGCGGTATCAAGAGATACGGGTGCGCTGGTGACTGGCAATGCCGATCTGGTAACATGGCTTGGCTCGAAAGGCGTAAAGCGCGTCGATCCTACAAATACAGGCGGCACCGTTTCTTATGATGGATTTACAGTGACTTACGTCAATGCATTACACTCATCGGCACAAATGACCGAGGATGGCGTTTCGCATTCACTCGGCAATGCAAATGGCATTGTGCTGCATTTTGAGGATGAACCAACGCTCTATCACATGGGAGATACGGATATTTTCTCCGACATGGCCTTGATCAATGAGCTGCACCAGCCGGAAATCGGCATTGTGCCGATTGGAGATCGCTTCACAATGGGCGGCGCGGTGGCGGCGCTTGCTTCGCGGCGCTACTTCAAGTTTGGCAAGGTCATACCCTGTCACTATGCTTCCTTTCCGATAATAGATCAGACGGCCGACAAGTTTGTTGCTGGAATGGAAGGTGGCACGAGCGAAGTAATCGTCGCCGAACCAAATAAGCATTTTACTGTTTGATTTGAGTTTGTTAGAGCCGTTGGAAAGGATGATCGCTAGGGTTCCCGACCCTATCGTCAGATAACCGAGCTTTGGAGAATATCTTGCGTAAATTGTTGCTGATTTCCTGTTCCCTGCTGGCGCTAACACCTGCCAGCGCGCAAACGGTCGATGCCAATGGGGCAAAAGAACTGTCAGCTACTTTGTCAAAATATTTTGGCACGACGGCGTTCAAAAAGAAAATTCTGAGCGTCAAGCCGGAAGGTGACAGTTATAAAATTACCTTCAGCACGACCAAGCTGTTGGAGATCCTGCCGAAGCAGGAGCTCTTCAAAGGTGACTTCGGCGAATACAGCTTCCTGACCAAGCCGCTGGCTGACGGCTCGTGGGATGTTTCGTCGAAAAACTCCGTGAACGGTTCGGTCGAGATAAATGCGCCAACCGGCAAGGAAAGCACCAAATGGTCCATCGACAATATGGAATTTCGCGGCGTCTTTGACCCGAAGATCGCTGCCTTTTCATCTGGTACAGCCACCTATGATGGCTTTAAGATGAGTTCGTCAGCATCGACGCAGGAAATGGAAGCCACTGTCGGTAGGGTAAAGTCTGAAATGTCTGCGGCGGCTGGCGCATCAGGCGGGGTGGACTTCACTCAAGTCCAAACAGGCGAGAACTTCAAGGAAACGATTTCATTTAAATCGGCTCCGGCGTCTGAAGAGACTGTGACTGAGGGCGAGGCTAAACCAGCTACCCCTTCTGCACCAGAAGAGTTGATGAAGGTGAGCATTAATGCCGCCAGTGTAGGGGCGGATGCCAAGGGCAGTGGTATCAGGAATGTTGAGATTCTCGACCTTTGGGCGTTTTTAGTCGCTCATTCCGGCGACTTTACAAAAACACTGGAAAAAAAGACAAAGCTTAGCGGGACTGAACAAGCTGAGTTAAAGACAAAATTGCTCGCTGCCCTCCCGCTATGGCGAAATCTGACCGGTTCGTACCGTCTATCTGACATAAATGTAGAAACACCTATTGGGCCATTTATAGCCAAGAACATCTCTCAGGAATTGAACTTTGATGGAATTAGCAAAGACGGCACGTATATTTATGCGCTACGAACGAATGGTCTCCAATATCCGACCTTGCCGATTCCAGATTGGACTACTCCTTTCCTTCCTACCGATGTAGAGCTTTCTTTCGGTACTGCTGGTATTGATCTTGATACGATCACGCGTGGTGCAATCAAGGAAATGGACCTGAACAAGGAAAAGCCGCTCTCGGATGAATTTACCGAAAACACCGCTGCTGCCTTCATGCTCAATCCGCCAAAGATTGTCATTTCGAAAAGCCTTGTGAGGACTGTAGATGCCGAACTTACCGTCGAAGGCGAGGTTACATTTGCCACGTTAAAGCCGCAGAGCCGAACAACTTGGGAAATGGCAGGATTTGACAAGCTGGTCGACCGGCTGAACAAGGCGTCGGAAGAAGAGCCTGAGATCAAGAACTACATCGTTTTCGTCAAACTGGCCAAAGACTTTGGCAATGAGCTGCCCGATGGCCGCATTCAGTGGATTGTCGACCAGAAAAGCGATGGATCGATCCAGGTCAACGGCAATGCAGTCAAAGGTCCTGATGCCGCTGGAAAGCCGCTGTTTGACAGTTCCATCTTTGGGGTTGCTCCCGATGACGATACAACTGCGACAGACGACGGAGCCGCTGCATCGGATGATGATGCCTTGGACTCTGAAGATGCCCCAGTGGGTGGCGAGCAACAGAAAGTTGCGCCAGACGCGGCGCAGTAACCTGAATGTGCTGTTGTCCGTTGCGCTTGGGCGTAACGGACACTATAGCTTCAACATCAAAATCTGAATTCAGGAATTCCTATGTCCGTCGATACTGCCACTGTAAAACGCGTTGCGAATCTCGCCCGCATCGCGGTCACCGAGGATGATGTTTTCCGGATGACCGGCCAATTGAATGCGATCCTTGGTTTTGTGGAACAGTTGAATGAAGTGAATGTCGAAGGTGTAGAGCCAATGACATCTGTAACGCCCATGGCGATGAAGAAACGTGCGGATGTTGTCACTGATGGCAACAAGGTTGCCGATATCGTTGCCAATGCGCCAATAACGGAAGAAAACTTCTTTGTTGTTCCGAAGGTTGTGGAGTAATCTTCGCCATGGCTGTTTCCGTTGCGATAGAGACACCTCTGCAAGACGATGTGCGCTCGCTGGTCAGCGATCTTAATGATTACCTTTTGCCGCTTTCACCCTTGGAATTTCAGTTCAAGATGACAGTGGAACAGATGGCAGGCGAAGACACAACGGTTTTTGTTGCGCGCGATGAAACGGGGCAGGCAATTGGCTGTGGTGCATTGAAGGACCATGGCGAGCGCATTGGTGAAGTCAAGCGCATGTTCACGCGGCCAACTGTGCGCGGGCAGCGAATCGGTTCGGCTTTGCTTGAGGCGATCACTGCGCTTGCCCAGCAAAAGGGCATGGATCGCCTCGTTTTGGAGACGGGAACCACGCCCGGATTTGAACCGGCCTGGCGGCTTTACGAGCGTTCCGGCTTTACCCGCTGCGGGGTACTGCTCGACTATCCGGATTCTGAATATAGTGCATTTTATGAAAAGCGGCTCGCTTTAGCAGTAGCCCAATAAGGACTGAAGATGACCGATCTAACCGCTCTCACCATTGCCGAGGCGCGCGACCAGCTGAAGGCCAAGGCAATCACTGCCACGGAACTGACTGGCGCCTATATTCAGGCAATCGAGAACGCAAATGAGGCGCTGAACGCCTATATCGTGACAACGCCTGAAAAGGCGCTTGAAATGGCAAAGGCTTCCGATGCGCGGCTTGCGGCTGGCAATGCCGGTGCGCTGGAAGGCATACCGCTTGGTATCAAGGATCTGTTTGGCACAGAAGGCGTCCATACGCAGGCTGCATCGCATATTCTGGATGGCTTCAAACCCCATTATGAATCCACTGTTACGGCCAATCTCTGGGCTGACGGCGCGGTGATGCTCGGCAAGCTCAACATGGACGAGTTCGCAATGGGCTCTTCCAACGAAAGTTCCTATTACGGGCCTGTTAAAAATCCATGGCGCGCGAAAGGTTCCAATGTGGATCTCGTTCCGGGTGGATCATCAGGTGGTTCTGCTGCCGCTGTCGCTGCGCGGCTTTGCGCTGGTGCAACGGCAACTGATACCGGCGGTTCAATCCGCCAGCCGGCGGCCTTTACCGGCACGGTCGGAATCAAGCCAACCTATGGCCGGTGCTCGCGCTGGGGCATTGTTGCTTTCGCATCTTCGCTGGATCAAGCTGGGCCAATTGCCAGGGACGTGCGTGACGCGGCAATCATGTTGAGATCTATGGCTTCTGTCGATGCCAAGGATACGACCTCGGTCGATATTGCTGTGCCTGACTATGAGGCTGCGATCGGTAAGCCGCTTGCAGGCATAAAGATCGGCATTCCCAAGGAATACCGTGTAGACGGCATGCCGGAAGAAATCGAAAAGCTTTGGCAGCAGGGTATTGCCTGGCTAAAGGATGCCGGTGCAACGATCGTCGATATTTCACTGCCGCATACAAAATATGCGCTGCCAGCCTATTACATTGTGGCGCCCGCTGAGGCTTCGTCAAACCTTGCACGCTATGACGGCGTTCGCTATGGCCTGCGCGTTCCCGGCAAGGATATTGTCGATATGTACGAGAGAACCCGCGCCGAAGGATTTGGCGAAGAGGTGAAGCGCCGTATCATGATCGGCACCTATGTGCTTTCAGCTGGCTATTACGATGCCTATTATTTGCAGGCGCAGAAGGTACGCACGCTGATAAAGAAGGATTTCGAAGACGCTTTCCATGCGGGTGTCGATGCAATTTTGACGCCAGCTACGCCTTCGGCGGCATTTGGCATTGCCGATCAGGAAATGAATTCCGATCCGGTGAAAATGTATCTCAATGATATTTTCACGGTCACCGTGAATATGGCTGGCTTGCCGGGCATTGCTGTTCCTGCCGGACTGGATAGTCGGGGTTTGCCGCTGGGTCTTCAACTGATCGGGCGGCCATTCGACGAAGAAACCCTGTTCCAGACCGCTTATGTGATCGAACAGGCGGCAGGCAAGTTCAACGCGCCGAAATGGTGGTAATCAGGCGCGCAACACAAGCCGACATAACAGCAATCGCTGCTGTCGGCTCCAGCGCCTGGGCGTCCAATATTTTTTCGTTCGAGCCGGAACTTCCCGGCATGCGGATGCATGTCGAGAAAGCCTTCAAGGAATTCGCAGAAACGTCGTTCGCCACAGTGCTGGTGGCTGAAGTCGAGCAGACTGTGCTCGGTTGGGGCGCGCGCGAAGAGGATAATGATTATATTTCTGACCTGTGGGTGGAGCCAGCCGTGCAAGGCCAGGGCATCGGATCATCGCTGCTGCGTGAAATGATGGTGGCAATTCGGCAGGCAGGATATTTAAAGGCCCGTATTAGCACCCATGCGCGCAATACCGGCGCAATTCGGCTCTATCAGCGCCAAGGATTCAATATTGTCGAACAAGGACCGGAATGGTCGACAAGTCTTGAACGTGAAATCGACAAAGTGCAGATGCTGGCGGAGTTTAAATAGTGTTTTTTATTCTTTCAAAGGTGTTCTGGTTTTTCGCACAGCCGCTAAATTTCGCAATCATTCTGATGGGTCTGACTTTTTTGCTGCTGGTCGGGCGCTGGCGGTGTTTTGCAATGGTTACGGCAGGCATTGCCTTTCTCGTGCTGGGGCTTGGAGCATGGACGACGCTTGGCGCCCTGATAATCAACCCGCTGGAAAATCGTTTTCACCGCCCCGACACGCTGCCTGAAAAGGTGGATGGCATTATCATCCTTGGCGGCGGCTTTGAAGGCGGTGTCAATCTGGTGCGTGGTGGTTATGAACTCAATGCCAGTGGTGATCGCTTCGTTGAAGCTGCCATTCTGGCACGCAAACACCCGGAGGCGAAGATTGTCGTTACAGGCGGCACAGGCACGTTGATGCTGGAGGGTGAAGCGGATGGCGTGACTGCGCCGCGTTTGCTGACAGCTCTTGGCATAGCGCCGGAGCGACTTATCCTCGAAAGCCAGTCGCGCAACACTTATGAGAATGCAGTGTTCACGAAACAAATGGTGGATGCAAAGTCCGGAGAAACCTGGCTGTTGATTTCATCGGCATTTCATATGCCGCGGTCCATGGGTCTGTTCCGGAAAGCGGGGTTTGAGGTCGTGCCTTGGCCGTCGGATTATCGCGCTTCGGGTGCCGAAACCATTGGACTGGCAGAAGACAATCCGCAGGATTCTTTGCAGAATATGGCAATCGGTTTGCGCGAATGGGCCGGGCTACTGGCTTATTGGCTGGCGGGCCGCACCGATCAATTGTTGCCCGCACCATGATCCCGCAGGTAGACGTTCTTATCGTAGGGGCAGGCGCTGCTGGCATGATGTGTGCCATTGAGGCGGGCAAGCGCGGGCGTTCCGTTCTGATTGTTGATCACGCCGCGGCACCTGGCGACAAAATACGCATCTCCGGTGGAGGGCGCTGCAACTTCACCAATATTAACGCCGCACCACAGAACTATATCAGCAAAAATCCACATTTCTGTATTTCTGCACTGCGGCGATACACACAGCGCGATTTTATCGCATTGGTGAATCGATACGCTATTGCATGGCATGAAAAGACACTCGGCCAACTTTTTTGCGATGCTTCTGCCAAACAGATCATCGACATGCTGGTAACGGAAATGAAACAGGCTGGTGTCGAGATGCGACTGCGCACGACCATCGGCTCGATTCAAAAATCAGCAAATGGATATCTGATCGATCTGGCTGGTGAAAAGGTAAAGTGTACGTCGCTGGTGGTTGCATGCGGTGGCAAATCCATTCCGAAAATGGGGGCGACCGGGTTTGGTTACGAAATAGCGCGCCAGTTTGGGATGAATGTTACTGAAACGCGTCCTGCACTGGTGCCGCTGACTTTTGATGACAATACTCTTGCTCCGTTAAAGCCTCTCTCGGGGATTTCGGTTGAGGCAGTGGTCAGTCACGGCAAAACAAAATTTGCTGAGGCGATGTTGTTCACCCATCGCGGATTGAGCGGCCCGTCCATATTGCAGATTTCCTCCTATTGGCGGGAGGGGGATATGATTAGCGTTACTATGCTGCCTGGTGTGAAAGTTTTCGATGCGTTGCGCGCAGCCCGTGCCCGCAACGGGCGTCAGGCATTGCAAACCGCCTTGAGTGAGTTACTGCCCAAGCGCCTTGCACAATTGATTGCTGAAAACAGCGGCATTGACCGGCATTTTGCTGACCTTACCGACAAGCAGTTGCTGGCGGTGGAAAAAGCCGTCAATGATTGGCAGGTGAAACCGGCGGGATCGGAAGGCTATCGAACCGCCGAAGTGACGCTTGGCGGAATAGATACTGATGGGCTGGACCAGAAAACAATGGAAGCAAAGGCAGTGAAAGGTCTTTACTTTATAGGTGAGGTTGTTGACGTAACTGGTTGGCTTGGCGGATATAATTTCCAATGGGCATGGTCATCTGGGTGGGTTGCCGGGCAAGCGGTATAGGGGCGTCGATGTTTGATGATGATCTGAACTGGCGGGTGGAAGAGGCCTGTTTCAATGCTTGGCCATCGCCTCGGCAGGTTCTGTATGGCGGGTGGTTGATGCGGTTTTCCGGCGGCGGTGTACGCCGGGCCAATTCGGTCAATCCGCTGGGTGGCAATCGTGCTGAGCCCGCCGGCGTCATTGATGCTGCCGAGAAATTGTACCAGTCGCTTGGGCGCGATATTATTTTCCGCGTCCCTGTCATCGCCAATGAAATGGACCCGTTACTGGTTGAGCGCGGATATCATTTTGAGGGCGGAAGCACAGTTCTTCAATGCGATCTGACACGGCATAGGGTAGAAAAAAGCTCGGCGGCTAATGTTTGCGGCGATATGACTGCGCAATGGCTGCGCGAATGCGCACGCATCGCTGGATGGCCCGCTGAGGAGCAAGCCATATTCGCCGCCATGGTTGCTTCTATCGTTGTGCCCAAGGCTTTTGCCTCAACCAGCGAGGACGGCAAAATCGTTGCCAAGGCCTTTGGTGCTATCACCAATGGTATTCTCGTGCTGGAATCCGTGGCTACCGATCCAGAATACCGAAAGCGTGGTTTTGGTCAGCAAACAGTCGGAGCCTTGCTGGACTGGGCGAAAGACGAGGGGGCTACGGCAGCATGTCTGCAAGTTGCTACTGACAATCGGCCCGCAAGAGCGCTTTATGCTTCGCTAGGCTTTAGTCGGGAACTTTACAGTTACCACTACCGTCGGAAGGTAATACTCTAGAATCTTCCTGACATAAGGGTGTCAGGAGGTGTCATGTAACCATGCTGCTGAGACCTATTTGAGGGGGAGTAATAATCATGACCATTCTTGCCACTTGCCATTGCGGTGCAATCAAACTTGAAATCAGCCAGGCACCGGAATCCGTGACGGTTTGCACTTGCACTTTCTGCACCAAGCGCGGTGCGCTTTGGGCATATTACACACCTGACCAGGTGAAGGTGTCAGCGAAGCCGGAAGCTGATGCTATTTATTCAAAAAATGGCATGAACAAGCATCATTATTGCAATATTTGCGGCTGTGGCACCTTTTCGCAAGTACCGAACTGGGTGGATTACAAACCGGATTTTGAGAATCCGCGCATCAGCGTGAATGTCCGACTCTTCGATGATTTTGATATCAACTCGCTAAGGGTAGATCACATTGACGGAAGGAATCTCTGGTAAGTGATTGCTTGATTGATAGAATCCTGCTTCCTTGGGTCTATACAGGGAGGTATGGCCATGTGGATCAAACTTACAGACGTCAATGGCGATCACATCACGTTGAATTTCGACCATGTTGTTTCGTTCAACCCCTATGGGACGGGAACTCACATCGTGACAATTACGGCGGGGCTTACCTTCTTCGTTAAAGAAACCGCTGAAGATATTCAGAGCAAGGTCGGTGTGAAAAGCACCTAAATCTTTCTAATTTTTGAAAATGGCGTTTAGGGCGGGCGGTATTTCGCCCGCGATGCTTCATTGCGTCTATATGTCTACGACCGTCTGCTCTGGTGGCAAGCTAGAGTATCCGTGTTGA
>UCNP01000012.1 GCA_900473335.1 Hyphomicrobiales bacterium | reverse complement strand
TCCATCAACGACCTCCAAAACCTTAAATCGTCACTACGGCCTAAGAATTTTTGAAAAAGAATGGGAAGCCGCCAGCAAATCTGCTGGCGGCTTTTTCATGGTGCAAGCACCCTGAGATGTTCGATCAGCTTGCTCGCCGCAGCTTCAGCCCCTGCTGGATCGCGTTCGATAATCGCTTCAATCAATGCTTTGTGCGCCGCAACTGATTGTTGCAATCCTCCCGGTCTTTGCAAGCGAAACCAAAATCGTCGGCTATGTGTCTGCAAGGGAGAAGCAAGACGAGCTGCAAAACTATTTCCTGCGGCCTGGCCCAAGACAGTATCAAACGTCTTATCGGCCGATAAAAATCCGCTAACATCGTTGGATGCCACGGCTTTGCTCATGGCTTCTGAAGCTTCTCTCAACCTGTGATGGTGCAACTGGGCGCCATATTGCGCCGCCCCCCGCGCCAATACCCGCTCTACGCCTTCACGAGCATCCAGAACTTTGCAAAAATCCTGCGGGTTCAATTCGGCAATCGCTATCCCTGAGCGTGGGCGAATTTCCATCAGCCCTTCCCATGCGAGTTTTTGCACGGCTTCCCGAACGGGGGTTCGTCCCATCCCTGTTATGTCAGTCAAGGCGCGTTCATTTACAATTGCGCCGGGCTCCAGCTTGAGCGTGACGATCATTTCTTCAATCTGCCGGTACGCCAGTTCTGCGAGGCTTTCGCCCGATTGTACGGGTGTGTGTGCAGTGGTTTGAAACATGGGAGGATCTCTCAATGGATGGATTGACAATTAAAGAACCTACAGATATACCTCTGATATATCAACAAGGAATATGATCATGTGGTCAGGTGTTCTTCCCGCAGTTACCAGCAAATTCACCGATGATGATAGGCTTGATTACGGCGAAATGGAACGCTGCTTCTCTTTGCTTATGGACGCGGGTTGCGATGGCCTGATTGTTGCCGGTTCGCTTGGCGAAGGCCCCATGCTCAGCCATGATGAAAAACTTGAAGTGCTGAAAACAGCGCAAGGTGTCGCCAAGGGTAAGCCGGTGCTGCTTACAATCAACGAAGCAGCGACACGTGATGGTGCTGCTCTTGCCAAACGCGCTGCCAAGGCTGGCGTGGATGGACTGATGCTTGTTCCAAGCCCTATCTATCATACGGACCCGGAAGAAACTGTTACGACGTTGAAAGCCGTTGCGGCGGCTGGCGACTTGCCAGTCATGATCTATTCAAACCGCATTGCCTATCGTGTCGATGTAACCAGCGCTATCCTGTCCGAGCTTGCTTCTGACGATCATTTTGTTGCGATCAAAGAGTCATCTGACGACATTCGCCGCACGACAGATATCATCAATGATTTTGGTACACGTTTCGATCTGTTCACTGGCGTCGACAATCTTGCATTCGAGGCTTTGACAGCGGGCGCAGTCGGTTGGGTTGCAGGGCTCGTAACAGCCTTCCCAAAGGAAACGGTTGCAATCTACAAGCTTGTGCTTGCAGGTCGTTATGCTGAAGCACTACAAATCTACCGCTGGTTCCGCCCTCTTCTCGACCTTGATGTCTCGACCTATCTGGTTCAGAATATCAAACTGGCAGAAGTGTTGGAGATCGGTACCAATGATCGCGTGCGCTTGCCGCGTCAACCACTGCGCGGAGCGCGCCGTGCATCCGTTGAAAAGATTGTCAGGGATGCGATAGCGTCACGTCCGACATTGCCGACGCTGTAAGTTTCATGTCACCTTGCTGATCATGCAACAAGACAATATCGACATCCTGATCATCGGCGCCGGTATTGTCGGCCTGGCGACAGCAGCCATTCTCACAGAGAGTGGCCGCAAAGTCCTCGTCGTTGACCGGCAGGGTGTCTGCGAAGGAACCAGCTCCGGCAATGCCGGAGCTTTGGCTTTTTCAGACATATTGCCGATGGCCTCCAAGGGTGTGCTGGCAAAAGTTCCGGGCTGGCTGATGGACCCGCTTGGACCCTTTACCATATGCCCGTCCTATCTTCCCAAACTTCTACCTTGGCTATACCGCTTCTGGCGCGCCAGCAGTGCCGGTATGCTGGAGCTTACGGTACAGGCGCAAGGCGCGATGATGCGTCTTGCCGAGCCTGAAATGCTTGGGCTGATGCAGCGCGCCGGCATTGGGCATATGATCCGTGAGGACGGCTCTTTGGAGCTTTATGAAAGCGAAAATGAGCTGAATGCTTCACTGCCCGGATGGAGTGCGCGAAAAGCGGCAGGGATTATCTTTGAGCATTTGCGCGGCAATCAACTGCGCGCATGTCAGCCGGGCCTGTCACCTCGTTTCATAGCTGGTACATTTGTTCCCGGATGGAAGACTGTCACGGACCCAAAACAGGTTGGTCAGGGCCTGTGGGATTATGCGCAGCGAAATGGTGCTGTCTTCGAAAAGGGCGAAGTATCTTCGATAAGCGCAAACGGACCGGGCGTGATTGCGCAGTTTACCGATGGCCAAACAGTTCTTGCAGGCAAGGTCGTGATCGCGGCGGGAGCCTGGTCACACCGTCTGGCCCAAAATCTTGGTGATCGGATACCGCTGGAAACGGAGCGTGGCTATAATACAACCTTGCCGGTTGGTGCCTTCGATCTGAAGAGGCAGCTCATCTTTTCCGGACATGGGTTTGTCGTGACGCCCCTTGAAACCGGGATACGTGTGGGTGGTGCTGTGGAACTGGGTGGACTGGACTTGCCTCCCAATTATAAACGCGCAGAAGTCATGCTGAGAAAAGCCGAGCAGTTCTTGCCGGGATTGCAATCAAAGGGTGGACGCCAGTGGATGGGCTATCGGCCTTCAACGCCGGATTCTCTTCCTGTAATTGGCCGTTCCCACTCAACGGATAAGGTTCTCTATGCTTTTGGTCATGGTCATCTCGGGCTTACGCAATCTGCAGTAACAGCCAGGCTGATCAATGATTTGATTGGCGGTCACATGCCTTCTATACCCATTGATCCCTATAGTCCCAAACGTTTCAGGAGCTAGACCAGATGGCACGTCATTCGTTTTTTTGCATAGATGGTCATACGTGCGGAAATCCGGTCCGGCTGGTGGCTGGCGGCGGCCCGAATTTAACTGGCAAATCAATGATGGAAAAGCGCGCGCATTTTCTCAGCGAGTTTGACTGGATAAGAACCGGATTGATGTTTGAGCCTCGCGGGCACGATATGATGTCGGGCTCGATCCTCTATCCGCCAACGCGCGATGATTGCGATATTGCTATCCTGTTTATCGAAACATCCGGATGCCTTCCCATGTGCGGTCACGGAACGATTGGGACAGTGACCATGGCGATCGAGCATGGACTGGTTACTCCGAAAGTGCCGGGAATTTTGCGGCTCGACACGCCAGCCGGGCTTGTCGTCGCCGAATATACACAAGAGGGGCAATATGTAACGAGCGTGCGAATCACCAACGTACCTGCCTTCCTTTATGCGGAGGGTTTGGAAGTCGAATGTCCGGATCTGGGTACGCTCCTTGTCGATGTGGCTTATGGAGGAAACTTTTACGCCATCGTAGAACCTCAGGCCAACTATAGGGATTTGGCTGATTATAGGGCGCTGGATCTGATCGGCTGGAGTCCTGTGTTGCGGGAGCGCTTGAATGAGCGTTACACATTCGTTCATCCGCAGAATCCCGGGATCAATACACTCAGCCACATCCTGTGGACCGGAGCCCCGATTCATCCGGAGGCTCATGCGCGGAATGCTGTTTTTTACGGCGACAAAGCGATTGATCGCTCACCCTGCGGGACGGGCACATCAGCGCGCATGGCGCAGCTTGCGGCCAAGGGAAAACTCAAGCCGGGCGATGATTTCGTGCACGAATCGATCATAGGCTCATTGTTTCATGGGCGGGTTGAAGAGGTGGTGATAGTGGGAGAAAAGCCAGCGATTGTGCCGTCCGTGGCGGGATGGGCGCGCATGACCGGCTACAATACAATTTTTATAGATGACCGGGACCCGTTTGCCCACGGTTTTGTGGTCAAGTAATGCTTTTTGCTGCACTGCATGATTTAGGCAGTTGTGGTGATTTCAGCTAATATATCTATGATGTCTGTGGATAATCCCAAAGAACACGTCAAATTTAGTGTAAAATCCGGGAGAATCTATGCCAGCAATTAGAAGTGTGTCTTCGTTTCCAAAAAAGCAGTTGCTTTCTTTATCGCAGGCGCTAGGTGTAATGAGGTTGGGGCAACAGTAACCGGATAAAAAAACCGGACAAGAAACTTCCCAATAAAACGAGGGGTATCGTTGCAATGGAGTATTTCATCCAGCAATCGATCAATGGGTTGACGCTTGGTTCTATATACGGCCTGATCGCCATTGGTTACACGATGGTCTATGGGATCATCGGTATGATCAACTTCGCCCATGGCGATGTGTTCATGCTTGGCGCCTTTAAGGCGATGATTGTTTTTCTAGCATTAACAGCATTTATCGGCGGCGTTCCAGTTGTTCTGGCGCTGTTATTGATGATGCTTGTCGCCATGCTTTTAACCGGCCTTTGGAGCTGGACTATCGAGCGGCTGGCTTACCGGCCCTTGCGCGGTTCATTCCGGCTGGCACCGTTGATTACGGCTATCGGCATGTCGATTGCACTGTCGAATTTTGTACAGGTCACGCAAGGCCCTCGCAATAAGCCAATTCCACCACTCGTCAATGGCGGCATTATCATTCCCGGCACCGATATCAGCATTGCTTACAAGCAGATGGTCATTATTGTTGTAACGGCGATCCTGCTGGTTGCTTTCTGGTATCTGGTCAACAAGACGACCCTTGGTAGAGCGCAGCGGTCCTGCGAGCAGGACCGAAAAATGGCTGCCTTGCTTGGCATTGATGTCGACAAAACAATTTCCATGACATTCGTGATGGGTGCGATGCTAGCGGCAGTTGCCGGTACGCTTTATCTGATGTTCTACGGCGTCATTTCTTTCACCGATGGCTTTACGCCAGGTGTCAAAGCCTTCACTGCCGCGGTGCTTGGCGGCATCGGCTCTCTGCCGGGGGCTGTGATCGGTGGTCTGCTGATCGGGCTGATCGAGGCTCTCTGGTCAGCCTATTTCTCTATCGACTACAAGGATGTCGCGGCATTCTCGATCCTGGCGATCGTTCTGATCTTCCTGCCATCCGGTATTCTTGGACGGCCCGAAGTCGAAAAGGTTTAAGCAAATGGCCGATGTACAGACTTCTAAAGCGGAATCCACTATTGCCAAGGCGATCAAGGAAGGCCTGTTTGCTGCCGCTCTTGCGCTGGGCCTGTTCCTGCTGATTGTCGGCTTTCGGACTGATCAGAATATTCGCAACGAACTCGTTCTAAACCAGCGTTGGGGTCTGCTTGCAATATTTGTTCTTGTTGCCGGTTTTGGACGGTTTTTTCTGACCGCTTATGTGACGCCATGGAATGCCGCGCGCGCAGCCAAAAAGCGCACTGCTGTCGCAAAAGAAGCGAAGGAACAGTCCAGTTTTCGCAAGAGCTTTCCCAAGATCGGTCTTGCTATTCTGTTCATCTATCCGTTTCTGGTGATCTCAATTCTGGCGGCCTATAATGGCTCGATGATGGGTGGTCTGCAGGGATCGCTCAAATATGTCGATAATTTTGGCATCCAGATCCTCATCTACGTCATGCTGGCCTGGGGCCTGAACATTGTCATCGGTCTCGCTGGACTGCTGGACTTGGGATATGTCGCATTCTATGCGGTCGGGGCATATTCCTACGCGCTGTTGTCGACGCATTTTGGACTGTCATTCTGGCTTCTTCTGCCCATGGCTGGCATTTTTGCCGCGCTTTGGGGCATTGTACTCGGCTTCCCGGTACTGCGCCTGCGGGGCGATTATCTCGCTATTGTTACACTGGCCTTCGGTGAAATCATTCGCCTTGTGCTGATCAACTGGACAGTGGTTACGAAAGGCACGTTCGGTATTTCCGGCATTGCCAAGGCAACATTGTTCGGCATTCCCTTTACACCTGGCCCCGGCGGGTTCGCCAATCTGCTTGGACTGCCCAATTCGGGCGTGTACTATAAAATATTCCTCTATTACCTTATCCTCTTTCTGGCGCTTCTAACCGCATGGGTGACAATTCGCCTGCGCCGCATGCCCATCGGGCGCGCTTGGGAAGCTTTGCGTGAAGATGAAATCGCCTGTCGCTCCCTTGGTATCAACACCACGACAACCAAGCTGACTGCCTTTGCTACAGGCGCTATGTTTGGCGGCTTTGCCGGATCATTCTTTGCGGCACGTCAAGGCTTTGTCAGTCCGGAAAGCTTCGTGTTCCTTGAGTCAGCCATTATTCTGGCGATTGTGGTGCTCGGTGGCATGGGTTCTCTCGTCGGTATTGCAATTGCTGCTGCCGTGATGATTGGCGGTACGGAACTGTTACGCGAACTTGAATTCCTCAAGCTTGTTTTCGGCAATGACTTCACACCGGAACTCTACCGTATGCTGTTGTTCGGTCTGGCCATGATCGTGGTCATGGTCTGGAAGCCGCGCGGATTTGTCGGGAACCGAGAACCGAGCGCCTTCCTGCACAAGCGCAAGATGATATCGAGCGAGTTTACCAAAGAAGGGCACGGCTGATGGTTTCGGAAGTGCAAAAAAACAATAGCGCAATTTTGCGTGTCGAGCGCCTGTCAATGAAGTTTGGTGGTCTGATCGCCATCAATGATTTGAATTTCGAGGCAAAACGCGGCGCCATCACGGCATTGATCGGTCCTAACGGAGCGGGCAAGACGACGGTCTTCAACTGCATCACCGGCTTCTACAAGCCAACCGAGGGCATGCTGACCATGACCCGCCAGAATGGCGAGGAATATCTGCTTGAACGCATGGCAGATTTCGTCATCACCAAGAAGGCGAAAGTGGCGCGTACATTCCAGAACATACGGCTGTTCTCCGGTCTGACTGTTCTTGAGAACCTGCTCGTTGCTCAGCACAATCCTTTGATGCTGTCATCGGGCTATACGATACTCGGACTTCTTGGTTTTCCGACCTACAAGAAGGCGGCTGCCGATGCGATCGAGAAAGCCCGGTTCTGGCTGGAAAAGATCAATCTTGTGGATCGCGCAGATGATCCGGCGGGCGATCTTCCCTATGGCGCACAGCGTCGCTTGGAAATTGCCCGGGCAATGTGTACCGAGCCAGAACTGCTTTGCCTTGACGAACCCGCCGCTGGCCTTAATGCGCGCGAATCTGCTGAGCTAAACAAGCTTCTGCTCGATATTCGTGATGA
The DNA here is from genome assembly GCA_900473335.1 of Hyphomicrobiales bacterium. Taxonomy (GTDB): domain Bacteria; phylum Pseudomonadota; class Alphaproteobacteria; order Rhizobiales; family Rhizobiaceae; genus Phyllobacterium. The sequence goes on along the minus strand of UCNP01000012.1, from coordinate 62,482 downwards.
GACAGGGACTTCAATCCTTCTGATCGAGCATGATATGTCGGTCGTGATGGAAATCTCCGATCATGTCGTCGTGCTGGAATATGGCACCAAGATTTCAGACGGCACGCCTGATACAGTCAAAAACGATCCAAAGGTCATTGCCGCCTATCTTGGCGTTGAAGACGAGGAAATCGTCGAGATGTTAGAGCATGCGGAAGCCGCTGGTGTTGATGACATCACAGCCGCTGTTGATCTGATGTCAACGGAAGCCATTCAGGAGTTGGAAGAAACGCATCCGGATGCCCCGGTTGCCAGTCTTGTTGCAACGGGCCCCGCCCGTCCCATAAGGCCGGCAGTGGCGAAAAAGCAATCTGTAGCCAAGGTTGCTAAGGCGACGAAGGTTTCAGAAGATGCAGCTCCAGCCAAGGCTGTACCGGTGAAAGCCCCTCCAGCTAAATCTCCATCGGCAAAAGCTCCAGCAGCAACCAAGGTGAGCGTCGCAAAGCCCGTGGCAGAAAAACCTACCGTAACCGGCGCGTCTGCGGTTGCGAAGAAGTCTGCACCCAAGTCGGCTCCAGCCAAGGCTGCCGCACCTCAAATCAAGGCGGGTGCGACAGCCAATGCGCTGGCGGCGCCGCGTGAAGGCAAGGCTGACAGGCTGATTGACATCAAGGGCATAGGTCCGGTGAACGAACGCAAGCTTAATGAGCATGGAATATTCCACTTCGATCAGATCGCTTCCTGGAAGAAGGCCGATATCATTGCCGCCGAAGCTTATCTGGCTTTTGACGGGCGTATTGCCCGTGAGGACTGGATCGGCCAGGCCAAGGCACTCGTTAAGGCAAGCCAGAAGAAACCGGCGCCCAAGAAGAGCGGAGGGGCTAAATAATGTCGGAGAACAAAGCTCTTCTCAGCATCGAAAATGTCGAGACCTATTATGGCAATATCCGCGCGTTGAGCGGCGTGACCGTGCATGCGGATGCAGGCGAGATCGTTACGCTGATCGGTGCCAATGGTGCCGGAAAATCGACGCTGATGATGACCATTTTTGGTATGCCGCGTGCGCGTACCGGCCGCATAATGTTTGATGGCAAAGACATCACACATTTGCCGACGCATGAAATCGCAAGGCTGCGCATTGCACAATCTCCGGAAGGCAGGCGCATTTTCCCGCGCATGACCGTGCAGGAAAATCTGCAAATGGGTGCAAGCCTCGACAAGCTTGAATTTTTTGATGAGGATGTGCGCAAGGTTTTTGATCTGTTTCCACGTCTTAAGGAACGCATTAATCAGCGTGGCGGAACGCTTTCGGGCGGCGAGCAACAGATGCTCGCCATTGGTCGCGCGCTGATGGCGCGGCCCCGCCTGCTTCTGCTGGACGAGCCTTCGCTTGGTTTGGCTCCCCTGATCATCAAGCATATTTTTGAGGCGATCAAGGAACTCAACAAGACAACGGGCCTGACCGTGTTTCTGGTCGAGCAGAATGCCTTTGGTGCATTAAAGCTTGCAGACCGCGGTTATGTCATGGTCAACGGCATTGTGACGATGAGCGGCGCGAGCAAAGACCTTCTGGCCAATCCCGAAGTGCGTGCTGCCTATCTTGAAGGCGGGCGTCACTGACAGACAAGACGGCAGTCAAACGCCGCAAGGAGAACTTCGCCATGCAGGGCATATTATACGAAGAACCTTCCATCTGGCTGTTTATTCTGGTCACCTGCATCATGGGTGGTTGGGCTGCATGGATGGCGGGCCGCGCATGTGCAAGGACATGGCGTCCACTGGCCATTCTCATCTTCTACATGCTGCTCTTAGGTGTTGGCGTTCGCTTCATCCATTTTGCTCTCTTTGGAGGCACAATGCTCACCTTGCACTACTATGTTGTCGACACCATCGTCCTCATCATTATCGGAGTATTGGGGTACCGATATACAAGGACAAACCAGATGGTGAGGCAATATCGCTGGCTCTACGAAAAAGTTTCTCCTTTCAGTTGGAAGGAAAAAACAGGAGCCTGATCTATCTCGCTGATGCGAAATGAATCAGCGTGACAACCGCCGGAAAATCGGCAAATGTAGTCTTAAGCGATGCAAAAAACATCGTGAGGGGTTTGGTAAGTACCTAGAAAAATGGGAGTTTTCAAATGAAGAAGTCACTGTTTTCAGGCGTTGCATTTGCTGCAATGCTCGCTCTGAGCGGCCATGCCTATGCTGATCTTCTGGTCGGTATTGGTGCTCCGATGACTGGTCCTAACGCGGCATTTGGTGCGCAGATCCAGAAGGGTGCAGAAGCGGCCGTTGCAGAAATCAACGCGGCTGGCGGTGTCAACGGCGAACAGATCAAGCTAACGCTCGGCGATGACGTTTCCGATCCAAAGCAGGGCATTTCCGTAGCCAACAAATTTGTTGCTGACGGCGTGAAATTCGTCGTGGGCCACTTCAACTCCGGCGTATCGATTCCAGCATCGGAAGTTTACGCGGAAAACGGCATTGTTGAAATTACACCAGCTGCGACCAATCCGGTTTTCACGGAACGCGGCCTGTGGAACACATTCCGCACATGCGGACGCGATGATCAGCAGGGCGTTGTTGCCGGCGGATACATTGCCGAGAAGTTCAAGGATGCCAAGGTCGCCGTCGTTCATGACAAGACCCCTTATGGCCAGGGCCTGGCTGACGAAACAAAGAAGACTTTGAACGCCAAAGGCGTGAAAGAAGTTCTCTATGAAGGCGTCAATGTCGGCGACAAGGACTTTTCCGCGCTTATTGCCAAGGCGAAACAGGCTGGCGTCACTGTTCTATACTGGGGCGGTCTGCACACGGAAGCCGGTCTGATCATTCGCCAGCTCGCCGATCAGGGCCTGAAAGTAACATTCATTTCCGGTGACGGCATCGTGTCGAACGAATTGGCTTCAATTGCTGGTGATGCAGTTGCAGGCACGTTGAATACGTTCGGTCCGGATCCAAGCAAGAATCCTGCAAACAAGGAACTCGTTGAGAAATTCCGCGCTCAGGGCTTCGAACCGGAAGCTTACACGTTGTATTCCTACGCTGCGACACAGGTTATTGCCGCAGCAGCGACACTTGCCAAGTCCAATGATCCTGAAACCGTTGCCAAGACGATGAAGGAAAAGGGACCATTCAAGACTGTGCTCGGTGATATTGCATTCGACGAAAAAGGCGACCCAAAGCTTCCAGGCTACGTCATGTACGAATGGAAGAAGGGCGAAGACGGCAAGTATATCTATACACAGCAGTAATTTCCCTGCTTCTGACATTAGCGAATGCCCGGTCTTGTACCGGGCATTTTGCTATTGGAAATTTCCTGTTCCTGTGATCAATATGTATTGTTTGCACTGCAGCAAATCTTTCAGTCGCCTTAAAAACATCAAATCAATTTTGATTTGCCTCTCGTCCGGAGTTTTCATTTTGCCCATCAAGAAAATCCTCGTCGCCAATCGATCAGAAATCGCAATCCGGGTGTTCCGCGCCGCCAATGAGCTTGGCATGAAAACCGTGGCGATATGGGCGGAAGAGGACAAACTTGCCCTGCATCGGTTCAAGGCTGATGAATCCTATCAGGTGGGGCGTGGTCCGCATCTGGCAAAGGATATGGGGCCAATTGAGAGCTATCTGTCGATTGAGGAAATCATTCGCGTAGCGCGACTATCGGGTGCGGATGCAATCCATCCAGGTTACGGGCTTTTGTCGGAAAGCCCCGAATTTGCCGATGCATGCGCTGAAGCCGGCATAATATTTATCGGCCCCAAGCCTGAAACGATGCGCCGCCTTGGCAACAAGGTGGCTGCCCGCAATCTGGCAATTAAAATTGGCGTTCCCGTTGTTCCCGCGACTGAGCCATTGCCAGACGATATGGATGTCGTAAAGGAGATGGCGGAGAAAATCGGCTACCCGGTTATGCTCAAAGCTTCATGGGGCGGTGGTGGCCGCGGTATGCGCGCCATCTTCAAGCCAGAGGATATTGCCCGCGAAGTCACTGAGGGAAAGCGCGAGGCCAAGGCAGCCTTTGGCAAGGATGAAGTTTACCTTGAGAAGCTGGTTCAACGTGCGCGGCACGTTGAGGTGCAAATATTGGGCGACACCCACGGCAATGCGGTCCATTTGTTTGAACGTGATTGTTCGATTCAAAGGCGCAATCAAAAAGTGGTCGAGCGTGCACCTGCGCCTTATCTCAACGAGGAACAGCGCAAGGAGATCGCTGACTACGGGCTGAAAATCGCCAAAGAAACGGCCTATATTGGTGCCGGTACTATCGAATTTTTGATGGATGCGGACACCAATGAATTCTATTTCATTGAGGTCAATCCCCGTATTCAGGTTGAGCATACGGTTACTGAAGAAGTGACTGGAATTGATATCGTCAAAGCCCAGATACGCATTCTTGAGGGCGCAACGATCGGTACACCGGAATCAGGCGTTCCAGCCCAGAAAGACATTCGGCTAAACGGCCATGCTCTTCAGTGCCGGATCACAACGGAAGATCCGGAGCAGAACTTCATTCCGGACTATGGCCGGATCACCGCCTATCGTGGCGCGACCGGCTTTGGCATACGTCTTGATGGTGGAACTGCCTATTCGGGCGCTGTGATTACCCGTTTTTACGATCCATTGCTTGAGAAGATCACAGCCTGGTCTCCAACTGCCGAAGAAACCATCCACCGCATGCATCGTGCCTTGCGGGAGTTCCGCATTCGTGGTGTTGCGACGAACCTGACCTTCCTTGAAGCAATCATTACGCACCCCAAGTTCCTTGATAATTCTTACACGACGAAGTTCATCGACACGACGCCGGAATTGTTTGAGCAAGTTAAACGCCAGGATCGTGCGACCAAGCTTTTGACTTATCTTGCAGACGTTACGGTGAATGGCCATCCGGAAACAAAAGGACGAGCTGTTCCTCCATCTGAGGCAGCTTTGCCGCGGGTTCCCTTCATTGAAACACCTATTCCAGATGGGACAAAACAGCTTCTCGATCAGTTGGGACCAAAGAAGTTTGGCGAATGGATGCGCAATGAAAAGCGTGCATTGTTCACGGATACGACCATGCGAGATGGTCATCAATCGCTGCTTGCAACGCGGATGCGGACCTATGATATAACGCAGATTGCTGGCACCTATGCACGTGCTTTGCCTCAACTATTCTCGCTGGAATGCTGGGGCGGGGCAACCTTTGATGTCGCCATGCGGTTTTTGACCGAAGACCCATGGGAGCGGCTTGCGGAAATCCGTGAGCAGGCGCCAAACATCCTGCTTCAGATGTTGCTGCGCGGTGCAAATGGCGTCGGCTATAAGAGTTATCCGGATAATGTCGTAAAATATTTTGTCCAACAGGCAGCGCGCGGCGGGATCGATGTGTTCCGCGTTTTCGATAGTCTGAACTGGGTCGAAAACATGCGGGTCAGCATGGATGCGGTGTTGGAAGAGAACAAGCTTTGTGAGGCAGCGATCTGCTATACGGGCGATATTCTCAATTCTGCCCGACCGAAATATGATCTGAAATATTATGCCGATCTGGCGCAGCAGGTTGAGAAGGCTGGAGCGCATATTATAGCGGTCAAAGATATGGCCGGGCTTTTGAAGCCTAGTGCTGCCAAGGTTCTTTTCAAGGCGCTGCGCGAGGCCACGGATTTGCCGCTGCATTTCCACACGCATGATACGTCGGGCATTTCAGCCGCGACTGTTCTTGCCGCTGTGGATGCAGGGGTCGATGTCGTTGATGCTGCCATGGACGCCCTTTCGGGTAACACGTCACAGCCTTGCCTTGGCTCCATTGTGGAAGCATTGAAAGGCACGGAACGTGACCCCGGTCTCGATCCAGCATGGATTCGCCGGATTTCATTCTATTGGGAAGCTGTACGCACGCAATATGCAGCATTTGAAAGCGACTTGAAGGGACCAGCCTCTGAAGTCTATCTTCACGAAATGCCAGGCGGTCAGTTCACGAATCTGAAAGAACAGGCTCGCGCTCTCGGACTGGAAACACGCTGGCACGAGGTTGCCCAAGCCTATGCGGACGTTAACCAGATGTTTGGCGATATCGTCAAGGTAACGCCTTCATCGAAAGTGGTTGGCGACATGGCGCTCATGATGGTGAGCCAGGATCTTTCCGTCGATGATGTGAAGAATCCGGATAAGGATATCGCCTTTCCCGACTCGGTTGTGTCGATGATGCGAGGTGATCTTGGTCAGCCACCTAAGGGTTGGCCGATGGATATTCAGAAGAAAGTGCTGAAAGACGAGAAGCCTTTCACCGAACGTCCCGGTGCTCTTCTGGCGGCTGCTGATCTTGCCGCAGAGCGCAAGGAAATCGAGCAGAAGCTGGAGCGCAAAATCAGTGATCAGGAATTTGCATCCTATCTGATGTATCCAAAAGTATTCACTGATTTTGCAATGACGCATAATACCTATGGTCCGACCAGTGTCTTGCCAACGCATGTCTATTTCTATGGCTTGGGGCAGGAAGAGGAAGTGTTCCTGACCATTGAACGCGGAAAGACGCTGGTTGTGCGCAATCAAGCCGTCGGCGAGACGGATGAAAAGGGTATGCGCACGGTTTTCTTCGAGATGAATGGTCAGCCGCGGCGTGTCAAAGTGCCGGACAGGACACATGGCGCTGGTGGCGTTGGTGTAAGGCGTAAGGCAGAGCTTACCAACGACAAGCATGTCGGCGCACCAATGCCGGGCATTGTCTCGACTGTCGGCGTTTCGGCAGGTCAGAAAATCAATGCGGGAGATGTTCTTTTGTCAATCGAAGCGATGAAGATGGAGACCGCGCTGCGTGCCGAACGTGACGGCATTGTAGCTGAGGTGCTTGTTCGTTTCGGTGATCAGATCGACGCAAAGGACCTCATGATTGTCTATGAATGAGACGAATTGACCAAAATCATCTCAATTCTGTTCATAAATGATCAGAAATAGTGATTTGACAGTAAATTAAATCGATTTAAAGGTTGTCAAGACCCGCAATTCGAAACGGCAGTGAATTCAATGGATGCTTCAGTTTATCGTAAGCGCGCTGTTTATGGCCGCTGGGCTGTGGCCTGTGCGTTCTTCTTCAACGGCTTTCTGGTGGGCAGTTGGGCACCGCAGATTCCTGTCTTTATGACCCGTTTGGATATAAGCGAGTTTACTCTCGGTCTGATGATCCTCATTTTCGGCATTGGTGCACTCGTCGCCATGCCCTGGTGCGGCTATCTCATTGGCAAGTTCGGATCGCGTACTGTCGTCAAGAGTTTTGCGGTGTTCTGCTCTTTCTCACTACTTTTAGTCGCGCTGGCGCCGAATGTTATCATCGCGGCGCCTGCACTATTTCTATTTGGCGCAGTCATTGGCGGAATGGATGTAGCGATGAATGCCAATGCGGTTGAAGTGGAAAAACAACTATCCCGCGCCGTCATGTCATCTTCGCATGGCTTTTGGAGTCTGGGTGGTTTCGCTGGCGGCGCTCTCGGCGGTATTCTCATTGAAACTCAGGGACATTTGACACATGCGATTGTGGTCACTGTAATCGCAATTATACTGGGGCTGGTGTCTTTCAAATATATGATCACGGAGGAAGCGCCCGTCGTTCACGAAAAACAGAAACTGGCCTTCCCCACCAATCCGCTTATTTATCTTATTGGCATAATGGCACTCTTTTCCATGGTGCCGGAAGGATCGGTTCTTGACTGGGCTGCACTCTATTTGAAGCAGGAAAAGGGAGCAGATATTGCAACCGCCGGTTTTGCCTTTGCTGCCTTTTCGGGAACAATGTCGATTATGCGCTTTCTGGGCGATGGCGTGCGTAACCGCTTCGGCGCTGTGCAAACATTGCGTGTTTCGGCTCTTATTGGAGCATCGGGCCTATTGGTTGCAAGCCTTGCAACGACCCCGTGGCTAGCAATTATAGCCTTTGCCTTCTCAGGCCTTGGAATCGCAAATATGGTGCCTATTGCCTTTTCCGCTGCTGGAAACCAGCCGGGAACATCGTCCGGTGTTGCACTTAGCATGGTGACATTGATGGGGTATTCAGGGATATTGGTTGCACCTTCGGCGATCGGATTTGTCGGTGGGCGTACAGGTTTCGCTCCGGTCTATATGGTACTTGCCGCGCTGCTGGTCGTTGTTTTCCTGATGGCGAACCTTGCGGCAACTGCTGATCGGGAAAAAAGCTAGAAATCGCGTATCAGGCGGCCGGTTTCTTGTGTTGAGTAAGAAAATCGGTAACGCGCTTTCCGGGCTTATTCTTCCGAAGACCAATGTTCATTTCAGGCGCAAGTTCATCTGAAAGATCAAGGGTTTCATGTTCGCCGATTGCGTCGAAATGCTCTTCCAGCCAATCTTCTGCCGCTGCCCGGCCAAGATCACGCAGATATTCGAGAAATGCCCATTCCGCATTGACTTTTGATGATGCGGAAAGACCCGCCAATGCCTCATCCGCATCAATTCGGTGCATGCGAATGTTGCGGTATTCCCCATGCTCTATTCTGCCCGCTTTGATCAGGGAATTAACGAAGGCAATTGAGCGGAATTCACGCAATAGCGCTGCATTAAAGGTAATTTCGTCAATGCGATCAGTAATCTCACGGGCCGTTTGAGGTGCTCCCCTTCGCTCAATAGGATTGATCTGAATGAGGAGTACATCTTCGCTGGCGCTGGAATAGAAAAACGGAAATAGGGCAGGGTTGCCGCCATAGCCGCCATCCCAATAGGGCTGGCCATCAATTTCAACGGCCTGAAATATGTAAGGGAGACATGCTGAAGCCATGATGACATCAGCATTAAGCTCGCTTTGTGAAAAAACCCGCAATCGCCCACTTTCGACATTTGTTGCCGAAATGAACAGGTTGAGAGCGGAACAGGCTTTTACGCGCTCAAAATCGATTTCTCTCTCAACCAGATCACGAAGTGGATTGAGATTGAGCGGATTATACTCATAAGGCGAGAACATCCGGGTAATCTTTTCAAAAACATTGTAGCCGATGCCGTTCTCGACGGACCAGTTGCCGAAGAACACATCCCAGGGAGTCCGCTGAACCGGACTGAAGCGCCCGCTGCGGCCGACGGCGCGCCAAAACTCATGAAGCTTGGCTCGGGCTCCTTCCGCGCCATTTTGCGACCACCCATCGGCAAGCGCGACGGCGTTCATGGCACCTGCGCTGGTGCCGGATATGCCCTCAATGGTCAGGCGGCCATCTTCCAGAATACGATCAAGTACGCCCCAGCTGAAGGCGCCATGGGAACCGCCGCCCTGCAAGGCTACATTGATTGTTTTTGGCTTTTCCATTATGCGGCAGTCCAGCCGCCATCGACGGATATGGATGTTCCCGTGATCTGGGCGGCAGCGTCGCTGGCTAGAAATACGACCGTAGCGCCGATCTGATCTACTGTCGCAAACTCCTTGGTTGCCTGTTTCTCCAGCATCACGTCACGGATCACGGTTTCCCGGTCCATATTATGCGCTTTCATTTGGTCGGGGATCTGCGCTTCAACCAGAGGCGTGAGGACATAGCCGGGGCAAATGGCATTACTGGTGATGTGCTTTTCAGCAACTTCAAGCGCTACGGTCTTGGTAAAGCCGATAACGCCATGTTTGGCGGCAACATAGGCGGATTTGAAAGGCGAAGCACGCAGCCCATGGGCTGAAGCAATGTTGATGATGCGCCCCCAACCGGCCTTCTTCATATGGGGAAGGGCAGCCGCTGTGGTGTGGAAGGCGGAAGTCAGATTAATGGCGATGATTGCATCCCATTTCTCGGCAGGAAATTCCTCAACCGGTGCAACAAACTGAATGCCTGCATTATTGACCAGGACATCGACGGTTCCGAACTTCTCTACGGATTTTTCTACAAGGGCACGGCATTCTGCCCCATTGGACATGTCGGCCTTGATATAAGCAACCTCAGTTGAGTATTTCGCGGCAAGTTCCTTTGCAAGCTCGTGGTCTTCGCGTCGGTCGGTAAAGGAATTAATGATGACATTGTAGCCAGCAGCAGCGAGCGCATGGGCAGCGCCAAGGCCAATGCCTGAATTCGAACCAGTAATAATAGCTGTCTTTTTGGCCATGATTTAAGCTTCCTGAACTGCAATGATGGTTTGCAACCTGTCTGGAGAATATATTGCATTGCAGCAAAATTACTAGGTTTGGATCGTGAACACTTTGTCATGAGGATTTTTGCCAGTCGACGGGCCATAGGCTAAGTTCGTCTGGTGTTGACAAATGGCCGTGTCTGCGCCACCTGAACAGCATCTTTGGAGCTTGATGATGTCCGACTATATTTCGCAACCTTTTGCCCGGCGCTCGTCGATTGGTGTCGATGTGGGCGGCGTTATGGTTGGCGGTGGTGCTCCGGTTGTGGTTCAGTCCATGACCAATACTGATACTGCGGATGTGGACGGAACTGTTGCGCAGGTTGCGGCACTCTCACGTGCCGGCTCTCAGATCGTTCGTATTACGGTTGATCGTGATGAATCTGCTGCCGCCGTTCCACGTATTCGGGAAAGATTGGACCGGCTGGGTCTGAATGTGCCGCTTGTCGGGGATTTTCATTATATCGGCCATAAATTATTGGCAGATCATCCCGCTTGTGCCGAAGCTTTGGCAAAGTACCGGATCAATCCTGGAAATGTCGGCTTTAAAGATAAAAAAGATGCGCAATTCGGCGCCATTATCGAAATGGCAGTCCGCTATGACAAGCCTGTGCGGATTGGCGTCAATTGGGGATCGCTGGATCAGGAACTGCTCACAGTCCTGATGGATAAAAACAGTGAGGCAGGGTCGCCGCTAACTGCCGAAGCTGTTGTCCGCGAGGCGATTGTCCAATCTGCTTTGATCTCATCGCAATTGGCTGAGGAAATCGGGTTGCCCCGCTCGAAAATCATTCTTTCGGCCAAAGTGAGCCAAGTGCAGGACTTGATTGCTGTCTATGCTGAACTGGCACGTCGCTGTGATCACGCGCTGCATCTGGGTTTGACCGAAGCTGGCATGGGGACGAAGGGTATCGTTGCATCATCTGCTGCTATGGGAATTCTTCTGCAACAGGGAATAGGTGATACAATACGCATCTCCCTGACGCCGGAGCCGGGTGGAGATCGCACGCGAGAAGTACAGGTCGCGCAGGAATTGCTCCAGACCATGGGCTTTAGACAATTCATCCCTATTGTTGCCGCGTGCCCGGGATGCGGGCGTACAACGTCAACGGTATTTCAGGAGTTGGCCCAGTCCATCCAGAGCGATATAAGAACAAATATGCCGATCTGGCGCGAGAAATATCCCGGCGTTGAAGCTTTGAACGTGGCCGTCATGGGCTGCATCGTCAATGGTCCTGGCGAATCCAAAATGGCTGACATCGGAATATCGTTGCCCGGAACCGGTGAAACACCATCCGCACCAGTGTTTGTCGATGGCAAGAAAGTTGCGACATTGCGCGGGGCAGGGATCGCCCAAGAGTTTCAGAAAATGGTTGCAGATTATATCGAGAACCGTTTTGGACAGGGCAGCCAGGCAGCGGAATAGCAAGGCGGCTAGTTCTTCCGCTCGGCAATGAATTGCGCTGCCTCTTTCAAGAGAGCAGCTTTTTCGCCAAATGGTTCAAGCAGAAGCTGTGCCTGTTCGACAAGGCCTGATAGCTGGCGTTTCGTCCACTCGATTCCATGGATTGAGACCAGTGTCGCTTTACCGGCCGCCGCATCTTTGCCTGTCGCCTTACCCATGTTCCCAGCGTCGGAGGTCACATCCAGAAGATCGTCGGCGAGCTGAAAAGCCAAGCCTATGGCAGAGCCATATTCGGCAAGAAGTTCGCGCTCACGCTCGTTGGCATTACCTATGATTGCACCTGATTCGCAGGCAAAACGGATAAGTGCGCCGGTTTTCATAGCTTGAAGCCGAATGATCCCCTGCTCGTCGGGTTTGGCTTTTTCAGCTTCAAGATCGAGGGTCTGTCCGCCAGTCATGCCGCCAATTCCTGCGGCGCGCGCTAGCTGTGTGATGAGCATGAGACGTGCCTGTGCACTCATCTCAGTTTCTTCGCTGGCGATGAGTTCGAAGGCGTAGGTCAGAAGGCTATCACCTGCAAGAATTGCCGCAGCTTCATCGAATTTGCGATGAACGGTGGGTTGCCCCCGGCGCAGATCGTCATTGTCCATAGCAGGAAGGTCATCGTGAACGAGCGAATAGCTATGAATACATTCGAGTGCAGCCGCGATGCGCAAGGCAGCTGAATTATCAGCGCCAAATAATGCTGCGCTTTCTAAAACCAGAAAAGGGCGAAGCCGTTTTCCGCCGTTGAGAACCCCATGCCTCATGGCTGCAAGCAATCTTGGAGGGCGTATGATCTCACCAATCCGCGGACGGTCTGATAAAAGCTCGGCCAGCAACATCTCCACCGATGCTGCGCGTTGCTGCAAACTTATTTGAAATAGGGTGAAATCATTGTCCTGCATGGTTGCCCAATGACCAACAAAAGGTCTTTGGGTCAAGTATGAGATGAATTTTCTCGTCAATTGGCAAATGCGACGCGAGAATTTTGCAGAAAGAATTCCCTTCTTCTTCCCGATGCTCTATGTCCGTGGTGGCAATTCAAGCGGAAGGTCTACGTGGCAGGGGTTTTGGTCAGAAACAAGCGGGGCAGGGGATTTCTTGTTGATCCGGGACGCTCGCCTTTTGGGCGTATCATGCGCTATGTGATTCTAATCGGCATTGTATTGGTGATGCTGCCTTTAATTCTGCTGTGTTTGTACAGATTGCCCTTTGTCCATCCGGTTTCCACCTTGATGGTCAAAGATATTGTGACTTTTTCAGGCTATGACCGTCAGTGGGTTTCCATTGATGATATATCACCCACGCTCATCAATTCAGTGATGATGTCTGAAGATGCCAAATTCTGTTCGCATTCCGGCGTTGATTGGGAGGCATTGAACTCCGTTGTTTCCGATACAATTGACGGGGAGCAGACGCGAGGCGCATCAACAATTCCAATGCAAACGGCGAAAAATCTGTTCCTATGGAACAGTCGCTCCTTCATTCGCAAGGGGCTGGAGGTGCCGTTGGCCGTCATGACAGACCTCATATTGCCTAAGCGACGCTTGATGGAAGTCTATCTTAATATTGCCGAATGGGGCCCGGGCATCTACGGGATTGAAGCTGCGGCGCAGTATCATTTCAAGACCAGTGCTGCGAAATTATCTGCACGGCAATCCGCCTATCTTGCGGTCACTCTTCCCAACCCCATCATGCGAAACCCGGCTAAGCCCGGTCGCGGTTTGCAGATGCTGGCAAGGGTCAATGAGCGTCGTGCGCGGGCCGCCGGAGCCTATGTTGGATGCGTTGGTTAGGCGGAATCGCCTTGATTAGACGCTCCGTCACAAAAAATATAAGACTCATGCTGGTCAAAAGCTCTTAGGCGGTGTATAGCCCAGCCGAACTTTCCGGATTTTTGTCCATTGTGACAGGCTCAATTGGGCCAGTGCCGGATTTTGACTGATTACTGGAGCTGGAACAATGGCTGTACCTAAACGAAAAACTTCTCCGTCGAAGCGCGGCATGCGCCGTTCCGCTGACGCGTTGAAGGCACCGACTTACGTCGAAGACAAGAATTCAGGCGAACTGCGCCGCCCACACCATGTCGATCTAAAGACCGGCATGTATCGTGGCCGTCAGGTTCTGACGCCTAAAGAAGGCTGATCTTTCCTTCGAAAGCATGCTAAAAGGACCGGCCTTGTGCCGGTCCTTTTATTTTGGACCAGCGGCTTTTATGGGAGATTGCTTCGTGATTTCGAATATACCGTTGATGATCGTTCCGCTCATTGTCTTCAATCTGGTTATTGCCGGACTGGCTGGCATAGGGGGCGCTGATCCTTGGGCAACCCAGCTCTATTCGGTGCAAATGCTGTCTGGCGGCAATTGGATCATGACACTTGGCGATCTGATGATCGTCCTGTCGCTCGCTTTGCTGTTTTTTGAGATTATGAAGTCAACACGTACCAGTAATGCTTCCGTGGTTGATCACCTGCTCTCAACCTTTGTCTTCGTGGCTTTTCTGGTTGAGTTTTTGCTGGTGCCGAGCGCATCGCATTCTTTGTTCTTCATTTTGATGGCAATGGCGTTTTTCGACATTCTTGCAGGCTTCACGGTATCGCTCCGCTCAGCGGGCCGCGATGTGAATTTTCGCTAGATCGCCGAACATCCTGACGGACGCAAAATGGCGATCTATCNNTTTCGGTCCGATGCTCTAGCAGCGCTACTTTAACTCTATTTCAATGAAGGCATATTCGCCTTCATTGGCGTTTATAACGTCGTGCTCCACACCCTCGGAGCGAAAATAGGGAACGCCTTTTGTCATTTCGGCTATTGATTCCCCCTCTTTGGTGAGGAGTTTCACTTTGCCGTCCATTAATGGCACCACCACATAGTCATGGCCATGGCGATGCCAACCGGTATTGTCCCCAACACCGAATCGATATTCGGTTACGATCACTTTGTCATTATCGATAAAAACAGTTGCTTTGGCTGATCCGGTCATTGGCCCTCCCGAGGCGTCATGGCCTTACTTGTCGAGCGAATCCAGTTTGCGCTGCATTGCTGCAATCTGTTCCTTTAGTTCATTTAACCCGGATGTATCGGCCGGTTTCTCAGTGGCGGAACTTTCGCCCGGCTCAGCCGCATTTGTTGACTTATTGAGCGGAAACGGGGTGAACATTTTCATCGCATGCTGAAGCATCTCTGTGTTCCGGCGCACCTGTTCTTCGACCAGCTTGATCGGCGTGCTGACACTCATCATGTCGATGGGGGATTTGCCGAAAGCGGTGGTTAATTGTTCTCGCATGCGTTCCTGTTCTTTGGCAAAAGCTGACATGGACTGTTCGAGGAAGGTAGGCAGGACAACCTGCATCTGGTCGCCGTAATATGCGATCAATTGGCGAAGAAAGGGTATGGGAAGCATGTTCTGCCCATCCTTATTTTCCAGCTCAAAGATGATCTGCGTCAAAACGGAGTGTGTTATGTCCTCGCCGGTCTTGGCATCTTGTACTGTGAAATCCTCATTGCGCTTCACCATGCCAGCCAGGTCTTCAAGCGTTACATAAGTGCTTGTACCCGTATTGTAGAGACGTCGATTGGCATATTTCTTAATGATGATTTCGCCGGTCTTCGCTGCCATTACGTAACTCCCCAAGCATGTCCCATTGCCGACCCCATGCGCGCCAGCTTGAATATAACCGCCCGGGCGCGCCTATCGACGCGATACGGCGATATATCTTCCAGTTTCAGCATCGGATTATCCGAAAAACCGCGATTTTACGTCTCGGCCCTGACACTAGGTGACGAGGATAGGGGCAAAGCGCATCATTTCAAAGTGATTTGTGCACTGCATACAATCGCTTACACGCAAACTTATGTTGCACTGCGGAAAGGATAAATAAACGTCCAGCCAAATTGGGGCCTTGTCAAATGCCCGCGGGGAGGGAATTCTGTTGATCGGAAGTGTTTTTGAATTGAGCATTACAAAATGAGGAAACGTATATGACCCAATCAATCGTTATCGCCAGCGCAGCGCGAACACCTGTAGGCTCTTTCAACGGCGCGTTTGCCAATGTGCCTGCGCACGAATTGGGTGCTGCGGTAATCAAAGAGGTGCTCAGCCGCGCTGGTGTTGAGGGTGCAGACGTGGATGAAGTGATCATGGGCCAGGTTCTGAGTGCCGGTGAGGGACAAAACCCGGCGCGGCAGGCTGCGATGGAGGCAGGAATTCCGCAGGAGGCTACGGCTTGGGGGCTGAACCAGCTTTGTGGCTCCGGTTTGCGGGCCGTCGCCTTGGGCATGCAGCAGATCGCCACCGGCGATGCAAATATCATTGTCGCGGGCGGACAGGAATCCATGTCGATGGCGCCCCATTGCGCGCATCTTCGCGGAGGCGTCAAAATGGGCGACTTCAAGATGATCGACACCATGATCAAGGATGGTCTGACTGACGCGTTTCACGGCTATCACATGGGTATTACTGCGGAAAACATCGCCCGCAAATGGCAGTTGACGCGCGAAGAGCAGGATAATTTTGCGCTGGCCTCCCAACATAAGGCCGAGGCTGCGCAAAAAGCCGGACGGTTCAAAGATGAAATCGTGCCATTTACCGTCAAGACCCGTAAGGGCGATGTGGTCGTTGCGGATGATGAGTATATTCGTCATGGTGCAACGCTGGAGTCACTGGCAAAGCTGCGCCCGGCCTTCGATAAAGAGGGAACAGTTACCGCCGGTAACGCTTCCGGGTTGAATGATGGTGCAGCAGCTGTCGTCCTTATGAGTGAGGAAGAGGCAAAGCGTCGTGGCATCAAGCCTTTGGCGTGCATAGTTTCCTGGGCGACAGCGGGTGTTGATCCGGCCATTATGGGAACGGGACCTATCCCAGCCTCTCGCAAAGCGCTGGAAAAGGCTGGCTGGAAGGCAGAAGACCTTGATCTTGTAGAAGCAAACGAAGCTTTTGCGGCCCAAGCCTGTGCGGTCAATAAAGATCTTGGCTTTAATCCGGATATCGTCAACGTCAATGGTGGAGCGATCGCAATCGGTCATCCGATTGGTGCTTCGGGTGCACGCGTTCTGAACACATTGCTCTTCGAATTGAAGCGCCGCAACGGCACCAAAGGCCTTGCTACCTTGTGCATCGGTGGTGGAATGGGTGTGGCCCTTTGCGTGGAACGCATCAAAGATTGATCAAGAGCTTACCGGCCTTACGTTTTGTGGGGCCGGTTTTTTGCAAGTGAATATGTACTTTGCACCGCAGACCTATTGATTGTGTTTGACAGAGATTATTTCAGGGAGGGGAAACATGACAAAAACAGCAATCGTAACTGGTGGCACGCGCGGAATTGGTGCTGCGATCAGTATTGCTTTGAAAGCCGCAGGCTATAAAGTTGCTGCAAACTATGCAGGCAATGACGAGGTGGCAAAAAAGTTCAGTAGCGAAACTGGCATAGCGACCTATAAGTGGGATGTGTCGAATTATGAGGAATGTACCGCTGGTGTCGCCAAGGTAGAGGCTGATCTCGGTCCGATCTCAGTGCTCGTAAACAATGCGGGTATTACCCGAGATGCCATGTTCCACAAGCTGACTCCTGGACAATGGAGCGAAGTGATCAATACCAATTTGAATGGCCTGTTTAACATGACCCATCCTGTCTGGACGGGGATGAGGGACCGCAAATTTGGGCGTATCATCAATATCTCATCCATTAACGGACAAAAAGGTCAGGCGGGACAGGTCAATTATTCGGCTGCCAAGGCGGGTGATATAGGTTTTACAAAAGCGTTGGCGCAAGAAGGCGCGCGCGTAGGGGTAACGGTTAATGCCATCTGCCCGGGTTATATTGGCACGGAAATGGTGCGCGCGATTGACGAAAAGGTTCTAAACGAGCGAATCATTCCGCAAATCCCGGTTGGTCGTTTGGGCGAACCCGAAGAGGTCGCCCGCTGTGTCGTTTTCCTTGCGTCCGACGATTCTGGTTTTATCACCGGCTCCACTCTTTCGGCCAATGGCGGACAATATTTAAGTTAATGAGTGAATTTGACATTTGCGCCCAGAGATTTCGTTTTGCCGTGTGTTCATGAATACGCGCCAATCCTTTGAAAAAACTCATCTTTTATGTCGCGCTTGACTCTCGGTAGAATCTGATAATTCCCCATGAAAGCCAAAAGTTAATTTTTACAGAGATTACAAGCTTATTGTCCGTCTTGGGATTCAGCATATGGTGTTGGTATTAAAGAAAAAATCTATATATTGCCGTGAACAAATCAGGAATCTGATCCTATCGCTGATTCGTAGCTGATTCGTTCTGCTCGCGTTCTATTTCTTAAAGGTATATTCCGTGAATCGATTAGTGATTGTTTATCTGGATCGGGCCACATACCTTCTGTAGATGCTGATAATGCTGTTTGGATGATCGCCAAACATTGGTTTGCTCTTTTGGGCGGTACTGGATTGTAGTTGATGAACCTTATGCCCAAGACCGAACTGGCTCTCACACTGACTGGCCGAGATGTTACGGCAGTTTTGGGGCCCACGAACACTGGCAAGACCCATCTTGCGATTGAGCGCCTGCTTGCGCACCGATCCGGCATGATCGGTCTGCCACTCAGGCTATTGGCGCGGGAGGTTTATAATCGTGTCGTGGAGCGGGCAGGCATTTCCAATGTTGCCCTCATAACGGGCGAAGAAAAAATCAGTCCGCCTGGTGCACGCTATTGGGTTTGCACAGTTGAGGCCATGCCTCGTCAGACGGATGTGGACTTTGTCGCCATTGATGAAGTGCAGCTCGCAAATGATCTGGAGCGGGGCCATATTTTCACGGATCGTATTTTGCATCTGCGAGGACGTCAGGAGACAATCCTGCTTGGAGCTGCAACCATGCGCGGCATCCTTGAAAAGCTTTTGCCGGGCATATCGGTCGTCACCCGACCAAGATTGTCAAATCTTGCCTATGCCGGTTCAAAAAAGATCACACGCCTGCCGCCGCGCACAGCGATTGTCGCCTTTGCGGCTGAAGAGGTTTATTCGATTGCGGAATTGATCCGGCGCCAAAATGGCGGTGCCGCTGTGGTCATGGGTACCTTAAGTCCTCGCACCCGAAACAAACAGGTCGAACTCTATCAGTCAGGTGATGTTGACTATCTGGTTGCAACAGATGCGATTGGCATGGGGCTCAATCTCGACGTTGACCATGTTGCTTTCGCTCAGGATCGCAAATTTGATGGCTACCAGTTTCGTGACCTTTCACCGGCGGAGATTGGTCAGATCGCCGGTCGGGCAGGTCGACATTTGCGCGACGGTACATTTGGCATAACCGGCCATGTATCGGGTTTCTCCGAAGCACTCGTTCAACGTGTGGAATCTCACGCTTTCGATGCAGTGAAGATTTTGCAGTGGCGTACTGCCCGTTTTGACTATTCCAGTCTTGATGCGCTGAAGCGCTCCATTGACGCTCCAGCACCGATTGATGGTCTGACCAGGGCTCTACCGGCGGTTGACCAGCAGGCACTGGAATTTCTTTCGCGTGATCCGGATATTGCTCCGCTCGCCAACACAGCGGAGCGTGTGGAGCTTTTATGGGATGCCTGTGCCTTGCCGGATTACCGCAAGATTGCCCCAGCGCAGCACGCGGATATTATCGCATCCGTATACACTGATCTTGTGGAAAAGGGCCATGTGAACGAAAATTACATGGCGAAGGAGGTTCGTCGCGCTGATTCCATTGATGGCGATATTGACGCTCTTTCGCGGCGTATCGCCCAGATCAGAACATGGACATTTGTGTCTCATCGACCCGGTTGGCTGGCAGATCAGGCACATTGGCAAGAAAAGACGCGTGAAATTGAGGACAGATTATCCGATGCACTGCATGAACGGTTGACGAAACGCTTCGTAGACCGCAGGACAAGCGTGCTTATGAGGCGCCTGAGAGAGAATACAATGCTAGAAGCCGAAATTAGCCCTGCCGGGGACGTCGTTGTCGAGGGGCACCATGTTGGACGATTAGACGGGTTTCGTTTTACCGCGGATGCCCAAGATGAGGGAACAGACGCCAAAGCCATCAAGGCTGCAGCGCAGAAAGCGCTGGCCGCAGAATTCGAAAATCGCGCCGAGCGGTTTTCGGCATCCGCAAATGGTGACTTCGCATTGGCCTCGGACGGGATATTGCGCTGGATTGGTGCGCCCATTGCTTCTGTCGTATCTGGCGAGCAAGCGCTCAAGCCGCGCGCTATATTGCTGGCGGATGAGCAGCTCACGGGTCCGGCCCGCGACAAGGTTGCCGCGCGCGTTGATCGCTTCCTCAATCACCACATCGACACGGTGCTGAAGCCACTTGTTGATCTTGCCAATGCGGATGCGCTGGTTGGGATCACGAAGGGTCTTGCTTTCCGGTTGGTCGAAAATTTTGGCGTTTTACAGCGCCGCGACGTTGCGGAAGAAGTTCGCGGTCTGGATCAGGACTCCCGTGCGGCTCTGCGCCGTCTCGGCGTGCGGTTCGGTGCCTATCATGTCTTCCTGCCTGCATTGCTCAAACCTGCTCCTGCTGGCCTCCTGACGCTGCTCTGGGCGCTTAAGGAAGATGCGAAGGATCGTCCAGGCTATGGTGATGTCGTTCAGGTTTTGTCAGCAGGCAGAACCTCTGTTGTCACCGATGCAAGCTTCGATCCAACCTTTTATCGTCTGGCAGGATACAGATTGCTTGGACGCAGAGCGGTCCGCATCGACATCCTTGAACGTCTGGCCGATCTCATCCGTCCTGCACTCGCCTGGAAGCCGGGCACAGGCCCTCGTCCCGATGGAGCCTATGACGGATCACGCTTTCTGGTGATTCCAGCCATGATGTCTATCCTTGGCGCAACTGCCGATGATATGGAGGAAATCCTCAAAAACCTTGGCTATCGTCAGGAGGCTGTGGAACCCGCGATTGTTGCTGCCAAGCTGGCAGAGCTTGAAGCTGCTGCGAATGCGACGCCGAAGCAAGAGGTTTCAGCGGCCTCAACAGTGCCTGCCGCCGAACCAGTTGGTCCAGACTTCGGCAACAGAGCCACTATAGAGCCAGTCGCCAAGCCATCGGAGCCGGTTGCAACCGCCGTTTCGGAAGAAGCGCCGAAGCCAATTCTCTTGTGGCGTCAAGCGCGTTTTGACAACCGCAATCATCGTGGAAATAATGAGAAGCGGGACAACCAACGCGGCGGACAGGCGCGCAATGGACAAGCCGAACAACGAGCAGCTCGGCCTGATCGTCCTCAAGCGTCGCAGAATGAACGTGGTGAACGCAAGGAACACTTCCGGGGCAAAGGCAAGCCCGGAGGCAATGAACGCTTCAAGCCTGATGGCGCAAAACCGCAAGGACGGCACAATGCGCCTGTCAAGCGACCTGAGCGGGAAGAGCGTCCAGTCAAAATCGATATGGATTCACCTTTCGCCAAGCTGCTCGCTTTGAAGGAACAGATGAAGAAATAGAGCGATGGCAGAAGCCGGGTACGAGGGAAAAAAGGGACAGCGTATTGATAAATGGCTGTTTTTTGCGCGGGTAGTAAAATCCCGCTCCCTCGCGGCCAAACTTGTCTCCAGTGGAAATGTTCGCCTCAACAAAGCGAAAATCAATCAACCCTCGCAGAACGTGAAAATCGGTGATGTGTTAACCATCGGGTTAGACCGTCGAATCCTGATCTATGAGGTTGTTTCGGGTGGAGAGAGACGCGGGCCGGCTGAAGAAGCAAGAGAGCTCTACAAAGACTTGTCTCCACCACCCTTGCCGAAAGAAATTAGTCGTCTGGACGCTTTGCCGAAACGCGATGCAGGCAGTGGTCGCCCCACAAAAAGAGAACGTCGGCAAGTTGACCGTTTGATGCAGGGCGAAAATGATGTTTCCAACTCATAACGTTGCTGACCGCCAATCGAAATAAATTTGCTTGATTTTGACCTAAGTAGAGTACGCTATACCGATAATATGCCTTTTGCTGGGAATGAATTGCTTGTTCGCACAGAAGGAAGGTGCGAACAATGCCAGCGAGAGCTTGCCGGTACCACGACAACCGCGTTCTGGTGCCGCAGTCTTGTTCTTCCCTCTTGTCAGCGTGGCAGCAAATCGTTACCTCAACGATTAAACCCCGCTGATTGTGGTGTCTTCCTGGAGCCCGTAAATGACTTATGTTGTGACCGACAATTGCATCCGCTGCAAATATATGGATTGCGTTGAGGTCTGTCCGGTCGACTGTTTTTACGAAGGTGAGAACATGCTCGTCATTCATCCGGATGAATGTATCGATTGCGGTGTTTGTGAGCCGGAGTGCCCTGCGGAAGCCATTAAGCCGGATACTGAACCGGGCCTGGATAGCTGGTTGCAGCTGAACGCTGAGTATTCAGAGAAATGGCCGAACATTTCCACCAAAGGTGACGCCCCGTCTGACGCCAAAGAAATGGACGGCGTAACAGGCAAATTTGAGAAATTCTTTTCTCCGGAGCCTGGCGAGGGCGATTAATAGCGCAGGAATCAGACTGGGCTAAATTGGAGTTGGTGTAATCAGCAAGGCTTTAAGCCCCATTTTTTGAGCAATTGCAGCAAAAATTTGATTCTACGCGGTTTTCATGTTATGGTACTGAAATATGTTGATCATTGGACGTCAATTTCGTGGCGCTAGAGTATAAATCTCCACTTGGCTAGATTTTTTTCGGACGCAACAGTTCAGGGTTTGCTTGTTTGTCATTCAGCCCCACTGATCCGTCCGGATTGCTTTTGCGCGACAGCATTGACGACCGACAAACCGGGCTCCGGTTTCCAGTGGTTGGTTTAACCGGTGCGTTTTGCCGGGCGCAGCAGGGAGTAATGAAGCGCATGACAGTAGTTCCGCAGAAAAAAGCCGCCCAGCGTATTGGATTCAAGACGGGCGAATTTATAGTATATCCGGCACACGGCGTTGGTCAAATCGTCAATATTGAAGAACAGGAAGTTGCAGGCCACAAGCTTGAACTGTTTGTTATTGATTTCCAGAAAGACAAAATGCGTCTGAAAGTGCCAGTTGCCAAAGCAACAGCCATCGGCATGCGGAAACTTTCTGAAACAGACTATGTAGAGCGCGCATTGAAGGTCGTTCAGGGCCGTGCCCGTATCAAGCGGACGATGTGGTCGCGTCGCGCGCAGGAATATGATGCGAAAATCAATTCAGGCGATCTGATCTCGATTTCTGAAGTTGTCCGCGATCTATTCCGCGCCGACAATCAGCCGGAACAGTCCTATTCAGAACGCCAGCTTTATGAGGCAGCGCTTGATCGCATGGCTCGTGAAATTTCCGCCGTCAACAAGATGTCAGAAACCGAAGCGGTCCGTCTTATCGAGGTAAATCTCGCAAAAGGACCAAAGCGTGGTGCCAAGGCGGATGATGCCGAGGCAGAAGTTGAAGCTGATGTCGTCGCTGAAGATGAGCAGGAAGAAGCCGCGTAAGAGCGTATTCTTTTTCTGGAATACTGAGCCCGGTTCTAAATTTAGAGCCGGGCTTTTTATTCGCTGATGAGCTTGACCTTGTCGCCGACCGATACTGTTCCGCCCGGTGGCATCGCGTTGATCAATCGGAAAAGATCAAGCTTGCGGTCTGTTCCCTGAATCTTGCTTGAAAGTGACGACAGGGTATCGCCCGGCTTTACGGTCACAACGCGGATACGCAACGGTTTTATCGCGGCTTTCTCCTGAGGGGTCAGGAGCCGAAAGCTCTGAACAGCCGTTTGCGAAGCAGGCATCAACGCAGTGCTTCCTGCTGGCGCGGCAGTCAGAAAACGATAGATACGATTGCCGGCATTGACCACGAAAATATCGAACTCCCAGCGGTCGGCCTTTGCCTTGGCACTGGCGGCGGGCATTCCGTTAAAGGTTGTTGCCGTGACGCTGGCGTCATCGAGACCTGTAACCCAGCCGCTGCGCATATAGTCTGTCATCGATGGGTTGCCGGAGATTTGCGTGCCGTCAAAACGGATTGCCACTTCTCCGGGGCCAGTCGCCATAACGGCATCGGCGCTGTTATCAATGGTGAAACCATCGGGAACACTAAAGCTCACACCAAGAAGCGGATGAACGAAATTGCGTCCGCGCACATAACCCTCTTCAGGCGTGTCCCCATATAGAATGCCATCAATCCCGTTCAGGAATGACTCGCGATCGGTTGTACCAACACCTGGTGCGCCAATACGACGTGCATGACCCCGAGCAAGCTCAATCCGCTGCGGCGCTGATGGATGGCTTGCGAGAAAATCGAGGCTGGCGTCGGTGGCACCGGATACGTTGCGGAAGTCAGCATAGGAAGCCATTGATTGCAGGAAGCGTGGGGCAGCGAATGGATCATAACCAGCTTCGCCGATCATCTTGATACCGATTGCATCGGCCTGAAGTTCCTGATTGCGCGAAAACTGGGCCATGCGCAGCTTGCCACGGATCAGGGCCTCCTGTCCGGCGGTGTCGCCGTGCAGCACTTCGGATACGACACGTCCGGCAATAACAGCTTCCTGTTCCCGCTGCTGACGCTCAATACCGTGATTGGCGATGACGTGCCCCATTTCATGCGCGATAACGGCGGCGAGTTCGGCGCTGTCATTGGCAAGGGCGAGGAGGCCGCGGGTCACATACAGATAGCCACCCGGCAAAGCGAAAGCATTGATATTGGGCGAGTTCAGAATCGTGATGCGATAGGTATGGGTCGGATTGTCTGAAACGGTCGTGAGATTACCAACGACCTTCGCAACCATACGCTCCAGCTTGGCATCCTTATACTCGCCACCATAGGTCGCAAGAATGCGGGGATGCTGCTCTGCGCTTAGCTTGGCAAGCCGGTCGTTTTTATTGACATTGTCGACAGTGACCGGATTTGAGGATGGACCAAGAGCCGCATCTTCCTTGGTCACATTCAGCACCTGGCAGCCTGACAGAAAGGCGAGCATCAGCAAGACCTGCGCAGTTTTTCTACTGCGCTTGGCTGCTTGAAACCATCCTGTATTCAGGGGAAGGGTGTGCGACCTCAGAATCATATCCTCTTTAAACCGAGTGCAAAGAGACTCGCATGTCTTTGTTCTTGCTAGCCTGATGTGCGGTCCGGAGCAAGAATTTCATTGTTTTCTTGAATGGCGTAAGGCGTCGAAAATATGTCAAAAGCCAGACTCTTTACTACCGAGGTAATTTCGCAACAGCGCGGGGCCGTCATCTGAAAGCAAATCCCTGGCTGGTCCGGAAGCGATAATGTGCCCATTATCCAGAAACAACAGGGTTGATGACAGACGCAAGGCGTCGTCCGGATGATGCGTCACCATGATAATCGTCATTCCGGTTTCTTTATGAAGCTGGCCAATAAGATCAAGCATTTCGTGGCGTAAAGCAGGGCCGAGTGAGGCAAAGGCCTCATCGAGAAGCAATACCGGACGATTGCGCACCAGTGCGCGGGCAATTGCTACACGCTGGCGTTCGCCCCCGGAAAGAGCCTCGGGCTTTCTGCCTTCCTTGCCTGCCAGGCCGACCTTTTGGATCGCAGCCTGAATTTCCACTTTGTCGACTTCCTCAAGCCTCAAATCTGAACGACGACCCAGGCCAATATTGGACGCGACATCAAGATGGGAAAAGAGATTATTGTCTTGGAACACCATCGAGACTGGCCGGAGCGACGGCGATAGCGTGGTAACATCAATGCCGTCAATCTCGATTGAACCGCCAAGGGGTTTTTCAAACCCTGCAATGAGATTGAGAAGCGTCGATTTTCCGGACCCGCTTGGCCCGATGATGGCGGTAATGGTTGAGGCTGCAATGGACACGTCGAAACGCATCGCCATGTTTCCATAGTCGAAACGCACGGCATTCAGGCGAACTGAGACGCCCTTTTCTGTGACAGACTTAGCCATTCTGGTGATTGTCCCTTCCGGCTAATCCCGCCGCGCCGCGATCAGCTATGATCATGAGAATCAGGCATAGGGCAGCGAGGATGAGCGCAAGCCCCGCAGCATCGGCGGTACGATAGCTTCCCATGCGTTGCAACAGCAAATAGGGCAGTGTCAGGACGGTATCATTGCCAAAGAGAGCAATCGTCCCAAGATCACCAAGGGACAAGGCCATAGCAAATGCGAAGGCTATTCCCAGCGGGCGCTTTAAAATGGGCCAATCAACGATCTTTAGCCGGTTCCAACCGGCAATGCCCAATTGGTCGCAAAGCCTGTTGTGTCGATTTGCTGCTGTATCCCATGACGGACGAAGAATTCTGAATGCGAATGGAATGGCCATTGCCGCATTGACGCACACGACCATGAAGGGGGCGAGGCTGAATGGGTCAATGAAATGACGGGAAAGAATGAACCATCCCGCGCCTATAATGATGGGCGGGACCACCATGATAAGGCTTGCGCCAAGATCAAGGGAACGTTCGAAAAGCCCGGCGCTGCTGTAGCGTCGCTGCGTCGCCAGGTGCTCCCGCGCGATCACGAGGCTGAGCGAAATCGCCAGTGAAAGTGCCGCCGCCGTTGCGCCAAGAACAAGGCTGGTGAGAATTGCACGCCAGACAGTCGCCTCGGTCAGGAGGCGGGAAAGATCGGCCTTAAGGCCGGAAACAACCGTCCCCCCCATTGGCATGACGACGAACAGGAATCCGGTCATGATCAGCCCGATATTCCATATTCTTTGCTGCCATGTGGGCGTGTCAAAACGGCGGGTTGTCGTGCGCAAGCTGATGCCTTCTTCTGTCGGGCGCCCCGCGAGTGATAATAGGCCAAGGATAGCGACTGTCAGGCAAAGTTGGAGAAGTGTGAGGGATACTGCTCTGGCAATATCGAAATCAAAGTGAAGCGATTGATAGATGGCGACCTCAAGTGTTGTCGCGCGTGGTCCCCCGCCAAGTGTCAGAACCACCGTGAAGGAGGTAATACAAAGCATGAAGATCAATCCGGCCACGCCTGAAATATTGCGTAAAATAACCGGCCATTCAATCAATTTGAACTGTGTCCAGTTGCTCATCCCCAATTGTGCGGAGAGTTTCCAATAATCTTCGGGAATGGAATCCAGACTTGAGAGGATAAGGCGTGTTGCAAGCGGCAAGTTGAAAAATATATGGGCAAGGAGAATGCCTGTCAGACCGTAAATGTCTGGAACAATGTCCAGACCAAGCCATGCAAAGAAGGTGGCAAGCAGGCCGTTTCGACCGTAAATGCTGGTTATGCCGAGAACTGCAACAAGTGCTGGTAATGCCAGCGGCAGAGCAAACAGACGCAGAAGCATAGCGCGTCCCGGAAAGTTCTGCTCCGCATGCAGTGCACGGGCAAGCGGGATGGCAAAGCCAACAGAAAGCACCATTGAAAGCAGAGCTTGCAAGATAGTGAAGCGCGCAACCCGCCAAAGATAGCTATCGAAAGCGGCAAAGCCTTCCGTGCTGCCACGGAAAGCTTCAATTGCGAGACTGAGAAGAGAGCCGCCCGCCAATATGACCAGGAAGGCGAGAGCGAGACCTCCCGCCAAGGGTTTCATCGAAGAGGCGGCCATCTGTGCTACTTGCTCATGGCTTCAAGCCACTCGTCGATCCAGGCTTTGCGGTCCTTCGCCACTTCTTCAGATGTGAAAGTCAGTGTCTTTGCTGGCTTCACCAATGTGTCAAAGGCTGGATTGAGTGGGTTTGAGGTTTTGGCTGCCGGATACATCCAATTGTTTTCGGGAATAGTATCCTGAAATGCCGTGCCGGTAATAAACGTCAAGAATTGCGCAGCAAGCGGGTTCTTGGCTCCGTTTACAGTTTGCGCGGCAACCTCGACCTGCAGGTAATGCCCTTCTTCAAAGGATGCTGCCTTGTACCGGTCGGTTTTGTCCGCGATCAAATGATAAGCGGGCGACGTAGTATAGGAAAGCACCATAGGCGCTTCACCTTTGGTAAAAAGCCCATAGGCTTCCGACCAGCCGGGCGTGACGGTCAAAACGCGATCCTTGAGTTTGGTCCAAGCTTCACCGGCCTTGTCCCCGTAAACTGACTTCATCCACAATACGAGCCCGAGGCCCGGCGTCGACGTGCGGGGATCTTCAATGACGATCTTCTGCTTCGGATCGCCTTCAACCAGATCCTTCAGACTATAAGGCGCATTTGCAATTTTCCGGGTATCATAAATGACAGCGAAGTAGCCATAATCATAGGGAACGAAAATGCTGTCCTTGAAGCCACCAGGTATTTCAATAGCGGCGGTATCTATGCCATGCGGCGCAAAAAGCCCGGTTTGCTGAGCCTCAAAAGTCAGGTTCGTATCAAGACCAAGAACGACATCGGCCTTTGTGGTTGTCCCTTCGAGCTTCAGGCGATTAAGGAGAGCGACGCCATCGGCGACTGCTACAAAGTCAACAGTACAGGTGCATTGCTTCTCAAAGGCTTCTTTGACTTTTGGCCCTGGCCCCCATTCAGAGGTAAAGCTTTCATAGGTGTAGACTGTCAGCTTGCCATCCGCATTTGCTGGGCTGGAAAGGGCAAATGCCAATGCGCTGGAAACAAGGGCAAATTTCATAAATTCGAGTGGCTGCATAGGCGCCTCCTAAAGTTGAATTTCAAAAGGATAGGTGCGCCGGCTTGTGAAGCCGCATCTAATCCCTCCGCCGGTACAAACCGGATCAGGTTCCGCGGGTTGACTGGATTGGTTCCAGTCTCTCAGCCTGTTGATGCAGGCACCCCGTTAGAGCCAAGCCAGATTAGTGACTGTGTCTGACCAACGCAAGCGCCCATGGCTCTCTAGCTGGTTGTTTTTGTTATGCCTTCGCCTTGCCACGCCCGCTTTGCGTCTGGCTATTGAGATGGTGGGAAAGACGGGCGGTCATCGAAGCGCGTCTTTGTAGTAGGTTAAGCGATCCGAAGACCGCCCGTCCGGCGATTTTGCATTCTGCCCGTTCCGCTTGGGAGGCCCCGCCTTCCAGTTTAGCACCGCCTCTCCGTCATCCTCGGGCTCTTGACCCGAGGATGACGGAGAGGCGGTGCGCGGCTGGGGGATGTATGATCGAAGGGCGAATCACGCATCAACTTAAATGCAGCTTATAAACCTCACCCGGCGAGCCATCCTGAGCTAGTTGAGCGTTGAATTGCTCACACTATGATTGCCCTCAAGTTTGAACTCATCGATAAAGGCAAGGAGGATTGCGACGAGCATTTCAGGCTGCTCGACACAGGGTATATGCCCGGCATCCTTGATGACTTCGTAGCGTGCATGCGGGACCAACTTGGCCAGAGAAAGCACTACGTCCGGAGGCGTCGAGCCATCCTGATCCCCGACAATACAGATTGTTGGAACTGAGATTTTGCTTGCAGCTTCCGTAAAGTCCGCATCACGAATTGCTGCGCAGGTTCCGGCATATCCGGCCAATGGTTGACGGATCAGCATGTTCCGGTAGCCGGTTAAGGCAGGGCTGCTTTCACGATGAAATGTCGGGGTAAACCAGCGTTCGAGGATAGTGTCGGCGATGCTTTCAATGCCATGTTCCTCAAGCGCGGTAATACGTGCGTTCCAGGAATCGGCATTGCCAATCTTGTGCGCGGTATCACACAAGACCAGTGCCCGAACCAGATCGGGACGGGAAGCATAAAGCCCCTGCGCAATCAGTCCGCCGACAGAAAGACCGCAAATGATTGCATTTTTAACATTGAGGAAATCCAGCAGACCTGCCAGATCGCCGACATGATCGTCGAGAGAATAGGGAGATTTGCCGACACTCGAAAGCCCGTGGCCGCGCTTATCATAAGTGACGATAGCAAAATCACCCGCCAGGCGAATAATGACATCGCGCCAAATGCGGAAGTCAGTGCCCAGAGAGTTGGCAAAAACGATCACAGGTTTTGACGCTGGTCCGCCAATCAGCTGATAATGTAGCGTCACGCCATTTATATCGGCAAATTGCATCTTGCTCTCCCTTTTATCCAGAATGATATGTGCGTACGGTTCTGTAGAATGAATGATCAGGGACGATCAACCGCCGAATAATTATCTATTGATGAAGCGGCAACAGACCGGCTCAAATCGACAGGCAAGAAGAAAGCATATGAGGCAGCATGATGGGTGAGGTATTTATCTGTGACTATATCCGCACGCCCATTGGCCGTTTTGGTGGATCACTGGCCGGTGTGCGTACGGACGATCTCGGGGCGATTCCAATCAAGGCATTGATGGCACGAAACAGATCTGTCGATTGGGCGGCTGTCGATGAAGTGATTTATGGATGCGCCAATCAGTCTGGCGAAGATAATCGCAATGTTGCGCGCATGTCGTCGCTGCTTGCGGGGCTGCCTGTCGAGGTACCAGGCACCACGATGAACCGGCTATGTGGTTCCGGCATGGATGCCATCATCACAGCCGTACGCGCCATTCGCGTCGGTGAAATGGATATTGCCATTGCTGGCGGTGTCGAGTCCATGTCGCGCGCGCCCTTTGTGCTGCCAAAGGCAGACAGCGCCTTTTCCCGGAATGCAGAAATTTACGATACGACAATCGGCTGGCGGTTTATCAATCCGCTTATGCAGCAGCAATATGGTGTGGATTCGATGCCGGATACCGCCGAAAATGTTGCCGAAGAGTTTCTTGTCTCCCGCACCGATCAGGATGCCTTTGCTGTGCGCTCCCAGCAGCGCGCGGGTAGGGCACAGGATAATGGGCGTTTTGCGCGTGAAATTACCCCGGTTCTTATTCCGCAAAGGAAAGGCGATCCTCTTGCGATTGACCAGGATGAACATCCGCGTCCGCAAACGACAATCGAGGCTTTAGCCAAGCTGCCGACGCCATTTCGTGCAGGGGGAACTGTGACCGCAGGCAATGCTTCCGGCGTTAATGATGGCGCGGCAGCGCTCATCATTGCCTCCGAAGAAGCTGTAAAGAAATACGGCCTCAATCCCATAGCGCGCATTCTGGGCGGAGCGACGGCGGGCGTTGCACCCCGTATCATGGGAATTGGCCCAGCGCCTGCGACGAAGAAGCTTTGCGCACGCCTCGGTTTGGCGCCAGCTGATTTTGACATTATCGAACTCAATGAAGCGTTTGCCTCGCAGGGACTTGCAACATTGCGCGATCTTGGAATTCCCGATGATGCGGAACACGTTAATCCGAATGGTGGCGCTATCGCCCTGGGGCATCCGCTGGGCATGTCAGGAGCACGCATTGCAGGAACCGCAGCGCTTGAATTGCAATTGCGCGAGGGAAAGCTTGCTCTGGCTACGATGTGCATTGGTGTTGGACAGGGCATTGCTATCGCGCTTGCAAGCGTTTGATATCGGACGCAGAGCTGTCTGGTGGAAGCGTTTGACGCATGCTATGGGCGGGTCATGAGCAAGTTCGTTCTTCTTTTGGGCGGTTCCGTCCATGTCACCGATCGCCTTTTGAAACAGGTAGCCGGAGCCAGGGTTCTGGCGGCTGATGGTGGTATCGCCCATGCCGCACCGCTGGGTCTTGCGCCTGAACTCTGGCTGGGCGATTTTGACTCGACATCGCCCGAATTGGAAAAACAATACGCGCATGTGCCGCGCCAGGTTTTTCCGGTGGCCAAGGATATGACCGATGGCGAGCTGGCGTTGAATGAGGCATATCGGCTTGGGGCGACTGAGCTTGTACTTTGCGGCGCATTTGGTGGAATGCGTACCGATCACACGCTTCTGCATTTGACGATGGCGACCGCCCATGCGGCGCAGGGACGTAGGATCATCCTCACCAGCGGGAGCGAAGAGGCACATCCGCTTGTCAGCGGTGAATATGACTTCGATTTTGCCGATATGACACAGTTCAGCATTGTTGCATTTTCGCAATTACACGGACTTTTTATCAATGGGGCGCGCTGGCCGCTTGAAAATGTGGAACTTTCTTTCGGTTCATCGCTTACTGTCTCGAATGCCGTATGTGGAACCCTCCAAGTAGCGCTCCATTCGGGCAAAGCAATCCTGATTGCAGCGCCGCCAGTTGCCTGACGCTTGTCAATACAAGCGGAAAGTGTAATGTGTGCAGCACAGCATTGGGGACGCAAGCTGGTAAGTTTGGTTTTAGAAACGGGAGAGGTCTTCCATGTTGAAAAGTTTATCTACAGTTGCAGTCGCCGCAGTTCTGGCATTCTCGGTTGCTGGTTGCACAACCAGTGAACAGCGTACAGCCGGATATGGTGTCGGTGGTGCAGCACTTGGTGCATTGGCGGGTGGCGCTATCGGTGGTGGCCGTGGTGCTTTGGCCGGTGCGGCAATCGGCGGCGCATCAGGCGTTGTTGTTGGCGCAGCCACATCAGACGGCGGACGCCGTTATTGCACCTATGAAAATCGCTATGGTGAGCGCTATCGTGCACCTTGCCGCTAAAACTTAGCGCTTTTCTTCGAAACAGGCCGGTTTTCCGGCCTGTTTTTTTGTATTGATGCTATTGCGAAATTTGAATGATCTTTCTTCTGCCGTATTGAGGAAGCAGGATTTTTACGGACTTTTAAATGGAGAGGTTATTATGAAAATTCGTTTTGCTGCCATAGCAGCCACAGCACTTCTGGCATTTACGATCGCAGGATGTGAGACGAGCCAGCAAAATCAGCGTGCCGGGACGGGTGCATTGATTGGCGCTGGCGCTGGTGCATTGGCCGGACAGGCTTTGGGACGTGATACGAAAAGCACGCTGATCGGCGCTGCCGGTGGTGCTTTGCTCGGTGCAGCCGTTGGAACGGCCACCACGCCACGGGGCGGAAACGAGAATCTATGCCGTTATCAACGGCCGGACGGATCAATTTACAATGCTCCGTGCCAAGGTAATGGCGGCGGTGCCTATGGCAATGGCCGATATCCGGATGATGACGGATACCGGTATGAGCGCCGCAGGTATTCCGATCCTTACCGCGATGACAATTACTGATCACAGAATATCGATTTAGCGCAAACAGGCCGGAATTTCCGGCCTGTTTCGTTTGACAGAACAGATATTCTCATCGACAAGCCAACCAGACCTGCTCAAACTTCCGGAATGATAAAGTTTTATGGCCCCACCACTCTTACGCCTCGATGGAATTGCCCTGACATTCGGCGGTACGCCCCTTCTCACAGATGCCGCCATCTCTGTCAGTGAAAATGATCGTATTGCGCTTGTCGGACGCAACGGTTCGGGTAAATCGACTCTGCTTAAAATCGCTGCAGGATTTGTCGCTCCAACGGACGGTGAAGTCTTCAAACATCCGGCTGTTACTGTACGCTATCTGGCACAGGCCCCGGATATGGATGGGTTTGCCAATGTTCGGGATTATGTCGAGGCGGGGCTTGGGCCGGCAGATGATCTTTACCGCGTCAGTTACCTGCTCGAACATCTTGGGCTGACTGGCGACGAGAAGCCCGAAAACCTTTCCGGTGGCGAGGCACGCCGCGCAGCCCTGGCAAAGGTTCTGGCTCCGCAGCCGGATATTCTTCTGCTGGATGAGCCAACGAACCATTTGGACCTGACAACGATTGAGTGGCTGGAAACCGAATTACGGCAGATACGCTCGGCAATTGTGGTGATATCGCATGACCGGCGCTTTCTGGAGAATGTCAGCC
Organism: Hyphomicrobiales bacterium; assembly: GCA_900473335.1. Classification (GTDB taxonomy): domain Bacteria; phylum Pseudomonadota; class Alphaproteobacteria; order Rhizobiales; family Rhizobiaceae; genus Phyllobacterium. The sequence continues at coordinate 29,478 of UCNP01000012.1, read as the reverse complement.
GTTCGACTATCTGGCTTGACCGAGGCGTTACGAAACGGCTCGACCAAGGGTTTGGCTCGTTTGAAGAGTGGCGCGACAAGGTTCTGGAAGAAGAAGAGCGCGACCTTCACAAGCTTGGCCGCCAGATTGTGCGCGAAGAACATTGGTTACGATACGGCGTTACGGCACGGCGTAAACGTAACATGCGTCGGCTGGGCGACTTGCAATCCATGCGCAGCGAGTTTCGTAACCATCGTGGGGCGCAGGGCAAGGCGGTTCTTAAGGCCAGCGATGCCAAAGAATCCGGCAAGCTTGTCATCGAGGCGGAACATCTTTCCAAGAGATATGACGACCGCATTCTCGTGGATGATTTTTCCACCCGCATACAGCGCGGAAATTGTGTCGGATTTGTCGGGCCGAATGGAGCGGGCAAGACGACGCTCCTGTCCATGCTGACTGGATTGCTCAAGCCGGATAGCGGTTTTGTCAAACTCGGAACCAATCTTGAGATTGCGGTACTGGATCAAAGGCGTGACAGTCTAAATCTGGAACAAACCTTATCGGATTATCTGACCGACGGGCGCGGAGAAAATGTTATCGTTAACGGCGAGCAGCGCCACGTTGCCTCCTACATGAAAGACTTCCTGTTTCAGCCGGAGCAGTTGCGCACGCCGATCCGCGAACTATCTGGTGGTGAGCGCGCACGTCTGATGCTGGCGCGGGTTTTGGCGCGCCCTGCCAATCTGCTCGTACTCGATGAGCCGACGAACGATCTTGACATGGAAACACTGGATTTGTTGCAGGAACTGGTTGCTGGCTTTGCCGGGACCGTGCTGCTTGTCAGCCATGACCGTGATTTCCTCGACCGTACCGTAACGTCAGTGATTGCGCCCGAAGGCGGCGGGAAATGGCTGGAATATGCCGGCGGCTACACGGATATGCTGGCGCAGCGCAAGGAAACGGCAATTGCGACCCGCAAAGAGTTGAAAGCGGCAAAGCCGCAGGCTTCATCTGGTGCGGCTGTTGAAAAGACGTCTGCCGCACGCGATGAAAAGCGCAAACTCTCCTACAAGCAGAAATTTGCGCTCGAGACGCTTCCGGCCAAAATTGAAGCGCTACATAGCGAAATTATCAATTTGGAAAAGAAGCTGGCCGATCCTGATCTTTTTGCAAAGAATCCGGCCCTGTTCAATAAGACGGTTGACGAGATCGGGAAGAAACGCGCAAGCCATGAAGCGCTTGAGCATGAGTGGCTGGAGCTTGAAATGCTGCGCGAGGAAATCGAAGGCTAGATCAGGGAGCTGATCCTAAATTCGCAATTGTGCCCACTAATGGGAACGAAAAACCGGGATTCCAGTTCTCGTTCCGATTTGAAAGACAGCAATAAATAAACGTTTATTCTACGAGCTTCAGCTCACGGAAGGTTGTGAGAATTGTCGCCTGCTGTTCTTTGATATAGGAGGCGAATTGTGCTGATGGCTGGTAGAGGTCAACCCATCCATTCTTTTTCAACAGTGCTTTCCACTCCGGGCTCTGCACCATTTTGGCGAAGGTTGCGTCAATATCCTTTGTCTGTTCTTCCGAAAGACTGGACTGCCCGAGGAAGCCACGCCAATTGACCAGCTCAACATCAACCCCCTGTTCCCTCATCGTTGGAATTTCGATGCCTTCAAGCCGTGTTGCCGAGGAAATGCCAAGTGCGCGCACGCTGCCTGCTGCAATCTGCCCGGCAAATTCGGAATAACCACCGGCACCTACGGAGATATGTCCTCCCATAACCTGTCCAAGCATTTCACCACCAGCGCCAATTGCCACGTAATTCATCTTGGAAAGATCGCCGCCAATCGCCTTGACGATCATGCCATACAATAAATGGTCGACACCGCCCGCTGCAAAGCCGCCGAGCGACACTGATCCCGGATCAGCTTTAAAGGCTTTGACCAGATCATCCATATTTTTGAATGGTGAATTTGCAGGGACAACAAGCGTGAGATATTCCCCGGTCATGCGCGCAATTGGTTTTGTCTGTTCCATTGTCACGGGTGAATTATTGGTCAGAATTGATCCAACCATTCCAATTCCGGTAACTATCAGACCTGTGTCGGGGTATTTTTTCGAAACGAATTCGGCAAGACCGATGGTTCCCCCGGCTCCTGGCCGATTAACAACCTGAATGTCCTTGGCAAGTTTCAAATCCTGAAGCGATTTTTGTGTTGAGCGGGCCAGTTGATCATAGCCGCCGCCCGGTCCTGCCGGTGCAATGACTTCAATGGTTTTTAGCTCATCCGCATGGGCTAATGAGGCCATGCCAAAGGCCAGCGCCAACGCAAGCGTGCGTAATTTCATATGTTCCTCCCAGAAAGCTCCCATGCTCTGCACTTGTGTACAAAGCCTTTACAAGCTGTGGGAAAAACCTGTCATGCGGCTGTCTTGAGAAAATCCGTCAATTGGTCTTCGGCGCAAGACGGGTCGCAAGCGTTTCTATGCGTCCGGCCACTTCTGACAGCACGCCGGTGATTGCTGAATCGTTCTTGTCGGCCTTGGCCAAGGCTTCGTCACGGCTCTTGCGCAAGGCTTCCGCTTCGTTTTCGAGGCCCGTCAGCCGCAACTGCAATTCGTGAAGTTCGTCCGTAACCATAATGCCAGCCATAACGGTGAGCCGCAGATCGCCAATCTCGCCGAATGAAGATTTCAGATGCGTCACGTAACGATCGAAACGCTCCGCAAGCCCGGTCAGGTGCTGTTCCTGACCTTCGTCACAGGCCATTCTGTAGGCTTTGCCATCGATCGTTACGGTAACGGTAGCCATGATTGTTTCTTCCTGTTCTATCGATCAAGGACCGTGCGGATGGATTCCATCGCAGCGACAAGGCGGCGTGAAACTTCTTTGTTTGCTGCCTCAAGACGCTCGGCGCGTCCTTCCGACGCATCAAGCTCCTGTGCCAGCTTGCGACGGTCCATGTTCATGCGCTGGACTTCTTCTTCCGCCTCGGCAAAATCGCCCTCATGCTCAAGGCGCAGCTCGACTGCATCCTCAAGTGTGGAGAGGGCCTTAGCCAATCTTTCCAAAACTTGTTTGAGGGTGGCTTCAGATGCCATTTTCGACGTTTCCCCTTTGTCTCAATCTTCTCAACGAATCGCAAAAAGAAGAACGACTTATGACAGAGAGTCTAGTGGTTACATTAATGCTGCGTCAATCAATCTGAACAGCGCGCTTGCACTCATGCACCGATAATAATGTGCTCCAATGAATGTCTTCCTGCAATACCGTCCCAATTTGGCCGGCTTTTGTTGACTCCCTCTCGACACCTGCTATTTGTCGCGTGCCTTTTGGATATTGTCTAACCGGCATCCAGAAACGGCATCTCTTTTCCACTTCGAAAGACGGTGACTATGACCAATTCTGAAAAATCCAATCAAATGGCCAACGCAATTCGCTTTCTTTCTGCTGATGCAGTGGAAAAAGCCAATTCCGGTCATCCGGGCCTCCCTATGGGGGCAGCTGACATTGCCACCGTCCTTTATACAAAGTTCCTGAAATTCGATCCAAAGGCTCCGCACTGGCCCGACCGCGACCGTTTCGTCCTGTCCGCAGGTCATGGTTCCATGCTGCTTTATTCGCTGCTTTATCTAACCGGCTACGAAGATATCGACATCGACCAGATCAAGAATTTCCGCCAGCTTGGCTCCCGTACCGCTGGGCATCCGGAATATGGTCATGCTGCCGGTATTGAAACAACAACCGGTCCATTGGGCCAGGGTCTTGCCAATGCCGTTGGCATGGCGCTGTCCGAACGCATCATGAATGCACATTTCGGTGATGCTCTGGTTAATCACCATACCTATGTGATTGCCGGTGATGGTTGCCTCATGGAAGGCATCAGTCAGGAAGCGATTTCGCTTGCGGGTCATCTGAAGCTGAACAAGCTCATCGTTTTTTGGGATCATAACAATATCTCGATTGATGGTCCGGTCACTTTGGCCGACAATACCGATCAGCCTGCCCGTTTTGCAGCTTCAGGCTGGAATTCGATCAGCGTTGATGGTCATGACCAGGATGCTATTGCCGCTGCTATTGAACGCGCAAAACAATCCGACAAGCCAACCCTGATTGCCTGCAAGACCACAATCGGCTTTGGCGCTCCGACAAAGGCGGGAACGAACAAGGTTCACGGATCGCCGCTCGGCGCGGAAGAACTCGCCGGCGCGCGCAAGGCGCTTGGCTGGACTTCGGAACCTTTTGTCGTTCCCACAGAAACGCTCGACGAGTGGCGTCTTGCTGGCTTGCGTTCCGCCAAGGAGCATACAGCATGGGCGGAGCGTCTGAAGGCAGCCGATGCGGATCTCCGCTCGGAATTCGAGCGTCGTATGCGTGGTGATTTACCAGAGAATTTCGATGCGGCGATAATAGCATATAAAAAGAAGCTTTCTGAAGAAAAGCCAAAGGTTGCAACCCGCAAAGCCTCCGAAATGGCGCTTGAGGTTATTAACGGCGTGGTTCCTGAAACAATCGGCGGGTCAGCTGATTTGACAGGTTCGAACAATACAAAGACCAGCCAGACCAAGGGTATCAGCGCGGAAGATTACGGTCAGCGCTATGTTCACTACGGTATTCGGGAACATGGCATGGCGGCAGCAATGAATGGTATTGCGCTTCATGGCGGTCTTATTCCCTACTCCGGCACGTTCCTGACCTTTTCGGATTACGCACGCGGTGCGATGCGCCTGTCGAGCCTGATGGGTATTCGCGTTATCTACGTCATGACCCATGATTCCATTGGTCTTGGTGAAGATGGTCCGACCCATCAGCCGGTTGAGCATCTGGCAGCTCTGCGTGCCATTCCGAACAATTATGTGTTCCGCCCTGCTGACGTTGTTGAAACAGCTGAATGCTGGGAAATCGCGCTCAAATCACGCACGACACCTTCGACCATCGCCTTGACCCGTCAGAATCTTCCAACGGTTCGTAATGTTCACGTCGATGAAAACAAGTGCGCTTATGGTGCCTATGAGCTTGCCGCTGCGAGTGGCAAGGCTGAGGTCACTATTTTTGCAACGGGCTCGGAAGTGGAAATCGCGCTTAACGCCAAGACACAGCTTGAAAAGAACGGACATCCAACCCGTGTGATTTCTGTTCCCTGCTTTGAGCTCTTCGAAGCCCAGAGTGAAGACTACAAGCGCACATTGATAGGCGATGCACCGGTCAAAGTAGCGGTTGAAGCGGCAATCCGCATGGGCTGGGACAGGTTTATCGGTACAGATGGCATTTTCGTCGGCATGAACGGCTTTGGTGCGAGTGGCCCGATTGAAGAACTTTATGAGCATTTCGGCATCACTGCGTCACATATTGTCGCTGCTGCCGAAGCCAAGTTGAAATAGTCTACCTCATTCCTTCATGATGCACTCAAGGGCACAAATACCCCTAAGGAGAAAATAGATATGACAGTTCGCGTTGCAATTAACGGATTTGGCCGCATTGGCCGCAACGTTCTTCGCGCTATCGTAGAATCCGGACGTACCGACATTGAGGTTGTTGCCATCAACGATCTTGGCCCTGTCGAGACCAATGCTCACCTTATGCGTTATGACAGCGTTCACGGACGCTTTCCCGGTACCGTAACGATTGCTGGCGATACGATTGACGTGGGCCGTGGCCCGATCAAAGTCACAGCCGTTCGCAATCCTGCTGAATTGCCGTGGAAAGAGTTGGGCGTTGATATTGCACTGGAATGCACCGGCATCTTTACTGCCCGCGACAAAGCTGCGGCGCATCTCGAAGCTGGCGCAAAGCGCGTTATCGTTTCAGCTCCATCCGATGGTGCCGACCTGACTGTCGTTTATGGTGTGAATCATCACAAGCTGACCAAAGACCATATGGTCATCTCCAATGCGTCATGCACGACAAACTGCCTTGCACCGGTTGCTTATGTGCTGCATGAGGCCATTGGTATTGATCACGGTTTCATGACCACGATCCATAGCTATACGGGCGATCAGCCAACTTTGGACACAATGCACAAGGACCTTTATCGCGGTCGTGCAGCGGCTTTGTCCATGATCCCGACATCGACAGGTGCTGCCAAGGCTGTTGGTCTGGTATTGCCTGAACTCAATGGCAAGCTTGACGGCAGCTCCATCCGCGTTCCTACGCCGAATGTTTCTGTGGTTGATTTCAAATTCGTTGCCAAGCGGTCAACGACCGTTGCCGAAATCAATGATGCGATCAAGTCGGCTGCCAATGGCAAGTTGAAGGGCATTTTGGGCTTTACCGATGCGCCAAACGTATCGATCGATTTCAATCATGACCCGCATTCATCGATATTCCATCTCGACCAGACCAAGGTCATGGACGGCACGTTCGTCCGCGTTCTGTCCTGGTATGACAATGAGTGGGGCTTCTCGAGCCGCATGAGCGACACAGCCGTAGCTTTCGGCAAGTTGATCTGACCTGCTTTGAAGTGATTTGATTCAAATGGCGGGTCGACACACCCGCCATTTTTGTTTTTGATGATTATTCAGTCCGCTATATTGGCTTTTCCTAGCGGCTGTATGCAGATGAGGTGAATTTTATGACAAATTTCAAAACGCTTGATGATGCGGATGTTGCTGGAAAGCGCGTTCTTGTCCGTGTTGATCTGAATGTTCCGATGAGCGATGGCGTCGTGACAGACGCAACGCGGATAGAGCGCGTTGCGCCAACCATACAGGAACTTTCGAAAAAGGGTGCAAAGGTCATTCTGCTCGCCCATTTCGGGCGTCCGAAGGATGGTCCGGAGTCACAGTTCTCGCTTGAGCCCATTGCTCATGCGGTTGCAAAGGTCATTGACCATAGTGTGCATTTTGCTGCCGATACTATTGGTGAAAAGGCCGCCGAAGCAGTCGGCAAGCTGAAAAATGGCGATGTACTGCTTTTGGAAAACACGCGTTTTCATAAGGGCGAAGAGAAGAACGACCCGGAATATGTCAAAGCGCTTGCTGCAAATGGCGACCTCTATGTGAATGATGCGTTTTCTGCTGCGCACCGTGCTCATGCTTCGACCGAAGGTCTTGCCCGCGTTCTGCCAGCCTATGCCGGACGGACGATGGAAGCGGAACTCAAAGCCCTGGAAAAAGGCTTGGGTGCTCCCAAGCGTCCTGTCGTGGCCATCGTCGGCGGCGCAAAGGTTTCATCCAAGCTCGATCTGCTCGGCAATCTGGTGGAAAAAGTCGATGCGCTTGTCATTGGCGGCGGCATGGCAAACACGTTTCTTGCTGCTCAAGGCGTCAAGGTTGGAAAATCGCTGTGCGAGCACGATCTGGCGGGAACGGCACGCGAGATCATGGCAAAGGCAAATGCCGCAAATTGCACGATCATTCTGCCCGTGGACGCAATCGTTGCGTGGCATTTTCAGGCCAATGCGCCTTTCCAGGCCTATGGGCTTGATGCGATCCCCGAAGATGGCATGATCCTTGATGTTGGCCCGCAATCCATCGAGCGTGTGAAGGCTGCAATCGACGACGCATCAACGCTCGTCTGGAATGGCCCGCTTGGCGCGTTCGAAATGACACCGTTTGACAAGGCGACAGTTGCTGCCGCCCGTCATGTTGCCGAACGCACAAAGGCTGGGCATCTGGTGTCGGTTGCCGGCGGTGGAGATACCGTATCGGCGCTCAATCATGCAGGCGTTGCGGATGACTTCAGCTATGTTTCAACCGCTGGCGGCGCCTTCCTTGAATGGATGGAAGGCAAACCATTGCCCGGCGTGGACGTCTTGAAGAAGTAATTTCCAACCCAATCAGGCCCGGAAATCGGGCCTGATTACCAAATAAAAGAAAATGTTATCCGGTTAAATCGGTTGAAAAAATTTCAATCGTTTCAATTAGTTGGTGTGCCGTTTCGTTTGTCACAGGCTTCTGTTATGGGGCTGATAAGGGAAAACGGAGTACATTATTCTATGAGTGAACGTCTGGAAGATATAGCGATTGCAATGGTTGCCAATGGCAAGGGTCTGCTTGCTGCCGATGAGAGTTCCGGAACCATCAAAAAGCGGTTCGACAGCATCGGACTGGAATCAACGGCTGATAGCCGGCGCGATTATCGTGAAATGCTCTTCCGCTCCGACGATGCGATGAAGAACTACATTTCGGGTGTCATCCTTTATGATGAAACCATTCGTCAGAACGCCAAGGACGGAACATCTCTCGTCAAGATCATGCAGGATGCAGGCTGCATTCCAGGCATTAAGGTTGATGCCGGTGCAAAGCCTCTTGCAGGCTTCCCCGGTGAAACAATCACTGAGGGCCTTGATGGGCTACGCGAGCGTCTTGCCGAATATTACAAGCTCGGCGCACGCTTTTCCAAGTGGCGCGCGGCTATTTCCATTTCCGATGGCCTGCCCACATGGGGAGCCGTGAAGCAGAATGCGCAGGCTCTGGCACGCTATGCTGCGCTTTGCCAGGAAGCCGGCATTGTTCCGATCGTCGAGCCGGAAGTCCTGATGGATGGTACGCCGGGTAATCACTCGATCGAACGCTGCTATGAGGTCAGTGAATGGGTTCTAAAGACGGTTTTCGATGAGCTTTACGATGCGCGCGTTTTGCTGGAAGGCATGATCCTCAAGCCAAATATGGTTGTTGCGGGTCAAAAGGCGCAGAAAGTTTCCGTCGAGCAGGTTGCTGAGCTGACTGTGCGTTTGTTGAAGTCGACTGTTCCATCCGCTGTACCAGGTATTGCATTCCTGTCCGGCGGTCAGACGGAAGAAGAAGCAACAGCGCATCTATCGGCAATGAATGCCAATTTCACCATGCCGTGGAAGCTGACCTTCTCCTATGGCCGTGCCTTGCAGGCGGCAGCGTTGAGTGCCTGGAACGGTAAATCCGAGAATGTCGCAGCAGGCCAGCGCGCCTTTGCGCACCGCGCTAAAATGAACAGTCTGGCTGCAATTGGCGGGTGGAAAAAAGATTTGGAAAAGGCGGCTTAAGCCTCTCTTAAGCATTTTTTATCCAAAAGCGTATCTCATGGAGCCCGGGTTGGAATCAGCCCGGGCTTTTCCATGGGGACGATTAGAGACGAATGAAAGCTGCGCCATTTCATCCTTTGCTGAGCTGGTTTCTATACCCTGTCTATGCCTGGCAGGGTATAAATGTGCGCCGCAAGACAGAGCGATTGCTTCCCCCTGCGGATTTACCAGTGGGTGAGATTGCAGGCAAAGACCCGGCTATCCGGCTGCTTGTTCTTGGCGATTCTTCGGCAGCGGGTGTGGGGGTCACGGATGCATGGCAGGGGCTGTGCGTCCGCTTGGCAATTTATCTACAGGGACGGACGGGCCGCAAAGTTATCTGGCGAGCGGCAGGGTTCAATTCTGCAACTTCGGGACAGCTGCGCGATCATGTCGTCCCAAATCTTGAACGCGGAATGTGGACACATATCGTTCTTTCAACCGGCACGAATGATACGAAGAATTTCCATTCGCTGCCGCGCTTCAAGCGTGAGTTTGGCGGACTTCTCTACGCAATAAGGGCAAAATGGCCGCAGGCGCATGTCGTATGGTCGCAGGTGATCGATTTCCGGGATGTTCCAGCCATGCCGCCATTGCTCGGACGTATTCTGGAAGGGCGTGCCTGCGCGATCAACAAGCTTGGCGAGCAGCTGTGCCGTGAGAGAATGGCGATACCGGCAGGTCGTTTGCCGGTGGAATCTGCGGAAGGTTTCTCCACGGACGGTTTTCACGCTTCTGCGCTCGGCTATGATGCCTGGGCCAAGCATCTGGTGCCCTATATTCTCAATCGTCCTCAGGCTGATGAGAAGGATGCGGCTTCCCCCGCTGGCGGCTAAACGCCGCTAACCCACATGCCTTGAGACGCCAACGACCATTATAGCCAGCACTGCGCCCACAGCTATTTTCCAGAAATCCTTGCGTTTTTTCAATCCGGGCAAGCCAAGTGGCTTGAGCAGATGCAACGCCATAATGAGGATGCAAATGAAGGACAGGATTTTGGTCATGGGATAATCTATCTGCAATCCTGTTGGTTGGATGGAGCAGTGTGCCAAGCACGGTGAATTGTCAATTCGCCCTTTGACTCTGCCTTGCGGATTTAGGATGTTTGGTATGGGAGGACGTTCATGACATCAAACTACGCGCAGGTCTATCAGGACTGGCAGGCCGATCCTTTGGGATTTTGGGCCAAAGCTGCCGTGGCCATCGACTGGATCAAGCCATGGGATAAGGTGTTTGAGCCGGATAGCGGACCCTATGGGCGCTGGTTTGCCGGGGCGGAATGCAACACCTGCTATAATGCCGTCGACAGACATGTATTGTCAGGACGGGGCGATCAAGACGCGCTTATCCATGACAGCGCCATAACCGGGACAATCCGTAAGCTCAGCTACAAGGATTTGCTGGCCGAGATCGAGGCTTTGGCAGCTGTCCTTATTGATAACGGGGTCAGCAAAGGAGATCGCGTCATCATCTATATGGCGATGGTGCCCGAAGCCGTTGTGGCGATGCTGGCATGTGCAAGGATAGGCGCGGTCCATTCCGTGGTCTTTGGCGGATTTGCCGCTAACGAGCTTGCAACAAGGATAGACGACGCCCAGCCGGTCATGATCATCGCCACGTCCTGCGGGCTTGAGCCGGGCAGGGTGGTTGCCTATAAGCCAATGCTCGACAAGGCTATGGAACAGGCAAAGCACAAGGTCGATACGTGCCTCATCCTTGTTCGTCCGCAACAGCCTCATGAGCTGGTCCCGGGTAGGGATATTGACTATGCGCAGGCAGTTGCCGCGTCCGCCGGGCGCAAGGTTCCCTGTGTGCCTCTTAAAGCCACTGATCCACTCTATATTCTCTATACGTCAGGCACGACGGGACAGCCAAAAGGCGTTGTCCGGGATAATGGCGGCCATCTTGTTGCCTTGGCTTGGTCGATGGGCGCTGTTTATGACACCTATCCGGGAGATGTGTTCTGGGCCGCTTCCGATATAGGCTGGGCGGTGGGGCATTCCTACATTGCCTATGCGCCTCTCTTCACTGGCGTGACGAGCATTCTTTACGAAGGCAAGCCTGTTGGAACACCTGATGCCGGTACATTTTGGCGCGTAATCGCAGATCACAAAGTCAAGATATTGTTTACGGCGCCGACGGCGTTTCGTGCAATCAAGAAGGAAGACCCGAAGGGCGAGCTTATTGGCAAATATGATATTTCCTCGCTGAAATATCTCTTTCTTGCTGGGGAGCGGGCCGATACCGACACAATCAAATGGGCCGAGGAGAAGCTCCACGTGCCCGTCATCGATCATTGGTGGCAGACCGAAAGCGGCTGGCCCATGGCGGCAAATCCTGCGGGGCTTGGAATGTTGCCGGTGAAATATGGCTCGCCGACGGTCCCGATGCCCGGCTATGATGTGCAGGTGCTTGATGATGCAGGTCATCCGGTAAAGCGCGGCGAGCTTGGTAATATTGTGGTGAAACTGCCCCTGCCACCTTCATTTCTACCGACATTGTGGAACGCCGATGAGAGGTTTCGGGAGGCCTACATCAATGAGTTTCCGGGTTACTACAAGACGGCTGACGCAGGCATTTTAGACGAGGATGGCTATATTTATATTATGAGCCGTACTGACGACATCATCAATGTTGCGGGTCATCGCCTGTCTACCGGCGCAATGGAAGAGGTTCTTTCCAGTCATCCAGATGTTGCTGAATGTGCCGTCATCGGCATTGCTGATCCAGTGAAAGGGCAGGTGCCTTGCGGCTTCATCGTGCTCAAATCCGGTGTCACGCGGGGCGAGGCCGAGATCGAGCAGGATTGTGTCGCTCTGATGCGTGATCGAATTGGGCCTGTTGCCGCCTTTAAATTGACGATAACAGCCAAGCGCCTGCCCAAGACACGCTCCGGCAAAATATTGCGTGGAACAATGCAGAAAATTGCCGATCAGGAGGCATGGAACCTGCCGGCAACGATTGATGACCCGGCGATACTTGATGAAATCAAGTCAGTCCTCAATGCGCGAGGAATTGGCACCACCAAAGGTTGACCATCTGCTGTTCGGGGTTAAGCTCCGTTTTCAAATCGGAGACTGGTAATGGCATTGGATGGCAAAATCGCAATTGTGACGGGTGGTGCCCAAGGCATTGGGCTCGCCATAGCGCGGCGCTTCCTTCAGGACGGGGCTAGCGTCATGATTGCCGATATCAATGACAGCCGGGGGGCAATTGCGGTCAAAGACCTTTCTGTTTTGGGCAAGGTTCGGTTTTCGTCAACCGATGTCAGCAGCAAGCTGGATGTTCACAATCTGGTGGCGGGAACAATCGAGGCATTCGGCGATGTGGATATCCTTGTCAATAATGCGGGCATTGTTCACAAGGCGGAGTTTTTGGATTTGAGCGAGGATGATTTTGATCGTGTCCTGCGAATCAATTTGAAGGGATCGTTTCTTTGCGGTCAGGCCGTGGCGCGTCATATGGTGAAAAAGGTGAAAACCGGAGGGCGCGCAGGCTCTATTGTCAACATGTCGTCAATCAATGCAGTTGTCGCTCTCCCCGAACAAATCGCCTATTCCGTTTCGAAGGGCGGCGTCAGCCAATTGACCAAAGTCATGGCTCTTTCGCTGGCGCCTTACGGAATTCGCGTCAATGCGGTGGGACCAGGCTCGATCAACACGCAAATGTTGGCTGAGGTAAATTCCGATGCCGCAGCAAAGCACCGCATATTGTCTCGCACGCCCTTGGGTCGTGTGGGCGAGCCAGCGGAAATAGCGGCGGTTGCGGCATTTCTGGCCTCCGAGGAAGCAAGCTATATAACGGGCCAGACAATCTATGCCGATGGTGGTCGATTGCCTTTGAATTATACAGTGCCGGTCAAAGGATGATTTTCATCCTGTTGACAGGCTACTGACAGAAGGTTGTCAGGAGGGGTATGCCATTATGTTCCCGTAGTCAGAAGGAGACAGGGATATGGCTTACATCGATTTTAATATCGTGCAGAGCATAATGCATTGGTTTTCCGAGTTTGCAATTCATCGACAGGAGCTGCGTACGGAAAGGCACCTCAATTCGCTTCCCGAACATCTCCTGAAAGATATCGGGTGGCCGGATGCATATGCTGAACGTCTGGCGAAACGCAATTCTTTGCGTAGTGAAGACAGTTTCGCACCCGACACCAGTGGTGCGGTTGCGGAATGGAAATTGGATTGGCCGAAACATTACGAGGCTTTAAAAGCTCGTAAATCCAATCCCTTAGAATTAGGCTGCTGAGATGGCCGCCATGGAGGAGGAGACTTCAATGGAAAGAAAGCGAACTGTTGGATTTGTTTTCGTTGAAGGTTTTGCCGATTGGGAGTTTGGTATGCTTTCCGGCTCGGTCAGTGAGTGGTTTGGTGGCCGAGCCATCTCCCTTTCGCCCTCTCCCGGCCCGCTTAAATCGATTGGCGGCTTCCGTCTGATCCCTGATCGCGGTGTTGCGTCATCGGATAATCTTGATCTCGATGCGGTAGCGGTCATTGGATCGGACACTTGGTCCGAGCGCGATGCTCCTGACATTGCGCCCTTGTTAAAGGATGTTTTGGCGCGTGGCGGAATTGTCGGTGGCATATGTGCGGGTACTCTTGCTCTGGCGCGCGCCGGTCTGTTTTCAGGGCGCAAACACACCAGCAATGGACCAGGTTGGATTGAAACCCGCCTCAACTCCTATGCCGGGTCTGAACTTTATCAGGACGTGCCATATGCGGTGCGCGACGGGCATGTCGTCAGTGCGGCCGGAACTGCATCCGGAACCTTTGCCATTGCTTTTCTCGAAGCGCTCTTCCCCGAACAGGGACCTCAGGTGGCCGAGATGCGTGATATGATTGCAAGAGAATTTACTTCCCGAAACGAGAAGGATTAGCGATGCGCAGAGCAGACCGACTTTTCCAGATTGTGCAGAAGCTGCGCGGCGGGCGTCTTGTAACAGCAAGACAGCTCGCTGAAAAGCTTGAAGTGTCAGAGCGTACCATTTACCGCGACATTGCCGATCTCCAATCGACAGGGGTTCCTATCGATGGCGAGGCCGGTGTTGGCTATATTTTGCGGGAAGGCTTTGACCTTCCGCCACTCATGTTCACCCGCGACGAGGTTGTAGCGCTGGTTGCTGGCGCGCGACTGATAACGGCGTGGGGTGGCGCATCGATGGCGCGAGCGGCAGAAGAGGCGATTATCAAGATCGGAGCCGTGCTTCCGAAGGAAGATCGCCCACGGATCACCAATACTCATATTCATGCATCGGGCACGAATATTAGCGATAGTGCCCGCGCTTTGATTGATCTGGCAGAAAACGCAGCGGAACAATGCCGGGTGCTTTCGATCACCTATACTGACCTTGAGGGCAAGGACAGCACGCGGGATATCAGGCCACTCGGTCTGTGGTTTTGGGGAAAAGTCTGGACATTGATCAGCTGGTGCGAGCTACGGAATGATTTTCGAACCTTCCGAATCGATCGCATCACGAAAGTGGAGAAGGCGGATCGCATCTTTCGTCAGGAGCGCGGTAGGACGCTTGCCGATTTCTACCGCAGGGTGGAACTCAGCGAAACGCCCAATACCGAAGCCCGTGCTTCATAAAGGCTTTTAACTTGGCAGTTGATCAATGGCGGTCAGGAAAGTTGCACGCAATATTGTGTAGGTTGCGAAATGATGGCCATCCTCCTCAGTATCGCCCGTCAGCACCATTCCAAGCTTTTCGGCGACCCGGATTGAAGCCATGTTACGCGGATCAATATCGGCGATAATGCGATCTGCGGAGGTCACCTTGAAGCCATGTTCAAGAACAGGTTTGGCTGCTTCCGTTGCAATTCCTTTGCCCCAAGCGTGATGGTTAAGGCGCCAGCCGATTTCCACGTCGGGACCAACGCCATTGTGAGGAATCAACAATATCCATCCGAGAAACTGGTCCGGTTTGCTTTTGTCGAAGATTGACCAATAACCCAAGCCAATGCCATAGTCGGCCTTCATCCTTTCTGTCAGAAATTGCCGGTGACGGGCATCATCATTCCACGGGCCAGGGATGAATTTGGTTATGACGGGATTGCGGTCCATGGCAATGCAATCTTCAAAATCATCCATAGTCCGCGGACGTAACAGCAGACGCTCAGTTTTAAAACCTGGAAGCATTGATCACTCCTTAACGTTAAAAGCCCCGTCATGGACGAGGCTTTTAATACATAAAAGTCGAGGAGAGTGGAGACGATTATTCCTCGTCTTCGTCGTCCTGACGGCCTTTCAAAGACGAAAGCTTGGCGAAAACCTTGTCTGCGTCAAGCTCTTGGTCTTCTTCACGAACCGTTGGCTGAATGTCGAGATTTTCTGTCGCGGAAGCTGGCAGAAGTGTATCGCCACCTTCGCCCGGCTGTACAGGACGCCCGCGTGAAGAACGCTCGACTTCAATATCCAGATCGATTTGCGACGAGAGGCCCAGTGTGACCGGGTCCATTGGTTGCAGATTATTGGAGTTCCAATGGGTGCGGTTGCGGATCTGTTCGATTGTCGATTTGGTCGTGCCGATCAGACGCGAAATCTGTGCATCTTTAAGCTCAGGATGATTGCGGACCAGCCAGAGGATAGCATTGGGACGATCCTGACGCTTGGAGAGCGGCGTGTAACGTGGGCCCTTGCGCTTGGTCTCGGGAACGCGAACCTTGGGGTCCGAAATCTTGAGCTTATGGTTCGGGTCTTTTTCGCCCTTGGCAATTTCTTCACGGGATAGCTGTCCGGTGATCAATGGATCAAGGCCCTTGATGCCCTGCGCCGATTCACCGTCCGCAATAGCTTTGACTTCAAGCGGATGCAGCGTGCAGAAAGCAGCGATTTGATCAAAAGACAGGGCCGTATTATCGACAAGCCAGACGGCCGTTGCCTTTGGCATTAGAAGCTGGGTGGCCATAGATATAGTCCTCTTGTTCGTCCGCTCCGGAGGGGCGGGACGTGGGTTCAACCACAATTTCCGGGATTTCGAGGCGTTATATAGCGGTATTTTAATCGATGAGCAAGAATCGCTTTGGGAATTCGTGCCATGTTCCAAATAACGACACATTCCATTCGGGCAAGCGTTTCATCAAACTGTCACCTAAACGTCATGACACTGCAACAGATGCACGCGATCAGTCTCCGCAAAATAAACCGGAGATTGTTCCAATGTTGCATCGTTCCCTCACTCTTGGTCTATGGACCATTCTGGCTGCATCCGTTGCAATGCCGGCACTGGCAGAACCGGTGTTCAACCGCATAGCGAGTTTTCCTGTTGCCACCAACCTCCCGAAGGATGCAGACCAATCGAAGAAGACATCCTCAGAGATCATTACAGCGTCAGAAGATGGCAAGATATTGATCTATTCCGATAGCCCGAATGGTGCGATCGGTTTTATCGACATCACTGATGCAGCCAAGCCGAAGCCGCTTGGACAGCTCAAGCTTGATGGTGAGCCGACATCGGTAGCAGCCGTAGGCGCAAATGTCCTTGCAGCGGTCAATACATCCAAGGATAAGAGCAATCCATCAGGTCGTCTTGCGGTTGTCGATATGGCCTCCCACAAGGTCATATCGACATGCGATCTTGGTGGTCAGCCCGATTCTGTAGCAGTCTCGCCGGACAAGACATTTGCTGCCATAGCAATCGAAAATGAGCGTGATGAAGAGGTAAATGGCGGGGAACTTCCGCAGTTTCCGAGCGGCAATCTCAAGATACTGTCATTGAAGAATGGTGCGCCAGATTGCGCAACAATCAAGACCGTTGAACTGACCGGACTTTCAGAAGTCGCGCCGGAGGATGCCGAGCCTGAATTCGTCTCGATCAACAAGGATAACCAGATTGCTGTAACGCTCCAGGAAAACAACCATATCGCAATCGTCGATGCGGCGAGCGGAAAAATTACCAGCCATTTCTCCGCGGGCTCGGTCGATCTGGATAAGATTGACGTGGAAAAAGACGGGGCGCTGAAGTTCGATGGTAGTGCAAAGGGTGTTTTGAGAGAACCTGACACGATCAAGTGGCTCGACACTAATCGCGTGATTGTAGCCAATGAAGGCGATTACAAGGGCGGATCACGCAGCTTCACAATATTCACTAAGGACGGCAAAATTGCTTATGAATCCGGCCCTTCGCTGGAACACAAGATTGCCGTGGCAGGACATTATCCCGACAAGCGCAACAAGAAGGGCGTTGAGCTTGAAGGCGCTGATGTTGGCAAATTCGG
The DNA here is from genome assembly GCA_900473335.1 of Hyphomicrobiales bacterium. Lineage (GTDB taxonomy): Bacteria > Pseudomonadota > Alphaproteobacteria > Rhizobiales > Rhizobiaceae > Phyllobacterium. Next base: position 12,299 of record UCNP01000012.1, on the reverse strand, counting down.
TGACACGAACTACCTTTTCGTAGCCAGTGAGCGCGCCTCGATGGTCGGCGTTTATAAGGATACGGGAGGGGAGCCGGAATTCGTTCAATTGCTGCCATCGGGCATTGCCCCTGAAGGTATTCTTGCGATTCCGTCGCGCAACCTGCTGGTAACAGCCAATGAGGCTGATCTGGTTGAGGATGGCGGTGCACGTTCGCATGTCATGATTTACGAACTCAAGGATCAGAAGCCAAACTATCCCCAGATCGTTTCCAAAATGAATGATGATGGAACACCTCTGGGCTGGGGTGCTTTGTCAGGCCTGGTTGCTGATCTGAAGGAAGCGGGCAAGCTCTATGCCGTATCGGATTCCTTCTATTCCGCAGCGCCTTCGATCTTCACGATTGATGCAAAACAAAGCCCGGCAAAAATCACCAAAGCGCTTATCGTCAAACGCGGTGGGCAAGTTGCGCAGAAACTCGATCTTGAAGGCATTACCACCGATGGCAATGGCGGGTTCTGGCTCGCCAATGAAGGCGATCAGGCCAAGCTTGTTCCCCACGCAATTATCAATGTGAACGAGAAGGGCGAGATCAAGAAGGAAATCGCGCTTCCGGAAGAACTTCTGTCCAATCAGATTCGCTTCGGTCTGGAAGGCATTACGCGTGTTGGGGAAGGTGACAGGGCAACTCTTTGGATGGCAGTCCAGCGCGAATGGAAGGATGACGAAAAGGGCTTCGTCAAGCTTTTGAACTATAATATCAAAGACAAGACATGGGGTGCTGTTTCCTATCCACTCGACAAGACCGAGGCCGGCTGGGTCGGGCTTTCTGAAATTACCGCGCATGACGGCCAGCTTTACATCATCGAACGCGACAATCAGATCGGCAGCAAAGCGGTCAATAAGCGGCTCTATCGTGTAGCTCTCGACGGGTTGAAACCTGCCAAGATTGGCGAAAAATTGCCAGTCGTTGAAAAGGTCCTGGCGCATGATTTCATTGACGACCTCAAGAGCACCAATGGCTATATTCTGGACAAGCTGGAAGGCTTTGCCGTTGATGTTGATGGCAATGGCTATGCCGTCACAGACAATGATGGTGTTGATGACTCATCGGGTGAAACCCTGTTCTTTGGAATTGGAAAGGTCCAGACTACAAACTGACAAAACCGGAAATAAGATAAAGGCCGTATATAGCGGCCTTTATCGTCTTGGTTCAGCTTACATCCAAAATAATTTTACCAATATGCCGGCCATCTTCCATACGATCATGCGCGCGCCAAGCTTCATGCAATGGATAGACCATATCAATCACCGGCGCGACTTTACGCTCTGCCAGAAGCGGCCAGACTTTAAGCTCAAGTTCGCGTGCAATTCCTGCTTTGAAATCAACCGTTCGTGCGCGTAGCGTTGATCCTGTGTGTTGCAGCCGCTTGACCATTAGCTTCGTCATGTCGATTGTTGCCTTCGCCCCATTTAGAAAGGCGATCTGCACGATGCGGCCGTCAAATGCAGCGGCTTCATAATTTCGTCCGATATAGTCGCCGCCAACCATATCAAGGATCAGGTTTACGCCTTTGCCGCCAGTAAGCCGTTTAACGACTTCGACAAAATCCTCATTGCGATAATTGATAGCGTGATCTGCCCCAAGCCTGACACATGCTTCGCATTTGTCGTCAGAACCTGCCGTGGTTATTACGGTCGCGCCAAACGCTTTGGCCAATTGAATTGCAGTTGTGCCGATTCCGGATGATCCGCCATGGACGAGAAATGTCTCGCCGCTTTGCAAGGCGCCCCGCTCAAAAACATTATGCCAGACGGTGAAGAACGTTTCGGGAATCGCCGCAGCCTCTACATAGCCGTAGCCAGCAGGGATCGGCAATGCGTTGGTTTCGTGAACTGGGCAATATTGGGCATAGCCGCCCCCCGCCACCAGTGCCGTAACGCGCTCACCAATGCGGAAGCGGGTTACAGCCTCGCCAACCGCAACAACGTCACCGGAAATTTCCAATCCCGGAATATCCGAAGCACCTTGCGGTGGCGGATAATGGCCTTGCCGCTGCAAGACATCAGGGCGATTGACACCGGCAGAACGGACTTGCACCAGAAGCTCCCCGGATTTGGGCGCTGGAACGGGTCGTTCGCCTGCTTTGAGAACCCTTGGACCACCAGGGGAACTGATCTCAATCGCCGTCATCACTGTTGGAATCTCTTCTGCCATTATGAACTTCCCTGATACTGATTCATTGGAATAATTTGCAATTCCAAGTGGTTGGAATGTATCTTACTACGCTGGAGCGACAAGTGGAGGAAAGAATGTCACTTTTCGATGAAGAGCCCCGGCGCAAGACTGTTCATGATATCGGTCAGGACCTGTCTCTGCTGTCTGTAGGAGAGCTTGATGATCGTATCAGTTTATTGCGTGCGGAAATTGCCCGCCTTGAGGAGGAACGTTCACGCAAAGGTGACAGCAAAGTTGCTGCGGAGGCGCTTTTTCGTTGAGAGGCTGAAATTTAATGCGGATGCCTTTAAGTCTCCGCATTAATGACTGAGACAAAGTTACACCCCTGCCAATTTAGTATCGGCACACTCCGATTCGTCCGAAGGATATTTTGTGTTTCGTTCATTCATTCAGGTCTTTGCGCTCCTTTGCGGCACGTCTTTTCTCGTCATGGCGTCAGGCCTGCATGGATTGCTGCTGCCCCTGCGCGGCGGAGCTGAAGGATTTTCGACGACCTCGCTCGGTTTGCTGGGAACGGCATGGGCAGGTGGCTTTATAACGGCTTGTCTTCTCGCGCCGCGTCTCGTCAGGCGGGTAGGCCATGTTCGTGCATTCAGTGCCTTTGCGGCGATAGCTGCAATCGTCGCGTTGATGACTGGAATTCTGGTGGATTCAACTGCCTGGATTATCTTGCGTGCGCTCACCGGCTTTGCCATGGCAGGTTCCTACATGGTGATCGAAAGCTGGCTCAATGAGCGGGCGACCAACTCAAATAGAGGCCAGATTTTTGGCCTCTATATGGTGGTCAACTTCGGATCGATAACGGTAGGCCAGCTGATGATCGGCTTTGGCGATGTGCATAATGGCACGTTCTTCATGCTGTCCGGCATATTATTCTGTCTTGCTTTGATTCCAACAGCCATATCAACGGCAAGTAGCCCCAAGCCCTTGACGGAAGTGCAACTTGATCTGCGCGCGCTTTATCGCAATTCGCCCGTTGCCTTTCTCGGATGCATCCTTATCGGCGTTGCCAATGGTGCATTTGGCACTCTAGGTGCCGTATATGGTGCCGCGACGGGTATCTCCGTCGGAGAAATCGCTTTGATGATGAGCGCGTCCGTTTTGGGCGGGGCGCTGATGCAGATTCCGGTTGGACGCATGTCTGATCGTACAGATCGCCGCTATGTATTGGCCTTTGTCGGAGGTGCTGCGGCTCTGATCGGGCTTTTGATCTTCTTCATTGCCCCAAGGAACGCGACAGTCATTTTGATCATGACGGCAATCTATGGCGGACTCGCCTATACGCTTTATCCCGTGGCCGTTGCGCACGCTAACGACTTTTCTGACTCCGAAAGCTTCGTCAAAGTAACGAGCGGCCTGTTATTGCTTTACGGTTTTGGCACGATGATCGGCCCGGTACTGGGTGCCTGGGCGATGGAGACCATCAATGCAGAAGGATTATTTGCCGTGACGGCTCTTGCCCATACATCAATCATGGGTCACGCAATCATTCGCTCGCGTATGCGGGCCCCGGTTCCAATTGAGCTAAGGGATAATTTTCAGACAGTACATTCCGAACGCGCCACACCGGAAGGGGTGAGACTCGATCCGCGTGCGGAAACCTTGCCCGAGTAACGACGAAATCCGTTGACATTACCGTAATTTTAAACCGAAACTGAAGCATGGTCGAAACAGATGCTTTTGTTGCAATTTCTGATCCCAACCGCCGATACCTGCTTGAGGAACTAAGGCGGGGCCCCAAAACCGTGAATGAACTGGCATCCGGGCTTCCCATATCGCGCCCGGCTGTTTCCCAGCATCTTAAAGCACTGCTGGACGCACAATTGGTGTCTGTAAAATCGCAGGGTACGCGCCGCATCTATGCAGTCGACGATAGCGGCTTTTTCCACTTGAATTTGTGGCTCGACCAGTTCTGGAATGAATAGTGTAGCGGAGAGTAAAGCTGGCGGCCAGTTGTACGGCCCAGAGGCATGAAAACCCGGCTGTCTAACCAGACGGGCCGGGTTTTCTGATTTGCCGCTTGATATACTCAGGCGAAATTCGGGGTCTCGTGTGCCTTGCGACCCGGAGTCATTCAGTGGTGAGTGACGAGCGTTCGGATTTTTTCGATCTGCTCTTTCAGCACAAGCTTGCGACGCTTGAGGTCGCTAATCTTAAGGTCGTCCGTAGCTGGACTTAGCATTGCATCGGAAATCTCTTTTTCAAGTGCTCCGTGCTTACGTTCAAGCGTTTCAAGATGAGACTCAATGGCCATGCGGCTTCTCCCTTGGTTAATTTCCTTGTTCGTAACGCCCTGTCAGCCAAGTAGCGACTTTATGACAGAGCCGTGACACTCTGCCACTACTTTACGCAATTGTCGAATATGTTTCGCAGGATTTTATTGTTACATGAAATGTGATATTGCGGCATACCGGCAAGTGACAGCGTTGCTCCGGGCCGCATTTGATAATTCTACAGCAAAATACCGGGAATCACTGCATGTCCGATCAAGATCAGGCTGACATTCGATTGGCAGTCGCAAGATTGAAGCAAGAGCATCTGGACTTCGATGCAGCCATACAAGCAATGATTCAGGTTGGTTGCGACCAGCTGCGTATCCAGCGCATGAAAAAGAAGAAACTCATCATCAAAGACAAGCTCATCGAGCTGGAAGACAAAATCATCCCCGACATAATCGCCTGATACGAAAGTGCAATCTGCGGTGCAGAGACTTATGCTTGCAGGCTCTGAGCTTTTGCACTAATTCCCCCATTCCATTATTAGAGGATGCTCAATGGCTGATACACGTGCTGACGTCGCAATCATTATGGGAAGCCAATCCGATTGGTCGACCATGCGTCATGCGGCTGAAACACTGGACAGCCTTGGAATTTCTCACGATGACCGGATCGTTTCGGCGCACAGAACGCCCGATCGGTTGGTTGAGTTCGCCAAGGGCGCGCGCGAATCCGGGTTCAAGGTCATTATAGCAGGGGCCGGCGGTGCAGCGCATCTACCCGGCATGGCTGCATCCATGACGCCTTTGCCGGTTTTCGGTGTTCCTGTGGAATCCAAGTCTCTCTCCGGTCAAGACTCGCTTCTTTCCATCGTTCAAATGCCGGCAGGCATACCAGTTGGAACATTGGCCATTGGCCGCGCAGGCGCAATCAACGCTGCCTTGCTTGCGGCAGCGGTTTTGGCTTTGCACGATTTGGATTTGGCTAAAAGACTTGACGATTTCCGACAGGCACAGAGCGAGAAGGTTGCGATGCGGCCTTCCGACGAGGCGTAAGAATGATTCCTACAGGTTCGACGATCGGCATAATCGGTGGTGGTCAACTCGGGCGGATGCTGGCCATGGCTGCGGCGCGCCTTGGCTACAGAACAGTGATATTGGAGCCGCAAGCAGATTGTCCCGCAGCGCAGGTTGCCAATGAAGTTATTATCGCAGCCTATGACGATCATGACGCTTTAGAGCGATTGGCTGAGCTAAGCGACGTCATTACCTACGAATTTGAGAATGTGCCTGTCGACTCAGCGGAATTCTTGAGTGAAACAAAGTCAGTATTTCCGCCAGCAGAGGCGCTGAAAGTCTCGCAGGACCGCGTCACGGAGAAGCGGTTTCTCAACAAGCTTGGTATTCAGACTGCGCAATGGCGGGTCGTAGAGACTGAGATAGAACTGGAAGCTGCTTTGCTTGCTTTTGGTGGCAAGGGCATCCTTAAGACCCGGCGCTTTGGTTATGACGGAAAAGGCCAGGCAAAGTTTTCAGGCGTGCCTGGCGAGACGGCCAAGGCCGGATTTGCCGCTATTGGCAATGCTCCGTCCATTCTCGAAGCGCTGGTAGACTTTACACACGAGATATCGGTAATCGCTGCGCGTGACGAGGCGGGCAATATCCGTGTTTATGATATTGCTGAAAACGTCCACAAGGACGGTATTCTCGCCAGCTCAACGGTGCCGGTTTCCGTTTCTTCTACAATTGCGGGTTTGGCCGCGGATGCAGCGCGCAAGCTGCTGGAAGGATTGAACTATGTCGGTGTTCTCGGCATGGAATTCTTTGCCCTAGCCAATGGAACCCTGCTTGCCAATGAATTTGCGCCGCGTGTGCACAATTCCGGGCATTGGACGGAAGCGGCATGTGCCATTTCGCAGTTTGAGCAGCATATACGCGCAATTACAGGATTACCTCTGGGCGATACCAGGCGGCATTCTGATTGTGTGATGGAAAATCTCATTGGCGACGATATTGCGGGCTTACCGGACCTTCTGAAAGAGGCTGGAGCGGTGGTACATGTTTACGGCAAGGCTGAAGCGCGCCCCGGCCGCAAGATGGGGCATGTGACTCGCATCACCAAACGCCTCTAATTGCGGACAAAGACAAGTTTTCTCGCTGAATCATACGATGAATCGCGGGATGGGAGTTGACAATGCGGGCATTCCTTGGCTATTTCCCCGCAACGTGTTTCCGGCGCGCTTAAAGGCGCGCTTTTTATTGGTGCCCGGTTTCGGGCGTAAAGATACCGGTGCTGAAATGAAGATCAAAAATTCGCTTAAGGCTCTTAAAGGCCGTCATCGTGATAATCAGCTGGTCCGTCGCAAGGGCCGCATGTACATCATCAATAAGACTGCTCCGCGTTTCAAAGCACGCCAGGGCTGATCTTACCGTTTCACGGTTATTTGCATTTGACGTTTTGCTGATACGGATTAACATTCGTATCATGCGAAACGTCTTTGCTATTTTACTTGGGTTTTCAGTCGTTCTTTCGCCAATGATTTCAATGGCGCAAGAACGAAGTGGTCCGTCAGATTTTCCTGGCAGGCTGACGCAGGATAAGCCTGCTGCACAAGAGCAGTCCGCCACCCCACAACAGGCCGCATTGCCCGGCAAAACGCTGGCCGAGAAGCGGGCGGCTCGACTGGACGAGCTTTTCAGCCAATTGAAGCGGGAAAGCAATCCGATGAAAGCATCGCGCATTGCCTCGCAGATTCAGACGCAATGGCAAAACTCCGGCAGCGCCAGTATTGATCTCATGATGGACTGGGCCTCCAAGGCCATGGAAGATAAGAAATATTCCGTTGCAGCGGATTTTCTTGATCAGGTCATTGTGATGAAGCCCGACTATGCGGAAGGCTGGAACCGCCGCGCTACACTGAATTATGTAATCAATGATTATGGACGCGCCATGGCTGATATCCAGAAGACGCTGGAGCTGGAGCCGAGGCACTTTGGAGCCATGGCCGGAATGGCCTCCATCCTCAAGGAAACGGGCCGCAAAGAGGCAGCGCTGGGCGCATTCGAGCAGGTTCTAAAAATTTATCCGATGCTGCGCCAAGCCCAGAAGGAAGTCGGTGAACTGGCCGACGAACTGACTGGCCAGCGCACCTGATTTCCCGTCACCTCAACCAGCAGCAACCTGCCCACAATTTCCGGATGTGATTCTGCTCGCAGATTTTCAGCATATGCTCGCAAAGTCCTCGGGTTTTCCCAAAACCAGCAATCGGGTTACTGGGCACCAGATTATGTGGATATGCATATTGCTTATTGCCGCGGCCCAGCGGACGCTTTGATTATGACGTTGCAAAGCGGCAATTCATAAAGTGCTTAGAGTAAAATAAAAATTCCGGCGATGCATGAATGCGTCGCCGGAATTATAGATAGGGTGCCTTTTAGAGAAGGCCGCCGATCAGACGCTGGTCAGGCCATCCGAGCCAATATAGGCGATGCGCAACATATTTGTTGAACCTGGTGTGCGCAAGGGAACACCAGCAGAGATGATGATGCGATCACCCGGATTGCCGAATTCTTCCTGATAGGCAATGTGGCAGGCGCGATCGACCATTTCGTCGAGGTCATAGGCCTCATCGGTGACAACGCAATGCAGTCCCCAGACAAGCGCCAGTTTGCGAGCTGTCTCGACCACAGGTGACAATGCGATGATCGGCAGGAGAGGGCGCTCGCGGGCAGCACGCAAAGCCGTGGTGCCGGAAGCCGTATAGGTGACGATAGCCGATAGGTTGAGTGTTTCCGCGATCTGGCGGGCAGCAAGCGAAATTGCATCGGCGCCTGTCGCATTTGGCTCAGGGCGCTGGGCATGGATGATGCCCGGGAAGTTGGGATCGCGCTCCACCTGCTCGGCAATGCGCGCCATAGTGGCAACTGCTTCGACAGGATAATCGCCAGCGGCAGATTCTGCTGAAAGCATCACGGCATCGGCGCCTTCGAACACGGCAGTGGCAACGTCAGAAACTTCTGCGCGGGTGGGCACAGCGGCGGTGATCATCGACTCCAGCATCTGGGTGGCAACGACGACAGGCTTACCGGCACGGCGGCATGCGCGAATAATCTGCTTTTGAATACCGGGAACAGATTCAAGCGGCATTTCAACGCCAAGATCGCCACGCGCGACCATAAGCGCGTCGGAAAGCTCAATGATCTCATCAAGACGGGTAACGGCCTGAGGCTTTTCGATCTTGGAAAGGAGGGCAACGCGGCCGCGCGAGATCTTGCGAACTTCGGCAAGATCCTCCGGCCGCTGGATAAAGGAAAGGGCAACCCAATCGATTTCTTCCTGCAGGACGGCGTCAAGATCGCGGCGGTCCTTTTCGGTCAAAGCGCCAACATCAAGCGTCGTATCAGGCAGGCTGACGCCCTTCTTGTCGGAAATCTTCGTGCCGGAAACAACGCGGCAACGAATATGTGTGCCATCGGAGGCTTCAGCCACAAGGGCCAGCTTGCCATCGTCGATCAAAAGGCGATGACCCGGCTCGACAGCTTTGAGGATCTCCGGATGCGGCAGGTAAACGCGCGTATTATCGCCAAGCGCTTCATTATTATCGAGCGTGAAGGTCTGACCAGCAACGAGATCGACCTTACCTTCGGCAAATTTGCCAACGCGCAGCTTCGGGCCCTGTAGATCGGCGAGAATGCCGATAGGCCGGCCAACCTCTTTTTCTACATTGCGCAGACGGCGCACAAGCTCACGCATCAGATCATGGCTGGCATGACTCATATTGATGCGGAAGACATCGGCACCCGCTTCAAACAATTTGCGGATCATGCCTTCGTCGGAAGAAGCGGGACCGAGCGTGGCGAGAATTTTTACCTTACGGCGACGTCTCATTGAGGTGGGGTATCCGTTACGATTGGAGATGAGGGAGGATTTTCTTCTGTCAGCTGGACCATCCAGCTTGTCTGCTCGCCCGTATCATATTCCTGAAAGCCGGAGCGCTGGAAACCGCGTGCGAAACAGTCATTGATACCGGTTATTTTGAACTGGTTTTCGGCAACACACATATTGATCTTGCCTTTCCAACTACCGCCGCTTTGAGCATCTTCGGCGTAGAGGTAATAATAGCGTGATGTGAGCGGCCCGACGATCAGCGTTTCGCAGCCGGAGCCTTTAACGTGCCACCAGCCTTCCGTGACCCAACCGGTCTTGGTGCGGTAGCCGAGCGCAACGCCGACGAGATTTTGCGTGGTATTACAAACGCGGAAATCGGCATGGGCCTTGGTCGGCAGGGCAATGCTCGCGCCAACAAATATGAACAGAAATGCCGCGAGGAAGCCCCCCCATCTTAGCTTTATGCTCATACTCAATATTGCCTCCGTCCGGTCTTCCAGGGTCCTGCCAGCTCTAAAAATAAGCCAATGGCTTCAGGGCAGGTAGACGAGGTTCCTTTTCCGTAGTTTCGGCAGCATTGTCAACGCGTGAATAAGTCGTAGAGCGATGGTAAGACAAGATTGTGATGAGCTGTGGTGTTTTTGGGACGATATGGCTCAGGGCAGCGATCTAATCGATTGTACCAACACAATAACGTATGGGTAGCGTTGCGATGTTGAAGTAGTGCAACTGGTAACTGCATTGGCGTGTTTGAACTAATGGTCAATTGTCAATTCGTCATCTGGCTTGCATTATCATTGATGACAGAGACTGCGTTTTGCGGGCTGTGGAGGCAGGACAAGTAATGACAGGAAATGACGTATTTTCGGAACAAATCAACAAGCCCAGAAAAGGGCAGTACTTTGTGGTCGGGCCTGACCAGCATGGTGGCATGCACGATATAGAGATTGTCAATAAGAATGAATTGATTTGGCCGGGAGATGCCACTTGGTTCCCGCCTGGACATTACCCAGACAGGCCGGCCTATCCCGCGATGCCACAATTGGCGTTTGATAAAGATGCAAGCAAGCACAAACTGCCCAGAGACTTGGACGCCGTTAGCGGCATCTGGCTTGTATCGGAACGCCTCAAGCAGATATTTGAGACCGTCGATCCGGAAGGCTTTGTATTCGCTGCCTGCGATTTTACGCTGGCCGACGGCTCGAAGGGGCCTCAACACTATCTTTGCGATGTCCTGCGAACAATTGATGCTTTGGATGAAGATGCGTCAGTCCTAAAAATTAAATACGAGCGTGATTTCGATACTGGGGAGGAAGTCAAATATTATAGTTTCGTCGGACAATGCCATCTAGCGTTTAAGCGAGATGTATTGGGGGAATACCATGTATTTCGTACGCCATTTTCCGGGATAGTATTTTGCGACCATATGCTCCGTATTGCTTGCCAAGTTGCAGGAGGTAAGCTTAACGGATTGCAATTCCGCGATACCGCCAATTTTTAGACGTTTATCCAGTGCGTTTTCTTTAACTTATTGATATTCATTGTTTATTTTAAAGGATTTTAGCATGAGTGACTCGCCGTCAAAGTCACCGCTTCAAAGCCATCATATCATTACAAAAGATGTGGCGAGTAAGCATCGACTCCTCGGGAAGCTTAAAGAATTTGGACTCTTTGAGCTAAATGCATCACAAAATATTTTGAATTTACCCACTACACAGGAACTGGCAGCAAAAATCAATGTTTCGCCACATACGGGTGGGCCGCTTAGCAGTTACCAGGAAGGCGTGGCAAAACAGATTCAGAGCCTTGCAGATACTCCGGACGGTTTAAAGACGCTTGCCGGAGACCGGGTTGCCGCCGAACGTATTGCAGGACGAGTTAACACGCTGCGTGACACGTTAAAGACAGCTCTCATTAACGGTGATCTTTTCACAAATACGCCTAAGGGCATAACGACGGAAGCGATAAACAAGCTTAATCAGGAGTTGCTCGGTTCGCTGGATGATTATGCAACAAAACATGCCGATGCCATCTCGAAGATGGGCAAACTGGTAGGTCCTGAGGCTGAATGGACTGCCGTGTTGAAGTCACCAGAGACTGCCGAGGAAGTTACCAAAGCTCTGCAGCTCTCTGGCAAAACAGGTGCGCTGAACAGTCTTGGGGCCGCTATCGGGCAGGCAACGGAAGCGGGGCGGTTCTCTCCGTCAGTTTCGCTGCGGGGGACTTTGGGCAGTATTTTCGGCGCATCCGCGAGAGGGCTGGTAAAGGGTCTGGGTGTCGCTGGTCTGGGAGCAGCGGGCGCCCTGCTCGATGCAAAACAGTCCATGGCGCAAGCGAAGGAACTTGCTGCTAACGGTGACGTGGAAGGCGCCAATAGTGTCATAAACGGTCTTGGTGCTCGCCTTGCTTTTGGCTGGATGGGTGCTGAATGGGGCGCAGGCGCGGGGATCAGTGCCGGACCTTATGGATCACTCATTGGTGGCGTAATTGGAGGGGCGGCTGGCGTAATTGGTGGCGAGGCGGCTGTCAAAGCCATCGAAAAGGCAGCTAAGGAAATATCGGAAGCGATAGGAATGAGTTCGGGTGAGGTGGCACCTGCTGTATCAGCGCGGCAGCCCGAAACTATCCTCAATCCCGATGGCACGAAAACAATAACCGAGTTTAATCCGGAGAATAACCAACCATCCAGCGTCAAAATCTATGACAAGGACGGTAAACTCAAGAGCCAGACCGAGACTGAATATGATCCCCTCACACATGTTAAAACTCGGGAATCTGCTTTCGATGACTCGCGTAAGCATATGAACGATAAGTTTTTCGACCGCACGACAGGAAAAGAAACTTCAGAAACTACATTTAAGCCTGATGGAACTGGCACTACGACGAGCTATGATGCTTTTAATAATTTGCCTTGGCGTGAAGCAAAGGCAGAATATGATGCTCGGGGCCGTCTTGTTCGTAAGGACGTTCAGTTTGA
>UCNP01000068.1:2500-6269 GCA_900473335.1 Hyphomicrobiales bacterium | reverse complement strand
CGGCACGATTGCCGTAGCAGCGCGGATATTTCCGTTTGTCCGATTTCAAAAGCGAAGGTGCTTTATGGCTTTGGACGTGCTGCTTTTTCGTCATGTTTTCAGCGTTTCCGCTGGGATATTGCTTTTGGTTTGAGCCGATTTTAGCGCGACTGTTTGGCAAAAGCAAAAGGCCGCATCCTGAACATGTTCTGGCGCGGCCTGATTGGTCTGTTTTGTATATTTGGAAGTTTGCGAGATGAACGAGTTGCGTTTAGCAGACCTGGCAGCGACCTACTCTCCCGCGTCTTGAGACGAAGTACCATTGGCGCAGGGGCGTTTCACGGCCGAGTTCGGAATGGGATCGGGTGCAGCCACCCCGCTGTAACCACCAGGTCAGCAAAGCGCAACATGTTCATGAGAAGCTGGTTTTGTTTGTTTTATATTGCGCACGCACAAGCGCCCATGCAGCACGCTAGTGCGTCCGTAGGCCCCCGCGGAGCATAGGGCCAAAGGCCCGCTCATGCGCGAGCGCAATAAGCATTCCTCGTTTACGAGGTATGATGGATATGAGTAATGAGAATGATCAAGCCAATCGAGCTATTAGTACCGGTAAGCTTCATGCGTTGCCGCACTTCCACACCCGGCCTATCAACGTGGTGGTCTTCCACGGCTCTGATAGGGAATACTCGTTTTCAGGTGGGTTTCCCGCTTAGATGCCTTCAGCGGTTATCCCGTCCGTATATAGCTACCCTGCTATGCGGCTGGCGCCACAACAGGTCCACCAGAGATACGTCCATCCCGGTCCTCTCGTACTAGGGACAGATCCTGTCAATATTCCTACACCCACGGCAGATAGGGACCGAACTGTCTCACGACGTTCTGAACCCAACTCACGTACCGCTTTAAATGGCGAACAGCCATACCCTTGGGACCTGCTCCAGCCCCAGGATGCGATGAGTCGACATCGAGGTGCCAAACAACCCCGTCGATATGGACTCTTGGGGGTCATCAGCCTGTTATCCCCGGCGTACCTTTTATCCGTTGAGCGATGGCCCTTCCACGCGGGACCACCGGATCACTATGACCGACTTTCGTCTCTGCTCGACTTGTCAGTCTCGCAGTCAGGCGGGCTTATGCCATTGCACTCGACGACCGATTTCCGACCGGTCTGAGCCCACCATCGCGCGCCTCCGTTACTCTTTAGGAGGCGACCGCCCCAGTCAAACTACCCACCATACACTGTCCCGGATCCGGATAACGGACCGCGGTTAGACATCCATGAGGTCAAGGGTGGTATTTCAAGGATGACTCCACAGAAACTGGCGTTCCTGCTTCAAAGTCTACCACCTATCCTACACATGACGACACGAATGCCAGTGTAAAGCTATAGTAAAGGTGCACGGGGTCTTTCCGTCTAACCGCAGGAACCCCGCATCTTCACGGGGAATTCAATTTCACTGAGTCTGCGTTGGAGACAGCGGGGAAGTCGTTACGCCATTCGTGCAGGTCGGAACTTACCCGACAAGGAATTTCGCTACCTTAGGACCGTTATAGTTACGGCCGCCGTTTACTGGGGCTTCAATTCAAAGCTTGCACCTCTCCTCTTAACCTTCCAGCACCGGGCAGGCGTCAGACCCTATACGTCGTCTTGCGACTTCGCAGAGCCCTGTGTTTTTGGTAAACAGTCGCTACCCCCTGGTCTGTGCCACCCTCTTCTACTTGCGTAAAAAAGGGTCACGCTTCTTCCGAAGTTACGCGTGCAATTTGCCGAGTTCCTTCAACGCAGTTCTCTCAAGCGCCTTGGTATTCTCTACCAGTCCACCAGTGTCGGTTTAGGGTACGGTCTATACGCGGGAGCTATTTCCTGGAACCGCCCCGAAGCCCCTCCAATCCAATAAGGAGGAACAACATACGCGATCCGTCACTACCCGCAGGCCCACGAATATTAACGTGGTTCCCATCGACTACGCCTTTCGGCCTCGCCTTAGGGGCCGGCTAACCCTGCTCAGATTAACTTTAAGCAGGAACCCTTGGACTTTCGGCGAGGGAGTCTCTCACTCCCTTTATCGTTACTCATGTCAGCATTCTCACTTCTGATACCTCCAAAGGCCCTCACGGGTCCCTCTTCAACGGCTTACAGAACGCTCCGCTACCACTTGCACAAAGTGCAAATCCACAGCTTCGGTGTATGGCTTTAGCCCCGGTACATTTTCGGCGCAAAGACCCTTATTTAGACCAGTGAGCTGTTACGCTTTCTTTAAATGATGGCTGCTTCTAAGCCAACATCCTGGTTGTTTTGGGATCCTCACATCCTTTCCCACTTAGCCATAACTTAGGGACCTTAGATGGTGGTCAGGGTTGTTGCCCTCTTCACGACGGACGTTAGCACCCGCCGTGTGTCTGCCGATTAGTACTCTTCGGTATTCGGAGTTTGGTTAGGTTTGGTAAATCGGTGAGATCCCCTAGCCCATCCAGTGCTCTACCCCCGAAGGTATTCGATCGACGCTCTACCTAAATAGATTTCGCGGAGAACCAGCTATCTCCAAGTTTGATTGGCCTTTCACCCCTAGCCACAAGTCATCCCAATCTATTGCAACAGATGCGGGTTCGGTCCTCCAGTAAGTGTTACCTTACCTTCAACCTGCTCATGGCTAGATCACTTGGTTTCGGGTCTAATCCAACGAACTGAACGCCCTGTTCAGACTCGCTTTCGCTACGCCTACACCTACCGGTTTAAGCTTGCTCGTCAGACTAAGTCGCTGACCCATTATACAAAAGGTACGCTGTCACCCAGAACTAATCTTGGGCTCCAACTGTTTGTAGGCATTCGGTTTCAGGATCTCTTTCACTCCCCTTGTCGGGGTGCTTTTCACCTTTCCCTCACGGTACTGGTTCGCTATCGGTCATGCACGAGTACTTAGGCTTGGAGAGTGGTCTCCCCATGTTCAGACAGGATTTCACGTGTCCCGCCCTACTCAAGGACTTTTGTTCGCATTACGTGTACGGGGCTATCACCCATTCTAGCCACCCTTTCCAGAGTGTTCCACTTGTCTCACAAAAGCCACTGGCCTGGTCCGCGTTCGCTCGCCACTACTTACGGAGTCTCGCTTGATGTCCTTTCCTCCGGGTACTTAGATGTTTCAGTTCCCCGGGTTCGCTTCTAACCCCTATATATTCGAAAGTTAGATACCTTATTATGATATCTAGAAAAATGAACCGTTCTTCGAACAATCGTCCAACAATTCAAATTTTCTAGATATCTAAGGTGGGTTTCCCCATTCGGAAATCGTCGGATCAAAGGGTATTCGCACCTCCCCGACGCTTATCGCAGCGTATCACGTCCTTCATCGCCTGTGCATGCCAAGGCATCCACCAAATGCCCTTAAGACACTTGATCATTCTCATTGCCAATATCCATCATCGCCTTAACGAGCATCAGGCGCCTGTGGGGGATACCAACAGGCCGCAAAATACTCAGCAACAATCAATTTGACAAAAAAGACCAGCTTCTCGAGATAAATCCGATGGCTCTGCGGTTAAGCGGCCAATCATGGTGCATGGGGAATAATGAGCGCCCCATGCGACATTATCCAGCGTTCATGGCCATAAGGCCGGCAGACCCGCACCCGAAGGCACAAACCCTTGAACATCCAGATAATCCGGACATATCTTCTCTTCACAATGTCATACAGAACAGGCAACCATCAGGCATAAACCCGACAAGCTGCAAACTTGGTTCTTCCCTCACATGATATCTACTTTCGCATCATCCATCTCCAAAACCTTTGGT
>UCNP01000146.1 GCA_900473335.1 Hyphomicrobiales bacterium | reverse complement strand
TGGCGCAATCAGGTCGCCGGCACCGTCGGCGCCATAGGCTTGATCCGATGGAATCACCAGCCGCCATTTCGCCCCCACCGGCATGTTCTGCAAGGCGGTGCGCCAACCGGCAATCACGCTGTCGAGGTTGAACCATTGCGGCTGGGTGTTCTGATCGAACACAGTGCCGTCCGGCAGCTTGCCGACATACAGCACTTGCACTTTGCCGTCAGGGCCGGCCTTGGCACCGTTGCCTGGAACCAGTTCAGTCAGNNCCTTCACCCCCGGTTTGGCTTTTTCTGTGCTGAGAAAGCGTTGCTCGTTTTCCATCGCAGCATCGCTCGACTGCCGTGAAGCCTGCTCGGCATTTTGCGATTCATGGTCGGCCAGAATCTGTTCAATGCGCGCTTCACTCAACGCCAGTGGCTTGCCCTGATACGCCTGTTGCAGACCTTCGATCAGCGCCTGGATCTGCAACTGCGGCACCTCCTGGCGCAGTCGTTCGCCGAGGCTGGCACCGAGGCTGTAAGCCAGATCATGAGCATCGTTCGCCGTGTTTTTTTCATCGGCATACGCCGTCGAAAAAAACACGCAGAGGGACAAAATAAAGTAGCGCGACATGGGCACTCTCCGACCTGAGATGCGGGGGATTATGCCAGTGCAAACGTCTGCATCGGTGAACTGCTTTTTCCTCGGCGCAGAACATTTCGGCTGCGGTGCAACGCAACGGTGCAGATACTGTCAACATGCCCTAGCGGCGGTATCAGCAGAGGTCTAGTATGAGCCGCACTCACGTCAGCCAGGAGGTAAACCATGTCGGCCACCAAGAAGCCTGTAAATACTCCGTTGCACTTACTCCAACAGTTGTCGGGCAGCCTGCTCGAGCATTTGGAAAACGCTTGCTCGCAAGCCTTGGCTGATGCTGAAAAACTGCTCGCCAAGCTGGAAAAACAGCGTGGCAAGGCGCAGGAAAAACTGCACAAATCGCGCACCAAGTTGCAGGACGCCGCCACTGCCGGCAAAGCCAAGGCTCAGAACAAAGCCAAGTCTTCCGTGAAAGAGCTCGAAGACTTGCTGGACGCTTTGAAAGATCGTCAGTCCGAAACCCGCAGCTACATTCTGCAGCTCAAGCGCGATGCCCAGGAAAGCCTGAAACTGGCCCAGGGTATTGGCCGCGTTCAGGAAGCAGTGGGCAAAGTTCTGTCGTCGCGTTCGGCCAAACCGGCAGCAGCACCAGCGAAGAAAATCGCTGCTAAACCTGCTGCAAGCAAAGCCCCGGCGAAGACCGCTGCGGCGAAACCTGCTGTTGCGAAAACCGCCACCAAACCAGCGGCCAAGGCGCCAGTGAAAGCGGCTGCCAAACCAGCGGCGAAAACTGCAGCGAAGAAGCCGGCGGCGAGCGCGGCAAAACCGGCGGCTAAAACCACCGCAGCCAAACC
>UCNP01000018.1 GCA_900473335.1 Hyphomicrobiales bacterium | reverse complement strand
ATTCAATGAAAAGGCTCTAACAACGAACCAGTTGCATCATCAGGAAACCCAAAACCATTTTGTAGTTTAACAAGGCCAGCAGGTTCGGGTGGCGATCCCATATCTGGCGACGAAGCGGTCACCGGCCCGCCAACCTGAGCCATAACGGGCGAAGCCAGCCCGACCACCAATGCGGCAGCGATGCCCAGCATTCCCAGACCCTTGCCACGCTTCAAACCAAGCGTGCGGCAGGCAAGACGGAGGATGGCATTGAGGCGGCGGCGGGCGGAGCGGCTTTCCGCCGTTCCTGCCAGCCAGTTGCCTGCAAAACGCGCAGCCTTGGGAGAAGAATTGGTGCTGAAAATACCTGCTGTAACCTTCGTCATTTTAATCTCGCTCAATATTAATCATCAAATTTTCAGAAGAACTGTTAAATGCTTACAAAGATGCGTTCACAGAAATTTCTTACTGTGTTTAATCAAACAAAAGACAAGTGCGGGATTTCCTACATAGCAATGCTAATGCGCAAAGTCGGAACTAAATCACTACCGCCATCAATGGATTGCTTCATATTAAACAAAGATACAAAAAACAAGCGTAAAAATGAACTTTTACAGTGTAGATTTTTGATTATTGAGCAAAAGCGATTATACTTTTAGTATAGTATATTCATACTAAAGTATAACAATTTACCGTAATTTAATGAGTTTAGATCGTTCCAGTATGTTTTTTCAGCTGCTGCTTTTCACTGGCGGTGAGCGGCGCCGACTCGATCGAAGCGGTGGAGCGACGACGGATCGATAAAGCTATTGCAATGGCACCTGCCACCAAAGCTCCGATCGGAAACCCCCACAACAGTATCGTGCTCAATTGCAGCCGGGGTTTGAGCAGTACGAATTCGCCATAGCGGGCGACGAGAAATTCCAGCACCTGCCGGTCAGTATCACCGGCAACGAGGCGCTCGCGCACCAGCACCCGCAGATCGCGGGCAAGGTCTGCATTGGAATCGTCAATCGATTCATTCTGGCAGACCATGCAGCGCACCTGCGTAGAAATGATGCGGGCACGTTTTTCCAGTATGGGATTGGTCAGCATTTCATCGGGAGAAAGTGCAAAGGCTTTGTTTGCGCCCAAACAGAGCAGCAGGACAAGAAAAACTAAAATGGCATTGCGGACGGCAATCATTGGGACGGGCCGGCATTTGCGGGTTGCAATGGCGCTACCCGGCGTCTGGCCGGCGCGCCAATCCGCAACCGGCGATCCAGTAAAGACAGGCAGCCACCTGCCATCATGAATATAGTTCCAAGCCAGATCAGCGTTACCAGCGGCTTCCACCATATACGCACGACAATGCCGCCATCGGCAGCCGCGTCACCCAGCGCCACGTAAAGCTGACTGAAGGCAAAGGTGCAGATACCAGCCTCTGTGGTCTGCATATTGCGAACAGGAAAGAAGCGCTTGGCCGCCATGAGAGACGTTACCGACTGCCCCTCATCGCTCAGTATGGTGAACTGGCCCTGTTCCTCGGTAAAGTTTGGACCTTTGGAGGGCTTCATTTCATCGAACCTAACCGTGTAGCCGCCCGCCCTGATGCTTTCTCCCGGTTTCATAACCAGCACACTTTCGGTGGCAAATGTTGTCGTTGCAACGATGCCCAAAAGCGTAATACCAAGACCGAAATGGGCAAAAGCCGTACCAAAAACGGAACGTGGCAAACCTGCAAGGCGCCGCGCTGCAAGCCCCAAGGGAGCCTTTCCCACACCAGACTTCAAGGCAATATCCGTGAGAGCACCCAGCATGAGCCAGACGGCAAGTCCTATTCCAAATGCTGCCAAAACACTTGTTGCAGATGTCTGATAAAGCACGGTAGCAACAACCAGCAGGGCTATGAAAAAGGCAGTCATGAGACGTTGCGCGACCGCAAGAAGATCGCCACGCTTCCACGCCATGAGGGGGCCGAATGGCACGGCGGCCAGCAGCGGAATCATCAAGGGGCCAAAGGTGAGATTAAAGAAAGGCGCGCCCACGGAAATTTTTTCGCCGATCAAAAACTCCAGCAAGAGTGGATAGAGCGTACCAATCAGAACAGTCGCTGTCGCCGTGGTTAAAAACAGATTGTTGAGGACCAGAGCACCTTCACGCGAAATCGGCTGAAACAGGCCACCTGGCGCAAGGCTTTGCGCACGCCATGCAAAGAGGGCGAGAGAGCCGCCGATAAAGATTACCAATATGGCGAGGATAAACAGGCCACGTCCGGGATCGGTTGCGAATGTATGAACCGAAGTCAGCACGCCGGAGCGGACGAGAAATGTGCCAAGCAGTGAAAGGGAAAAGGTCAGGATTGCCAGCAGGACGGTCCAAATTTTCAGCGCCGAACGCTTTTCCATAACCAGCGCGGAATGCAGCAAAGCGGTCCCTGCAAGCCATGGCATGAAGGAAGCATTTTCAACCGGATCCCAGAACCACCAGCCACCCCAGCCTAATTCATAATAGGCCCAGTAAGAGCCCATTGCGATACCAGCGGTCAGGAAAACCCAGGCGACAAGCGTCCACGGGCGAACCCAACGCGCCCATGCAGCATCAATACGACCATCAATCAGGGCCGCAACTGCAAACGAAAAACACACGGAAAAGCCGACATAACCAAGATAAAGCAGCGGCGGATGAATGGCGAGGCCGATATCCTGTAGGATGGGATTGAGATCGCGCCCCTCAATGGGGGCAGGATTGAGCCGTGCAAACGGGTTTGATGTAGCAACAATAAATGTAAGAAATGCCGTGCCAATCCATGCTTGCACGCCGAGAACATTGGCTTTCAAGGAAGGTGGCAAATTATTGCCGAAGAAGGCGACCAGTGCTGTGAAAAAGCTCAGGATCAGCACCCAGAGAAGCATCGAGCCCTCGTGATTGCCCCAAACGCCGGTGAACTTGTACAGCAGCGGCTTTTGGGAATGCGAATTCTCAAATACGTTCTGGACGGAGAAATCGGAAAGGACATTGGCGCTTGTCAGCGCAGCAAAGGAAATTGCAACAAGAGCAAGTACCGTAAAGGCAGCCGGAACGCCCACCGCCATCATTCTATCGTCATCACGACGCGCACCCACGATTGGCAGCACCGATTGCACGAGGGATAAGGCAAGGGCAAGGATCAGCGCAAAATGTCCAAGCTCGACAATCATGGCTTCTTGCTCTCTTCCTGCCAGACGCCCTTGGCTTTCAAACTATCAGCAACTTCCTTTGGCATGTAGTTTTCATCATGTTTTGCCAGGACGCTATCGGCAATAAATTTGCCTGCGGGCGAAAAGCCACCCTCAATGACGACGCCCTGATCTTCGCGGAATAAATCAGGTAATATGCCTTCATAGGTCACGGGGATGCTTTTGATTTTATCGGTAACCGAGAAGCTGATCTTTGTCCCCTCACCGCGAACCACTGTACCTTTTTCGACAAGACCACCAAGGCGGAAGCGCGATTGCGATTGAATGTCGGAAAGCTGAATATCGGAAGGCATGCGAAAGAACGCGATTTTCTGTTGCAAGGCAAACAATACCAGCGCAGCCGCCAAGGCCAAAACAGCCAAGCCACTTCCGATTACCGTGAGCCTTTTTTGCTTGCGCGTCATTAATTACTCTCCGGCTCATAGGCCAAACCGAGATCCTCAGCCACCGCGTCAAGCCGAGCCATCTTTTCAACGCTCAACGCTTTTTTGGCACGTTCGAGTGCGTCTATGGCATCATTGGGGCGGTTGAGAACAACGTAGGATCGCACAAGCTTCTCCCAGCCATCCACATCGTCGGGAGACTTTTCCAATTTGGAGGCAAGTCCCGTCACCATGCCTTCAATCATGGTAGCACGACTTTCGCTGTCGGCATCCATCATGGCTTGAACCTGCGCCGCATCCGGCACGGTCTTGTCAACGTCACTCACATCGGGGGCGTCGCCATTGATCTCTGCGTCAAGCTTGGTAAGGGCAGCCTGCGCTTGATCCCGCCATGGCACATCCAATGGAGCCTCAACGAGAAGCTTGCGGATTAGATCACGCGCCTCTGTAAGGCGGCCCTGCTGCATCCATCCATCAATAATGTAGAATTGCGGGCGCATGTCTTTTGGATCAAGCGCCAATGCCTTGTTGAAGGACTCCTCGGCGCGCACAGTAATTTTGCCGCCAGCTTCCGTAACCAGCGCCTGTCCCAACCCGATCTGCCGAGCGGCACTATCGCCATTCAAGCGTATCGCATTTTGATAGGCAGCAATTGCATCTGCGGGGCGGCCCATGCGCAGATAGATTGGGGCAAGGACTTCCCAGCCCTGACCATCATCCGGATTGAGTTTCAGATGCGCTTCGGCACGCGCCACCAATTCTTCAGGTGTGCTTTGATCAGCAGGTCGCGCCAGCCGTTCAGCAAGCGGCTGCCCGGGCAGTTCGGGGTTGCCGATGCCAGCGTAAACAGCCCATGAAATGAGGGGGATTGCGATGACTGTTATTAGCGTCAGCCATTCGCGGGTAGCGCTTTTTGTCGGGCGAACCTTTTTCTCGTCCATTGCGGCAGCCTGCGCTGCTTTCAATAGTCGGCGTCCGATTTCGGCGCGCGCTTGCTCACCGGCAGCGGGATCAATCAAGCCCCGCTTTTCGTCAGCGTCCAGCTCACGCAATTGGTCTCGATAGACCTCAACGTCATATTGATTATCAGACAGCGCAGCCTTTGTTCGCCGCGTTAACGGCAAAAGCACCAGCAGCGTTGCGACAACGGTCAGAAATGCAGCGGAAATCCAGAAAATCATGCGTGAGACATAGACTTTCGCTTATCCAAAATCCAAACGCAATTTATTGATAGGGCAATTCGCCGCAAATTGCACTGCATGGCTGGGATGCCGATTAAGTCAGAGGTGTCCAGCTACCATCCTCATTACGGCAGGCTGTACCGCGGTTGGATTGCGGTGTACCGTCAATCCGTATTGTGTGGGTATATTGGCGGCAATTCTGCGATCCAACCTGATAGGGTTGCGCCGCAACCACTTCACCAGAGCGACTGCTCGCGCTGTTCTTCCACTCAACAACCTTACCGGCAGGCGAATATTCCAATGCCTGATATTCAGCCTGTAATGCTCGTTTTCGTTCAGCTGGCTCAAGAGTTGCATTGCCAACCAAGCCATTGCCAAGGGCGGCAATTATACTGTTATTTGCTTGCTGTTTCGAGCCACCACTCCATCCGCTCAGTCCCCCGCCACTGCCCTTACCACCAGACGCGGTTGAACAACCGGCAAGCGCAACAATTGCAAGAATAGGAATAGCTACATGAAGTTTCATCACTGGCTCATTTTCAATTAGATATTACAAGGCCTTTATGGCCTGATTGGATAGTGGCTTGCAAGCATCATTCAATTGGCAGCAGCGGGCAAAATAAGCCTTGCATGCAATCCGCCGAGTGCAGAACTCCGCTCCAGCCGCAAGGTTCCGCCATATTCGCGCACCGTATCGTTGACAATGGAGAGCCCCAAGCCTGTGCCCGGTTTTGTTTCATCAAGCCGTTTACCGCGTGCCAAGGCGTCCTGTATCTGATCCGGCGCAAGACCGGGGCCGTCATCTTCAACGCTGATCTCAAACCCATGGTCGACACGGGAAAGGGTCAGCCGGATAATGCGGCGCCCCCATTTGCCTGCATTCTCCATCAGATTACCAACAATCTCCTCAAGATCCTCCTGCTCACCAGCAAATATCGCATCGTCCATGTAATTATTGAACTGAACATCCATACCTGGATTGAGCTTGGCGGTAACACGTACCAGTCTTTCCAGTATCGGGGTGACTAGCGCGCGGAAAACAACGCTGTCGCGCTGTGCAGCGACACGAGCGCGTTGAAGATAGTGCTGCACCTGAACCTGCATCGCCGCGCTTTGTTCTGCGATAATGCGGCCCTCTGTACCACCGATTGTTCGGCTTTCATTAACAAGAACTGAAAGAGGTGTTTTGAGCGAGTGTGCGAGATTGCCGACCTGCGTGCGCGAGCGATCCATGATGCGGCGATTATTGTCGATAAGCGCGTTCATTTCGCGTGCCAGTGGCGCTATCTCGTTGGGTAAATCTTCGTCGAGACGGGTGACTCTACCCTCGCGGATATCGCCGAGGGAGCGGCGCACACGGTCCAGCGGACGCAAGCCGAACAGAATAACCGCGGCATTGATCAGCGTTCCGCCAAGGCCGAAAATTCCAAGATAGAAGTATAGCGTGTAGCGGAACTCCGCGATTTCGCCCTCTACTTCACTTAAATTCCCCATCACCCTGAACCGCGCAACCCGATTTTCAGCGTCAAGCACCACTTCGGTTTCAACAACCGATAATTTCTGGCCATTCGGTCCGTCTTCCGTATATTGCCGCTGAAATGATGTGTCGAAGGGTACATTGAGCGTTGAAGGCGAATCTATATTTCGCTCTCCAAGCGAGACAGAACGCAAGGAGCCCTTCAAATTATCTGCTGCTGGCTCGACAGACCAGTACCAGCCGGAAAGCGGGCTGGAGTAGCGAACTTCTCCTGGGTCTGGCCGCCCGGCTAATGTCCCATCATTAACACTTACGGACGCGATAACGCTGAAAAGATGTGCCGAAAGCAATTGCTGAAAGCTTTTCAGGCGCGCTTCGCCATAAAGCGTCGAGATAATTGTGGCGATGGCGATAAAGGAAATAATGGTCCAGAGAGTCGAGAGCGAAATGACGCGAAACGACAGAGACCGCAAGCTTGGGAGATAATTTCTCAACCGGATTGCCACACACTGCCCTTTTTTAAAGGCCTTAAGCCTTGCTGTCTTGCGACTTGATCCGATAGCCCATGCCACGAATGGTTTCGATCAGATCCATGCCCATCTTTTTGCGCAACCGACCCACGAACACCTCGATTGTGTTTGAGTCCCGGTCAAAATCCTGATCGTAAAGATGCTCAACCAATTCCGTGCGCGAAACCACCTCATCCATATGGTGCATGAGGTAGGAGAGAAGCCGAAACTCGTGGGAAGTAAGCTTCAATGTGCTTCCATTGACGGTGGCCTTGGATGTTTTTGTATCCAAACGGAGTGGGCCGCAGGAAATTTCTGACGAGGCATGTCCGGCTGCACGGCGGATCAGGGCTCGCAAACGCGCGAGAACTTCTTCTATATGGAACGGCTTGGCCACATAATCATCCGCACCGGCATCAATCCCGGCAACCTTGTCGCTCCAACGGTCACGCGCCGTCAACAGCAAGACGGGCATGATGCGCGCATCCTTGCGCCATTTTTCCAATACGGTCAGACCATCCATCTGCGGCAGGCCAATATCCAGAACAACAGCATCATAGGGTTCAGTATCACCAAGAAAATGCCCTTCCTCGCCATCAAATGCCTTGTCGACAACGTAACCAGCTTCCGTCAGCGCATCTACGAGCTGACGGTTAAGGTCGCGGTCATCCTCGACGACAAGTATTCTCATACGGGCATCCCTCGCGGACTTATGAAATCAGTTTGCCGGAACAGCAACTTCCACACGCCGCGGTCGTTCCCCGTCCTTGCCGGGAACCAGAACCACTACAACGCAGACCTCTCTACCATTTTGAACAACAGAGGTTGCACGCGCAAGGGTACCACCCTGCGAGTCCGCCACCTCCTGCCCCACAGAAGAGCAATCCGCAGCCAAAGCAGGACCGGCGAAGACGACGCCGGCGCCCGAAATCAGACCCGCTAAGGGTAAGGAGAAGAGTAAGTGTTTCATCATGTTGTCATTAATATCGATTGCTGTCTGAACGATGAATGAACAGTTGGTGGCTCGCAGCTACAAATGCCACAGGTTCACGCCTTTTAACATCATATTTCTTTACGTGAAATGAGCGTTGTTGCACTAATGCGTCCAAATAGCGCTACAACGCCGCTGATAGCGGTCAGAAACTGTACAATCGTCTCTGAGAATGAAGCATAATCAATATTTTCCAGCGTCCCGCCGAGGAAGCCTGAGCATGACAGGCCGATAGTTGCGATTGATGCCCATACGGTCTTCGAAGCAAACCATGGTTTTTCATTGGTCATTGCAAAATTCCTTTTCAAATGGTTGTGGGATCAAAAAGATACTGGAGATAATCTGCAGCGAGCCGCCTTACCAACCCCGACTGCGGTAGAAATCATGGCAACTGTGAAGTCGAATGCGGCAGCAGAGCTTCCCAAATCTTGCAGCCGTTCAGATTTGCTGTAAGTCCATTTGCTGATACCAGTCTCAAAAGACCGTACAATCCGCTCTCCAAGCAATATCTCTATAAGATAGGCTTCACGATCTTCTCCCAGCGGTATTTCTGCGGGAAGCCAACTATCTGCATCGATACGCCCACGCCTGACCCAGCCTATATCCATATCGCCATTCAGATTCATTGTGTGGCGGATATGGACGGGTGAAAGCGGCTGCCTCGCGCGCAAACCGCCGCTTTTCGTCTTGGTGCTATAGAACTGATCGGAAAACTCTTCGCCTGAGCACCCAATGCGCCAGTTTAGCTCTAGTCCGGCCTCTTGCGGTTTCAAGCCAGCAGGAGAAACCGCATCATTCAACAAAATGAACGGTGCGCCCTCATTCTTCCTCCGCATGGCCTCATGCTCCGTGCCGCACTGACCGCGCAAAAGCCCGGTCAGTCGCCACAGATCATTGCTGATTTCCTCCGCATTAAGGAATTGCAGCAGTTCCCACTCTCCATCAGGCATTCCTACCAGAGCACTATTGGCGCCGTTGAAAAGCTGAGAAGGTGTCACCGAACTCAACTCTCCATCATAAAGCTTGACCGTCAGTGCCTGATTATAAAGCCAGCGTCCGCTTTCGCCTCCCTCCAATGGCTTAACCAGCTCTCCCATAATAGCGCTGCCTGTCAGAATGGTGCGCGGTTCAAACCCGGATTGTTCAGGCGAAACAAATGTGCTCACCCCACTCCAAGGCCGGGAAAATGCGGCAATCCGGAATTGATCAGCAAAGCGCTCCACTCCGGGCCACATGGGAAGATCGATCAACTCAAAATATGGCCTTCCACGGATAAGAGCGTCGCTGCCTGCCGTAACGGGAAGCTCTGTTTGAGCAGGATATCGAACATGTTGCGGCACAGCACGTGCTTCCAGGCGCCGCGTCGCGCCATCTTCAATGGAAGTGATAACAAAATCACCTGCGGCCGGTGCGTCTGGGCTTCGCGGATCGGTAATCCTTACCCTATCTCCAACTTTCAATCCCGCATGTTTCCACGATAGTTCGAAGCTGACGGACCGCCGTGATGCCCTGCGCGCCTGCATCCAACCCTCGGCCAGTGATTTCGCCTG
Source organism: Hyphomicrobiales bacterium (assembly GCA_900473335.1). Taxonomy (GTDB): domain Bacteria; phylum Pseudomonadota; class Alphaproteobacteria; order Rhizobiales; family Rhizobiaceae; genus Phyllobacterium. Next base: position 44,810 of record UCNP01000018.1, on the reverse strand, counting down.
ACCGCTATCCAGCATGGCAGCAATACTGAGGCTTTCCGTACCTTTGCCGTTCTGGCGTTCGGCAAATGCCATTGCCGCCTGATAATCCAGCATCGGATCCCGATAAGCCAACTCAACCCGTTCCGGCTGCTCCATCGCTTCGGCTAGCCGCCATTTCAGGGCGGCGCCCTCCTCACTTTCAACGAATTCTTCGATTAAAGGTATTTGCGCATCCGTGCGGGCATTGCTTTGAAAGACAAGGGTTTTCGCGCTTTCAAATGCGTCTATACCATAAACCACAAGCAAGGGTTCCACTGCAGCTCGAACACTTGCCGGTTCGTCCAAAACATAACCACTGACAAATCCGTCTACGCGCGCAGTGTCAAAATCGGAAATCCCATAATCATTGAGAATGGCAGCTATCAGTTCATCCAGCGCCACTCCCGAAAGGCGGCCGTTCAGCCAATGCCCCGATGTCCAGTTATCACCATCCGACCACAATTTACGGTTCAGCGGAAATTCCGGATAGGGTCTTGTATCCCACGCCCAAACATACAGCCGGTCCTTGTCAAGCATGGAGCTGAAAAGGTCTGTCCAGTGGGAAATATGGGCGCGTAAATACCGGTTTTGCGCAAGATCATCTCTTCCCTGATCAGAGAAGTATGGAAATGCACCTTCCGATGACTTCATATCGGGAAAAACATTGGGCTGGTTCGGCCCCTTGTCAACGGCTGGACAGCCCAGTTCCGTCAACCAGATTTGCTTTGACGCCGGTTGCCATACTGTGGGTGTGGTCTGCTCAACGCCTCCGATCCGGTTGAAATGACTATTCCTCCACCACAGGGACAGGTCCTTGTAGCGGTAAACCCATGACTTGCCCAAGCCATCTGAGATAGGCGTTCGGACGCGCATGGCCCGATCGTTCGGCGATGCGTAATACCAATCGTAACCTTCCCCTGCGGTAATCTGTACCCGCAAAGCGGAAAGATCATAGGGCGTTGCGAACCCATCGGGATTGGGTGCGCCGTAATCTTCATCGCGCCAGTCACTGAGCGGCATGTAATTGTCGATGCCTACAGCATTGATCGCTGGATGCGCCCAAAGGGGATCAAGATTGAAGTAGACATCACCTGAACCATCCTGCGGGTGATGTCCGAAATATTCAGACCAGTCCGCCCCGTAAGTCAGTTTGCAATCCGGCCCCAAAATATTGCTTACGTCGGTAGCCAGATTGCAAAGCCCATCAACAAATGGAAACTCGTTGCCGCCCCCGCGAACCATGGTAAGGCCCCGCAACTCAGAGCCAAGGATAAAGGCGTCAACACCATCGGCACTGAGGGCCAAATGCGCAAGATGCAGTACAAAGCGGCGATAGCCCCAATCATTGCCATTGCCTTTATATCGCACGCCTCCCCGCCAAAGCTGATAATCTGATGCCTTGGCCCGCCCAAGAAACTCCGTGATCTGGCCAGTTGCCGCCGCTGTCCTGTTAACACTGCCGGCATGATAAGGTGCCGGATGACAGGTGATACGGCCCCGCCACGGGTGGGTCGCTTGATTTATTGCACCATAAGGGTCCGGCAGCTGATTATCTGCCGGTACATCAAGCATGATGAAAGGGTAAAGTGTAACGCTCAGCCCTCTCGCTTTCGCATCTCGGATGGCTGCAACGATGCTCTGGTCAGATGGTGTTCCACCATAGACCACTCCCTCATCATCCCGTGAAATAAGATGCGCGCTGGCGCGATCAACACCTCCTGCTGACCATCTCTCACTCTCATTATTTTGTTTCCGGTCCATGACGCCAGGACGGATTTTGCAGTAATCGGCACGTAAATCTGTAGCGAACCACGGCACTACAATTGCAACATGCTTAAGCGCAGGGCAAAGGCCCTGCAACTCATCCATGGATGCCTGCCAATCCGTCTCGCCCCGCAGGCAATTACGGTTTAAACCATTCGTCTGGCCTTTACCCGGTTCGTTGGTCACCAGTTTTGGCGAGAGGCCAAACTCTGTTGAACCGGGAATGAGAGCAACCGCCTTGAGATTATTGGCGACAGTTCCAATCGCCCTGACCACTTCAAATTGAAACTGGGGAATTCGATTGCCAAAATCATCAAGAGGCACCTGCTCAAAAACCACATAAGCTGTGCCACGATAGGCAGGTGCATTATCTCTACCCTGCTTGGCTTCAATCAGGGGGTCCGGCATTTGATCTTCGCTGCCGCAATAGACCCGAATTGTGCTCCGCTTCTGATCATACTCCTTGCCATCAGCCCATATGCGGCGGATCAGACTTATCTCGCCAGCTGCAACCGCAATGGCAAAATTACCAAAGTAAGAATATTCGGTGACCTTTCGTCCGCCCTTGCCGCCTTGCCTCTTCTGGGTTTTCCGTTCTTCGAACCGGGTTGCCCAGATCAGGGTGCCCGATATCCGCGCTGCGCCATAAATGCGCGGAAGCGCAGCCCCCTCTTCAGCCGTTGTTGGGCGCATTGATGCCATGCGCGGACCTTCAACATTCTGTCCGAAAAGCGCACGATCAAGGAGATAACCACCGATCGAAGCTCCAGCCGTTGCTAAAGCAGCGGCCACGGTGCCCTGCGCAAACATGAAACTTGCTGCCGTCGTCAGAACAAGCGTCGCCATCTTGTTGAAATCTTTCTATGAACTGAAAACTGGAACTTATGCAGGAAACGCAAAAACACCTGCAATACGTCTGCGCCATTGCGGGATCAGGGCTGAATCCATAACGCAGTGGCCCTCATAGGCGTGGATAAAACGATCAGGTCCAGCCAGTATTCCTACATGCTTTGCAGCAACGCCGTCCCGCCAGCGAAAGACAAGCATGTCCCCGGGTATTGCCTGCGCCATATCTTTCGAAATCATGTGCTCATGCGCAGCATCCAGCAGCGCGTCACCTGCTCCAGACTCGGCCCAATCAGGCGAATAAGCTGCAATGTCTTGTGGTTCCCGACCATACAGGGCACGCCATATTCCGCGCACGAGTCCAAGACAATCGCATCCCACCTGGCATTTGGAACCCTGATGACGGTATGGCGTGCCTAGCCAGAGCCGCGCTTCGGCCAAAACTTCCTGTGCAATCGTCATGGTACAAGCGGCCCACCGTCAAAATTGCCCTTGCCATCGGCAAAATTGTAAACTGCATCATTGCCGGGAAGATGCGGAAAGCCACGAAAGTTTGCAGCGTTCGAAAATTTCGACTTGCATTGCTTGAAGCTCTTGTCGCAACCGGCATCAAGCATGAATGTGTCGCCGACCCTTATGTCTGGAATCGTACAATCCCTCAGACTGAGACGAATACCCCCGCCATAGGTCTGGTGCGCCAATACAACATTCTTGCTGCCATTCGCCCAGGTCAATACTCCATTGCGAAACCAGTTATTGGCCGGTGGCCAGAAGCCTGTAACCACTATTTCCCTATCGGAGATTAGTGATGTCACAGTACCATTATGTGCCAAGCCCTTGTAGCCGCAGCGACTATCGCCAAGCTGCGCATCGCATTGGCGCGCTATCCGGCGACCGCTAACCTTATCAAGATCGACGGAACTGCTTTTGAGTTCGGCAATAAAACGGCCGCCCGAGCGGCTGATCGTACCAATTCGAGAAGAGCGCAATAAGGTACGTTGCTCGGACAATGCCCAATTGACCAGAAAGGTCTCTACCAATGCACCATCAAATGCACCTCTCTCAATATCATTATCGGAGATGGCAACAGAGGAGAGTGCCCCTTCGATTTCGGCAGTATCAACGCTCAGGCCCAATGCGCCTGTTGCTTCACTGGCACTCAATCCCGTCTGCGGTTCACAGGATACGCCCTCGATCAGCAATGTTTTGTCGTGGTCGGTAAAGCCAAACACAGCCATGTCTTGCCGCCGGATGATCCAGCAAAAACAGTGTGTTGTTACTTCACCTGAAAGATGCGATTCAAGTTCTTCGGGTATCAAGCTCATGCTTTGACCTCAACAATGGGAATAGAAGGAATGTCCCCGGCACTGAATGACTTAAGACTGATCATCAGCCTGTCGGTATCGAACCGAGCAGGCACGTCGAAGGCAAAGCCAGCACTCACTTTGGCGTCCCGCGCAGGTATTTTCCCGGCCTGAAAGATGATCTTCCCCGTTAGCAGCTCAACAACAAAATCGACTGCTTCTTTCTGCTCCACACCTGCAACGGCGATGCGCACACTGTTCTTTTCGACCTTGGTGATTGGTCGCACATGTTCGCCATAGCGCTTGACCAGCTGGAATACTGCATTTCGCCCATCCCCCAGCCCAAGTGTTTGATCTGCGGGAGTAATTGTCTGGCCGGATTTACATGACAGATGATCAAAAGGATCGCGGAACCGGAAGGCATGGAGCGAGCCGCGCCGCGCTTCGAAAAAGGCCATCACTTCTTCAAGGTCCGCGAGCGAACGCAATCCTGTACCGGCATCATAGTGACGGCGTGACTGTGACCATCGCGCATTGCGCTGCTCAAATCCGGATGTGAGCGGCACAATCTCATTGCGCCACTCCGGCCCACCAGTCGCACCAAAGGAGACAGCCGCCGGAAAGCGGACGTTGTGAAAATCTGCCATATTGTATCCTTAAAGCATTCTTGCGCCCCGGCGTGCGGCGCGCGCCAGCATGCTGGTTACCTGTGCCTCAGATTTGCGGAATGAAGCCGCATCTGTCGCCGTCACATTGAACGTGACATGCACTGGCGAACTGTTTCCTTGCGCCGCCACGCCCAGCCGCCCATCAGGACCGCGTGCGAGCGGCATGATCGCCTCGCTGCCCGCCTCACCCATGAGTCCAAGCGAACCACCGGCGTTGAAATAGGTTGGGCTGTTGACGACGCCGCCCTTGGCAAAAGCTGTCGGTCTTTCCGCCGGTATCGGCACGCCTCCCTGCATGGCTCCAGGCTTTGCCGCAAAGCTGCCAATGAGGCTGGAAAACAGTCCCGAAGCCATATCCTGTAAAGGTTTTAATCCGGCATTCAGCGCCATACCGGCAATGTTCATTGCCACCTGCTTGAGAACATCATCAAGGCCCTTGCCACTGATTGCTGCGCTTTTCAGAGAACCGGTGAGCGTTCGCCCGAACAGATCGGATTTCTTTTGCAGATCATCAAGCACGCGATCCAGTCCACCGGTGTCAACATCCATCTTCACGGTCAGATCATCGGGCATTGGTTTTCCTGCTGCTCATCTGGAAAGGCTTGCATCATTTGCTCAAGATTACGCCGTGTCGGCGCGAAGCGGGCGACAGGCCGGTGAAAGGCTGCGTTCAATTCTCGCGGTGTCATTGTCCAGAACTCAGCTGAAGAGAGCTTCAAGACGCCAAAACCCGCTGCCATCATCGCTGCCCAGGGAAATGGCTCAACGGAATCTGCATCCATAATCAGGGAGCTACCCCCGTCTTCTCCGGTTTTGATTCACCGAAAGTCGCACTCAGCAGCTCGCTCACAATACGAGCAAAGCCGGTTACGCCTCCCTCGGCGCGCATTTGCGATACATCTTCTATTGCCACCACATTCCCGCCACCGCGCAGCCCAGCAACGATAATCTTTTGAATGTCACTTGCCGAAAGCGGACTCGTTGAAAAACGCTTCAAAAGCATAGCGAGATCTTCCGCGCCGAATGACGATTCAAGCTCAGCCAGCGCGCCCAGTGTCAGGCATAATGTCAACTCACGCCCGTCAAGTATGGCGCTGATCTCACCGCGATGTCGGTTTACCATCATGCGATCTCCATAAATTTAACCGGCCCGGCCGACTCCAGCGCGATCTCGAATGTGACCTCGCCATTATGCGCGCCTCCATATTCAAGCGCGACGATCTGAAATGGCCCCTGCAACTGACCAAATCCGGGAAGGACGATCTGCCAGTCCGGGATCGCGCCATCAAAGAATGCCTGTCGGAAAAGACTGTCTGACTGTGAATCCTTGAAGATACCGGACCCGCTGATTGATGCACGCTGTACAGCACTTCCCCCAAGCAACTCCCGCCAACGTCCCGCAGCATCCGCATCCGTTACATCGACAGTTTCCGTGTTGAATGCCAGTCGCTTGGAGCGCATGCCCGCGCATGTGACATAGCCTCCCCCATTGCTTGCGACTTTCAATAGAATATCCTTGCCTCTTTGCGCGGCCATTCGCGTTCCTTTCAAAATGGATTCTTTAAATATGTCAGGCGGAAAGTTCTTCCGTCACCGCCCGGTAGCGCAGCATGCCCAGATAGCCATCCTGACTGTCCTCAGCCCGTGCCTGCGAATATTGCAGGGCCAGATTTATGACCCGATGTCCTCGCACGGAAAGCTGCGAACACTCCAATAGGCGTTCAATCACATTCATGATCTCGAATACGGATTTGCGTCCGCTCGACCTGTTCCAGATATTGAGCGTAAACAGATGTTCGCTGCCGCGCTCTGTTGCCGTGCTCCAGTCATAAATGTTCGAAGAGCCCAAGGTCACATAAGGAAATGTGGCTTTGGACGGTACACGGTCATAGACCCGCCCCTCGACCAGCCGCTCCAGTGTGCTGTCCATCTTCAAACAGGCAAGCAATGCCTTTTGCAGTTCCAGACCGGCACTCGTCATGACTTGTCATCTTTTTTAGGCTCAGGCTGTATTTTCGCCTTTTCGATCGCCTGTTCCGCCAATTCCATTGCCTGCCAACGAAGGGTTCGTATCAGGTCACTCACTGTGAGTTGCATGGAAATTTTCATTGAATCTCCTCGCGCACGCGTGCGACCAGATAGCGCCCCGTTTCATCTGGATCGTGTAATGTCAGTATTTGAAAGATGCGCGTTCCCTTGCGAAGGCGCATATTACTTGCAATATCTGTGCGATGGCGAAGCGTGATCCTGTGTGTCACTTCAGGAAGAACTTGCTCGCCGAGTAATCGCGGTCCCGCCCCGATTGGCTCCAGTTGCGCCCACAGGCTGGCAATTTCGCTCCAGCTTTCATTCAGTTCCCCTGTCTCTGTGACGACTATGGAGGCTTTTTCCAGCAACAGTTCATGATTGAGACTGCCTGGGTCAATGAACAGCGTCGCCATCACAATGAAACCTTGCGCCAAAGCCCAACCGCTCGCTCAAAAGCTGGAGGGTAGGAAACGGGTTGCTGCGCAGCGCCATAAACTCCGCGAAATTCATACCAATGCGCCACAAGTGTCAAAATCGCATGGCGTAGCGCATCGGGCACATCCTTGCCCGTTTCTCCAAAACCAGCAATGAAATCCACTTCCAGTGAATTCGTAATCCCTGTACGTGAAGCGATATAAAGCCTTGCCGGACGCGAAGCCGCCTCCAGATGCAGATCAGGATCAGCGACTGTTACCGGGCTTCCATCTACCTGATAGGCAGTCACAGCAATAACAGACCGCACCGGATATTTTCGGAGCTTTATTACTCCAAGCGACGGCCATTTATCCACGTAAAGCCGGAAGGTTTGGTTAATCAATGCAAGGCCGGTCTGCGATTCAAGCGTCTCGCGTGCAGCCTTGGCAAGTCCTTCAAGCAATGCATCTTCGCTATTATCACCGAGGCGCAAAAATTGGCGCACCTCTGCCAGAGTCACCGGCTCAACAGCCGGTGACTTGATCTGAGTCATTGTCATGTTTGGGGTCTCGTTCCGAGTTGAGATTATTCGGCCTGAAAAAGCATCACAGCATCGAGCTTCTGCGCCTTGAATCTTGAATTTTGCTAGTCGCTCGGCAGGTCGGAGCAGCTTTCTATTTTACGTTTATGATCTTTCGCCATGTTGATCATAATCTGAGTATCTGCATTACGGTCAATTCGACATTGGTAGAAGAGAACCGGGCAGCCCAAAGGACCGCCCGGTTTCCAGTTAATCAGACGCCGAACTTCAACAGCTTGATAGCGTTGAAATCCTGCACCCCGCCGCCAACACGCTTGGTGGTGTAGAACAGCACGTAAGGTTTGGCGGAGTATGGGTCGCGCAGGACGCGCACGCCTGTGCGATCCACCACCAGATAGCCTCGTGCGAAATCGCCAAAGGCAATGGCAGGCGACTTATCGGCCATGTCTGGCATATCCTCAGCCTCGACGAGGCCAAAGCCCATAAGCGATGCCTGTGCACCTGGCGTTGCCGGCGGCGTCCAGAGATAGTTTCCGTCCTTATCCTTGAGCTTGCGGATGGCCGCTTGCGTTTTGCGGTTCATTACCCAATTGCCATTCTGGCGATAGCCCGCTTTCAGCGAATAGATTGTATCGAGCAATATGTCCGAAGCGTCGGCCGCAGGAAATGCACCCGCAACGCCGGTTGAAAGGGAGCCAAGCTTACCCCAACTCCAGGCGGACTCCGCAACTATATCATAGGTGAGGAAGCCCCGCGGCTTGTTCACACCATCGCCATTGATAAAGGCTTTGCCTTCCTGCTCGGCGAATGCGGTTTCGACTTCCGCAGAAATCCACTGCTCGACATCCACTACGCCATCATCAAGCAGCGAGGATGTGGCAGCCGGCATGGCGTAAAGCTCCATGGTCGGGAATTGCAGTTCAGCCAGTTTGGAGCCCTCCGTCTGAGGGCGTATATCCGCTTCGCTCACCCACCCAACGGATGGCCCTTTGATCGAGAACGGTTTCTTCAAAACAGAACCGGAGACTTGTCGTACAGTTGAGATATTACGGATTGGCGATATTTGTGCCAGTCGCGTTCCGATTTCGGTTTCAAGCTCCGGCGGTACCAGATAGCCACCATCGGAAGCAGAGCCAATTGAGTGAGCCTTGGCTTCAAGAGAACGCACGCCGCTTTCATCGCCGCGTCGCACATAGCTTTCAAAAGCATTCTTATGTTCAAGTGAACGCAGCGGATTGACTCCGCCATCCAGCGCCGGACGCACCTGTTTCAGTTCGAGCTGCTCCATCGCCCGCTTTTGCATATCCAATGCGTCGTCAAGACGACGTAGCTTTTCATTGGTCAGAACATCGACATTCGAACCTTTTTCAAGCACCCCCAGACGATAGTCATTGGTTGCTTTATACTCATCGAATGTGCGAGCAAATTCGTCGAAACTTTCCATGCTGTCCAAAGCCTTTGTCTCCATTACTTCATTGTATTCGTTCATTATTTTTTCCTTCGGTTGTTAAAGAGAAAACATAAGAATGCGCATAGGCAATCGCTTCGCCCCAAGATATGGGGCAAAGGTAAAGACGCGCATGTCTGGCAGGGTTTTAGCGGCCAGCGATCAGCCGCCGGTGATCAGATCTGTACCGTTCGTAATTTCACGAATAGGTCCGGCTTCGCTGCAACAGCGGCGAGATATTGAGGGGTTTGCTGCGGATTGTTCAAATAGAGAAGATAGGCATAATCGGGAAAATCTCATTGTGAGACCTCGTCTTCTTCGAAAAGAACATTTGTCACCAGATAAAGGTCTTTAGGAATTCCGACAGATATTCTGCAATCATTCCAATTTGCCACCTCTCTGCCGGAACGCGGCGCTGGTTTGGATCGAATTTCAGCGAAAGCCAGTGCTGGAATGTCTCATAAAGCGTCGAGCGACGCTTCAGCTCCAAAGTCTCCGCTTCCAGATTTTCGATCCAGCGGCAGTTATAATCGCTTGGGGCAGCCTGCTTCAGCGCGCTGAGCAGCAGCTCATTTGCCTTGATGTTCCAAAGCAGCCTTGGCTGATGCGTATAGGTCGGCATCCGCATGGCCGGCGACCATGCAGCTGACGCTGCATGCCTTACTGAGTGTTCGCTATCACAGGCTGAAGATTCATGATTTGATCGTGTCAAAATATCTGCAATGGATGGACAAACACCCACCAACCTTTAAAATTGAATTACACCTCACTCCAAGATCATACGGTAAATATTTTCAGATGTTTCATAATAAAAAAAATAGATTTGGCGCTATATATACAATAATATTTATATCTATATTTCATTTTATTTTGTTATACTTACTATCATATATAATATACGGCACCAATAGCGACACAATATTAAGAGTATCAATTATATTTATACCTATATATTTTATAACACCTCAAGCTTTTTTAATGATAATTTTATCCATTCCATTATATATTTTTAAAAATAGCGTATGGATAAGCCGTAAACTTTTTTTCGCATGGCTATTTCTTTTTTTGGTGGGGGATTTTAGAAGTATATGGATTTGTATGGAATTTTATAATTCCAAATGAGGTAAGCTATACTATTCCTTTTGTGACCTGGAAAGACCGTTCTGGATAGCTCGCTTAACTTCATCCAGATTATTCAAATGCTGTTGCCCCCGTCGCCATGCGGGTTGAAACTAAATTCTATATTTTGTCGTTTAGAAGCCTCAATCCTTTGATCAATGTTCTGAGATAGTTTGTCTGGTGGCATTTTATAATAAGTAATCCGCAGTGCATCTTTTATGTCATCGCCAGCCTTATCCCAAGCTTCGCTATGTTTACTTATAAAGAAATTATCCGCTTTTATTATTTTTAGCCCAGCAAATGCAAAAGTTGTGTCGGTTTTTTTAAAATCACACAAATCCTTGACCATAGTGTTGAAGTGCCCCATATACTTTTTAAGGCCAAGAGGATCATCTTTTCTTGTACGAGGTTCAGCATAATATTCTTGTAACAGATCGATTGCTGTCTTGATCTTAATATTTCCAGGACCAGCACCAAGCAGGACAGGATTGGTGAATTTTCCACCAAATGTAGCGTTTCCAACTTTAACCGCCGTATAATTATCAGATAACTCTTGATGGCTATATCGCTTAAGATGCCAATCTGAAACAGCCTGCACCGTCCCACCACGCCAGCGCCATCAGCCTTGGCACGTACGGTTTTGAAACCGATGGAGAGCCCGTCCACCGCGCCAGCGCGCATNNTTCGATCATATCCACCTAGAACTCTAACTTCATGAGCAATAAAGTACATATCAAATTTACGTTTCTCACGTAAGCTATCGAATATTACTTTCTCTAATATTCGATTGTATTTATCAAATATTCTAAGCGGCCTTGGGTAATTGCACACCACTCCATCTACAGATAATTTTCGATAAAAGTTAATAAATTTCTCTTCACCTATATGATATTCAGCCAGTTTCCCACAAGAAACGGCGAGATCATAAAACATGATTTCACTATCCTCGGCCTCCTGTTCAGATAACCAATGGTTAAATACAGAGACATTAAAGGGCGCAATCTCCAAGTCGATAAGATTTTGCTCACCAAAGTCAAATTCAGAAAATATTGCGGCATAATATGATAATGTATTCATGTTTCCATTACTCGCATTTTCCGCAAAAAACGTCCATCCTCAGTTATAGTCCCTACACGACGGCCAAAGCGATCCAGCAATTTCCATGTGCTGCCACCGTGAGGGTTACTAGCCGACTTTTCTTTCGAAATCATATAACCGGACTTCGGATCCAGAAAGGCAGGTTCCCCTTCCAGCTTAATCCGTTTGTCGAATTTGGAAAGATCAATACGATCATGCTTTTGAAGCTTGTCATTTGGTCGCTTGAAAAACGGTTTGCCCACTGGCTCCGGCATATCTGCCACAAAGGGCTGCGTCGGGAACACCTGTAAAAGCTCATCGCGTCGGCTGGGCTGCCTACTGTTCGGATTATTGTCAGGCGGCGGACCATTATGTCCAGGCATCAGCCTGTCAAGTTCCCGTTCCCTCTGCTCGGCCTCGCGTGTTACGCCCTCATTATAGCGAATAAGCTCTTGCGCACTATTGCCTCCCTTGAAGAAAACTTTCGATAAAAATCAAGGATACTATGGTCCCAGGCGGTAATGTACTTTCTTCCGGTGGTGTTCCTGTACCAATAAACTTATTAGGTGAACCTGCACAAATGGGACGATCAGACACAGGACATGGTTAGACTTCTGTCGTTCGCAGCTTCACGAATACGTCCGGTCGCGCTTCAATAGCGGCGAGATATTCGGGGTTATTTTCTGCCTCATTTATATAAAGAAGATATGCATATTCGGGAAAATCCTGCTCAAGCAATTCTTCATCGTCAATCAATTCGTTCGTATGTAGATATACAATTTCATCGTCTGGTGTTGTAGAGAAGTAATCTCCGTATGTTACGCTTTCACCCATCTCAAGTTTTATATTTAGACATGAGTTTACTATTTCAGATACGGCAATAAATTCTCTCAATTCCCAGATCGCATCTTTTTCTTCGTTTTGTATTCCAAATATTACTTCAGTCATTATTCACCTGTCTCAAATCTGATAAAATTGCCGTTTCCATCAAGAACAGCAAATGGAGTCTGCCGATTAACCATTGCTTGACGCGACTCAAAAATAACAAATCCCAAGTCTCGACCCGTCTGATTCTTCAAATCATTGCTAAGCCTTAACAGATCCATGGATCTCAGTTCTTGTGGCTTTTCAATAGGTGCGGTACGCGTTCGGCTTCCCCGCATATATCGAAATCACCAAGCTTTAAGCCGTTATCAAAGGGTGTATTTCGTAATCTTATTGATGATCAATTCTTCGGACAAGTTCCTCAAGAAAAAAGCGTAAGTCACTATCACTTTCAAAAAGAGCATTAGACTTCGCAGCGCGCCAAATCCGGTTCAGTTCTTCAGAATCATGTACATTCTCAAGAACATTAACGATAAAATCTTTAACCACCCGCTGCTGTTGGGAATTGACTTGTTTCAGAGCAAAGATGAACACGTCCTTTTCTTCCGGAAATGCATCAATTATCCACGGATCAAAATATTGACATAACTCAGAAAATTCTGGTGGAATTTTCATGGTTTTCGCTCCGACTGTTCGTCATTACACGGCATTGCTGTTTTCACGCGATAGCCTCGCTTTGTTCTATTATCGTGCTCAATTATTACTCGCACATTGAAAGTCGGACGCATATAGGGTTGAGCATAGGATTTTGGTCTATAGGCCTCTTTACCTGTTGGTCTTCCAAATCGCATGTTCAATGCAGCGCCAGCGCGCGCTCCACTCGAAACTGCATCCACTATTTGTTTATTGTTCTGCAGAACTTTGTTGATCATGTCATTTGCATCAATCTCATTGTCAAAACTACCATAAGCCTCAGCCCATACTACCGCCTTGCCACTGGGGGTTTTCATTTGAAAATAGTCAGCACGCATACGCGCCTTAAGAGCCTCGTCGCTTTGAGCCACATGGCGTCGCTTGGTATGACCAATTCCATTCGGCGCCTCTTCTTCGTTTAGATCAATCGAATATTTTCGGGAGCCACTACTATCTGCCTGCGCCAATTGAACTGGCGTACCGTCCGGTGCGCGTGGCCCATCGGGTTTCTTCGGCAGCGCAATGCTTGCTCCAAAGCGGCCATGACCGGAAACAAACCGGATACCACTTGCGGGCCCACCATTTCCCCCGCCATCCGTCCACTGCCCGCCATCGGAATTGCCTGCCGGAACGCGGCGCTGGTTCGGATCAAATTTCAGCGAAAGCCAGTGCTGGAACGTCTCATAAAGCGTCGAGCGGCGCTTCATCTCCAAAGTCTCCGCTTCCAGATTTTCGATCCAGCGGCGGTTATAATCGCTTGGGGCAGCCCGCTTCAGCGCGCTAAGCAGCAGTTCATTTGCCTTGATGTTCCAAAGCAGCCTTGGCTGATGCGTATAGGTCGGCATCTGCTTGGCGGGCGGTGCGCTTTTCACCTGCCCCACTCTGGCTGAAGGCAGCATGGGAAAGGTGACGACTGAAATTTCCCAAAGGTCCGCCTCGTGGATATGCCGCACGCCAGCGCCGTCCGCCTTGGCACGCACGGTTTTGAAACCGATGGAGAGGCCGTCCACCGCGCCGGAGCGCATGAGTTCCAACACCTCCTGTGCCTTGGCAACGCCCTTTGCCAGCTTGCCCTCGACATAAAGCCCGCGCTTGTCCTCGCGCACCTGGGTCCACACGCCAATTGGCTGGTTTGGGTCGTGCTGCCAGAGCATGCGTATGCCGCTCGGACCGCGTTCGCGCACCGATTTCAGAAAGGCGCCCGCTTCAACAGAGTCCTTGCCAAGGTCCACCTCGCCGAAAAGGCTGGCATAGCCGGAAAAACTGCCATCCGCAGTGATGTTTTCAATGGTGAGGCCGGCAAACTTCCTTTCAATGCCAGGAATGGCCTTTCGCGTGAGCACAAGACTATCCAGCATTGGCGGCACCTCCGCTTTTGCCGGAGGAATCCGCAGGTGGCGTTTTCGCTTCGCCCATACGCGCGGCGATCCGGGCGAAAACGCCAAGCGCCGTCCATGCCGCAAGGCTGGCCGCAGCCGAACCCATCAGCATCAGTTCGCCATCACCAAGCTGGCCGCGAATATCGAGTTCCGCAGCGATCTTGATTCCGGCAACACCACCGAAAGCTAGGCCGCAGACAATGCCAACGATGAAGCGGATGGCCGCATCGCTTTTGTCGCGCGGCAGCATATAGGCGAGAGAGACGGCAGAGCCAGCAATAGCTCCCGCCGCCTTAGCCGCCAGTATCCAGGCGGCATCGGACCAGTTTGTCATGATTTTTCTCCGTCAATTTTCCAAGCGCAATTGCACGCTTTATTGCGGTGCGTAGCCGACTGCTTCACGCTTTTCCTCATCACTGAGGAATGGTGCAGCGGAGATGCGCGCCCATAGCGCGTCGCGCTCCTGAGCCAGACCGTCAATGCGGTCGAGATCAGGCTCAAGACGCAGATCCTTGCCGAACACAGGGCCAAGCCAATTGCTCATTGCTTTGGCTGTTCGCATCACCAGCGGCAGCACGGTCAGGCGATAGAAGGCGCGGTTAGCCTCGGCATAATTGGCATAGGTATTATCGCCCGGAATGCCGAGCAGCATGGGCGGAATGCCGAAAGCGAGTGCAATATCGCGGCTTGCCGTGTTCTTTGCGGCGATAAAGTCCATGTCGAGCGGCGAAAGACCCATGCTTTTCCAGTCAAGTCCGCCTTCCAGCAGCAGGGGTCGCCCGGCCTTTGCTGCACCGGTATAGCCCTCTTCGAGCTCGCTCTTGAGCCGCTCAAACTGGTCCTCAGTCAGATGGCTGGTTTCACCCGGCGCATAGACCAGCGCACCGGAGGGACGAGCCGAATTGTCGAGCAGCGCTTTGTTCCAGTTGCCGGATGCATTGTGAATATCCAGCGCCATCAGCGCCGCTTCCAGCGGAGCAAAGCCGTAATGGTCGTCGAGCGGATGAAAAAGTTTCAGGTGCAGGCCGCGTCCGTCATCAAGAGGGATTGTGCGCTTTTGCGCTCCCGCGCCATAGGCCAGAGCGACCGGCCAGCCATTGTCATCGGCGAGCACACGCACACGATCCGGGCGCAACAAATGTAGTTCGCTTGCTCCTCTGCCGCCTTGCACACGCTCGATATAGGCATTCCCCGACAGAAGAATATGCCCGTAAAGCGCCTCAAAGAAGCTTGCTCCATCCGTACCTCGATGCGGATTGGCCAAAAGCTCCAGCAGTGGATGCTCGCTATGTTCTGCCTTGCCCTCATAAAGCAGCCATGGTGTGGCTGCGGCTGCTTCCGCCAAATGTCTTATGCAGCGATAGGCGACCGGATTGCGCATAAAGCCTTGCCGCGAGAGGCCGACATAGCCGCTTTGCGACCAGCGGGCTTCCCGATCAAATTGCAGAGCTACGAAACCCTGCGCTGACTTGTGTTGCAGTTGCGGATTCTCGTTCGCAGCGCCTTTGCGCCACGGCCAATTGATTGCCATGTATGGAATTCTTTCTGTTGTGGAGTTTACAACTGCATTATGGTTAGCCGACCACACGCACCCGTGGCCGGTTCTCGCGCCTGCCGAAAAGGTCACTCAGCGCCCATACAAGAGCGTCTACACGATCAGGAGAGCGTCCATTGGAAAGGCCGGTGTGGGAAAAATCGCACATTTCATCCTCAAGCAGCGGAAACCGTGCCGCGTGACGCACCCTGCCCTGTTCGTAAAGCGCAGCAACCGGTTCCGCACGCACCGCCTTGCCACGATTGGCACGCACGGGCTTGACCGGCACATTCACATCTTCGGCGGCAATCACCGCCGACACCATGTCGCCGCCCTGATTGACCTCTGCAATAAGCAGATCAGCTTCAAGCCGGTAATAGAGAGCTATGGCGCGCCGTGCCCATTCATGCGGCTTGGCAGGAGCAAAGCTTTCATCGGCAAGCACCCAGCCAGTTCCCTTATCATCAAGTCCGGCAGCAACAATTCCACAGGCATCAGATTTCTTCGTGGCGCTTGCGGGTGGATCAATGGCAATGACAATGCGCTTCAGCTCTGGCACCTGCGGACAGAAAACCTCTTCCATCATCAGCCGCGTCCACAGAGCGCCTTCACTTTCCTCGATCAGTTCACCATCGAGCTCCTGTCGCCCAAGGCGGGTATCCCCGTAAAGACCGCTAATATGTTTGACAAAGCCAGGGGCGAGAAAATCAGCATTTTCGCGCATTTTCATTCGGCGCACCGGAATGCTCGGATCGGCCAGCATCTTCTTCAGCAGCGGCAGGGGCTTTGGCGTCGTTGTGATGACCTGTTTGGGATTTTGGCCAAGTCGCAACCCGAATTGCAGCATGTCCCATGTCGCCTGAACATTCTTCCACTTGGCCAGCTCGTCGCACCATGCAGCATCAAATTGCGGCCCGCGCAGACTTTCCGGGTCTTCTGAAGAGAACATCGAGGCCGTCGCACCCGTGCTCCAGAGCAGACGCCGTCTTGTCATTTCAAAGCGTGGGCGCTCGGCCCGTGAAACCGACATGATGCCCGAAGGACCGTCGATCATAACCTCGCGGACATCGGCAAATGTTTCGCCGACCAAAGCAATATGCATTGAGTTTGTATCGTTAAAGGGCCGAAGACCAAGCGCCATGCCATTGATCCATTCCGCCCCCATTCGTGTTTTGCCGGAGCCTCGCCCGCCAAGGATCAGCCATGTATGCCAATCGTTAGGTGGTGGCAACTGTGTTGTTCGCCCTCGAACTATCCATTCCGGAGCAATCCCCTCCGTCTCCTTTTTGCTCAAATTGTGCATCGACCAGCTCTTTTGCTCGGATGTTGGCGAGTTCATCGATCCTCTCATCAATACGTTTCAGAACCGCGCGAAGCTCATCCGTCGACAGTCCGCTGGAACTGCGTGCCCGCGCCGTATCAAACTTTTCCTGAAGGTCACTCACCTTGTCGATTGTACGGGCGAGCAGGGCCAAGGCGTCGAGTCGGGCCTTGCTTGATAGTTCGCCTTCAATGGAGCAGAGCGTTTCCAGCTCCTTGCGCAAAAGCTCCATGATTTTCCTTGCAGCGCGCAGCTGGCTATTGCCCTGCCGCACCTCTTCAATCGAAAACCCGTCTCGATAAATGCCGCTGAGAAATTGCTGCTCATTAATACCCAGCAAAGGAGCAACCTCACCGGGCGCAATGCCATATTCACGGCACAGCGCAAACGCGCTGCGCCGGCGCAGAGCCATGGGAAGTAGGGGTAACATAGATGTCCTTGAAATAAATCGGCTGACTGGCGACAGAACTTAGCCACAATTCCGACGATGACTAATATCTACATGAACACCGTTACGCAGTCAAGGACTATTTTCCTATAAAGGTAATTTTTTCTTAAGCCGCCTTTTTCCATCCCACCGCAAGAAGCCCAGCGCTGGCAGAACGATACGCGGGTGAGTATTGGTTCCGCTCCAAGCCTGCTCTCTGAACTCAAGCGTGGTATGATTGGTGTCAATCACCACTGTGGTGAAGCCCATCTTCATCGCAATCTTGCTGAGTTTGATTTCCGTTATGATCGCCGTACAGCGCTCAAGGTTACTGACACCGAACGCACAAACCAGTTGCTTGCGATGATCGAAGGCAGGCGCCTTACCTATCGGCGGATTGGTGAAGCCAGTCACGCCTAAGCAGAAGGCGCGACGACTCCTGTGGATGCGCAGGGGTAAACCGTGAACATCGACTCGTGATTTCAGTTAAAATCCCATACAAATGGAATCGGTTGATTCTACAGACCAGACATCAGGAAAGCGTCCTTCGTGGCGGGACGCAATCCGGTGTTCCGGTCTACCGGGGAAATCCGGTTTTGGTAGAAGGAAACAAGACCATGCTACAAACATGTTCTTGGCCTAAAGGCGTACACGTCAGACTTTACCTGCGTGTAGGATTCGGACGAATCGAAATCGTCCGTGAGCATTGCAGGAGTTACCCGTCTTAAGATGGGTGTCGCCTAAGAAACTTGGCCCCGCTTCGGCGGGGTCCTTTTATTATCTTCACCGTGGTGGGATTCGGCCCATTATGCAAATCTAATCTGGCTTCTGTCTGCTGGTTTTGTTCATGTTTTTTTAACAGCCTTTGAATCCTGGCTTTTGGCGTCGTTACTCGTCTTCGGTTGAGGCGGCGTTTTCAGCAGCTTCTGTAGTCTCTCTTGAAACTTCTTATCTTCGGAGTCTGACATGTCTGATCACTACACCTTTAGCGATGCACCTGAAAAATGGGACACCTTATATCGACTCATTGGAGTGATAGCCCACGAAAGCAGTTTTGCACATTGGTTGGTTTTCGAGATGTTTCGAATAGCCCTTAAGATGGACCGTGAAGAAGCATCTGGCTTATACTATGCACTACGAGCGGACTCTGGCCAGCGCGATTTAACAGTATCCGTCTTGGAAGACCGCTTAGCTGCACCAGAATATTCTGAGTTGCTTGCTAGAGTTAAAAAAACTTTTACCGAGTTGGGGAAAGCTTCTGGGAGAAGAAACGGGTTTATCCACACACCTTGGGCAATGCGGTATAGCTCGTTAGAATTCGTCGCCTCTCACGGCGCAAAACTTCATCCCAAACTGCTGCCAACAGATATCATAGGACAGGCCGAGAAATTGGTTAAGGACCTTTATGCTGTTTCACATGATCTAATGGCGCTATGCGACGAGATTGAACAATTGCCATTGTTTCAAAAATCTTCGTGACCAACGCTTCGGGGTCATACGTCCAAGGATAACAATCATCGGCAATCCCACAACGCATCCTTTCCTGCCTCAATTATCTAATGAGTGATCTCAATTTCTACCGGCCTGTCACGCTTCGTAACCATGACAGTTTGATTCCTGTTTTGTCATGTATATATTTAGGATTATTTTAATTTTTCTTAAGCCGCCTTTTTCCATCCCACCGCAAGAAGCCCAGCGCCTATCATCAGCGAGCCGCCAGTGCGATTGACCACGCGCTGAACGCTGGGTTTGCGGATCGTCTGCCGTGCCATGGATGCCATTAGTGCATAGGCCCCAGCATTCAGCGTTGCCAGCACGAGGAATGTGGTTTCAAAAATGATCATCTGGGTCAGAATTGGCCGAGTTGTATCAAGGAACTGCGGCAGGAAGGCCACGAAGAATATGATGCTTTTCGGATTTAGCGCCGTTACCACATAGGTGTGCAGAAAGATGCGCAGTGCCTTCTCTTCCTTTGCTGGTACATCGCCGGATACTGGATCACTTACAGGCGCGCGCCAGAGTTTGATGCCAAGATAGATCAGATAGGCCGCGCCGATCCATTTCAAGACTGTAAAGATCGCCGCTGAAGCGGCCAGCAAAGCGCCAAGGCCGAGCATGGAAGCAGTCATGGCTGTAAAATCACCGAGAGCAACGCCGGCGACAGTTGCCATTGCAAAGCGCCTGCCATGGCCTAGCGCATAGGAAATTACCAGAAGAATGGTCGGCCCCGGAATAGCCAGAAGAATTGCCGATGCGGCAACAAATGCCAACCAATGCTCTATAGCCATGTTTCTGCTCCTGCTTGAGTTGGTGCCAGCAATCCATCAGAAACAATCTTTTGCAAGCGAAATTGCACGCGACATTTAGGGCTCGGACTCTAATCCTCGAAAAACCAGTTATCCGGACGTTACTTGTCGCCGGACATAAAAAAGAGCTAAACTACCTGTTGGGGTGAAACGATAAGGCAGCGCTTCAAAAAACCGGCTTCAGAAGCTGTTAAGCGTAATCGGGTACACCATATTCTTCGTAAGGAATGTGGATACAGGGCAGGCACAGAGTTTCGATGAGAGAGACCAAGCCAGACAAGCGTAAACGCTTCAAAGTCTCGCCATTACTCGGGCTTGATGCGTGGATCGATTCAACGCTTTACGAGCTGCGCTTCCGTGCCGCCGAGACCTGGGAAGATCTGACGATATTTTTCCGCCGGTTCCACGTTTCCGGCTGGCGGCGTGCAATTATTGAAGTTTTGGGCGAAGGTTTCACCTGGGGCACTGCGGGCTCTGTGGTCATGCTGACGCTGGCAATACCGGCCTTTCACGAAACAGACAAAAACTGGCGCACGCGGGATGATTTCGCCGTCACCTTTCTTGATCGTTATGGCAATGAAATCGGCCAGCGCGGTATTCTGCATCGCAGTGCTGTTCCGATTGATGAATTGCCGGATCACGTCATAAAGGCCGTCCTTGCCACGGAAGACCGGCGCTTCTTCGATCACTTCGGCATAGATTTCCTTGGCCTGTCGCGGGCCATGACAGAAAACCTGCGCGCCAATTCGGTTGTTCAGGGCGGCTCAACCATCACCCAGCAGCTGGCGAAAAACCTGTTCCTGACCAATGAGCGCAGTCTTGATCGAAAGATCAAGGAAGCCTTCCTCGCGCTTTGGCTTGAGGCCAATTTGAGCAAGAAAGAAATTCTCCAGACCTATCTGGACCGCGCCTATATGGGCGGCGGCACATTCGGCATTGCTGCCGCATCGCAATTCTACTTCAATAAAAGCGTCAAGGACGTCAATCTTGCTGAAGCGGCCATGCTGGCGGGTCTGTTCAAGGCGCCGGCCAAATATGCTCCGCATGTCAACCTTCCTGCCGCCCGTGCCCGTGCGAACGTGGTGCTCAGCAATCTCGTTCAGGGCGGATTGATGACGGAAGGACAGGTTGTCGGTGCAAGGCGCAATCCGGCAACAGTCGTGGATCGCGGACGCCTGGAAAGCCCTGATTACTTCCTCGATTGGGCCTTTGATGAGCTTCGCAAGGTCGCGCAGAATTTCAGCACGCATACATTGGTTGTGCGCACTACGCTCGATACCGGTATCCAGAAGGCCGCTGAGGAATCGGCCGAATATCATCTGCGCCAATATGGCAAGGAATATCACGTTGCTCAGGCGGCAATCGTCGTACTTGAAAACAATGGTGCCGTTCGGGCAATCGTTGGTGGCCGCGACTATGGCCTCAGCCAGTTCAATCGTGCGACCGCCGCTCTCCGGCAAGCCGGTTCATCCTTCAAGCCTTATGTCTATGCTGCTGCCATGGAAAAGGGGATGACGCCGAAAACGCTCATTTCTGGCGGTGCGGTATCGTGGGGTAATTGGTCACCGCAAAATTACTCCCGCAAATATCTTGGCAAGATTGACCTCACCACCGCCTTGGTCAAATCGATCAATACTGTACCGGTGCGTCTGGCCAAGGACTATCTCACCACCGCCCCTATCGTGGCATTGGCAAAAGCCATGGGCGTTGAATCACCGATCAGTTCACATAAGACCATGGTGCTCGGTACATCCGGCATGACAGTCATGGATCAGGCAACAGGCTATAATGTCTTTGCCACAGGTGGCATTGTCGGCATGCGCCATGCCTTTACACAGATATCCAGCCAGAATGGCGAGGTGCTGTGGGATTGGCGCAAGGATGGTCCCAAGCCACACCGCGTTCTGACAGAGACCGCTGCCAACAATATGAACATCATGTTGTCACAGGTGCCGGAATGGGGAACGGGACGGCGCGCCGCCCTGCCCATGACGCGCGTTGCAGGCAAGACAGGGACAACGCAAAGCTATCGTGACGCATGGTTTGTCGGTTTCACCGGCAATTTCACCGCAGCCGTCTGGTTCGGCAATGATAATTTCACGCCAACCAAGGAATTGACCGGCGGCATATTGCCGGCAATGACCTGGCAGCGTTTCATGAATTATGCTCACCAGAACATCGACCTCAAAGCCATTCCGGGCATTGACCCAACCATGCCGAAACAGGAAAAGATCGTGGTCGCAAGCAGCACTACCGATGCCGATAGCGAAGCCATCAAGAATGAGGAACGTCCACGCGTACTCTCCAATGCGACTGCACAGGTTCTGCGCGAAATCGATCAGGCGTTGAAATCCGCACCAAAGCTTAAATTACCGCTGCTTCCTACAAAAGTTTCCGCGCGCTAATTGCACCCGGCGGCATCGCCGTGTAGTCATCATTCATGCTTCGTAATGTTTTCCTCGCCCTTATTGCGCTTCTCATTGCCGTCGGCGGCGGGACATTGAGCGCATGGTATGCGGTGAATCGTTTCGATGGCTTCAACGCGCTCGCCATTGGCCAATGGACGGCTCATCCGGATGCAGGCACTCCGCTTTCCGACCCCTATGCCAAAGCACGCACAGCGCGCGAAGGGGCTTTTCCGCTTGGATCTGCGGAAGGTCTGGCGTTCTACGCTTACAATGATGACAAGGGCATCGCGCTGTCTCGCCAATGCACCTATAGTTTGAGTGGGAACAGTCCAAATTCGCGCTTTTGGACCCTTTACGCAGCAGACCTTGGCTTGCTGCCACTTGATGCTGGCGCTGGTCGCCTTCCTGCCTTGCATTCGCGTCAAATCCTGCGCGGGGAGAGTGGCGCATTTACCGTCACCGTTTCACCGCAAGCTCAACCTGGAAACTGGCTTGCCACCACAGGCAACGGACGCATGACGCTCGTGATGACCTTGTATGATACGCCAGTAGGCAGCAATTCCGGTCTGGTCGACATGACCTTTCCTGCGATCACAAGGATCAGCTGCAATGGGTAAGCTCATACGCACCCTGATGTTTGGTCTGGTTGGCGCAGGCCTTATCCACATCGCCGTGGTCCTGCTTGTCCCTTACTATTCAGATCGCAATGCATGGTCACGCATTTCTGCCTATGGCGGCGATTGGCAGTTCCATACGGTAACGGGCGAAACAAAATCCGGCACTGTCCGCCTGGCATTTGACCCGCTATTTCAAGCTGCCGCATGCCGTTTTGATATTACGGATCTGCCCGCCCATATTACCGGCATTGGCACGCTGCCTTACTGGTCGATCTCGGTCTATAATCGCCAAGGGGAGAATATTTACTCGATCAATGATCGCACCGCCATCGCCGATCAGCTCGACCTCGTGGTTGCGACGCCATTACAAATGATTGAACTCAACAAATCCAAGCCGATTTCGGCTGAAAATTCTGTGCTGATCGAAGCAGATATGGATCAGGGTTTCGTCGTCATCCGCAGTTTCGTTCCCGACGATTCCTGGAGCGAGCAGGTTGCGGCTTTTCTGAAAAATGCAAATTGCTCGCCATTGCTTTAGCCGATTGTAGCTTTGCCGTTACAAAAGGCGTGTACGACCAACCGGACCCTGATCAAGAGAGTGACGCCATGAAAAAGATCGCCGCTGCAACATTTGCCCTGCTAACTTTGGGCACATCATTCGCCTTTGCCTATGACCAGCAAAATGCCGAGCGCATCAAGACGCTGGTCGATACCGGTATGCAATATTACTGGTCTGGCGGCGATGTGAAAAAGGCGGAAGCCGAGATTTTCAAGGGTATCACGCTGCATGGCCGCTATGATGTTGTGGAGCAGTCTTTTGCAGAGGCGTCCCGGCTCGCACCGGAGCGGTTGGATTTCCGCTTTGCTGTCGCGTCATCGCAAATTCTGCAAAAGAACCTTGATGGCGCCCGTGCGACCTATGAGGAAATCCTTGCCAAGGATCCAACATCTTTTGAAGCGCAGGCATGGCTGGAAGCCCTTGGCCGTATCCGTAACGATGAGACCGAAGCAGGCTTGGCGCATCAGGCTTTGGCAGGTCTT
This sequence comes from Hyphomicrobiales bacterium, assembly GCA_900473335.1. Lineage (GTDB taxonomy): Bacteria > Pseudomonadota > Alphaproteobacteria > Rhizobiales > Rhizobiaceae > Phyllobacterium. The sequence continues at coordinate 21,033 of UCNP01000018.1, read as the reverse complement.
AACCGCGAGCGCGCCGAAGCCTATCGCCAGCGTTTCGTTCGTGCTGAACAGATCATTGCTGAAAAGCCGAATACGGAAGTCCCTGCCCTTTCAGGTGAAGTGATGATTGTGACCTTGGGCTATGCGCTGGCCAAGGATGGAACCGCTGAAAAGCCCTTGCTTGATCGTCTCGATGTGGCACTGAAGGCGGCGCAGGCTAATCCCACCGCTCGTATCATGGTGACAGGCGGTCAACCACAGGCAGGCGTTACCGAAGGCGATGTGATGATGAAATGGCTGGTAGAGCGCGGTGTGGACCGCGACCGCATTCTCATTGAGGACAAATCAAAGGATACAGTCGGCAATGTCTTGAATGTTGCCAATCTTATCAAACGCCACAGCGCAGATAGCATTATTCTGGTTACCAGTTCCAGCCATATGCGCCGCGCCCGCACTCTGTTGGAAGACGCGCTCAAGCAATATGATCTTGATGCAAATGTTGTTCCCGTAGTGGCTCTGGATGCCCCCTCGGTGGAAGAGGCTGCAAAGGTGTCAGTCGATGAAAGACTGGTGATCTACAGGGATCTGATGCGCGTGTCAGGTCTTTGGGCTTATCCCGGCATTCAGCAGTAATATTTCCTATACCTCTGGCACGAATGATGCGTTCAATTAACCGGGTTGGAGGTGATCAGAGCAATCCCTCCAGCCCCGGTTGAACCTTTGACGGCGCGAACTCCTGCACATCAAAATTGGCAAGTTTACGTGTGTGGAAGGGGTCTTTCTCAAGTACTTTGCGCAGCTCTGCTTCACTCTTTGCTTTTGCTAAAATAATGCCTCCAGTGCGCGGCACTTTCCGGCCTGATGCCAAAAACATTCCAGTTGCATAATGCTTTTCGAGAAAGGCTACGTGATCGGCCATTGCGGCATCAAGCTCGCTCAACGGCGCGACATAGGTAAGGGAGACAATGAACATTCGAGACTCCTGATATGCGAGTTTCGATAGTCACATATCTGCCCATACGTGAACAGGTTGAAATCAGCTTGGCTGCGGCAGCTTGTCAAAAAACCGGCGTTGATGCTTTGCCGCATTGCGCTTTTGCGGCTCGGCTGAATAGTGCTCATAGCGCACGCCGGGAAAAATTGTGATCTCGGCCGTCGCTTGCCGTTTTTTATGGTCCCGGTCGCTGCGTGTTCTGGCGCTTCCCGGAAATGCGATTACAAATCCCATTTGGTCCATCCGTAAGGTTCGTTGCTCTCCTGAACTCGAATGCTACGCAGATGCCTATTGGTACTTATGCCGTATGCGCGTGATTTGCGCCATTATTTAATAAGACATGTCGATGGTTAACGACTTGCTAACGCTTACAGGCTAATTTTAGAAGCTGTTATTGCGTTGCGTGCAGTGTTGGAGTGTGTTCGTGAAGTATCCTGAGTTTCGGGCGCTTGAAGACCGCAGCGGCGGCAGCAAGGCTGACGATCTCCTGACCGCGTCCATTACTGCGTTCTGCCATGTCGCAAGACCGGCGAAAAGCGACGTGCAACAGCTTGAAGACCTGGCTGTTCCACTTCTCCCTCTCACCTCACCCCGCATCCGCCGCCATGCAGCTGCCGTTCTTTCCGAACTGCCGCATGCGCCGCGCCGTCTCATTATGGCCCTTGCCGAGGATGATGCGGATGTTTCCGCGCCCATCCTTCTACGCTCTCCGGTCCTTACCACTGCCGACCTCGTTGATATCATTCGGCGCAAAGGTATTGGCCACGCTCGCATCATTGCCCGTCGAACGACAAATGACTCATTATTGCTGGATACCCTGCATAGTTTCAATGATCCGGCACTTGAACGCACCTTGGCGTTTCAACCCTCAACAGAAGTTGAAACAGATGCTGCCCCGGAGTCCGAGCGGCTTTTCGAGACGCGGCAGGCGCTAAAACAATTGATGCTGGAAGGTGATATAGGCCAGTCGGATGATCAAGCGCTTGCCGATCGTTTGATCGATGCTGCCCTGATGGATCGGACTGTTAAATTTCAGGAAGACTTTGCCCGGGCCTTGGACCTTGGGGTTGAAAGTACTGTGCGCATTATCGGCCACGGGCTCAATGCTGAATTGACAATCGCCTTCGCCTCACTTGGTCTTTCGGCTGAAGCTGCGCATCTGATCCTTACCGGTCTCTTCGGGCTGGTGCATAAAGACCTGCGTTCACTGCGCCTGTTTGTCCAATCCTATCGCCAGATCGATCAGGAAAAGGCCAGAGCGACTGTCACGCGCTGGAAAATTCAGGAAAACTCCGCTGCCTTGCGCCAGAAATTGCGCGAGATGGCGAAGGATGTAGAAAATACTGATCGCAAGGTTTCCTAACCCTTGCAAAATGCTTCCATGCGTCCTTCGACAAGCTCAGGATGAGGATAGCTGTACATTGCAGGGAGTTACGGCTGTTACGTTGGCGGGTTGAGCGTGCAAATCACCAAACCTCCTCATCCTGAACCTGTCGAAGGACACACAAGACGCAATTGCAGTCTAAACCTCAATCACTGAAAACAGTTCTGACCTATCTCCGCGATAGTCCTCTATTTCAACAATCCACAGATCTCGGTCCCAGCGCTTTTGCTTTTCCAGATCATCATTGATTTCCATCTCAGCCGACCCTGATTTCAGTCGTGCAAACAGCCGCTCGTCCGGCTTCGTTTCATCATAGACCATCTGCGGTGCAGGACCGAACAAGTCATAAGTGCCATCGGAATTGCGAAACTTGATGAAGATCGCTCCAGCCTCCAGCGCACCCTTATTGCTCAAGGTAGCAAATGCACCGGTGTCATTGACCCGCCTTACCAGTGCAGAAACCCAAAAATCAGAAGTCAGGCGCATGCATCTACTGCTTTCTTCGGTCGTAGTTGATCGGAACGAAGGATGCCGATTATCCCCCTTGTGGGGAGATAAGGTTCAGTTGATAAGGCCGATTTCCTGCATTTTCGCCAGCAGTTTTGCATCCGGCTCGCCTGTTACGGGAAGGCGAAAGAGCTTCTGGAATTCGCTAACAGCTGTTTTGGTGGTTTCACTCACCTTACCGTCGATTTCCACTTTATCATTGCCGAAGGCGCGAAGGCCCGCTTGCACGCGAACGATCTCCGGCGCTGACAATCGGCCAGCAGAACCTGCATTGGTTACGCCATGATCCGACGATGATGCAGAAATTTTCTGCACGGTAGCTTTTTCCGGCGCGGCATCCGGCCTTTTGGCGGGCACGGCGATACTCGCGGTTGTGTCGTCGGCATTGCCCACGGGAGCTTCAGCTTCAACGCCCAGTTCCGCACTGGCCTTGCGGTATGCCTCGATAGCCGCGCGCGTGCCCTTGCCTGAAATGCCATCCACAGTTCCATTATAGAAGCCGAGTGCCAGCAATTTCTGCTGAAGCTGCGCCACTTCCGGATCACCGCCCGGCCCTAGAACCGGATCGCCATTGATGGCGGCAGCAATTGCGTCCTCATTTTTCGGAACCGGAACAGTATTTACCTTGCGGATTGGCGCATCCACGGATGTTCGCTTTTCTCCAGACAGAACAGGCTTTTCCTGCTTCATCGGCTTGAAAACCAATTCAGGCCGTGTCGAGAAGAACACGCCCTCATGCACATGTGGCTGATACCACAGCGCATTGGCGGAGATGAAACCAAGCGTGACCAGAAAGGCCGTTGTACCACCAGCGATACCGGGATTGTTGGCAATCAGGCCGCCGGTTGCAATCAAAGCCCGCAATGCTGGGCTTCTTTTAGGTGCGCGGCGCTTGGCGGTCCGGCTGCTAGGCCGACTTGCGGGCTTCCCCATAGGAACCTCCCTTTACATCGCTGATCTCTTTGAAGTCGACAATATTGGCGGCAAGTTCATCGCTGTGATCGTCACAGGCAGTAATTCGGCCTGAACGCGGGATTCGAACATCCACAATAGTGCCCTGACCCGGAATGCTTTTGATCGTCAGTTCGCCGCCGTGAAGACCGACCAGCCCTTTGACTGTGGCAAGGCCGAGACCCGTGCCTTCCTGAGTACGCGTATAGTCATTTTGAATCTGGCGGAATGGCTGGCCCAATGTCTTCAGATCAGCTTCCGCAATGCCAATGCCGGTATCACTGACCGAAAACACCAATATGTCATCTTCAACCTGCGCATCGATCGTAACGACGCCGCCGGTTTCGGTGAATTTCACCGCATTGGATACAAGGTTGATCAGGACCTGATGGATAGCGCGATTATCCGCCACCACATTGCCGATGCGCGGACTTACACGGTCGCATAGGGTCACATTTTTTTGTGCCGCCTGGTGCGCCATCATATCGTGCACCATGGCGACCGTATCTTTAAAGGCAAAGCTTTCCGTGTGGATCGTATAGGCCCCTGCTTCAATCTTCGACACGTCGAGTATGGCATTGACCACAGAAAGCAGATGGTTGCCCGAGCGATGGACCAACTCGACATATTCCCGCTGGCGGCCATCAGGCAGCTTTCCGAAAATTTCCTGCAACAGAATGTCGGAGAAGCCAATGATGGAATTGAGCGGGGTGCGCAGTTCGTGGCTAACAGTCGCAAGGAAGCGGCTTTTGGTTATTTCCACTGTTTCTGCTTCGCGGCGGGCAGCAACAAGCGCATTGCGATCAGCCACAGCCTGCGAAATATCCGTTGCGACCACAAGAAAGCCCTCACCCTGACTATGGGGGACGGCTCTCAAATGATAGGTCGCAAACCTTACAAGATGCGGCTGGCCGGAGGTCTGTGTCGGAGCAACACAACGCAGCCTCACATCAACATTCGCCTTTGGAGCACCATGCTTCAAATCACTGAGGAAACCTAAAAACTGGACGCGGTCGGCCACATGCACACGCTCGAATAGCGGCGTGCCGATCAGAAGATTGCGAGCGATACCAAACCGCTCCTGCGCCTTGGCAGAAAGCGATTTTACCAGCCCATCGGCACCAAGGCTCAAAACCACGCCATCAATGACCTGCTCAAAATCTGTGACACGATCATCGCGGCGGGCAGCAGCAGCGCTTTGAACAAGCCCCTTAGCAAGCCGCACTATCAGGCTTGCGGAATAAGCCAGCGACGCAAGCATAGCAAAAGGCGAAAGCCCTATCTCGCCATGATTGCGCAATGTGACAATCAGCAAGACGACCAATATAGCAGCGGAAATGGTTCCGGCCAAGCGCAAGGAACGCTCCGTTCGATAGACAAACCAAGCCTCAAGCGGGATAGCAGCAGCCAAAAGCCACAGCAGCACGTTGGGCATGGATGCGGTAATCCCGATGGCGCAAATGGATGCGCCATAGGCAGCAACTGCACCAAGGCCAATCTTCCTGCTGTCTTTGGATATTGCCAAGGCACCGCAGAAAATCATCGGTAGTGCCAGAACGCCGATACCTATGCTGACCATACCAGCCATTTCACCAGACAGTACGTGATTGGTGAAAGCGGCAAGTGCAAGCAGCAAGGGCATGATAAGAAATGCACCGGCCATCCGTATGTCGCGTTCGCGGCTTATCTGGCAGACAACTGAAGTATTGACCCAACGCCCGCACAAATCGCGGAAACGGCTGGCAATATCAAGCCGCCGGTGTGCACCAGCTTCGGCAAAGTCAGAATCTGTGACGGAATGAATCGGCACCAATTTTTTCCTGCTTTCCGCAATATCCCGACTGTCGCCCGAATGAAGCGGTCATTTCATGAATGCTCTTTCAAGCACTCTTGTTGACGTTAACTTTTGCAGACGAGGCTTTAAGGAAAGGATAAAGCGAGGAGATCGAGTGACCCGGAAACCCGGTTTCGAACGATTGTAGCAGTCATGGTAAATGAAGGGTTTCGGATAAGGGCCTCTTTGTGCCTCGAATCGCAAATTCGCCGATCAGCGCCTCAACACTTGTTAATGCTTGGTTTCTATAGTGGCTCAAATTGAGGTGCAGGCTTCAACGTAATGTTGCAAAGCCTGTGTCACTGTCTTCGCGTGGATCGTCCAGTGACGATTGATTTTGCGCCAAAGGGTCGGGCCATGTTCTTTTTGATCAGATTTGCGATCAAGTTCTGCTTCTGGATGACGGTCGTGTCTTTATTCATGCCTTCCCTCTCCAGTGAAAAGGGTGGCCCCAGTCCCCTTGAAGCATTGCTGGCTGCACAGGACACAATCAGCGATCTTTCGGACTTCTGCACGCGCAAACCTCAGGCCTGCGAGACCGGCAAGGCGGCAATTGCCAATGCTGGCGCACGCGCTGGCGAAGTTGCGAAAGTGGGATATGAATATATTGATGCTCAGCTTGGCAAAAAATCCGATGATCCTGACGCGGTCGTTGCCAGAGCCCACGGCAATACTCTTGAGACAGGCGATGCAGAGGCGATAAAAGCAAAATTGCGTGAAATGGCTTTGCGCGAGATAATAAATGCCACGACACGCGAGCGCGAAGAAACGACCAAGGTCGACACCAAAGCCCATACTGGTTCAGTTATAAAGAACTGAACCACATAAAAACGATGACGTTTGCGGTTTGGATCACTATATGAGACCCGAACAGGACAATTCACATGGCACAGACAATTGACGACATTATTGGCGATTTCGACTTCATTGACGATTGGGAAGAGCGCTATCGCTATGTCATCGACCTTGGCCGCGACCTAAAGCCCTATCCGGAATCAGCCCGGGATGCGGCCCACAAGGTCAATGGCTGCGTCAGCCAGGTCTGGCTTAAAAGCACCTTATCGGAAGGCTCTGATCCTGTTATCGAATTTGTTGGCGACAGTGACGCACATATCGTCCGCGGACTCGTTGCTATCATGATGGCGCTTTATTCGGGCAAAAAAGCATCTGAGATTCTTGCGGTCGATCCTGAGGCCGTTTTGAAAAAACTGGGCCTCAATGAAAATCTGACTCCCCAGCGCTCAAATGGGTTGCGGTCGATGGTCGCCCGTATTCGTCGTGAAGCAGAAGCAGCACTGACCACAACAGCTGCAACGCAGCATTAAAGTTGTGCCCCGTTTCGGGTAATTCTAAGCTCGAAAAGCAGCAGCGCCATTTCTTGCGCCTATAAGCGCGTCCAGCGATCTCTAAGCTAAATCTGTCAGGGCGAAATCATTGCCTTTATAGCATAGCGCTAATTGGTTCTTTTTTGCGCAAGCATAAGCGAAGCAATCTCCAAAATTGAGATCGGCTGGATGACCGATAGCTTTTCCGTAGATTGTACTGACTTCAATCGCTTCGTTACCAATGTCCGCCGATATTGCGATTTCTTCTGCTCCGATGACATTTACCAACAGCTCAACTGCGGCTTTCGCCATTCTTCAAATCCCGGCTCTCTGCACAAGATAGCAATGAGTGCCGACGCGTCGATGAACATCAGTCTTTCCACATTTCGTCAGTATAGGCCTTCATATCGAAAGTCGGATCTGGATGACCTATTGCGTCGGCGAAAGCGTGAACCTCAGCGAAGCGGTTACACACAGGCAAAGATTTGCGGACGAGCGTCAACTCATGTTGCAGTGCCTTACGTATAACTTCGACCTTGGTCTTAGCCTGGTTATCCTCTGTAGTTCATTTGTGAGGGCGACGATCTCATCATCACGCACATAAAGCGGCATGAATATCTCCTTTGTATATCTCCATATCAGAAGTAGATATACAATCCAAAAATGCCTTAGACGAAGTTTTACAATACCGGTCGGTAATCATCAGTTCCCCAGTGAATAATGCTTGAAGTGCGGCGCGCCGGTGCTGGTGGATTATAGTGCCGGTCAAGCACTGCAAGAGCTGTTTTCAGGATCAGCTTCGCTGACCGTACCGGCCATTGCCGCTCGCGCTCAACCATCTCGACCCCCTTTAGAAAGCAGCATACATCAACCAATACGCCCGCCAGTTCGGGTCCGACCGCACTCAATGCCCGCTCGACACGTTGGCGTGCGGCCAAAGCCGCATCTGTGATTTCAAGCACACCATTGGCGCGCGAGCCTGAGCCTGTCACGTCCCAATTGACACTGATGGAAGGCATCAGATTGCCAAGTGTAAAATCACGGCGCAATTGTTCGCCAGCCTTGAAAGCGGCTTCATCAATGAAAGGCCGTCCTGCGGCATCTTTGCGTTTGCGTAATGATGCCAGCGGTGACTCGTCCGCGTTGACGCGAATTTTGCTCGGTCCCCCATCATCCTGAATGACGACGAAAGCATCGCATCGATGCTGACTGGCAAAAGCGTCAGCCGTCGCATCGCGCCGCCGCAACCAAGCCTTTCCCGTATCGTCAATTTTTAGCTCGCCACCGCAGCATAGCACGAGTCCTGCCCTTTTTGCGTGGGCAAAAATATCTTTCTTTATGCTCAAGACGCCGTGGACAGGACTTTCAAGTATCAGTTTTTCCGGCACGGATGACTGTCCAAGCTGCACGGGTCCCTTGGCAAGAAATCGCAAGAGGCGTGCGAGCGCGGCGTCGTCTGTGTTTCCGCATGCGCAATTGCTCATCGACGCACCCTCCCGCTTTGAGCGAATGCAGCCCTGATGACTGTTTCAACCGTATGGACGATGCCATCGAAATCCGGATCTTCGCGCATGTCCTCTATGAGATGACAGGCATGGGCAACTGTACTGCGATCCCGTCCGAAGACGCGTCCAACTTCCGTCATCGACATGCCGAGCGTCACATGCACTACATACATTCCTATCTGGCGAACGCGCGCTACCGCCTGCTCGCAACGCGAGTTTGAGCGCAGATCGCAACCTGAGATATTGAAGAGTGCCGACAAGATATCCAGAACGTGATCGCATATCTGAAAGGAACGCTCATCAAGATTTTTTCCCTTCTGAGTAACCAAAGTCAGTATGGGTGTTGACCTTTCACGACGGGTGCGCAGTGCTTTTACTATCGCACGGGCATCTGCTGCGGATTTTATCGTGCGACTGAAGTTCGGGACCATACTCTACTCCACCTCTTTAGTAGGAATATCTTCTTATAATATACCAATCAATATCGTGGATAAGTTTTTGCCCCAATTATCGCCATACCATTGATATTAATGTATTATTTGTTTTCTTTTATATAATTTATAGGCTTTTTATCCTACATCACAGTCAGTCAGCGATAATCCAGCCACCCTGAAAGGAGTGGTTAGATGTCGATAGGCGAATTGAAGAGAGAGCGTGGCGCGTTTCTGGCGGCCAAGGATTTAGCTGAAAGCGAGGCACGGCAACGCCTGGCGTTACAAGTATTCTGCAATATTGATCTGGATGAATTGCCCGTTCAGGACGAGGCGAGCAGGCTTCATTTATGTCGCCGCCTGACGCGTCTGATGGAACGCGAAAGATTGAAGGGCGCGCGCGGGCATTGGAGCTATGACCTTAACCGGCATATCGGTTTGAAACAGGCTCTGGACACGCTGCAAACGCGAGCAAAACCGCTCTAACAAAAACGGCGCAAAAGCGCCGTTTTAAAACTGTTTATCTGGAAATCTACCGGCCATCCTGATCTCAACTACCACTGCCTGTGATCAAATAATCCACAGGCTTCAACACAAGTTGAATTCAATACGGCAATGGAGCCGAAGAAATTCCTTACGCGGCCTTTTTGCGCTTGCGGCCAAGACCCATATTCTTGGCGAGGCGTGAGCGGGCTGCTGCATAGTTTGGCGCAACCATCGGATAGGAAGGATCAAGATCCCACTTTTCACGATACTGTTCCGGCGTAAGGCTGTAATGCGTCATAAGGTGACGCTTCAATGACTTGAACTTCTTGCCGTCTTCCAGGCAAACAATATAGTCATCTGCAACAGACTTCTTCGGATTGATGGCTGGCTTCGGTTTTTCTTGAACAGCAACAACCGTCTCTGAACCACCATTAACGCGGCCCAAAGCTGAGTGGACATCGGCGATAAGTGTCGGCAGATCGCCGGCCGGCACAGAATTATTGCTGACGTAAGCAGCAACCAATTCAGCCGTCAGCTCAAGCAACACGTCGCTGGCGGTGGAGTTTGAATTGTCGAATGTGGTCATTAAAGTCCAATTCCTTCGTCTAATCTGAAATATCAGGGGGAGTGAAAAAACACCAATATAAAGCTCGAAGACGTTCTATTTTGCAGCGCCTTTGGCGACTCTCTTTTTAGGATTTTGCCGATTTTGTCAAATCAATACTTCATTTACAAAAGAAATATTTCAAAATTCGACAGTTACAGAGATTAACCACCATTGACACCAAGAAGCCACAATAACGTAACTCAGAGAAAGCACTCGTCAACTACCACGTGCATTCGAGCATTCGGATCATATAACTAAGACAAAAAATGGCAGAAATGAGGAATATAACGTTTCACCCCAAGCATTCTATAATAACGGATGTTGTGTAGTGCAGTGTTCATACCTACATTTGCATCGAAAGGAATATAAAATGAATACAAAAACATTCAAAGTGGTAAAAACAGACGCAGAATGGCGCGAGCAGCTAACACCTGAACAGTATCAGATCACGCGCAACCATGGAACGGAGCGCGCTTTTTCCAGCCCGAACTTCGACAGTAAACTTCAAGGTATTTACAAGTGCGTTTGCTGTGATCGCCCCCTTTACAAATCTGAAGCGAAGTATGAATCCGGCACAGGTTGGCCGAGTTTCACCAATCCTATTGAAGCTGATGCGGTGATAGCTGTGGAAGACCGGTCATACGGTATGGTCCGCACAGAGATCAAATGTTCCGACTGTGATGCCCATCTCGGCCATGTTTTTCCTGACGGTCCTGCCCCCACGGGACTGCGTTACTGCATGAATGGCAATGCGCTGGTTTTTGACGCCTCATAGGCATGGGATAGTTCCTTTCGTATCTGCCATACTACCAACTAAAGCCTCATTGACGCGGCATTAACTTGTATGAAATCTGTCTTGCAGCCCGGAAGAACCGTGCCGGGTGCAAGATGGAGCTTCTGTCTCCGCTGCCCACCAACATTTTGAAAGCCTTCCATGACGACTTCGCCACGCTTTTCCGCCCATCCCGCTCCAAAATCCGAAAAGAAGCCTGTTTCCGATACACGTCATGGCATTACGCGCATTGATGATTATGCATGGATGCGTGCGGAAAATTGGCAGGATGTCTTCCGCGATCCCTCGACGCTCGATCCGGCAATTCGCAGCCATCTTGATGCGGAAAACGCCTATCAGTCGGCCCTAATGGCTGACACCAAGGCATTGCAGGCCAAATTGTTCGAGGAAATGAAGGGACGTATCAAGGAAGACGATTCCTCGGTGCCGTCGAAAGATGGTCCTTATGCCTATGGAACATCGTTCAAGACTGGCGGCCAGCATCCGCGCTTTTTCCGCATCCCGCGCGATGGCGGCGAGCAGACAATGTTGCTTGATGGTGATCTTGAAGCACAGGACAAAGCCTATTTCAGTCTGGGCTCTGCCGATCATTCGCCTGATCATAGCAAGATGATCTGGGGCTTCGACGATAAAGGTTCGGAATATTATACGCTGAAAATACGCGATCTTACGACTTTGCAGGACAATACCGAGACTGTCAGCGATACATCCGGCGGGGGCGTCTGGAATGCGGGGTCCGATGGCTTTTATTACACGCGCGTCGATGCCAATCATCGCCCTTCCCGTCTGTTCTATCACAAGGTTGGAACACCAGAGAGCGAAGACCGTTTGATCCACGAAGAAAAGGATCCGGGATTTTTTATGGGCGTTGGCGGCAGTTCGCTCAATGATTTCGTCTTCATCGACATTCATGACCATGAGACATCGGAGATATGGCTTATCCCTGCAAATAATGCTGCGGCTGAACCGAAGCTCGTCGCGGCACGACAGACCGGCGTGGAATACAATCTCACCGAAGGCGGTGATGTCTTCTATATTCTTACAAATGCCGATGGCGCCAAGGATTTCAAGATCATGAGCGTGCCCGTGGCAACGCCAGAAAAAGCCAATTGGAAGGAGGTTGTCGCTCATAAGGCGGGCCGGCTTTTGCTTGGTCACTCGGCCTATAAAAACCATCTGGTTTGGCTTGAGCGTGAAAACAGTCTGCCTCGCATTGTCATCCGTGATCGCCAGACAGGTGAAGAACATGCTATTGCTTTCGATGAAGAGGCCTTTTCACTCGGCCTCTCCGGCAGTCCTGAATATGATACGCAGGTTATCCGCTTTTCCTATTCATCCATGACGACGCCGACACAGCTCTACGATTACAATATGCGCACACGCGAGCGTACATTGCTCAAAACGCAAGAAGTACCTTCCGGTCACAATCCCGAAGACTACGTAACCCGCCGCTTGCTGGCACCAGCACAGGATGGTGAAACTGTTCCGGTTTCCATCGTCTACCATAAGGATACCAAGCTGGATGGTTCCGCGCCTGCCCTGCTTTATGGTTATGGTTCTTATGGACACAGTATTGCGGCAAGTTTCAACACCAACTGCCTGTCACTGGTAGATCGTGGCTTTATCTACGCCATTGCTCATATTCGCGGCGGTAAGGATAAGGGCTATGATTGGTATGAAAACGGCAAGCGCCTCAACAAGTTAAATACATTCAAGGACTTCATCGCTGCTTCCGAATATCTGGTTGCCGAAGGCTTTACCAGCCATGACCGGATCATTGCGCAAGGCGGTTCCGCAGGCGGCATGTTGATGGGCGCTGTCGCCAACATGGCACCGCAAAACTTTGGTGGCATCATTGCGGAAGTGCCTTTCGTCGATGTCATCAATACGATGCTGGATGATACCTTGCCCCTCACCCCGCCCGAATGGACGGAATGGGGCAATCCAATTACCTCGGCAACTGACTATTCCTACATGGCATCCTATTCGCCCTACGATAATGTCACGGCACAGGCATACCCGCCCATTCTTGCCGTGGCAGGCCTGACGGATCCACGCGTCACCTATTGGGAACCCGCTAAATGGGTTGCCAAGTTGCGTGCACTGAAGACAGACGAAAATCCCGTGCTCTTCCGCATCAATATGGATGCTGGACATGCGGGTGCTTCAGGTCGCTTTTCAAGGCTGGAAGAAGTCGCCTATACGCAGGCTTACGCATTAAAGCTCGTCGGCAAAGCCGAAGTTTAAGCGCCTTTAACAAGTGGTGTATGCCGATGTTGGCGGCATACACCACTTGCATCTAGCCAAGTCACTAGCATTTCCGGCGAAAACGGAGTCGCCTTCACATGGATGGCATGCGCTCGAATTTCTGCGGAGATGCGTCAATCGTGTCCCATGCATGACCGCGAATGGTGTAGGTCACCACTTGCGGATTGAAATGCTCTGGTTCGTCAAGACTGGTCGCGGAAATTGCAATCAGGTCCGGCATCGCCACGAATGTCAGATAGACAGGCGTTCCGCAGGCCTTGCGGTCGGCGATAAAATAGCCGCAGTCTTGCCGCGAATGGCATTTATTTTGGATGTGCTTGTTGTGGCGTCACTGCTGCAATGGTCCGCCTGATCCGATAGGAGAAGTAGTATGAAGCACGTAACCCGGATTTTGATGCTTGGCTTGGCGTTTGCCGTCCAGCCAGCACTTTTGTCCATCGACCTTTTGCAGGCACAGGCCGCTGCTCGAAAACATGTCAGCGAATATGCCGGTGAGCGCTGCAATGCACCGCCCATTGGGTCGGGTATTGTCTTTGGCCGTTATAGCGGCACAACGGACAATCCAATGATATCCTTTGGTGATGATCAAACGACCGTGTCTTTTCAGCGCTGCTTTCAGTCAATAGAAGAGTGCAAAGGCTGGCTCTACACGATGCGCAGCAAATATACGGATGGAAACTCGGTTCTGATCGGCTGCAAACGCCGATAGGCCGGGCACACAGCGATCCAGAGTTGCTTTGACTGGTGCTTCTTCTTTGCATCGATTGGCGCCAATGGATGACCACAATCAGCCAAAGCTGCAAGCAATGAATTCCAAGGTTTCCCATAAGAAAATCTTATTCATAGGCGGAATTACTGCGCCGGATAGCCGTTCGGGTGAGCTGGGATCGCCTTCAGATAGGCAGCAATGGCATCGCGGTCAGATGATTGTAGATGAGCCGTGTTTTGCACCACTTTGGCCATGGACCCACCAAGCGAATCGAAATCCGGCGTAAACCCGCTTTCAAGCGAATAGGCGATATCCTGAGCCGACCAAGAATCAATTCCTCCCTCGCCCCCGGTGATGTTCGGAACGACTCCCTTACCCTCAGGGGCTTTGGCACCCGCGAGCCATAAGGTTTTATCGAGACCGCCAATCGCATTTCGCGGGGTATGGCATTCGCCGCAATGTCCCGGGCCTTCAACCAAATATTGGCCTCGCTTGATGGCATCGGTTGCATTGGCGATCGTCACGACGGGCTGATCGGACAGATAAAGCCGCTTCCACAGGCCGAGGCCGCGCCGCACCGTGAAGGGGAAGCTGAGTTTGTGCGGACCTGCAACATTATCTGAAGGCGGCAGCGTTTTCATAAAGGCATAAAGGTCCGCAACGTCTTGCAATTGCATGCGGGCGTAGGATGTATAGGGAAAGGCTGGATAATAATGCCTGCCATCGGGTGAAACACCATGTGTCATGGCATTGGCAAAATCGGCAAGCGACCAGTCGCCGATTCCCTGTTTTGAAGGCGAAATATTCGGCGTTACGAATGTGCCGAAAGGCGTTGCCAATTCCTCACCGCCGCTGAGTACCAGCTTGGCATCGCCCGTTGCACCAGAAGCAGCATGACAGGAGGCGCAGCCTCCTTGCCAGAATATGTTTTGTCCGCGATTGACATCGCCAGGCGTTGTGGCGGCAAGCTTTGCCGCATCAAGACGTGTTGGCGCGGACAATAGCCCAAAACCTGCACCGCCAAGGATCAGCAGACTGAATGTAAGCTTGATGAACCGGTGCATGGGCTAAAATCAGTTTTTCTTGATACGGAAACCCTCATGGCAGGTTCCGCAATTCTTCGTCACCTGGCTAAATGCAGTCTTGAAGCTTTCAAGGTCTTTTGGATCAGCAGCAACAGCAGCGGCGGTATCCGCCTTGTACTTGGCGACAGCAGCAACAAAACCGGCATTGTCTTCCCAGATTTTTGGAGAAGCGGTCGTATCCCCCTTATCGCTGCCTGCCGGGAAAAGGGTGGCGACATCAAGTTTTTGCGCGTCATCATTGAGTTTTTTTAGAGCAGTCATAACCGTAGCCGCATCGAAGGGCTTCTCCCCCTTGGCGATGGGAGCGATACTTCCAATTGCCTTTCCCTGATCCTTCATAAGTGCCTGCCTGTCGGCGATGGCATCGGCACTGGCTGGTGTGGAAAGAACTGCGATTGCCAGCAATGGCGCGATAGAAAAAGCAATCAGTCTCTTCATCAGATAGGGTCCTACTCTTGTGGCTGACAAATTGGCTTCAAGGGCTTGGAATCACTCTAAGCAAAAGATTTTGAATTGCACGGGCGTAATGTCATCACATTTTCGTTTACCTGTGCTCGGTATAAACAATAGGCTTAGGCAGCTTCAATCCGCCTATGGAAATGCATTTCACCGTTGTTTAGGAAGCATGCTTTATTAAAGAGAGACAAATCCACTGGATTCGGTAACCGGATATCCGCAATATCAGGGCATGCCTTCTTTACCGGATCGTACGAACGGTCAACTTGGGACAGGAATATAATAATCAATCCCCTGCTCTGTGCAAATGATTTCAGCATCTGGATTTGATCCATCAAGTTCGGCTTGTCACGCTTCTGGTCAAGTATTTGCAGGTAGTCGATCGCGATCAGCGCTCCGTGCGTGACAGATGCGAGTTTCCTGATAATATAATCCGCACTGATGGCATCGGACGTGTCAAGCTCAAATAATCCTTTAAATTTCTCCAAATCCGCTCCGATGGAATGGAAACTTTTTAGAATATCCAGCTGCGTATATTCCAGTGTAAAAAACGCAGCTGGTCTGCCAGCCTTCATAGCCTCGACTGCCAATTCCATACTGAGCAGGGTCTTGCCATGGCCCGGACGCGCACCTACCAACATCAGATCGCCCGGCACCAACTGTGCAAAGAGCTTGGCCGCAAGCGGTGTCGCCGATATTTTTGCCGCAAGCAAACTCCAACTGCCAAAGCCTTCTTCACCGGCAATGCGATCCAGCGCCTCATGCAATGAAACTTTCTCCAATCGGGAAAGAGTCTTCGCCTTACGCTTCAAGTGGTAAATGGGTGCAGATAGCTTCATAACAGGCAAACCTCCTATTGCGAGCAAACCTCTGCAATCCCTCCTTATGCATTATGCCCGAATGGATGGTATAAAACCCAAAGAGCCCCGCATGAAATATACTTTCCTGATGGAGGGAGGCGGCGCGGGCCAAGCCAGAATCAAATGATAGCACAAGTTTGAAGCTTCCCTATACACACAAAACCTTTCTGCAAAAGAAACCCCTCCGTCTTGCGATGAAGGGGCTTTGTTCTTGTTGTCGCATCGAGCCTGTTACAGATCGAAAATGATCTGCGCGTTGCCTGTCCGATAGTAGTGCGGACGGTGGTGACGCGGGCGGTCCCACCGGCGATCCCAACGACGGTAATATGGTGGCTCATATCGACGGTAATGCGGGCGGTCCCAACGACGATAATGGCGGCGTTCCCATCGGTCACGACGATCCCAACGATCGCGGCGGTCCCAACGGCGCTCCCAGCGATCACGATGATGCCAGCGACGATGATCGACCTTCTGAACCAACGTATCCGTGGTGGCTCCCGCCGCTTCGACTGGCCTTTGTACTGTGGTAGGCGCAGCGCTGGCCGTTCCCGCAGTTCCCAGAGTACCAACCGATATCAAAACAGCGCAAATTGCTGAAATCAGCTTTCTCATTGTTCCTCCAGTGAATGCCCCGATACATGAAGGCGTTCAGCATGTTAAAAGTCCCTAAGGCATTAGACTTAAGTCCAATGCTCTGAACGACAGATGAACAATCAATATGGCAAGCCGAAGGCGTGGAGTTTTCCGCCAAAAAATTTGCAAAGACGGCAAACTTTGCATCATGGGTCGTGGCAAATATTGTCTCTTTACCAAGAGTTTTCGCGGCAATGACCTTGAACAGCCTTTATGGCCTTGGTCGTTTTATTCTTTCGGCAAAGTCATCCTGGTGCGCTTCGTTTTCAGCTTCATCCTGCAAAAGTACATTTCGCAAATGGACGGCTTTTGTTGCCGCATGTTGGACCGTAATGACCGGGCACAGCAAGACAAGTTTCCGCGCTGCGCGTTCCGCGTGGATTGCTTGATCAAGGCATCTCAAGACGAGATCACGATAGGCAGCACTCGCGCTATAGTGGTTATGAATTGCTTTCAGCCGGGCAATTGTTTGACGTGCCCTATTGTGTTGATCGATAAGGTTCGCAAGCTCCAGTGTACAGAAATCCGTTTGCTCATAATTATCGTTATTGGTGTTTTTAGATATCACAATTGCCCTGTCATAGTGATTCCTGCTGTGAGAACTGGATAGAGAGGATCACATTCAACTGTAAGTGACAGCGCCGTCCCTATTAGTTATAAATACACCTATTGGTGTAGTGAATTTAAGAATCATTCAATGTCGAATGCGATTTCGTTCCAAAACATTCTGGTCATCGAGGACCAGCATTTGATGCGTCTTGCACTCGTTCAGGAAGTGCAAACGGCAATTCCAGATTGCGTTGTCCATGCAGCTTCAAATCTGGAAACGGCTGTCGACTTGATCGCAAAAATTGCCTTTGAAATGATTGTTGTTGATCCTGGATTGCCCGGCCATGAGCCAGGATCAGCTAAGGATCGCCTTAAAGTCATTGCAACACTCCAGGAATTGTGTCCAACCGCGATCCATATCGTCGTAACGAGCGCGGACAGTCAAAAAGAGGGGGAAGAATTTCGCAAGCTTGGTGTGGCAGCTTATATCTCCAAGAACCATTTAAGACCCCGGTCCATGGGGGCAATTCTCGATGAGATTGCTGAAAATGGTTTCAGTATCGGTCTTGTGCATCCGCTCGGTATGAAGTCCGAGATCTACCATGCGGCCTTGTCTGGACGTGAGCAGGAAGTGCTCGCCAGTATGCTGCAAACTCCCTCCGGAATCAGCCGCAGACAGGTTTATGAGCAATTAGCTGAGAGAATGAATATCGATCCCGCCTCTGCTGAACGCTATTACAAGCGTGCCAAGGCAAAGCTCCTGAAATATGGGCACCCACCCACCGCTATCTAAAGCACCGGACTGAAAAGGCTGGGCCGGTGACCCATGCAAAACGGCCCCGCTAAAGATCAACGGAGCCGTTTCAAATTGTCAGTAAAGCTGTTTACTTGGCTTTTTCGTAAAGCTCGGCGACATAATCCCAGTTGATCAGGCTATCGACAAAGGCTTCAAGATATTTCGGACGGGCGTTGCGATAATCAATGTAATATGAGTGTTCCCAAACGTCGACGCCCAGAATTGGCGTTGCGCCGTGAACCAGCGGGTTTTCGCCGTTTGGTGTCTTGGAAATTTCAAGCTTGCCATCCTTCACGGCAACCCATGCCCAGCCGGAGCCGAACTGTGTTGTACCGGCTGCAATGAAGTCCGTGCGGAACTTGTCATAGCCGCCAAGATCGGATTCAAAAGCTTTTTCAAGAGCGCCGGGAAGCTTCTTGCCGCCGCCGTCTTTCTTCAGCCAGTTCCAGAAATGCAGATGGTTGTAATGCTGACCGGCATTGTTGAAAAGGCCGGCATTCTTTCCATAGGATTGCTTGACGATTTCCTCAAGCGAGAGGCCATCAAGACCAGCTTCGGCAGCCAGTTTGTTGCCGTTGTCGACATAAGCCTTGTGATGCTTGTCGTGGTGATACTCGAGCGTTTCACGGGACATATAAGGTGCGAGCGCGTCGTAATCATACGGCAGTGCGGGCAATTCGAAAGCCATGGAAGTCTCCTCTTCGATCTATATCTGTGACGGATAGGCGGCCCATCCGGGAAAGAGCCTATCCTGACAAAACCTGCCTTGGTTACATAGGTCCGTATTTGTTCAGGAGCAATGCGAAACGGATCAATATTTCAACTTGATCGCATTATCGGATCAAATTTTTGAACCCGCATGTGCGAACTCCCAATAAAGTTCCCTCGCCTTGCGGGCGATAGGTCCGACTTGCAACTCACGGTCTTCAATTTTGATAATAGGTACAACCTTCGAATGGTTCCCTGTGGAGAAAATCTCGTCCGCTTCAAGAAAATCCTGAACCGTCAATGTCTTTTGCGTGGTGCGAAACCCGTAATCAGCCAGAACATCGATGACGCGCGAACGCGTAATGCCGGAAAGAAACGTCCCATTGGGTGCGGGCGTAAAAATATGCCCGTCTTTCACCATGAATATATTGGAGCTGGCCGTTTCAGCAACATTGCCGAGCATGTCGAGAACCAAAGCATTGTCAAAGCCGCGTGAACGCGCCTCCAATATGGCTCTGGCATTGTTGGGATAAAGACAGCCCGCCTTTGCATTGGTCGGCATGGTTTCAAATGTTGGCCGCCGAAATGGAGAAACGCTCAGCGAAAAGCCGCTGGGCTCCAACATCGGAGATTCATATATGCTCAAGCAAAAGCGGGTGGATTCCGGATCAGCCGGTATGCCCATATAGCCGCCATGTTCGCCCCAATACATGGGACGAATATAGACCGCCGTCTTGCCATCGAACTTTTTCAATCCATCATGAACCAGCCCAACGATTTCATCACCGCTCATCGTCGGCTTCAAACCCATGGCAATGGCCGACCTATTGACGCGCGCGCAATGTAGATCAAGATCGGGCGCAACGTTTTCAAACCAGCGCGCGCCATCAAACACGGTCGAAGCCAGCCACATGGCATGGGTGCGCGGACCAATCAGCGGCACATTACCCTCATACCAATCCCCGTCGACATAGGTCCAGGTGGTGGATTGCGCTGCTGAATTGACTGCCATGGTGCTGATTCCATTCATATGACTATCTTCGAACATCGAAAAGCCATTTGCTGCCGGCGTCAATGGTAGAGTGCGAAACTGTTAACCTGCCGCATATGCAAGGCGGCAACTTGCATGCGAGCCGGCCTAACTTGCTTGCAAGTCCCTCTCTACACATATCCTCACAAAGTGTTTATCGGCACGTGATGCAATAAAACCATGGGGGCGCAGCATTTTTGTTGCCTTCCAGCAACAGTTGCATCCTTGCCTTGTTTAAGCCCTATTGCTAACGGTTCATCGCCATATTCTTTGTGCGTTTAGAGCACGTTACTTCATCAGTGACTGTCTGCCGAGCTTTCCCGCCACCAACCTGGTTGAATGATGCAAAACACACTTACCCGTCGCGGCTTTCTAACCGCAATGACTGCAACCGCAGCAGCCGGCCTCGCAGGATGCGCCCAGATTCGCGGTGACATGCCGGTCATCAAGGTCGATGATTATGGCAATCCGCTGCGGCCTGGTGCCGATGTCGATCCGGCCCTTGGCTCCTATGAGGCCATGTATGCAGCACGCGAAGATGGCGGCTTCCAACTACCGGCCATTCCGGTAAAAAAGATGGACCCGCGCTATCTGCGCCAGATCGTCCGCGACCCTACGGGTGAACAGCCGGGAACCATCGTGGTCGATACGAACACGAAATTCCTCTATCTCGTGCGCGAGAATGGCGAAGCTATCCGCTACGGCGTCGGTCTTGGCCGCGAAGGCTTTGCCTGGTCCGGTCGCGCTATTGTCCAGTGGAAGCGCCATTGGCCTACATGGACCCCGCCGGACGAGATGATCGGCCGTCAGCCGGAACTGGCAAAATACAGCGCGGCAAATGGCGGCATGGCACCTGGCCTCACCAATCCATTGGGTGCGCGCGCTCTCTATATTTTCCAAAATGGTGTCGACACGCTCTATCGCCTGCATGGATCACCAGAATGGTGGACGATCGGCAAAGCGGTTTCGTCGGGCTGCGTGCGCTTCATCAATCAGGATATTATCGATCTTTATGATCGCGTCCCGAACAAAACACCGATTCTCGTCATCTAAAATTCTATCAAATGCGCAAAAGGCCGATGGAGCAATCCATCGGCCTTTTGCGTTTAAGACAAGGGTTGCTCTAGAGCATTTTCATTGAAT
>UCNP01000059.1 GCA_900473335.1 Hyphomicrobiales bacterium | reverse complement strand
GCCGCTTGATCAGCGGCCCCTTTGTCATTTCCATTACAGATTGAAGTCATTTGCCGACCAGTCATAGTCCGTATTATTGACCTCAATAATAAGGTCGGCAATTCCGTCGCCGTCACTGTCGGCCTCGATATGCAGATATTGCGTATCGCTTGCCTGTTCCGGTACCACAATTCGCAATTCGCCTGCTGCGCCGGAGAAGTCGCTTTCGCCGATAAAATGGTAAGGCTGGTTGCCAGCGGTATTTGTATCCCCGTCGAGGCGGCTCAAATCGATCTTATCGCCGTCAGCTGCGCTGAAGTCGGTAATGTGAGCGGTCCGCCCGAATGTATCGAAGAGGAAGGTGTCGGCTCCCGCACCACCGCTAAGCCAATTATTGCCGTCGCCACCATTGAGGATGTCGTTGCCATTGCCACCGTTCAAGCGGTCATCGCCCGCACTGCCATTCAGAACATCGTCGCCCGATCCGCCGCGAAGGAAGTCATTGCCCTCACCGCCCAGCAGCGTGTCATTGCCATCGCCGCCATCAAGCCAGTCTGTGCCAGCACCACCATTCAGCTGATCATCACCGCCGTCGCCGCTAATCCGGTCTTCGCCGGAACCGCCAAACACTTTGTCATCGCCGTCGCCAGCAAGAATCCAGTTTGCACCGCCGCCCGTATGAATCTCGTCATTGCCCGCACCGGCATCGATCCAGTTGGTTCCTTCGCCACCGTCGATGGCATCATTGCCAATACCACCGCTGATACGGTCGTCGCCGTCGCCGCCATTCAAGACATCATCGCCCGCACCGCCGATCAGAGTGTCATTGCCGATGTCGCCGCGAATATGGTCATCGCCCAGACCGCCATTGAGATAGTCATTTCCCGTACCGCCGTCGAGCCAATCATTGCCATTGCCGCCGAGCAATTGGTCATCACCCTCATCGCCACTCAGCCGATCATCGCCATTGCCGCCGTCGAGAACATCATTTCCAGCGCCGCCATAGGCGTAATCTTCGCCGTCGCCGCCGAGCAGCCTGTCGTCGCCTGTCCCGCCGTCCAGCCAGTCATTGCCTGCCCCGCCTACCAATGTGTCATTGCCGGCACCGCCGCCAAGGCCGTCATCGCCGTCAAGGCCAGCCAGAACATTGTCTCCGGCATCGCCGGAAATGACATCGTTGAAACCGGAACCCACAACGTTTTCGAAACCGACGGCAAGCCGGTCACCTTCCGCATCGCCATGCCACCCGCCGAGCGCGCCCGAACCGTTAAGCCCGCCCAGACGTACCATGACTCCTTCTTTCGAACCGGCATAACCCAGCGTGTCGATGCCCTCATTGCCGAAAAGCAAATCGGTTCCGCTCCCACCTTCGATATATTCGTTGCCGCTGCCACCGAAAATCGTGTCGTCGCCATTATTGCCGATGATGACCTCATCGAGACCATTTTCCGGATGAATGTTCAAAAGGTCGAGAAGGGATTTATTCAGCGCCATAGTAGCCCTCGATTTAAAGAGATTATTTGGGGTAAACTGAGTTATATTTGAGATATGAACTACAAAAATAAATCTATTCCAACTCAAATTTTCATGACAAAGTATGTTCTAAATATAGATTTAATGTATTTCAAAATTTGAATTAAAATATATTTGGAATTTCGCTTATCTTTCAATGATTGAGGGGCAAGGTAACAAGCGGTACGCTGTCGTTTTTCGTCTGATGGTGCGATAAAATTTTTTTTGACGGCAGTGGTTGGAAGGCATTTTTAGAGCATCGGACCGANNGCCATTTTGCGTCCGTTAGGACGTCCGGAGTCTAGCGGAGATTTTTCACTAGCGCTTTCGCCGAAAAGCACGTCTCATTCAATAGAGTGAGGCAGACTGTTTCAAAATCCATCAGCTTTCATCAAATTTGCAAGCAAAAGCGTCTGATTTGCGAGCAGAAACACGATCGATACGTGTAATAAAGATGCATGCAGTTGTGTCCTGCGCAAAAGGCAGGAGTGCTTGGCTGGAATGCGCTTTGCTGTTTCATCTTGACACATTGCAACCCTGGGTGTGGTCAATTAATATATCAATTGACCAATTGGAGAGTTTTATGGATTCCCTCACCGCACCGCGGCATTTACGTCTGCACGACAGTGACAATGTTGTTGTCGCTGTCGATACGTTTCAGGCTGGACAACGCATTGAAAACGTTACCGTAACAGATCGCGTACCCCGCGGCCATAAGCTTGCTTCCCGCCTGATTTCAGTAGGAGAGCCGGTGCGTAAATTTGGCCAGATCATAGGTTCGGCCTCCAGGCAGATCGAGCCGGGCCAGTGGGTGCATGAGCACAATCTCAATTACAGTGATTTCACCCGTGAACCGGATGCAGCCCATGCGGCATCAGTCCAAAACGTCTTGCCAATTGGCCAACGTGCTGTTTTTGAAGGCTTTCGCCGCGCCAATGGTCGCGCAGGTACGCGCAATTATATCGGCGTCCTGACCTCTGTAAATTGCTCGGCTTCGGTTGCGCGTTTCATTGCTGAGGCAGTGCAAAAGTCCGGTATTCTCGATGAATATCAGATGGTTGACGGTATCATACCCTTGGTTCATGGCGGCGGATGTGCACTGGATGTTAAAGGCGAGGGCTACGAGGTTTTGAAGCGTACCCAGTGGGGTTATGCGACCAATCCCAATATCGCTGCAGTGCTGATGGTCGGGCTCGGTTGCGAGGGATTCCAGATCGGACGCTGGAAGGAAGCCTATAATATCGTTGAGAGTGACACCTTCCGCAGCCTGACAATTCAAGAGGTTGGGGGCACCCGCAAAACCATGGAGGCAGGTGTCGCTGCCGTGCGTGACATGCTGCCAACAGCGGCAAATGTGAAGCGTGAAACCATTCCCGCATCTGAACTCATGCTGGCGCTGCAGTGTGGCGGTTCCGATGGCTATTCCGGCATTACCGCCAATCCGGCCTTGGGGGCAGCCGTCGATCTTCTGGTACAACAGGGCGGCACTGCCATCCTTTCAGAAACGCCGGAGATTTACGGTGCAGAGCACCTTCTGATCGAGCGTGCCTCCAACCCTGAAGCAGTTCAACGCCTGCAATCCGTTATCGCATGGTGGGAGGATTACACTGCCCGTAACCGCATGGAAATGAACAATAATCCATCGCCGGGCAACAAGGCTGGCGGCCTGACAACAATTCTTGAAAAGTCGCTGGGGGCTGTCGCAAAATCCGGCACGACACCGCTGGAGGCAGTCTATGGCTATGCTGAACCTGTTACGGCGCGCGGTCTGGTTTTCATGGATACCCCCGGTTACGATCCGGTTTCCGCAACGGGGCAAGTTGCGGGTGGAGCCAATATTCTCGCCTTCACCACCGGTCGTGGTTCTGCCTATGGCTGCAAACCGACGCCTTCCATCAAGCTTGCCACCAATACCCCGATGTACACACAGATGATAGAGGATATGGATATCAACTGCGGTGATGTTCTAGACGGTGTTTCCATCGAAGATAAGGGACGCGAAATTTTCGAGCATATCCTGAAGATTGCGTCTGGAGAGCGCAGCAAATCCGAGGCCCTGGGCTATGGCGATGCGGAATTCGTGCCATGGCAAATTGGCGCAACCATGTAAGGCTCTACCCAGGAAACAACAAAAAAGGGAGCGTCGGC
>UCNP01000044.1 GCA_900473335.1 Hyphomicrobiales bacterium | reverse complement strand
TGTTGAGGCTCCACACCTAGAGCAATATTACAGACCCTATCATGCGGCGGTTTCGGCTACGATCAACAAGACAGTGGAGAGAAGCGGTAAAGCGCCTTTGGTAATATCGATCCATTCCTTCACTGCCTTTTGGAAAGAGACGCCGCGCCCCTGGCATGCGGGTATTCTTTGGGACAAGGATCCGCGCGCTGTGCTGCCCCTGTTGGCCGGTTTGCGCGCCGATCCCTTGCTGGTCGTTGGCGATAATGAACCTTATGATGGTGCTCTGAAGGGCGACACAATGTACAAACATTGCATAGTGCCGGGCTATGCCCATGCCTTGATTGAGGTGCGCCAGGATCTGATCGGAGACGATGCGGGAACAACAGTTTGGGCGGAGCGTCTGGGGCCGATCCTTGAAGGAATGAACGCTGTTCCCGATATGCATGAAGTTCGCCATTATGGTTCAAGAACCGGGGCGATTGAGGAGGTTTTATCATGACCGTTTTAAGCCGTGAACAGCAAACCGAGCTTGAGGCGGCAGCTTTCCGTCGGCTGGTTGAGCATTTGCGTACGCGCAGCGATGTGCAGAACATTGATCTGATGAATCTTGCAGGTTTTTGCCGCAACTGTCTTTCCAATTGGTACAGGGAAGCGGCGGAAGTCTCCGGTATCGCAATAAGCAAGGATGAATCCCGCGAGATCATCTATGGTGAGCCCTATGCGCAGTGGCAGGCAAAATATCAGCGTGACGCCAGCGATGCGGCCAAGGCTGCCTTTGAGGCAAACAAGCCCGGGCATTGAAAGTGGTCAGGATGGCTTCGGCTCCAGACTCTATTCCCTTGACTCTTTAGCCCTTCGTCGGGCATCGGAACGCTCCGCGCGGCTTTTCCCCGAGTCGCCAGTTAAGTTTTACGGAGTAAGATATGAGCATGGATGATTTGGGCGCACAGGGTGGTGTCGAAGGCGTAGCGGCGGCGGAATTGCGTCAGTTCATCGAGCGCATTGAGCGCCTCGAAGAAGAAAAGACCACGCTTTCAGACGATATCAAGGAAGTGATGGCGGAAGCCAAGGGCCGCGGCTACGACACAAAGATCATCCGCACCATTGTTCGCCTTCGCAAGAAGGACGCAAATGAGCGCAAGGAAGAAGAAGCGATCCTGGAACTTTATATGAATGCCCTTGGCATGGTTTAGTTTTAAAACATTGCGTTGCTGACGCAGTTTTCCGCTTCTGGTCTTGGCAGGTTGCTTCAATGCTACGCTGCCAAGGCATCAAAATACTGCTGGCTCAGGGAGCTTCAATGCGAAACGTGTTGGAATGTTTCCGCGATTGCCTTTTGCAGATCGTCGCTATCAATAGGCTTGTTGAAGAGACGGTAGCCACTTTCCGATATCAGTTTCAGGACTGATGGCGAGGTATCGCCCGATAGCAGAAAAGCCGGTGTTGACTGGCCCAGATATCGCCGGAGTTCACCAATCGCATCTTGCTTTTTGCACTGCCCTCTTAGCTCAATTGGGGTGAGAGCGCATTTTTTTGCACCCGCGATTCATATTTAAATCAAACACTTATCAGAAATTTGGCGGCGATGATTGAGGGCGATTGCAATTAATTGCGACCGCTGCTCTTTACATTTTTTCTATTACGGATATTAAATATCCTTAAGGATAAAAAATATCCGCAATTGACGAGTGGAGAAAGTAATGACCCAGCGCCTTAACTACATTCAACAGTCTCCCGAACTGTTCAAAAAGTTCATGGATTTCAGCATGGCTCTTAAGGACAGCACGATCGAAGAGAAGATCGAGGATCTCGTTCACATCCGCGCTTCGCAGATGAATGGCTGCGCATTTTGCCTCGATATGCATGTCAAGCAGGCCAAGATGCACGGTGAAACCGAGCTTCGCCTCTATCACATTGCCATCTGGCGGGAATCGACACTGTTTGCGCCGCGCGAACGCGCTGCACTGGCCTGGACCGAGATTTTGACCAAGCTGCCGGAGCAGGGCGTGCCGGATGATGTCTATGAGCGGGTTCGTGGCCAGCTCTCCGAAAAGGAACTGTCCGACCTGACATATACGGTCATGGCCATCAATGCCTGGAACCGCGCCAATGTTGCCTTCAGAACCGTGCCCGGATCATCGGACAAGGCTTTCGGCCTCGATAAAGCCGGTCTGAACTAAGTCAATTCACTCAGCACTCAAATGTCCGGACTGCGGACAAAATGGGGAAGTAATTATGAAAATCGTTATTATTGGTGGAACCGGTCTGATCGGCTCAAAGACCGTCGAACGTCTGCGCAAGAAGGGACATGAGGTCATCGCCGCCTCTCCCAATACCGGGGTAAACACGATCACTGGCGAGGGTTTGGCCGAGGCGCTGGCCGGTGCGGATATCGTTCTTGATCTGGCCAATTCGCCATCCTTTGCCGACAAAGATGTTCTCGAATTCTTTCAAACCTCGGGCAAGAATCTGCTTGCGGCAGAAGCGGCGGCAGGCGTGAAGCACCATATCGCGCTTTCGGTGGTTGGTACCGAACGCCTACAGGAAAGCGGCTATTTTCGCGGTAAGCTTGCTCAGGAGCAACTCATCCGTGCATCGCCAATTCCCTACACGATTGTCCATTCGACCCAGTTCTTCGAATTCCTAAGCGGGATCGCAGAATCGGGAACCGTCGGGGACAAGGTGCATCTCTCGCCTGCCTATGTGCAACCAATTGCTTCCGATGATGTGGCCGATGCCATGGCGGATGTCGCGCTTGCGCCGCCGGTCATGGGAACGGTGGAAATCGCAGGTCCCGAAAAAGTTCGCCTGAGCGATCTTGTCGGGCGTTTTTTGAAAGCAATCAATGATCCCCGCCAGGTGGAAGTTGACGCCCATGCGAGATATTTCGGCGCAGAACTCAATGATGGATCGCTTGTGCCCGGACTTAATCCGCGGCTCGGCTCGATCGGTTTTGAAGAATGGTTCGCAACGGCGCCTCGCCGCAAGTGAATGCCAGCCCGTCAACAAAAGGAGACGACAATGATCAGAACCAAAATTCCAGCTTTAGCGCTTGGACTGCTGCTCATGACCGGCGCTGCCGCTTATGCCGATGGATCAAATGCCAAGGTTTCTATCGTTTATGAGCATGAACTCCCCAATGCTCCGGGAAAAAGCATCAAGGGTATTCTTGTTGAATATGGTCCGGGCGGCTTCTCGCCGGGCCATACTCACCCGAATTCCTCATTCATCTATGCGACGGTGCTGGAAGGCGCCATTCAAAGCCAGGTCAATGATGGTCCTGTGAGAGTCTATCGCGCCGGGGAAAATTTCTCCGAAATGCCAGGTGATCGCCACGGCGTCAGCGCCAATGACAGCAAAAGCAAACCAGCTCGCCTGCTTGCGGTGATGGTTGTCGATACGGATGAGAAGACCCCTTTGACGACTCCGATCAAGAAATAATTTCCGTCTGGGAATGACAAAGGTCCGGGCCGGTCACAGCCGTTCCGGACCTTTGGCGCAGGAGGCAATCGCACCCCGCAAGCAAGGAGGACGACGACAATGTTCGAGACATTTCCGCAAATGAAGCTGCTTATGTCGCCTCTAGTTCATATCGACCTTGTGGGATTGGCATGCATATTGGTCTGGTATTTCTTGCCAAGACGGCTCGCCAATTTGCGGCTGATCGTCCAGATCGGCTTTTTCATTGTGCTGACATTCATGCTGGCACAGCAGAATGTGACGCCATACGAGGTAGATACGACTTCCAGAACCACTGGTGAGGCTATTCTCATCGGTTCGGTGAAAGCAATCTGGTGGATCAATCTGGCCTGGGCCGTGATCGGCTTTGTCCGCATTTATCTGGTGTTCGAACGCAAGCCGCGTGAGGCAAGGCTGTTACAGGATCTTGTGGTTGGCGTTGTCTATCTTGGCATGGTCCTGTCGATCATCGCCTTTATATTCGGCGTTCCCGTGGGTACGCTGATCGCAACATCGGGCGTCTTTGCCATAATACTCGGCCTTGCTTTGCAAAATACGCTGAGCGATGCCTTTTCCGGCATAGCGCTTAATCTTGGACGGCCCTTTGTTTTGGGGGATTGGATCGTCCTCAGTGATGGGACAGAGGGTAGGGTGATAGAGACCAACTGGCGCTCTACCCACCTTTTATCCGCCGCGCATAATGTGGTGGCGCTGCCAAACAGCTTTCTTGCCAAACTCGGCCTTACCAATGTCAGCAGCCCTGATGAAGCGCATGGACTGACCATGACTATCAGGCTGGCGCCAACAAAAATGCCTTCCGTAATTGTCGATGTGATGCGAACCGTCTTGATGAGCTGCAACACCATTCTTAAGGAGCCGCCGCCTGTCGTGGCGTTGAAACAGCTTGATGCGCAGGCGCTGGACGTCGAACTGCAATTCCGTGTTGCCAATGTCAGCGGACGAATTCAAGCCAGAAACGAGGTTCTTGATCTCGTCTATCGCCATGTCAAATCAGCCGGCTTGCTACTTGCAAGACCGTCAACAGCCATCGTTCATTCAAGCGATTTGCCGACCGAGGAAACGGCATCCCCAGCGCGCGTAACACCAGTAGAATTGATCGGGGCGATTTCGATATTCTCCGGATTGAGTCATGACGAGAAGGAAGCCTTGGCAGCCACGACAACAGTGCGCACCTACAGAAAGGGCGATGTGATTGCGGCACAAGGCCAGATGCTGTCCTCTCTGATGATCATACGCGCTGGTGTTGTCATGATGCGGCGCGACGACAATGCGGGGCAGGAGACGGGGCGGTTGGCCCCGGGAGATTTCTTCGGCGAGACCGGATTGCTCGCAGGCCTTGGGGAGGCTTCGACATTGGAAGCGCTGACCCATGTTGTTGTCTACGAAATTGATCAGCAGAGCTTTGCTCCGCTTCTTCTGGATCGTCCGGCCATGGCTGAAGAACTTGCACTTGTCCTGTCACAGCGCGCGACGCTGGCCAATGATAGGTCCGCGCCCGGACAGTCACAGGAGCGCTCCGTGCTTGCTTTGCTTAAGTCGATCCAGACGATCTTCCGTAGCTGACGAATTTGTCTTCGATCGTCGGACATCCTAACGGACGCAAGATAGCGATTGGTCCTGTTTTTTTAGTATCGGATTATCCGAAAACCGGGATTCTACTTTTCAAGCGATGGTCTAGGCGCGGGCCATGACCCATTCGAAACTGCTTTTCCAAAGCTCGGCAGGCACGTCCTGAGCCAGCGTCTCGACCAGATCAGAAAGCGTGACGCTGCGTAGCTTGCTGCGCCACGCCTCATCAGCATCCCACATGATACGCGCGACGGAACATGGTTTCGTGTCGCAATGATCGGCAGAACGGCAAGGATTGTTTTGCCGGATATTATTGCAGACAAAGGTTCGGCCTTTCCCCTCGACGGCCTCAACAATATCCAGAAATGTGATTTCCTCCGTGGGTCGCGCCAGCCGGTAGCCGCCGCTTGGCCCGAGGGTTGTTTCAACAATCTTGGCCTGTGAGAGACTTTGCAACGCTTTCGACAGATATTCTTTCGGCACGCCGTGAAACTCGGCCAATGCCTTGGTTGAAAGATAATGGTTTTTGGGGAGGCCAGCCAGAATGGCACAGCAATGAAGGACCCATTCGACCTGATTTTTCAGTATCATTGTTTAATCCCGCCCGTAATTGTCCGGGCCCATAGGTTCTATTTAAGGATAATAATTATCCTTAAATAGGGAATTTGTAAATCATATCAATGAAAGGGTGGGGGAAACGGCACAATATTCTGCTCTCCGACCCGCGGAGTACTGGCCGTCAAATGAAAAGCCTGTTTAATCGCAGCTGGTGCAGGGGGCGCTCCGAATGATATAATTGAACTTTATGATAGTTACCCACCAAACTTGTTATGTCGGGCGTGCGAATCTTTATGTTTTAAAAAAACATAATAATAACAATAGATTAAGTATAAGAGTTTTAGGTTGCGGGCATTGTGACCAAACCGTAATATTAGTGTCACATGACTGTTATAAACCTTCTGTAGATAGCGGTGACTTCAAAGTTTTCCAACAGGAGTAAAACCTATGAACAAGCTTTTTTCTACGGTAGCAATCGCCGCCATTGGCATTGCGGCCTCCCTCGGCACGGCCTCTGCACGTGATCAGATCCAGGTCGCCGGCTCTTCCACAGTTTTGCCTTATGCAAAGATCGTTGCTGAAACATTCGGCGAAACCTATCCGGATTTCAAGACGCCAGTCGTTGAATCCGGTGGTTCGGGCGCAGGCATCAAGGAATTCTGCAAGGGCGTCGGCGAAGACACGATCGATATTGCCAATGCATCGCGTCCGATGAAGGAAAGCGAATTGAAGTCCTGCGTCGATGCTGGCGTCAAGGATGTTCAGGAAGTCCGTATCGGTTATGATGGCATCGTATTTGCTACCGATATCAAGGGTCCAAATTGGGCTCTGACACCAAAGGATATCTATCTGGCACTTGCTGCACAGGTTCCGGTTGATGGCAAGCTCGTTGCCAATCCAAACACCAAGTGGAATCAGGTAAATCCTGCGCTGCCTGATTGGGACATCTCCGCCTATATCCCTGGCGAAAAGCACGGCACACGCGAAGTGTTTGAAGAAAAGCTGCTTGCCAAGGGCTGTGAAGCGGCTGGCGCAGAAACAGCTATCAAGGCTGCTGGTCTTGACAAAAAAGCCGCCGCTGCAGCTTGCGTCGCTGTCCGCAAAGACGGCAAGGCTGTCGATATTGATGGCGACTATGCCGAGACACTGGCTCGCATCGATGCCAACAAGACCGGCCTTGGTGTTTTCGGTCTGGCATTTTATGAAAACAATGCTGACAAGCTGAAGGTTGCTACAGTCGAAGGCGTTGTTCCAAGCACGGAAACCATTGCCACCGGCAAGTATCCGGTCTCCCGTCCATTGTTCTTCTATGTCAAGAAGGCCCATCTGGGCGTCATTCCTGGCCTCAAGGAATATGTTGAATTCTTCCTGGGTGAGCAGATGATCGGTAGCGACAGCCCGCTGGTTGAATACGGTCTTGTTGCTGCACCTGAAGCCGAGCGCAAAGCACAGCGCGAAGCATTCACTGCCGGTAAAACAATGCAATAAGTCTTCGACAGCGTCACGCGGGCGGCTTCGGCCGTCCGCTTGATCGTTGGTAGGGATGATTTCGCAGGGGCGGATCGAGGAAGCTTTGATGTCCACATTGCTGGTTTTTATTATTGTCATCGCCATAGGTGCTGCCGCATATTTTATCGGCCGCCAGCGCGCTGCAAGCAGAGGTGATGGGGGCGTTAAAGCGCATTCGCTGCCGCATTATCATGGTTGGTGGGCCTTTCTCCTTTCCACGCTGCCTGCGCTTCTGTTCATCGTGATATGGACTGCCGGATCGAGTGTTTATCTTGAGCGCAAGGCGATTTCCGAATTGCCTGTCCATAATGAAAGCAGTGTTATTGCCAGCCAGGGTCTGGAACTCGGCATGATCAGTGGCATCGCCCGTGGACTTGACCGACTTACCGAGGTGGAGCGGCAGAATCTTCCCCAAACCTTTGCGGAACTGCGTCCGCTTCTTTCTGGCAAGGGTGTCGCTTTGGCGACCGAAGGTCAGGATTTCATGATCCCCATCGCCCTTGAATGGAACAAGAACGCCAAGGCCGCGGTCAATATGGGTGCATTCATCACTATTGCGCTTGCACTAGGCGGTGCGATTTTCGGCCTTTCGGGTATCACTGCACGGAGACGGGCCCGAAACAATGTTGAGCGCATCATTCTCGGCGCGCTTCTTGCCGCTTCAACAATTGCGATTTTAACGACGATTGGCATTGTCCTGTCGATGCTGTTTCAAACAGTCACCTTCTTCCAATCCGTTTCTCCAACGAGCTTCCTGTTCGGGACAGTCTGGGACCCGCGTTTTGCCGCAGCAGGGTCGGGCGGATCGCAGGGGCAATTCGGTCTGATTCCGCTTCTTGCCGGAACGCTTTATATTGCCTTCGTCGCCATGCTCTTTGCCGTGCCCGTCGGGTTGTTTGCGGCGATCTATATGGCTGAATATGCCAGCCGTGGCGTGCGATCAGTCGTCAAGCCGCTGCTTGAAGTGCTGGCCGGCATACCGACCATTGTCTATGGCTTCTTTGCCCTTGTGACAGTGGGACCTTTTCTGCGTGATCTCAGCGCAGCGCTTTCTGGTGGCTATGCTTTCATTCAGGCACAAAGCGTCCTTACCGCTGGTATCGTCATGGGTGTCATGCTGGTCCCCTTTGTTTCCTCGCTGTCCGACGATATTATTACAGCGGTTCCGCGCTCTTTGCGTGATGGCTCGCTCGGTCTCGGTTCAACACAATCGGAAACAATTCGCCGCGTGGTTCTGCCTGCCGCCCTTCCGGGCATTGTCGGTGCCTTGCTGTTGACGGCATCACGGGCTATTGGCGAAACCATGATTGTGGTGCTGGCGGCTGGTGTTGCTGCCAATCTCAACATTAATCCTTTCGATGCCATGACGACAATTACTGTCAAGATCGTCAATCAATTGACCGGCGACCTTGAGTTCAATTCGCCCCAGACACTGGTGGCATTCGCCCTTGGCCTCACTCTTTTCTTCATCACTCTGGCGATGAATATTTTTGCGCTCTACATCGTGCGTAAATATCGGGAGCAGTACGAATGACCGACGCAACTCTAATTTCCGCCTCCGCTCCTGCACGCCCGGCGCGCCGTGATATCGGCCTTAAGCGCCGCTATGCTGCCGAGCGTCGTTTCAGACTTTACGGTATTGCGGCAATCGCAGTCGGCCTGTTCTTTCTCGTCGCTTTGCTGTTTTCCGTATTTTCCAATGGCTATACGGCGTTCTGGCAAACCGAGGTCAATCTGGCGATCAAGCTTGATCCGAAAATTATTGATCCGGATAATGCACGCGCCACAAATCCGAATGTACTGTTGACGGCCAATTATCCGCTTCTGGCCCGAAATGCGCTGGCCGAAAAGCTTGGCGTAAGCATGAGCGACAAGGTCGCTTTGCGTGAACTCGGCAAGTTGTTTTCCGATGGTGTACGCGGACAATTGCGTGAACTTGTCATCAGCAATCCTGCCCTGATCGGCACAACGCAGAACCTTTGGGTACTGACTGGCGCTGATATCGACTCTGCCTTCAAGGGCCAGATTGATCTGAGTGTAGACCAGGCCCGGCGTAAGGTTTCCGACGTTCAGGTTGGATGGATGAACAGGCTCAAAGAGGAAGGCGTTATGGCGCAGCGTTTTAATACCGGCCTCTTCACATTTGGAGCCTCCAGCCGTCCGGAAACATCAGGTCTTGGCGTGGCGCTGATTGGCTCGCTCTATATGATGCTGATCGTGTTGTTCCTTTCACTGCCAATCGGTGTTGCTGCTTCGATCTATCTTGAGGAATATGCCAAGAAGAACAGGCTGACGGATATTATCGAAGTCAATATCAACAATCTGGCGGCGGTGCCTTCCATTGTCTTCGGCTTGCTCGGACTTGCAGTCTTCATCAACTTCTTTCATTTGCCTCGCTCGGCCTCGCTGGTTGGCGGGCTTGTCCTGACGCTGATGACATTGCCAACAATCATCATTGCTACCCGTGCAGCGCTGCGGGCGGTGCCGCCATCCATTCGCGCTGCCGCGCTCGGCATTGGTGCATCACGGACGCAGATGGTCTTCCATCATGTGCTGCCACTGGCCGCACCGGGCATTTTGACCGGCACCATTATCGGTCTTGCCCATGCTTTGGGCGAAACTGCACCTCTGCTGCTCATCGGCATGGTGGCTTTCGTCGCCAATACCCCCGTGACCCCGCTTGATCCCGCGACTGCGCTACCTGTGCAGATTTACATGTGGGCCAACGAAGCGGAGCGTGCTTTCGTTGAGAGGACATCTGGTGCTATCATCGTGCTGTTGCTGTTCCTGGCGGTCATGAATATCACAGCTATTATTCTTCGGCGTCGCTTCGAGCGTCGCTGGTAGGTCACGGAAAGGCTCCAATCATGAATCTAATGACCGAACGAAATCTCGAAAAAGCGGTGAATGACAGGATGAATGCGCAACCCAACGCGATCAAGATGCAGGGCAAGAACGTCACAGTTCACTATGGCGAAAAGCAAGCCTTGTTTGGTGTCAGTCTGGACGTGCCCGAAAAGATGGTAACAGCTTTGATCGGACCTTCCGGCTGCGGCAAGTCAACCTTTCTCCGCTGCCTCAATCGCATGAATGATACGATCGAAGGCTGCAAGATGGGTGGCACAATCACGCTTGATGACGAGAGTATCTACAATCCGAAAATCGACGTGGTCGAACTGCGTGCGCGTGTTGGCATGGTTTTCCAGAAGCCTAATCCGTTTCCGAAGTCGATCTATGAGAATGTGGCCTATGGTCCGCGTATTCATGGTCTCGCCCGCACAAGGTCGCAGATGGATGAGATCGTTGAAATGAGCCTGCAACGCGCTGGCCTTTTTGCGGAGGTCAAGGATCGTTTGCATGAACCTGGTACAGGCCTGTCCGGCGGACAACAGCAGCGTCTTTGTATTGCCCGCGCCATTGCGGTCAGCCCGGAAGTGATCCTGATGGACGAGCCATGCTCGGCGCTTGATCCTATCGCTACGGCCAAGGTTGAAGAACTGATCGACGAACTGCGCCAGAACTATACGATTGTCATCGTTACCCACTCCATGCAACAGGCGGCACGCGTGTCGCAGCGCACGGCAATGTTCCATCTTGGCAATATTGTTGAAGTCGGCGACACAGAGATGATGTTCACCAGCCCAACCGAAAAGCGCACGCAAGACTATATTACCGGACGTTTCGGCTAATCACGGGAAGAGGTTCAGGCAATGACTGACACAGCACAACACACCGTCCGCTCCTATGACGATGAACTGAAGTTTCTGACGCACAAGATTGCAGAAATGGGCGGACATGCAGAGCGCATGGTCGAACAGGCTGTGTCGGCTATGGTCAATTCAGACAATGCACTTGCCCAGCGCGTGATCTCTGATGACCTCATTCTCGATGCAGGTCAGCGCGAGATTGACGAGAAGGCGATCACCATCATCGGCAAGCGTCAACCAATGGCGATTGATCTGCGTGAAGTGATTGGCACAATCCGCATTTCGTCCGATCTTGAGCGCATTGGCGACCTTGGCAAAAACATCGCCAAACGTGTTGTTGCGGTCAATGATACGCGGCAGACACTCTCCGTCTATCGTGGCTTGCAGACCATTGCAGAATTGGCCTTAACACAACTTAAGGATGTTCTTGACGCCTATGCAACGCGCTCAGTGGCGCAGGTCAACATCGTTCGTGAGCGCGATGACGAGATCGATGCGCTCTACACATCGCTGTTCCGCGAACTCCTGACCTATATGATGGAAGATCCGCGCAACATATCCGCTTGCACGCATCTACTCTTCTGCGCCAAGAATATTGAGCGGATTGGCGATCATGCCACCAATATCGCCGAGACGGTTTATTATATTGTCACTGGGGCACAGCTTCCGGCGGAACGCCCGAAGGAAGATCAGTCCCATACCGTTATTCTTGATGAGCCCGTAACACCATAATTGCCGGAAGCAGATCATGACTATAGCTCCCAGAATCACAGTCGTTGAAGATGAAGACGCCCTTAGTGTTCTCCTGCGTTACAATTTGGAAGCAGAGGGCTATATTGTCGATACTATCAGCCGTGGTGACGAAGCCGAAATAGCCTTGCGCGAAAAGGTGCCTGATCTGCTGATCCTCGACTGGATGCTGCCGGGGCTTTCGGGCATTGAGCTTTGTCGCCGACTTCGCGCTCGCCGTGAAACGGAAATCCTGCCCATCATCATGTTGACCGCACGTGGTGAGGAAA
Source organism: Hyphomicrobiales bacterium (assembly GCA_900473335.1). GTDB lineage: Bacteria > Pseudomonadota > Alphaproteobacteria > Rhizobiales > Rhizobiaceae > Phyllobacterium. The sequence continues at coordinate 20,150 of UCNP01000044.1, read as the reverse complement.
GCGAGCGTGTTCGCGGACTTTCAACCGGCGCGGATGACTATATGGTCAAGCCATTCTCGACGCCGGAACTGCTGGCACGCATCAAGTCGATGCTACGCCGGGTGAACCCTAGCCTGCTATCCCATGTGTTGAGCTTTGGCGATTTGAAACTCGACCGCGAGCAGCACCGGGTTTTCCGCAAGGAACGTGAACTCAAGCTGGGACCGACAGAGTTCCGTTTGCTCGAATTCCTGATGCAGTCTCCTGGCCGTGTGTTCTCGCGCGGTCAGCTTCTCGATAATGTTTGGGGAGCAGATATTTACGTCGATGACCGCACTGTCGATGTACATGTGGGCCGCTTGCGCAAGGCAATCAATATTGGCCGGTCGCTCGACCCAATCCGCACGGTGCGCGGCGCGGGCTATTCATTCGGATAGGATTAAAGCGCGGTTTTCTTTATCGAATTTCTGTCTCAGCCGGGGATGGAGCCGACTTTATACGAGCAAATTTGCTCTAGATCGCCGAACANNTTTCGGTCCGATGCTCTAGAGAACGGCTTGCGCAAATAACCCATAACCTCTTTTAAACCAATTTGCTTCTACCGAAAACAAAAAGCTCTGCGTTCTGAAATGGGCTATTCGGCGGCAATCAGCGGGAAGCTTGGTGCTGGTATTGGCCTTGCGATCTCTACCGGTTCAAGCAGTGGCCGCTGGATGGCCTTGCCATCGCTGATCTCCAGAATATGCGAGTAGAAGTTTTCGCCCGATGCGGATTTGGGCGCTTCTACTTCATGCATGACGCTGATGACGGTTGTTCCCGCACAATGATCCTTGATGGCCTGATGGAAGGCAATCTTGGCGTCCGGGTCGAGTGCGCCGGTTGCTTCATCCAGAAACAGCACCGCAGGCTTGTGAAGAAGAATACGGGCAAGCACCAGTTTCTGCTTCTGGCCGCCGGAAAGGAGCTGGTCCCATGAAGTGCCATCACGGTTTTCATCGAGAAGATTTTCGATAAAATCACCCATGCCAGCGCGGTGCAGGGCCGCTGCTACAGAGCTATCCGTGAAGCGGGTTTCGTCGACTGGAAGGCACACAAGCTGTTTCAGCGAGACGCCGGGGAGCTTGATCTCCTGCGCTGCATAAAGGGTTGCAGCATTTTTCGGGTAGAAAATTTCGCCCCGGCCATATCCCCAAAGACCGTTCATGGCTTTGAGCAAACAGGTTTTCCCGCTACCGGAATCGCCTTTAATATAAGCCCATTGCCCCTTGCGGAGCCGCATGTTTTCAAGGGCGAGGAAGGGCTTAGCCTCGCTATCGCGGTGCATTAGCTCAAGCCCGCGCACAGCGATGCCGAAGGCTTCGTGCTGTGTTGAAAAGTTGAATTCGCTGATACCCGTTGCGCGATAATATTTTGATGGTTGACTAACGCGCTCGACTGCTTGGGCAAGCTCGGTGACGCGGCGGGCATTGGCTTTCAAATTTGCAATTGCGGGCATGACATGGATAAACCATGAGCACTCATTGATCATCGACCCCACCAGCTCGGAACCGGTAATGTAATTCTTGAAGCTGATCGTATTGCCCATATAGGGCAGAAGGCCGGGAATATAGGCGACGATGCGGGCGGAGAAGAAATTATAGATTGATGTGAATGACATATAGCAGGCGTCGAAAACATTGAAGCGCGCCCAATTATTGTCGATGCTCTTATAAAGCTTGCCATTTAGCGATTTTTGAACAGTCTCGCCATTGGCTGCGGCAAGCTGAAAACTGCGGCGCAACAATGTCGTAAGTTCACTGCGATAGCTGCCTTCGGATTGCTGCATGGCCAAGGTGAGTTGTTCCAGCACACGGCCAATGCGCATGGCAATCCATGTGCTGACCGGAACGTAGAAAGCAATCGCTGTGAAGGCCAGCGTCGCACTGCCATAATCACCCAGAAAGTCGAGGCCGGGAATTGGCGTCGAAAGCTCAATCAGCTTTTGGCCCACAAAGATGATGGACATGGTAACGCCGAGAACACCCATAGCCAGTCCAATGGCACCGCCGGTCATGCCTTTGATCGACTCCTGAATGCGCTGATCAATATTGTCTGGCGTCAGGTCCGCAGCTGCCGAACCTCCCTGCTGCAAGTGATAATGCGTATGCTGTTCATCAAGCAAAGCCTCGCCGAACCGGGAATTCAGCCAGCCACGCCATTTGCGATGCAAGGTCGTTGACAGAAGATGGCGGATGCCGACGAAACCGATTTCCTTGACTGCTACAATTGCAACCAGAATACCGGCATTGGCGAGAATGACATTAAGTGGATTAACCACAAATGGGTCATGAATATCGACGAGTGAGTTAATCAACTCGCCAGACGCCATCGCCATCCAGACACTGGCCTTACTTGCTGCCGCAGTCAGGAGCGCAATGACAATTGTCAGCGTCCAAGCTTCTACCCAACGCTCAGAGGTCCAATATGCCCTCAGCAATCCCCAGAAGCTGCACATTGATGACAATGTGGAGGTTCTTTTGGCGGGAGATAATTTTCCCGTTGCTTTAGTGGCAGATTGCAATGGATTGCCCCGGTTTGATTCTCAAGAATGGTAACACAATGTTACGCATTGCAACAAACCGTGGTTAAAATAGGATTAAGACGCGTTAAATTTCGCCGGACACCTGCCGCCGCTGACGGTCAAGCTCTTCGCTATAGCGGCGCAAAGTGTGGCTTTCACTCAATAGTCCGATGACTTTCAGCTCAACAATGTCATTGACGACAGCCAAGGCTTCGGCCTCAGCATTATCAAATAGTCTGACAGCCTGCCGCGCATTCATTTGCGGTTGCAGATACTCGCCCTGATATTTGATCAGGGGGCCAATAGGCTGCGCCTCATCAATGGTTTCAGTAATACCCGCATGCGCTTCGGCAACGATGAGAATGCCGACATATTTGTTTTCATCATTGACGATGATGACGCGCTGCGTCGAACCAAGCGGAAATTCATGGCGAAATTCGCTGATCGTCATTTTGTCGGAAGCCGTGCGCACATCGGTACGCATGAGTTTGGCGACGGTCAGATTACGAATCCAGCCGACATCATGGGCGCTACGAATGCTTTCGCCACGAAGGTGAAAGCGCCATGTGGCAAAGGAATAGCCGAACGTGTTGCGTACCGTGATCGATGCCGCGATAACCGCTGCAAGAACAAGAACCGTTATCGGAAAGTCGCTGGTAATTTCCAAGGCAAGAAAGGTCATCGTCAAGGGACCGCCAATAACGGAAACCGCTAGAGCGCTCATACCGACAACCGCATAGGTAATCGGGGTCAAGGTTGCATGGGCAAAGACATAGGGTGCGGAGAAGGCAAAAAGCTTGCCGAGTAGCGCCCCCATGAAAAGCGAGCCAAAGAACAGGCCACCGCGAAAGCCCGAGCCGATGGAGATGGCAGAAGCGAGCGCTTTGAGCAGGATAATACCGACAATGCCAATGATCGGGCCCGAAAAATCGAGATTGAGATGCAGAGCCCCATGGCCGCCCGAAAGGACTTGGGGCGAAATGAGTGCCAGCGCCCCGACGACGGCACCGCCAAGAACGGGCCTCAGCCAGAAGGGGATGAAGCTTTTGCGAGCAAGCTCTTCGACGAAAGCAACACCCTTCATGAGCGCAATACCTGCGCCCGCGCAAAGCAGCCCAAGGAGGAGTGCCGGAACATAATCGGCCGGGACGACAGTGCCGAATTCCCCAATGTCTATGACGAAATTATCGCCGGTAAGCGCTCGCGCCACGAGATTGGATACGAGCGCGGCGGCAACGACAGGCGTCAGGCTCAATATTGTATAAGAGCCAATGATCAGCTCGAAGGCATAGAATGCGCCGGTCAACGGGGCGTTAAACGCGGCCGCAATAGCTCCTGCTGCACCGCAGCCGACAAGGATGCGCATATCCGAGCGTCTTAAGCGCAAAGACAAGCCTATTTTGGAGGCAAGTCCGGATGCAAGCTGGGTATAACCAGCCTCCAATCCAACGGAAGCACCAAAGCCATTGGAAATAAGGTTCTGGACGGTGACGATGATACTGTCATTTAGCGAAAGGCGTCCGCCATGCAGCGCATTTGCCTCAATGGGATCGACGATTGGCTTCTTGCGATAAAGTGCCAGCAGGAAAAGCAGCAGACCAAGAATAGCACCGCCCACAATCGGGGCGACAAAGAGCGCCAGATTGCTTGCCGACATTGATGATGACAGACGTTCACCAGGTTGCAGATTAAAGATTACCAGGTGGAGAAATTCGGCTATGCGGCTCATGGCCGTGACGACAAACCCGGAAACAATGCCGACAATCACCGCTGCCAGGACGAGGCCAATTTCATGACTGCGCGCGAAGGCTCGCAAGCGGCTCGGCGCTATGAAGATGGAGAAGACGCCGAGACGACGCAATGTGAACTTACGGAGCATGGGACAGGTCTGACGAATTATTCGAATGGGCGAGCAGGCAGGCTGGATACCTGACCCTAGGCCGATTGGCAGTAAAGTTCAAATGAAGCATGCGTCCTTGCCTGCTTTTGGTGCTGTTATTTCCTTCACGAATCAAGCGGCGCAGTTAGAGCAGTTCCGGCGAAAACGGAGTGGCCTTCAAATATTATATCTCTTAGTTTTTACGCAATTCCGATTGCTAAAACCGGTTCCCACTTTTGCTGGAATTGCCTCGTTTGAGGAGAGAATCATGCTGGACGGCCAATTGCACGCCCGTTCACCTCACCCCCTGGAGCAAACCTGCTCAAGGAGGTGAGGCTGACTAATAAGGTCGGAATTATGGTGCCTGAAACAGCAAGTTTATCGCAAATGTCTGACAGTCCACTTACTGCCTTGCTATCTCCCGGTTGCTACGTCTTTGGCTCAGGCGACGCGGAAATCCGCATTGGTGAGCGCAAGTCCGCTGGATAAATTAGCGAACTGGACGGCACTTGCGCTTCCGGAACCATCGCTGTCATAGAAAAGAGCCCCGCTGCTACTGTCGTAAAGGATACGATCCGACGCATCAAAGGATGACGCCCCGGACCGGAAGGCATCTGCTGAGAGGGGGCCGCCGGGGGAAAGCGCTCTAAACACAGTCGGGTCGAGCCATATCGTATCATCTGTTACAGAAAAATCAGTGATCCAGTCGACATTGAGTGCAGCGCTGAGCGGGTCTTTGAAATAAAAATTATCAGCTCCCGCGCCGCCAGTCAGAGCATTGCTGACGGCATTGCCGGATATGCTGTCCGCACCGCTGCCCCCGATGGCATTTTCGATCGTAGCATTAAAGGCAATAGAAACATTGCCTGTTAGACCACCAATACTGGAGAAAGTACCGTCATGCAGATCAATGACCTGATTCTGACTGTACCCTGACGCATTAATCGTATCGACACCTCCGCCATCCCATATACTGAAAGCGGGTGTGGTGTTTCCGTTAAAATCATATATCGAGCCGGCATTGGTATTAAATCCATATACCGTGTTGCCGGACCGGGTTGACATATTGGCACCGTAAAGCTGCTGCACTGCCAAAATATCATAGAGCATCAACGTATCGGGATAGCTGTTGTAGGACGATGTGGTGTTCGATTCGTCGAAGTAACTCATTACAGAATATTGCTGGTCGTCCTGCCTGAACTGGGCATTATTGGCGTAAGTTAGGGATTGTCCGGGTGCTGCATTATAATCGCCCGGATGAGCCAAGCCCACCGCATGTCCCGTTTCATGCAGGATTGCAAAAGCGCTATAACTCCCTGCCGGTATTGATGTGGTCGAAATACTGCTGTTGTTGAGGCTGACGTCACCTGCATTTGCCTCTGTTCCGGGGAGGTATGCATAAGCGCCCGCCCCGTCATTACTGGAACTGTAGGCCCCGAACAGCATGGTCGCATTGTCGGTCGTCCCACCTGGATTGACCTGTGTGAATGTAATATTGCCAACTTCGGAATATTGCTTAAGCGCGGCCTCAACTGCTGCGATCTGCACCGCGGTCAATCCGATGAATGCAGTTGCATTGCCGGAAGCATCGGTCTGCCCTGCATTGCTTGCACGTACGCCCCAAGTCACATTCGCTGCAGTGCCGGGTGCGCTCCATGAAACCCCTTGTCTGATGAGGGCTCCTGCTCCCATCATCTCATCATAGCTTGCCTTTGTCCCTTGTGTGACAGATAGGCCATATTGTCCTGTACCGCCATTATTGTAGGATCCGGCATCAAGATAGTAAGTGCCAGATGTTGTTGCGGTAAAGGTGATGGTGGAATTTGTTCCTGGCCCCGCATCATCATCACTGATGATTTGGTTGCCGGCACTGTCGCGCAGGACCAGATAGGAATCATCCAAATTGACAGTTGTGACACCGGTTGCGACCATTGCAAATGTATAGGTCTGACCGGCAATGAGATCGACTTTGAACCAGTCGTGATCGCCTGTTGATTCAATACGCCCTTGCGCGGTTTTGCCTATTGCGAGCGAATAGGTTGTCGCCGTACTTGCTGCTGCGTCACCTGTTTCGACAAGCCGCGATATCGGTAAAGGCGCTGGCGTCGTAGGAGTTGGCGCCGTCTGACCTGTAACGGTCAAATCATATTGACCAGTATAATTATCATTGTAAGCTCCTGCGTCGAGATAGTAAGTACCCGATGTGGTTGCTGTAAATCCGATGAGTGAGTTATACCCTGACCCGCCATCATCATCAAAGGCAATCTGCCTGCCTGAGCTATCACGCAAGCGCAGATAAGTGTCATGGACCGGGCTGGTGCCGGTTCCTGTCATGGTGAAAGTATATGTCTGTCCTGCAATCAGATTGACCTTGACCCAATCATGGTCGCCTTTGGTCGCAAGCGTCGCCTGAAGTGTCTCGCCGCCGGCCAATATATAGGATGTTGCACTGCTTGCAGGTGCATCATCAGTTTCCAGGATGCTGCTGGAGATTTTCATTTCGCTGCTTAGATATGAACAATACTTGCACATTGGAATCTTACCTTTCTGGTCCAAAAAGAGAAATCTAAAGAAAGTCCAGGAGAAATGTGTCGCAGTTTTGTATCGGAAATTCAGTGAAAACAATGGGTTACAGTGTTTTTGCTACTCCTTTCGGCTGGGAATGTTCCAGTGCCCCGACCCTGGAACAGGTTGGCTGTCGCGTCGGGTGACTATGCAATCATTTGCAAATTTGCCGGGCTTTCCTGATCGCCTCGCGCAAAATCCGCTTGTTTTCTTGTGGTGAGACAAGTGGGCTGCCTGCTTTTGCTTCTTCTACCCGCTTCAAGGCCTCTTCACAGGAAACAGGGTTCAGTGGTCGATCGGGATCCGGTGGAAGAGAATGGGCTTGTTGCGGAGCCATCTGAGCTAGAAGAATGGGCAGTGCTATTGAAGCATTTCGCATGTTCACTACAATCTCCATTATCTATTTCGCTTCACTCAAAAATATTGCTGCGTCAGCCTACCCGTATGTGGGCAATCCCCTTCAAGTCCAAACTTTGTGGCGCTCTGGGCCATGCTCGACAGCTTTGCAAATGAGGTTGAGGACGCGATGATCGGCTATCGAATAAATCATGGATTGCCCACGCATTTGCGTGTTGGCAGGCATGCATCGAGAAGCACCTTCAAACGGGCCGAAACTGGTCCGATTTTTTTGTCGTTGCGTTCCGTCAATTCGCCGACGCTGAGGTCGCCATTTGACAGGTGTCCCAATGTACAGAGACATAGCGGATTTAACAAAAGCCTTGAATATCAATGATACTGCCTCCAGCTGTTGCTGATTACAGGAAATCGACACGAGGGGTCTATGTGGTTTTTAATAATCCAAAAGTCTAATAATCTAACAATCTAATAATTATTGAATTACGCAATGTCAACGCCAATAGCTGGGTGCACTCACGCTTCTGTGAATGCTATGCGCCCATCGCCAGATTTGGGAGAAGCAATTCTTACAACCGCCATAATGACGACATGCAAGCGACATTGAATATTGGCAAAGTGCCGGCAATGTCATCTTGAGGAGCGAATCATGTTTGAAATGATTGAACCTACGCTGAACGAATTACTGGCTGAACCAATTATCCGTCAGATGATGGCGAGTGATGGTGTGAAGTCGGATGAAGTTCGCAAACTAATGGCGCGCGTCGGCAAAACTGTAACTCCGGTTCAAAGACCGGGCCGCACTCTTCACGTGCTTAAAATGCCGCCAAACTGGCTTTATCGCCCAGGTGCGGCAGATAGTTCCATGTGCTGCCCGAAATAATAGGCACCACGATAGGGCTTCTGAAGTTTCCATTTAGAATATAGCTGAGAAATTATAGAAGATGGCGCCTGTCTAACCGGACATGGCGCCAATTTTGTTTAGCGCAAAGTCTAGCATATCAGGCCGTTCGTCTGAACATGCGCGCAATGGCGATTAGAATACAAGCGCCAATAAAGCCTGCTATCAAATAGCCCAGCCAGCCCGTAAGCACGACGCCGACCAAGGAAAGAATCGCATTGGCGACGATAGCGCCGACGATCCCAAGTATGATGTTCATGATGAGACCCATATTGCTCTTCATGAACATTTCTGCAAGCCAGCCCGCAACACCACCAATAATGATTGCTGCGATCCACCCGATTCCGGCACTTTCCATAATGTTCTCCATTCGGTTTATTTCAAATAAGTGAACACGAATCTGCGCTATTGGTTCCAAACGCACGCTGGATATTTTTACATTGTTTGCTCAGAATTTCCGCAGTTGCCTAAAAATGCATCAAGTTGTGCGGCAACGCAAAGCGGAGGTTCCGGAATTTGCCTCAAGCAATTGTGACTTTGAGCAGCAAAAAAGCGTTCAAAAAATACCCCGACTAAGTGTTGTTCGAATAATTCCATGAGATTTATGCGAGTTGGCACGCCGTTTGCACTGTTAATTTAACTACTGCGGAAAGGCACCGAACAGTGCTTGTCTCGCAACCGGATTTGCACAAACAATATGAGAGAAACGGAATGGCAAAGTATAAACTCGAATATATCTGGCTCGATGGTTATTCCCCTGCGAATCTTCGTGGCAAGACGCTGATCAAGGAATTTGATGCATTTCCGACGCTTGAACAATTGCCGCTTTGGGGCTTCGATGGAAGTTCGACAATGCAGGCAGAGGGCAAAAGTTCCGATTGCGTGCTGAAGCCAGTTTCCGTTTATCTCGATAGCGAGCGCAAGAATGGCGTTCTCGTCATGTGCGAAGTCATGATGCCTGATGGCAAGACGCCGCATCCTTCCAATACCCGTGCTACCATTCTTGATGATGAAGGTGCATGGTTTGGATTCGAGCAGGAATATTTCTTCTATAAGAATGGTCGCCCACTCGGCTTCCCTGAGACAGGCTTTCCTGCACCGCAGGGCCCATATTATACCGGCGTCGGTTATAGCAATGTTGGCGATATCGCCCGCAAAATCGTTGAAGAGCATCTCGACATCTGCCTGAATGCCGGTATCAACCATGAAGGCATCAATGCCGAAGTGGCAAAAGGCCAGTGGGAATTCCAGATATTCGGCAAGGGCTCCAAGAAAGCTGCCGATGAGGTTTGGATTGCGCGTTATCTCTTGCAGCGCCTGACAGAAAAATACGGCATCGATATCGAATATCATTGCAAGCCGCTCGGCGATACCGACTGGAATGGTTCGGGCATGCATGCCAACTTCTCCACCACCTATATGCGTGAAGTCGGCGGCAAGGATTACTTCGAAAAGGTCATGGCCGCATTCGAACAGAATTGCGCTGCCCATATCGCTGTTTATGGACCGGATAATCACATGCGCCTTACCGGCAAGCATGAAACCCAGTCGATTGATCAGTTCAGCTATGGCATCGCTGATCGTGGCGCATCAATCCGCGTTCCACACAGCTTTGTAAACAATGGCTATCGCGGCTATCTGGAAGACCGCCGTCCAAATTCACAGGGCGATCCCTACCAGATCGCATCGCAGATTTTGCGGACGATTTCTGAAGTTCCGGAAGATGCGGAAGAAGTTCTGGCCGCTTGATCCGGTTTGAATGATTGGAAATGGCGCAGGCGCGAGTCTGCGCCATTTCTATTAGGCCCATGCCAATAGGGTTAGAGCATCGGACCGAAANNGATGTTCGGCGATCTAGCGGCAGAGCAGTGGCTGATTTCCCCGATAATTTTGCGCTTTCCTGTTGACCGCAACGGGTCTGCTGCGCTCTTATAAGAATGTTCCGGTTCTCCCATGCCGCAAGGCAGGGAGCTAAGAGGGAAGCCGGTGAAGTGACATTCACCAATGCCGGCGCTGCCCCCGCAACTGTAAACAGCGAGTTGCTGTCGCCTGAACCCGTTCAGGCAAAAGGTCACTGGGATTTCCCGGGAAGGCCAGACAGTAACACTGACCTGTGAGCCAGGAGACCTGCCGAAACATGATGAACGTCCGCGGGCGGGGTGTCCCGGTGTGTCGCTTGCAATGGTTTGCCGCAGGCTGACTATCTGCAATCTTCGCGCTTGACCCTTGCCCTAACAATCGGGGTTATGCATGTCACTCGGCGCCAGTACAAATCAACGCAGCACTCTGCAAGCCGTCAACGCATCCACTGCGCCGGAAGATGTGTTCTTTGCCTGGCTGCTTTCCCGTCCGCGCAATACGGATATTATCGCGGCGGCCTCCCAGGAGATTATCAAGCTTGAAGCCTTTGCCGGAAAACATGCCGGGGCTAAACGCCTCCATGAACTGTTCTGTGCCTTGATTGAAGAGGCGCAAGGATTGGAACGGTCAGCGGCCCTGCGTGTGTCCCAGTGAAGCGCAAAGTGCTCATTATCGGAATAGGTGCGGGTAATCCGGATTATGTGACCATACAGGCGGTCAATGCGCTCAATCAGGTGGATGTATTTTTCATTCCGGATAAGGGTGCCGAGAAAGAGCAGCTATCGCGTATCCGCCGGGAAATTTGCGAGCGGTTCATTACCGACCCAAACTATCGCATGGTGGATTTTGAAACACCGCTGCGCCAGAAGCCTTCCTCCACCTATCGCGCGAGTGTCAAAGACTGGCATGATAAGGTGGAAGCAACCTATGAGCATCTGCTGATGGAGGAACTGGGCGATGATGAATGCGGCGCATTCCTCGTCTGGGGTGATCCATCGCTTTATGACAGCACGATTCGGATTCTTGACCGGTTGAACACCAAGGGAAGCTTTGAGCTGGACTATGATGTCATTCCGGGCATTACCAGCATTCAGGCGCTGACAGCAAAGCATAAGGTTGTGCTTAACCGGATTGGCGAGTCGATTACGATTACCACCGGGCGCAAACTTGCGGAGGGTTTTCCGAACAATTCGGAAAGCGTGATTGTGATGCTGGACGGCGAGGGCGCTTTCAAGACTATCGAAGAGGATGTCGATATTTATTGGGGTGCCTATATTGGCACGGAGGACGAGATTCTCATGTCCGGCAAACTGCGCGAAGTGGTTGACGATATTGAGCGGCTGCGGAATGTGGCGCGCGCGCAAAAGGGCTGGATCATGGATACCTATCTTTTGAAGAAGCCGTTTGATGCGGTGGAGGAATAGCTTTGAAATCCGTTCAATCATGAAGCTATATCCTGATTGACCTGCCCCAAACCAGTTGCTATCCAGACCTCGGAATTGGTTCCGCACTTAAATGCGGATTAAAAGGGAACACGGTGAGGATTACCCATTTCGGGGCCTAATCCGTGGCTGCCCCCGCAACTGTAACCGGGAAGCGGTCTTCCATATGCCACTGAAAGCGCAATTGGCGCGATTGGGAAGGCGGAAGATTTTGCAATGATCCGGAAGTCAGGAGACCTGCCAGATCCGGTCACCAAGCTTGAGCACGGGGTGTGTTCGGGCGCGGTCGCTTTGAACGCGGTGACATTTGAAAAAGTGTTGCCGCTTGCAGGAGCGATTGTTGGCTGACGTTTTGTCCCTACACAATCTTTCCCCGTTTGCGGTTTTTTGCAATCGCCAGTGTCTTTGATGCTGGTCAGCCTTTGGGGGCAAAGATGTTTAAGCAAACAGGTATTTTCGGGACTGCATTTCTAGTTTTTACGAGCTTTGCACAGGCTCAGGACGCCATCAGCGCGGACGGCTCAATCCAGCTTGATCCGATCTATATCGATCTTGGCCAATCAAAAATTGAAGCCGAAAAATCGGGCCGGGCCTATACGGTCATAACTGGCGAACAACTTGAACAAAGCCAGACCCGTTACGTAGCGGATGCGCTACGGCAGGTACCGGGTTTTGCGGTTTCGAGGACTGGTTCCTATGGGGGGCTGACACAGGTGCGTGTTCGTGGCGCAGAGAGCAATCATCTGCTTGTCATGATCGACGGGATTGAAGCGAGTGAAACCGGAAATGGCGAATTCGATTTCGGCAGTTTGCAGGTAGCGGATATCGACCATATCGAAGTTCTGCGCGGCCCGCAGAGCGCATTCTGGGGATCGAATGCCTTGGCAGGCGTGGTCAATATCGTCACGAAAGGCGGTTCACGCGATGGCTTCAAAGTGGGTGGACGCACTGAGACGGGAACGGATGGCACATGGCTCGGTAGTGTGCTGCTTCAGGGCGGCAAAGAAAATTATGATTTCTCGCTTTCCGGTGCGTGGCGACAAAATGAAGGCTTCAATATTTCCGACTTCGGCTCGGAAAAGGATGGCGACCGTAACGGCACAATCAATGGCAAGTTCAAGGTTGATCTGACTCCGGATATCGCCATTGATGGAACGTTCCGTTACGTTAATCGCAAAAGCGATTATGATCGTGAGGGCAATTACGGCACGCCCTTCCAAGGATTACTCATCGATAGTGATAATCAGACATCAACCAAGGAATTGCTGGGTTCTCTGGGCATTAGCTGGACGTCGCTTGATGGTGCTTTGACCCAGAAGGCCCGCATCAAGGATGGCGATACGGCACGCGAATATTTTGAAGATGGAAAATATAATTCTGGCAATGACGGCAATCGTTTTTCTGGATCGTATCAGGCGAGCTATTCGTTTGACACACCGGCCTTTGCTGAGTCCAAACATACGCTCACGGCAGGCTATGAAGGCGAGCGCGAAACATTTCAGCAAAAGGCATCCAAGGCAGATATTTCCTCTCCCTGGTATAATTCATCGCAATTCGAAAAACATGATCGAACGACCCATTCCTTTGTCGGTGAATATAGAGGCGAGTTTTATGATCAGCTCTATTTAAACGCGGCCATCAGGCACGACGGTAATGATCGGTTCAAAGATGCCTCGACCTATAGTCTTGCCGGGGCCTGGAAGATTCCGGGATGGGGCACGCGCCTTCACAGCTCTGTCGGTACAGGCGTGACCAATCCGACCTTCTATGAACAATTCGGGTTCATACCCTCACAATATCTCGGCAATCCCGCTTTGACGCCGGAAAAGAGCCTTGGCTGGGATTTGGGTGTTGAGCAAAGCTTTTTCGACGAGAGGCTCGTGCTGGACATTACCTATTTCCATCAAGACCTAACCGATGAAATTGTTACGCTTTATTCTACTCCATCCAGACCAATTAATCAGTCCGGTAAAAGCCGCCGTCAGGGTGTCGAGCTTGCGGCGACGCTGGACTTGATGAACGGCTTTACGACCACCACGACCTACACCTACACGGATGCAAGTGATCCGGATGGTCAGGATGAAGTGCGCCGCCCAAAACATTCAGGCTCGCTAAACGCTGCCTACACATTTTACGAGGAGCGGGCGCGCCTCTTCGGGGAGGTTACTTTTAACGGCAAAATGCAGGATACAGCCTACACGCCGCCTGCTCCGAGGTGGGTTGCTATGGATGAATATGTGCTGGTCAATATTGGCGGGAGCTTCAAATTCAATGATAAGGTTGAAGCTTACACGCGAATTGAGAACCTGTTCGATGAAAAATATGAAGAAGTTTTCGGCTACAACACGCCGGGGCGCACTGCCTTTATCGGCCTGAAGGGGAGTTTCTGATTGTCCAGTTGGAAATGCCTTTTTTGGCTTGTGTCGATTATGTTGGTGGTTGGCTTGCAGCCAGCCTCCGCCGAGGCTCCGCGACGGGTCATTTCCATGAATTTATGCACAGATCAGCTTGCCATGTTGCTGGCGGGAGAAGGGCAGCTCTATTCAGTCTCCTATCTGGCCGGTGACAGGGAAGCTTCCGTTTTGGCCGATAAAGCAGGCGCCTATGTGATTAATCATGGGCTGGCGGAAGAGATTTTTCTGATGCAGCCGGATCTGATCCTGGCTGGCACCTACACGACACGGGCAACGGTGGACTTGCTGAAGCGTCTGGGCTTTCGCGTTGAAGAATTTGCACCGGATTCATCATTCGAGGACATACGATCCAATATAATCAGAATGGGCGAATTGCTGGGTCAGGAGGCCAGGGCGCAAGAAATGGTCCGGGCAATGGATGACAGGCTGGCGCGCATTCATCAGAGCGTGATGGTAAAGCCCGTCGCTGCGCGGACCATAGCCCTTTATTATGCCAATCAATTGACGTCGGGCAAAGGCACATTGGCAGAAGATGTTGTGAACCATGCCGGTTTTGTCAATCTCGGCGAGAAGCTTGGCATAGAAGGTACGCAGAAACTGCCATTGGAGCAGCTTGTAATGGCCAAGCCCGATCTGATCGCGGCGCATAATGCTTATCCCACCCCGGCACTTGCCTATGAGGCGCAGCTCCATCCGGCATTTCTGGCAACACTGAATGGCAAGCAGCCGGTTGATATCCCGGATAAATACTGGATTTGTGGCGGCCCATTTACGGTAGATGCTGTGCAATTTTTGGCCGGGCAGCGATGAAAGACCGGTATTTTCTCTTGCTTGCGTGTCTTGGTTTGCTGACCCTTGTGCTGTTCATTCTGTCATTATTGACAGGTCCGGCTTCGCTCTGTGTGTCGGACAGCTTGCATGCGCTGTTGACTGGGCGGGGAGACGCAATTGTTCTCGTCATGCGTGAAATCCGCCTGCCACGCGCTTTACTCGGGGTATTGATCGGCGCATCTCTGGGACTTTCCGGTGCGGTTCTGCAAGGCTATCTGCGTAACCCATTGGCTGAACCCGGCTTGCTAGGGATAAGCGCATCGGCCTCACTTGGGGCCGTTATCGCAATCTATACCGGGCTGTCGCTGGTATTCCCGCTCGCACTGCCTCTCATGGCATTGGCGGGTGCTGTGATTGCTGTGTTCATAGTGCAGATGTTGGCAGGCAAGGGCGCTGGCGTGCTGACAATCATTCTTGCAGGTGTCGCCGTTTCGAGCCTTGCCGGTGCCATGACTTCACTTGCGCTTAATCTGTCCCCCAATCCATTTGCGGCTATGGAGGTTGTCTATTGGATGTTGGGCTCACTCACGGACCGCTCAATGCTGCATGTGCAGCTTGCTGCCCCCTTTATCCTTATAGGGTGGGTGCTTCTTTTCAGCCTTGGTCGTTCGCTTGATGCACTGACATTGGGATCAGATGCGGCGGCAAGTATGGGCGTCAGCATAAAGCGCGTGCAATGGCTGGCTATTCTTGGGACTGCGGCTTCGGTCGGCGCTTCAACGGCCGTATCGGGAGCAATCGGCTTTGTCGGGTTGATTATCCCTCATCTGCTCCGTCCGCTTGTTGGATCGCAACCGTCAAAATTGCTTCCAGTGAGCGCGCTGGGTGGTGCATCAATAATTTTAGCAGCGGATATATTGGTGCGCATTATCGCGCCGGGCCGCGACCTCAAACTGGGTGTGCTAACGGCGATTGTCGGAGCGCCATTCTTTCTCTGGCTGGTTTTCCGGACGCGGAGAACTGCGCTATGAGCTTGCTCCATGTTTCGGATTTACAGGTATCTCTTGGCACGAAGAAAGTTCTCAATGGCATCGGACTGGCCGTAGAAAAGGGCGAGTTTATCGGTTTGATTGGTCCAAATGGTGCTGGCAAATCAACCTTGCTGAAAACCATTCTTGGACTCATTGCATCCAGCGGCAATATCATTTTGAACGGTAGACCTTCCAGTTCATTAAGTCTGCTAGAAAGGGCACGTCTTGCTGCTTATCTACCACAAGAAAGGGAGATCGGCTGGGCTATTTCTGTAGAGCGCTTGATTATGCTCGGCAGAATACCCCATAAAGGCGCTTTTGCAGCAATCGACCCTCATGACCTTTTGGTCGTCGACGCGGCGATGCGACGTATGGATGTCGAGGCTTTTCGCCATCGTTCGGCACAGGAACTTTCAGGCGGCGAGAAAGCACGCGTGCTTATTGCTCGCGCCATGGCGCAGGAAGCCCCTCTTCTTCTTGCTGATGAGCCGACCGCAGGACTCGATCCCGCGCATCAGATCGGTCTCATGCAATCTTTCGCGCAGATGGCGAAAGAGAGTTCAACGGTGATTGCGTCAATGCATGATCTTGGATTGGCCGCGCGCTGGTGTACCCGGCTCGTGCTTATCCATAACGGCCAGATCGTGGCGGATGGTGCGCCGAAAATTGTCTTGACGCGAGCAAACCTGCACCAGGTTTTTGGGGTCGAGGTCTATCTTGAGGCTACCGCACAAGGGCTTATTGTCCAGCCTGTAGCGATGACGGATAGCAAGAATGGATGATCAGCGCCATTGATTGAGATGCGGAACAGGAATGTGCGCGATCGTTGATATAGATGACTTGACGCAGACGAGAACAGGCGTCACCCTATGGACGGACTTCGGAGGAGGACCATGGGAACGCAGCATGACGGCTTACATGCCGAACAAATACAATCTGCGGTAACAGGTGATGCTGCTGCGCAGTCAGCACTGGTTGCATCTTGGGGGCGCTCAATGCGCCTTTACGGCTTGAAGCCTGATGAAGGCACGCCGCCCAATATGCTCACCGAGCAGGAATTGCGTCAAGCGCGCGAAGAACTTGGATCACTGATCGAAACTGCAGAGACCGCACTTGACCGGCTTTATTCGGCAGTTGGCGGCGCTGGATGTTGCGTGCTTCTGGCAAACAAGAATGGTGTTCCTGTCGATCGCCGGGGCTATGAGGGCGATGATGCCACCTTTTGCAAAGCGGGACTTTGGACGGGCGCAGTTTGGAGCGAAGAGTGCGAGGGCACCAATGGCATTGGCACGGCACTGGCTGAACAACGTGCCCTGACGATCCACCGCGACCAGCATTTCCGCAGTCGCAACACAGCGCTTTCTTGTACTGTTGCACCGATTTTCGATCATCGCGGGCGACTTATGGCGGCGATTGACGTATCGTCGGCACGTTCCGATTTGACAGAGGGCTTTGTCAAACTCACTGCCATGGCTGTGGTGGATGCCGCCCGGCGTGTGGAAGCGGAAAATTTCCGATTGGCCTTTCCCAAAGCGCGCATCGTCATGGCGCAGGGCGGCGAACGCGGCCATGAGCGGGCTTTGAACGCATTGATTGCAGTGGATGCGGACGATCTTGTGGTTGGCGCATCGCGTTCGGCCCGCGCCCTTCTCGGGCTGACTGATGAAAGCCTGAGCAGTCCATTGCCGGCGGCAAATCTGCTCGGGCAGGATACCGATGCGGAACGGGGATTTGCTGCCGCCGAGCGCAGCGTCATCCAGCGCGTTCTGCGAAAAGCAGATGGCAATGTTTCCATTGCCGCGAACATGATGGGTATGAGCAGGGCTACCTTGCATCGCAAGCTTAAACGGCTTGGCCTGAACTGAGACTTTCATCTGTCTCAATATTGCGACAAATCCTGCATTCGCTTTGCCTGCCAGGGATGACAGTCAAGCTGCAAAGCGTGATCCTCTGAATATGCCGCGAGGAGGCGGTATGGAAAACTCGCAGTGCGTCCGGTTCTTACCTTGACGTGTTGCTTCAGGGAGGAAGTTCAATGAACAAGGTAGAATTCAACCGAACCATCAAACCCAACTTCAAGAAACGCTACGGCAACTTCATTGGTGGGAAGTTCGTGGAGCCGAAGGCAGGCCGTTACTTTGAGAATACATCGCCGGTCAATGGGCAGGTGCTGTGTGAAATTGCCCGGTCTGATGCCAGCGATGTGGAAGCCGCGTTGGATGCCGCTCATGCTGCAAAGGATGCCTGGGGCCGGACAAGCGCCGCAGAGCGCAGCGTCATGCTCAACAAGATTGCACAGGTAATGGAAGAAAATCTTGCTGTGTTGGCGCAGGCTGAAACCTGGGACAATGGCAAGCCTATCCGCGAAACGATGGCAGCCGACATGCCGCTTGCAATTGATCACTTCCGCTATTTTGCCGGTGCCATCCGCGCGCAGGAAGGCGGCATTTCGGAGATCGACCACGATACAGTGGCATATCATTTCCATGAGCCCTTGGGCGTGGTCGGGCAGATCATTCCGTGGAATTTCCCGATATTGATGGCTGTCTGGAAACTTGCCCCCGCATTGGCCGCAGGTAATTGCGTTGTGCTTAAACCCGCCGAGCAGACTCCGGCATCCATTCTTGTACTGGCAGAATTGATTGCCGATATCCTGCCGCCGGGTGTTCTCAACATCATCAATGGTTTTGGTCTGGAAGCAGGAAAACCGCTCGCGTCGAGCCCGCGCATTGCCAAGATCGCCTTTACCGGCGAAACCACGACGGGCCGTCTGATCATGCAATATGCAAGCCAGAACCTTATTCCGGTTACGCTGGAACTGGGCGGCAAGTCACCTAATATATTCTTCAAGGATGTGGTGGCGGAAGATGATGACTTCTTTGACAAGGCCATTGAGGGTTTCGTCATGTTTGCGCTTAACCAGGGCGAGGTCTGCACCTGTCCGAGCCGCGCACTCATTCACGAGTCAATTTATGATCGTTTCATGGAGCGTGCTCTGAAACGTGTAGAGGCCATTGTGCAAGGGGACCCGCTTGATCCGGCGACCATGATCGGCGCGCAGGCATCAAGTGAGCAGATGGAAAAAATCCTGTCGTATATTGATATCGGTAAACAGGAAGGTGCCGAGGTTCTTATTGGCGGCGAACGCAATGTTCTGGCTGGTGATCTTGCCGGCGGCTATTACGTGCATCCGACCGTATTCAAGGGCCATAACCGGATGCGGATTTTCCAGGAGGAGATCTTCGGTCCTGTTGTCTCGGTGACGACGTTCAAGGATGATGACGAAGCTCTGTCCATCGCCAATGACACGCTCTATGGACTCGGTGCAGGCATATGGAGCCGCGATGCCAACAGGTGCTATCGCTTTGGCCGTGGCATTCAGGCCGGTCGTGTCTGGACCAATTGCTACCACGCCTATCCTGCCCACGCTGCCTTTGGCGGGTATAAGCAATCGGGTATCGGCCGTGAAAACCACCTGAAGATGCTCGATCACTATCAGCAAACCAAGAATATGTTGGTAAGCTATAGCCCCAAGAAACTCGGCTTCTTCTAAAAAACACAACTCAACCTGGCGGGCATCTCGGCTCGCCAGGTTGAGTTTCCAAAAGGTTTTACCCAAGGATTGGCAATAGAAGGTATGGGAAACATGGAGGAGAGAGTTGAAGACAAGGTGAGCGCCACGCCTGCTGCGCTTGAATTGATCGCAACCCTGCAATCGGAATATGGGCCGATCCTGTTTCACCAATCGGGAGGCTGTTGCGATGGCTCATCGCCCATGTGCTATGCGCAGGGCGATTTTATCATCGGCGATAATGATGTGAAACTTGGGGAAATTGGCGGAGCGCCGGTCTATATCAGCGCCTCGCAATATGATGTCTGGAAGCATACGCAGCTTATCATTGATGTGGTTCCCGGCCGCGGCGGAATGTTCTCGCTCGATAATGGCCGGGAAGTGCGCTTTCTGACGCGATCAAAAGTTTGCGCCGTTCCTAATTGAATGGAATGAGTGCGCGTAGACGGCGGTCGCGCAAAAAGAGGCCGCCCCACATGATCAAGCCCAGATAAACACCGAAGAACAGGTGAGTAAATAGCGGGCTGCCAATACGCAGTTGCGTGAGAATTGCGCCACCAAGATAGCCTGTGAGCAGGATCGCGCCGAGTATGGATGTGCGCGGATAGGCGTAGAGGGCTGTGCAGACCAAGGCTAATATGCCGAGGCCGCGAGCGAAGCTTACACTTGTGGGGAGGCCGATTTCAGCGCTGGTCTGAAGGACGATATCCAAGGGGACGAGCTTGATGCCGCCATCGAAAATCATGAAGAGAATGAAAAGGCCGCTTAGAATACGTCCGCTCCAAAGTGCCTTGTCGAAAGTCTTAGAGCCTTTTCATTGAAT
>UCNP01000088.1 GCA_900473335.1 Hyphomicrobiales bacterium | reverse complement strand
CATTGACGGGCCTGCCGTCGGTATCGGGCACGGCGGCGCCGGGTGCGACGGTGACGCAGCCTGTGGGTCAAACCGTGTCAACTTTGGAATTGCAGCTAATGTCGACAGCACCTACGGTTCTGACAGGTATTAACTTCGATATTACTAAGCAGGGAGTGGTTGGCAATATACTCACTCAACGAATGCATTCGCACAGCATTGAATCCCTGCTGTTGGCCCAAGATGCCAATGAAAAGGAGGCTGCTGGACAATGGAAGGAAAGTTCACAGCAATTCGATGAGTTAATTGCCCGCCTATCTCTGCGGAAAATTAATGATTATCAGGACAATTCGAATAAGGGCAATGGCTTTTCAGTCAATACAATCATTAACGACGGGTTTCTCTATATGCTCGTCGCGAAGAATGGCAGTGCTAAGCAAGAGAATGGGAAATCCGATTTCAAGATCAATCTTGCGGATGGTCGTGTTCTACCAAAGTGGCTCAAGCACACAAACGATGGATTGATCATTGGTAGGCCTCCAGCAAGCTTAGGGTCATTCAGCCTTCGTATCCATGCAACAATGAATGATCATATTGTTGAGGAATCCCTGCTGATCGATTTGTTAACGGGTAAAATTTCCGAACATAAAACGGAACGGTTGGCATCAATGCAGCCTCCTCTTTTCTCAGAAAAGTTTTTTGCTGAACTGAATGAAACAAAACAAGCTACGTCGCAGTTGATCGAAGCCCTTAAAGGTTGGTCTGAAACACCGAGCCAAGCGATCACTAATGATGATTGAGGTTTCGATATAATTATTTGAAACCGCGATCATCTATCCAAAGAAGACAGTGAATCATCGGTCCTATAGGGCCGATGATTGGTATTTTGGAAAAGCATGATTGACAGTTCAGCAGGTCTCAACGGCTGTGCTGCGGACATCTTTGCGTAACTGCACAAGAGCCGATAGCAAAGCAATGCGCCACGGATATAGTGATGTGGTTCCGTTACGAGAATATACAATCTACTATAATTTGATTGCCGAATGGCGTCACTGGCCAAAGTGATAGTGTTTCTTATTGGTTTCAGATCGAATTATTCAGAAACGGGAATTCCGCGTTTCGGATAATCGGAGTCTGTCGCCGTGCAATCCACAGCGAACGTTGAGTGAGATTCCCCCATCTATTTTCAATCCTACTTTTTAAGCGCACAGGGCGCCCGCGAGTGCTGTGGGACCGTTGACATATGGATCGGCTTCTGGTTACTTTGGATACAAATGTGAGTTATTTGCACATTTGCTGTTATCAAAAAGAGTTCTGGGGAGGAAAACCATGCTCGACCGTCGTCGCTTTGTTACAAAAACTGCAATTGCTTCTGCGCTTGCCCTCGCATTCGGAGCTGGAGCGTTTGTACTCCCAGCTCACGCAGAGGGTTTGAAGATTGGATTTAGCCAGGTTACCCTGCAATCTCCGTTCTATGTCCAATTGAAAACCGGTGCGGAAGCTGCCGCCAAAGCAGGTGGAGACACGCTGGTATTTCTTGATGCGAACGGTGATGTCAGCAAACAGAACAATGATATTCAGGATCTGATTACACAGGGCGTGAATGCCCTCATTATTAATCCGGTCAATCCGGATGCTGTCGTTCCATCGCTCGAAGCGGCGGTAGCGGCCGGTATCCCGGTTATCACTGTGGATCGCAGTGTTAATGGCAAAGGCGTCACTGCGCATGTCGGCCGTGACAACAAGAGAATGGGCCAGCTTGTTGGCGAAGCTGTCGTCGCAAGATTGAAGGCAGATGGAGTTGAGAAAGCGAAGATCATCGAAATTCAGGGTGATGCCGGTGGCGCCGTCATGATGGATCGTCGCGATGGCTTCCACGCCGCTCTTGAGGGCTCTGATCACACGATCGTTGAAGGACCCTATGCGGAATATATTCGCGCCAATGCTGTAACGGCAATGCAGGATCTCTTGCAGGCAAATCCCGATGTGAAAGTTGTCTATGCTCATAATGACGATATGGCGCTTGGAGCCTTGCAAGTACTCAAGGAAAATAACCGGAACGATGTCCTTGTTGCGGGTGTTGATGGCCTCTCGGAGGCGCTGAGCATCATTGCCGATGGTGGCAATTATATCGGCTCTGCGCTGAATGACCCGAAATATCTCGGCGACGTGACTATTCAGGTGGCGCGTGAAGCGGCGGCTAAGAAGGAAGTGGCGAAATTTGTCGATGCGGGATCAACGCTCGTTACCGCCAAGGATGTCGCCAATTTCCCACGTGAAGGACTTTTCGCCGAGTATCGCCCTAAGGTTCTCGGACAGTAAACGCCTCTCCGAAGGCGTGCGGGGCAGGGCACATCCTGCCCCGCGAATCTCTTTATCAATTCCAAGGATTACCAGATGCGTGCTGCAGTACTTTATGCCCCCGGCGATATTCGACTTGAAGACGTTCCGGTCCCGCAATTGCATCCCGGCCATGTGAAAATACGGGTTGCGGCAGTCGGTGTTTGCGGTTCGGATATGCCACGCATGCTCATCAAGGGTGCGCATAAGATGCCATTGATCTGCGGTCACGAGTTTTCAGGCCATATTACCGAGATTGGTGAAGGTGTTGACGGCTTTGAGATTGGCGAGCTGGTGGCCATTCCACCGATGCTGCCTTGCTATAAATGCGACCAATGTCAGCAGGGCCAGTTTTCGCGTTGCCGCGACTATGATTATTTCGGTTCGCGCCGTGATGGTGCTTATGCTGAATATGTCTGCGTCCCAGTTTCCAATCTGCTAAAGACACCAAAAAATATAGATCCGCGGGCAGTGGCGATGACTGACCCGGCATCAATAGCGCTCCATGCAATCTGGAAGGCAGGCGGCATGACGATGGGCCAGCGAGGTGGCGTTATCGGTTGTGGGCCAATTGGCCTGTTCGCCATTCAATGGATGCGGCTGATGGGGGCCAGCGAGGTTGTCGCAATAGATGTTTCCGAAGAGAAACTGGCAATGGCGCGCCGTGCGGGTGCCAAACACACTTTTCTTGCCGACGCAGATATCCCCACTGATTTGCTTTGCGATACAATCGTTGAAGCTGCGGGCCACCCGTCATCTGTCAATATGGCGGTGAAGTTAGCTGCACCTAGCGGGCATGTGGTTTTTATTGGAATACCAGTTGCGGAAGTGGCGCTGGAAAACAAGACATTCCAGCATTTCCTCCGTCAGGAGATATCTCTGCACGGTTCGTGGAACTCCTTTGGCGCACCTTATCCTGGTCGCCAATGGACAGTTACATTGGAAAAGCTTGGCTCGGGCGATCTCGAATGGGAATTTATGATCACCCACGATCTCGATCTTGCAGAATTGCCGGGCATGTTTGAAAAATTCCGAACCGATAAGTCCATGTTCTTCTCTAAAGTGATGTTCCGCCCATAATGGAGTGGAGAGGGAGGATACAAGAGTGACATTGGTTCTGAACTTTGATCTTGGCACGGGAGGTGTCAGGGCTGGAGTTTACGATGTGGAGCGCAGGCAAATGCTCTCTATGTCGGAATCCAGTTATGCCACAACTTACCCGCGTGCTGGCTGGGCAGAGCAGCAGGCTGAGGATTGGTGGAGTGCGGTATTGAGGGCGGGGCGCGATGCTGTTGCGCGCTGCGGATCGAGTGACATTGCTGCTATGTGTGTTGCAACGACAGCTTCATCGGTTGTTGTATGCGACAAGGAAAGCAAGCCGCTTTATCCTGCAATTCTTTGGATGGATTGCCGTGCCAGTGAAGAGGCGCGTGTAACTGAATCAGTCAGGCATCCGATTATGGCCTATAGCGGCGGCGGTGATGCAGCGGAATGGCTTGTGCCCAAAGCAATGTGGCTTTCTGCCAATGAGCCCGAGCTTTTTGAGAAAGCGGACATCATTTGCGAAGCGCTGGATTTCATTAATTTCCGGCTTTGTGGGGAGTGGGCAGGCTCGCGCATGAATGCTGCTTGCAAGTGGAATTACGATTCCAGAAATGGCAGTTTCGTTCCTGAAATCTATGAGGCTCTTGGGATTCCTCAACTGCAAAAAAAACTACCCCAACGAATTATTCCTGTGGGCAATATTATTGGAAACCTGCAGGCAAATATTGCAGACGACTTGGGTATTACCGGAGCGGCAATTGTCGTGCAGGGGGGAATCGATGCGCATATAGGAATGCTGGGAGCCGGCACGGTTGCCGCTGGTGGCATGCTTATTATCGGCGGAACATCGGTGGTTCATTTAACCCATTTAAAAGAGCAGGGTGATGTGAGTGGCTTCTGGGGCCCTTATCCAAATGCATTGGTTGACGGACTTTGGTTGGTAGAGGCCGGACAGGTTTCGGCAGGCTCTATTCTTAGCTGGTTCAGCCAGAAACTTTTCGGCCTTGACGAGAATGGACATGCGCAGCTGATTAAGGATGCAACCGAAGCATCTAGACGTAATTCAGGACTATTGACGCTCGATTATTGGATGGGAAACCGCACGCCATACCGTGATGCTGATTTGCGTGGTGCTGTCCTCGGACTGTCTCTCGGTCATGACCGCGCTGACATTTATGCGTCAGCTGTCGACTCCATCGCTTTAGGTTCGGCCAATGTGGTTTCAGTATTGGAAGAGCGCGGTGTTCATGTTGACCGTATTGTGGTTGCTGGTGGCATTTGCAAGAATCCGCTTTGGCTACAGACAACAGTCGACGCCCTGCAACGCCCGGTGCATGTTGCACATGGTGATAATCTTTCACTGATAGGTACGGCCGTCTGCTCTGCCCATGCTCTTGGCCTTTTCCCGGATTTGATAACAGCGTCTGAAGCTTGCGCTGCTCCTACCAAAGAAATGTTGCCTGATGCGCAGCGGTCAAAACGCTATCGTGAGACGATGGAACTTTATAAAAGTGCAACGGAATCATTGACGCCGGTGCTCCATACCTTGAGCGCACGGCAAAGGGCAGGAGCTGAATGATGAACGATGCACGTCAGACACCATCTGTACGATTGCCTTCGGATGAGCAACGCGAGCATCTCATGGTGCGTGTGGCCAAGCTCTACTATGACCTCGACAAGACCCAAAGCGAAATTGCCAAAGAACTTGGTTTGACCCGCTGGCAGGTTTCCCGCCTAATGACCGAGGCGAAAGAGCTCGGTGTTGTCCGTATTGAGATTACACCGCGTGCCTACCGCAAAACAGAACTTGAAGTGAGACTGCAACAGGAGTTCGGCCTTTGTGATGCGATTGTTGTTCCTTCCGGTGGAACAACCGATTCTGCTCTGCTTATGGAAAGTGTTGCCCAGGCTGCTGCACGGTATTTGACAGGACTTAATCCAAAGACGGAGTTGATCGGCGTATCCTGGGGTCGAACCATGTCAGCTGTTGCACGTTTCCTGCCCAATAACTGGAACCCTGGCGTGCATGTGGTTCTCGTGAATGGTGCCACCAACCTGCGTTCCACCGTAACGCATACGAGCGCGGTAGCAGAAGAATTTGCCAAGGCTGGTAATGGCACGGCAACGCTGCTGCCTGTTCCGGCTATCGTTGGAAAGAAAAGTACGCGGGAGGTTCTTGAAGAAGATCCAATTATTGAACGCGTGCTGAAGCTTGCCATGCAGGCTGATATTGTCTGCTTTGGCATGGGCGGAATTACCCATGAATCAGTGCTGCTAAGTTCAGGCTATCTTGATGAAGCCGATATAGACCGCTTGAAAGATGCAGGTGCAGTCGGTGATATTCTCGGCCGCTTTGTCGATAAGCATGGCAATATTGTCGATACGGCCATCGATGACCGTACTGTTGGCATGCGGCTTGAACAGCTGAAAAGCAAGCAATGGTCAATTGGTGTTGTTGCTGGCGAGGAGAAGTTCAAGATCGCTACCTCGGTGCTGAAAGCCGGTTACGTGTCAGTTATTGTCACTGACGAAGCCACTGCCCGCTATGCGTTGGGGATAAGCGATGACGCATAATGTTCTGACCGTTCGAAATGTTTCCAAGACATTTCTGCCAAATATTGTCGCATTGGAATCCGCTTCACTCGAAGTTTGTGCTGGTGAGGTTCACTGTCTTCTCGGTGCAAATGGTGCAGGGAAATCGACGCTGCTCAAAATCATTGCAGGAGCCTTCCGGCCCACTTGTGGTCAGCTGATCCTTGATGACCATCCTGTGGAATTGCGTAACCCGGCAGAGGCATCGCGCCTTGGTATTTCAATGATCTATCAGGAGCTTGATCTGGTTCCGCAACTTACTGTCGAGCAGAACCTGTTTCTCGGTCACGCTCCGGGTAAGTTTGGTCTGGTTGACCATAAGGGAAGACGTAGACGCGCTAGCGAAGCTTTGGAGCGTGTAGGTGCAAATTTTGCCGTCGATGCGCGCATTGAAACCCTGTCTGTTGCAAACCAACAGCTAACCGCCATAGCCCGCTCGCTCACCATGGATGCGAAAATCATTATCATGGACGAGCCCTCCGCTTCGCTCAATGAGACTGAACTGAAAAGCGTTTTCAAAGTTATTCGCGATCTGGTGAAGCATGGCGTTGCAATTGTTTATGTCAGTCACCGGCTTGGTGAACTGCGCGAGATTGGTGATCGTGTTACCGTTTTGCGCGGCGGAAAGACCATCGGAACTTACAATATTGCCGAGACGACTGACGATGACCTTGTTACTGCTATCATTGGAAAAGAGCGCTCGCTGATTGAGCGTAAAGTGCGGAAGCCTGTGACGGGCAAAGTAGCATTGCGAGTCAACCAGCTGCGCGGCGCGGGGGGCCTTGATATTTCTGGGCTTGATGTACGCTGGGGCGAGGTCGTCGGGCTCACGGGACTTAATGGATCCGGTCGCACCTCTTTCCTGAAGGCATTGTTTGGCGCGCACCATTTCGAGGGCGAGATATTGCTGGAAGACAAGAGCTTCCACCCGCGTCATCCGTCAGACTCTATTCGCCGTGGTTTGGGTCTTGTTCCGGAGAACCGCAAGACTGAAGGCCTGATACTTCACGCTCCAATTTACAAGAACGCAACCTTGCCCTCAATGCGTCAAAGCTGGTTGACACGACATTCTCTTCAAAAACAAAAGACAACGCCGGTTCTTCAAAGCCTTTCGACCAAGTATGGCAAGCCAGAGCAGGCCGTCGTTCAGCTTTCCGGCGGCAATCAGCAGAAGGTTGTTCTGGCAAAGTGGATCATTAATGGCGCCCGTGTGCTTTTGCTGGATGAGGCGAGTCGCGGCCTTGATATTGGCGCTAAAGCCGATCTCTACAATCTGGTGGACAAATTGGCAGAGGACGGCGCTGCGGTAATAGTTGCCAGCAGCGAGCTTGAGGAGCTGTACGCCGCCTGCGATGCGATTTGGGTATTCCACGAAGGCCGCAATATCGGGCGATATGATCCTTCCATCACCGACCGCGATACAATTCTACGGGCTACAATATTGGGTGAACACCATGTCTAAAACTGCAATATCAACTGCTCCCCCGCTTTCGCCAGGACTTGGGAAGCGGATCGTCGATCTGGGCATTGAGTATAACTTCATCGTCATCTTTTTGGCGGTTGTGGTAATCGCAACGATCCTTTCGGATAATTTCCTGACTTTCTCAAATATCGCCAACCTTTTCCAACAGGCGTCAGTGGTAGGCGTTGTCGCGATCGGAATGACCTTTGTCATCTTGACCGGGAATATAGATCTGTCTGTCGGCAGCATCGTTGCATTGTGCGGAATGCTGGTCGCGGTGCTCATGTCCAATGGGGTCGACCCGTTTCTTGCGGTAGTGATAACTGTTTTGGCTGGAACAGCTTGCGGTGCAGCAATGGGTGCGACAAGCGCGCTTGCACAGGTACCGAGTTTCATCGTGACTTTGGCTGGCCTCGTCTCGTTTCGGGGTATTACCTATCTTCTGACTGATGGTGTGCCGGTCAGCGGGTTGCCGCAAGGTTTTGCCGCTATCGGCTCTACCATGGTGCCGATTTTTCCCGGCTTTGCCATTTCATCCATGGGCCTGATCTTTATCGGTCTTTGCATTGTGGCAGGACTTGTACTGCGGCTAACAGTCTTTGGTGAATATGTGTTTGCCACTGGCGGTAATCCGGAAGCCGCACGTCTTTCCGGCCTTCCAACCCGCTTGATAATTACCGCCGTCTTTGCTGTTTCCGGATTCATGGCGGCGCTTGGCGGGATTCTTCTGACATCACGGTTGCGCATCGGTCAACCGACCGCCGCTCAGGGATTGGAACTTGATGCTATTGCAGCAGTCGTCCTTGGTGGAACCAGTCTTTTTGGTGGTCGCGGTGGTGTTCTCGGCACGTTCTTTGCCGTAATGTTGCTTCAAGTTCTTAGAAACATATTCAATCTTCTGGGATTGGGCTCCTTCTATCAGATGACTGTCACGGGGATCATCATCGTTGCAGCCATTTTGCTCAATCGCTTCATAGATCACAGGAAGGGTCGTGGATGAACACGCAAGACTTATCAGTTGCCAAGGGTACGCATCTCGCAGTGCAAAATGCCCATGCACGCAACACCGGCACTGAACTGAAACCTGAGTGGTTTGAGGATATTGCCATTAATCGTTCCGCGACGGAACGTCGTGCCACAACGCTGACGGCGCGCCGTACTGTGAAGAAGGAATATCAGGCAGCCTGGCTTGTAAAGGCGATCACCTGTATCGACCTTACCACGCTTGCCGGTGATGATACGGCAGGGCGCGTACAGCGGCTTTGCGCCAAGGCGAAGCGCCCGGTTCGTGCCGATATTCTTGAAGCGCTTGGCTTGGCTGATGCTAATATCACAACTGGCGCAGTTTGTGTTTATCCCACTATGGTTGGTCACGCTGTTAAAGCTTTGCGTGGAACGAATATACCTGTTGCATCGGTGGCGACCGGTTTCCCTGCGGGCTTAACACCATTGCCGCAACGTCTTGCCGAGATAAAGTATGCGGTCGGTGAAGGTGCCATGGAAATCGATATTGTTATCAACCGCGAGCAGGTTCTGACTCAGAACTGGGAGGCGCTTTATGATGAGATCGTACAGATGCGCGAAGCATCCGGTGAGGCGCATTTGAAAGCAATTCTTGCGACAGGCGATCTCAACACACTTCGCAATGTCTATCGAGCATCCATGGTGGCGATGCAGGCTGGTGCCGACTTCATCAAGACATCCACAGGCAAGGAAGAGGTTAATGCCACCTTGCCAGTCAGTCTGGTCATGTTGCGGGCATTACGGGATTTTGGCGAGTATTCAGGCCAGGTTGTGGGTTTCAAGCCCGCAGGCGGGATGAAAACAGCCAAAGATGCCTTGAACTGGCTAATCTTGATGAAAGAAGAGCTTGGCCTGCCTTGGTTGCAGCCTGACCTTTTCCGCCTTGGGGCAAGTTCGATGCTCGGCGACATCGAACGGCAACTCGAACATTATGTGACGGGCCGTTATGCCGCGTCTTCGCGCCATGCGCTCGCTTAAGGAAACAAACATGGGACAGATCAAGGATATTCTTCGCACCATGGAATATGGCCCGGCACCGGAAAGTAATACTGACGTTCAAGTTTGGCTCGACGCCAATAGTCAAGGTTTCGGACATTTTATCAATGGCAAGTTCACAAGCCCTGAAGGCCGCGATCTTATTGCAGTGACGAATCCCGCAAACGGTTCCGCGCTTGGCAAGGTTGTACAAGGCACTGTTGCTGATGTGGACGCGGCAGTGAAAGCTGCCCGTGCGGCATTTGGCAAATGGTCAATATTGCCCGGACATGAGCGGGCGAGATATCTCTACGCGATTGCGCGGCATATCCAAAAGCGCGAACGCTTCTTCTCGGTGTTGGAGACAATGGATAATGGCAAGCCTATCCGGGAGACACGAGACATCGATATTCCGCTTGTCGCACGCCATTTTTACCACCATGCAGGTTGGGCGGAAATGGTTGAGACAGAATTTGAAGGATATTCTCCGGTTGGCGTTTGCGGACAGGTGATCCCTTGGAATTTCCCTCTGCTAATGCTGGCATGGAAGATTGCTCCAGCACTTGCTGCCGGTAACACCGTTGTCCTTAAACCTGCCGAACTGACGCCGTTAACAGCTATCGCTTTCGCGGAAATCTGCCATGAAGTGGGCCTGCCAGCGGGTGTGGTCAACATTGTCCATGGTGATGGAGCGACAGGCGCAGCTATTTGCGGACATGAGGGTGTGGACAAGGTGGCCTTCACCGGCTCAACCGAAGTTGGGCGCATCATCCGCAACCAGATTGCCGGTTCGGAAAAGAAGCTGTCGCTGGAGCTTGGCGGCAAGTCCCCCTTTATTGTCTTCGAGGATGCAGACATTGACGGCGCTATTGAAGGTGTTGTTGACGCAATCTGGTTCAATCAAGGTGAGGTTTGCTGCGCAGGGTCGCGCATTCTTGTGCAGGAAGGCATTGCTGACCGCTTTTATAAGAAGCTGCGCAAACGCATGGAAACATTGCGGGTCGGTGATCCGCTCGACAAGACAATGGATATTGGAGCGCTGGTTTCTGCAGGTCAGTTGAAGCGTGTTACGACGCTGGTTGAGCAAGGCAAGACAGAAGGCGGCACACTTTGGCAGGCCCCTGTGAAGCTTCCAGCCACGGGTAATTTCTTTGCTCCCGGGTTTTTCACTGACGTTGATCCGGCCTCGACTGTCTGCGAGATCGAAATATTTGGCCCTGTTGCAACAACGACTACTTTCCGCACGCCGGACGAGGCAATCGCTTTGGCGAACAATACAAAATATGGGCTTGCGGCTTCGATCTGGTCAGAGAATATCAATCTGGCGCTGGACATGGCAGCGCGTGTTAAAGCCGGTGTTGTATGGATCAATTCGACCAATCTTCTTGATGCAGGGGCAGGCTTCGGCGGCTATCGCGAATCCGGCTTTGGCAGGGAAGGTGGTCGCGAGGGGCTTTATGAATATCTTACTGCGGATTGGGAAAAACGCCTGCCACTGGCAAAGGCGGAACAGCCTTTGAAACTATCGGCGGCCCCGGACGGAGATGCCAAAGTTGCAATCAGCACATCGATCGATCGCACGGCCAAAAATTATGTCGGCGGCAAGCAAGCGCGGCCGGATGGAGGTTATTCCTATTCCGTGACGGGCAAAAATGGACAAATTATTGGTCAGGCGGGTATCGGCAATCGCAAGGACATCCGCAATGCGGTAGAAGCTGCAACGAAAGCAGCCAGCTGGGGCGGCGCAACAGCGCATAATCGCGCCCAAGTCCTTTACTATCTTGGCGAGAACCTCGATGCCCGTCGTTCCGAGTTCGAAACATTGCTGGTCGAAAGCACAGGTGTTTCGGTCAAGGCCGCTGCGGAAGAGTTTGAGACTGCATTGCGCCGCATCTTCTATTATGCGGCACAGGCCGATAAATATGATGGTGCTGTTCATGCAACGAAGTCACGTCATGTGACACTTGCAATGAACGAGCCCTTCGGCATTGTCGGTGTTGTTTGCCCGGACGAGAATCCGCTTCTCTCGCTTATTTCGCTGGTGCTTCCAGCTATCGCAATGGGCAATCGCGTTGTAGTGGTACCATCAACTCGCCATCCTTTGATTGCGACAGCTTTCTATCAGGTGCTGGATACTTCCGACGTGCCCGGCGGTGTGATCAATATCATTACCGGTGAACGCGACGTTCTTGCCAAGACGTTGGCGGAGCATGATGAGGTAGACGCAATCTGGTATATCGGAACCAAGGAAGGCAGCGCCATGGTGGAGCGGGCTTCATGTGGAAACCTGAAGACGACATGGGTCAGCAATGGCCGTCAGCGTGACTGGCTTGGTAACAGGGCGCAAGGCAAGGAATTTCTACGCCGGGCCGTTCAGGTGAAAAACATTTGGGTTCCTTACGGCGAGTAAAATTCGTAAGAAAACTGTCCAATATCTACCGCCGCCATTATTTCCGGCGGCGGTAGAGCCAAAGTGTGAGTGGCGCGAGTGTGGCTGTTAACAGCACTGGCGCGATGAGCGCCGCACCAAGTTGAGAAGCAGTGATAGTACCTGCCATCAGGCCTCGCATGGCCGTTGTCATTAATGATACGGGATTGACCTCGACAAATGCCCTTAGCAAGCTTGGCATCGTGGCGGGATCGACCATGATGTTCGAGGCAAAAACCAACGGCATAATGCCGGTGAAAGCCATTGTCATCACGGTACTGGGTGTGCTCATGACCAGCCCAAGCACAAGAAATATCCAGCCAAAACCAAAGCCGATAACAATCAGTAGCAGCAGCGCCTCGAAGATTCCGACAATGCCTGCCTCCGGTCTGTAACCGAGAATAATCCCGATTATCAGAATGAGGAGCGACGCTATGAGGTGACGAAGAATATCGCCAACCATAAGTCCGGCGAAGGGCGATAGCGACCAAATCGGCAATGATCGGAAACGGTCGAAAAGACCTTTACCGAGATCGGTACTTAGACCCATGCCTGAATACATTGAATTGAAGACAACCGTCTGCACCAAAATTCCCGGTAGAAAATATTGCAGATATGCTTCCGTAGACCCTGATAGCGCTCCACCGAAAACGAAGGTGAAAAGCAGGGTGAACATGATGGGTGTCATCACAAGATCAAACAATTGCTCCGGGACGTGTTTGAACTTCAATACTGCCCGCCAGCCAAATACCAGTGCATTGGAAAATGCCGATGGTTGGTCGGGCCGTGTCGCATGGATAAGCGCGATGGTTGCCTCGTCATTGTCCATCATGCATCTCCCTCAGAGTTTTGGGGCTCGGTAATCTGGCCCGTCAGTGCGAAGAACACTTCATCGAGACTCGGTGCCCCCATTGAGAAGTCGGCAAGTTCAATATCGGCTTCGATCAGCGCTGCCAGAGCACGATTTGCATTTTGTGGCGTATCCACCATTAGAGACAAAGCTGCGCCTTCTGAGCTGCGCTGCGGTTTGTTTCCTGTAATTTCTTCCAGCATGCGCTCTGCTTCAGAAATGCGTGATTGCTCGACCAGTGTCAGGTGAAGAAAGCCGGAGCCAGTAGCGGCTTTCAGCTCCCGGCTGGTGCCCTCTGCGATCTTCTTGCCATGATTGATGACCGCAATTCGGGCGGCAAGTTGGTCGGCTTCCTCGAGATATTGTGTGGTTAAAAGAATTGTTACCCCCGCCTCGGAAAGGGAACGGATCATTCGCCACACGCTCTTGCGTGCCATGGGGTCGAGACCGGTCGTTGGCTCATCAAGAAAAAGCACGCCGGGTGTAACCACAAGGGAGGCCGCTATATCCAGTCTCCGGCGCATGCCCCCAGAATAGTCTTTTACCTGTTTGCTGGCGGCATCAGCCAGATCGAACGCGGTGAGCAAATCATCAGCGCGTTTCTTCGCATCCTTTCTCTGGAATCCCCACAATCTTGCCAGCAAGATCAAATTCTCGCGTCCGGTCAAATCTTCGTCAAGCGAGGCGAACTGACCGGTCATGGCTATTGATCCGCGCACCTCATGAGGTGACTCCTTAAGATCAAATCCCAGAACCTTTGCTGAACCCGCGTCCGGCGGCAATAATGTTGCCAACATACGCAGCAGAGTGGTCTTCCCAGCACCATTTGGTCCAAGGATACCAAAAATCATGCCGCGCGGAACATTAAGATTAATCCCGTCAACAGCGTGAACATCGCCAAAATACTTAGTAAGACCCCGCGCTTCGATCGCAAGGGACGTGGCGCCATTTATCGACGCAGCAGTGTAATGCATCGTCACACTTCTCCAATTTTCAACATGTCAAACAGGAATCAGCGGTGCCGAGAAAGTGAGAAGTGATATCAATACCCGTATTTGCTGTCAAAATTCCCCAGAGCCAATGTTGATCACTCCTGACAAATGCTGCCATTCTGTTTTTGCAAATCATTTGCACTTGCAAAAGGTAAGAGTATTGGTTAGTGATGCATTTGCAAATCAATTGCAATATGGAGTAATTATGCTGAAGGGTGTGAGGCGGTCTGTTTTGGCCGGAGTGACGGGCGCGATTATTGGAATGGCCTTGGCCATCATTCCCGCATCCGCACAGGATAAATTCAAGGCAGTGACGACATTCACGGTCATTGCCGATATTGCCCGCAATGTCGCCGGCGATGCTGCAATTGTTGAGTCTATTACCAAGCCAGGGGCTGAAATACATAATTATCAGCCGACGCCAGGCGATATTCAGAAGGCACAGGGTGCTCAGCTTGTTCTTCGGAATGGACTTAATCTTGAACTGTGGTTCGAAAAGTTCTTTGCCAACTTAAAGGGTGTTCCAGGGGTTGTGGTTTCCGAAGGCGTGGTGCCGATGGGTATTGTTGAAGGGCCATATGTTGGCAAGCCAAATCCCCATGCATGGATGTCCCCAACCGCTGCTTTGATCTATGTCGATAATATCTGCAATGCCTTTGTAAAATATGACCCGGCAAATGCAGATACCTACAAGGCAAATGCCGAAGCCTATAAGGCAAAAATCAAAGCGACGATTGATCCGATCAAAGATGTACTTGCCGCCATTCCAGCTGAGAAGCGTTGGTTGGTATCCAGCGAAGGTGCATTCTCTTACTTGGCCCGCGATTTCGGTCTGAAGGAACTCTATCTCTGGCCAATCAATGCTGATCAGCAAGGCACGCCGCAACAGGTGCGTAAAGTGATTGATGCAGTCCGGGCAAACAAGATCAGTGTCGTTTTTTCGGAAAGCACAATCTCCGCTGACCCGGCCAAGCAGGTGGCGCGGGAAACCGAGGCGCGCTATGGCGGTGTGCTTTATGTCGATTCACTTACTGATAGTGATGGCGAAGTCCCAACGTATATTGACCTGCTGCGGGTAACTTCCAGCAGGGTTGCGCAAGGCCTTGCCAAAGGTGTCACTCAATGACGGTCCAGTCTCTTCAACTTCGTAAAATGCCATCGCCCGTATCCTTGGATGCGGGTGGTGGCATTTCGGTGCAAGGCGTAACGGTCACGTATCGCAACGGACATACAGCCTTGCGGGATGCGACGTTTGAAATTCCAACAGGAACGATCACGGCTCTCGTCGGCATTAATGGATCCGGTAAGTCGACGCTTTTCAAGGCGATCATGGGCTTTGTCCGCGGCTCTCAAGGGTCGATTTCAGTGCTCCGCCGATCTGTAAATGAAGCGCTAAAGAAGAATCTTATCGCCTACGTTCCTCAGAGCGAGGACATCGACTGGAACTTCCCGGTTCTGGTGGAAGACGTTGTGATGATGGGCCGTTATGGCCATATGGGTATGATGCGCATTGCAAAACCTGCTGATCGTCAGGCTGTTTCGGATGCGCTTGCGCGTGTGGGGATGACAGATTTTCGCAAGCGACAGATTGGCGAACTTTCTGGCGGACAAAAGAAGCGGGTCTTTCTTGCGCGAGCATTGGCGCAGGATGGGCGCGTTATCTTGCTGGATGAGCCATTCACCGGCGTTGATGTAAAAACCGAAGAGGCAATTATCACCTTGCTGCGTGATTTACGCGATGAGGGCCGCGTTATTCTGGTTTCGACCCACAATCTGGGGAGTGTTCCAGAGTTCTGTGACCGCACAGTTTTGCTTAATCGCACCGTGCTTGCCTATGGTCTGACAAGAGATACGTTTACGCAGGAAAATCTTGAGCGGGCATTTGGCGGCGTGCTGCGTCACTTCAAGCTTGATGCGCCGGGTGAAGGGCGTCCTGTCAGTGTCATTACCGATGATGAACGCCCCTTTGTCCTTTACGACAATACCGGGATTTCCAAGAGTAGCGGAAAAGCATAGATGGCAATGCTGCTCGAACCTTTTTCTTATCAGTATATGGTCAACGCAATGTGGGTTTCGGCGTTGGTTGGCGGCGTCTGTGCGTTTCTGTCGGCCTATCTCATGCTCAAAGGTTGGTCGCTCATCGGGGATGCATTATCGCATTCGATTGTTCCGGGCGTGGCTGGAGCCTATATGCTTGGCCTTCCATTCTCAATCGGTGCATTCTTTTCTGGCGGACTTGCCGCCGCGGCAATGCTTTTTCTCAATCAGCGTACAAAGCTTAAGGAAGATGCGATCATCGGCTTGATTTTCTCATCCTTTTTCGGTCTTGGCCTTTTCATGGTTTCGTTATCGCCGACTTCCGTGAATATTCAGACGATTGTTCTTGGCAATATCCTTGCAATTACACCCGAAGATACACTCCAGCTTGCCATTATCGGATTTGTTTCCCTGGCAATCCTGTTGGTCAAATGGAAAGACCTTATGGTTGTCTTTTTTGATGAGAGCCATGCGCGATCTATCGGTCTGAACCCAACGGCGCTCAAGATCATGTTCTTCACGCTTTTGTCGGCATCGACCGTGGCGGCGCTACAGACAGTCGGAGCGTTTCTCGTTATCTGCATGGTCGTGACCCCCGGCGCTACCGCCTATCTTTTGACAGACCGCTTTCCCCGCTTGCTTGTTATTGCTGTTGCGATTGGTGCGCTGACAAGTTTTACAGGCGCTTACATCAGCTACTTTCTGGACGGGGCCACAGGCGGGATTATCGTTGTCTTACAGACGCTTATTTTCTTGGCAGCATTTATCTTTGCGCCCAAACACGGATTGATTGCTGCCCACAGACGAGTTGCAAAAGCACGGGAACTGCCATTATGAGCTTTTTTGAAACCCTGCTTTCACCCTTTCAATTTGAGTTCATGGTCAATGCGCTGATCATCTCTGTGCTCGTGGCAATTCCGACAGCTCTCCTATCCTGCTTCATGGTGCTCAAGGGCTGGTCTTTGATGGGAGATGCCATTTCGCATGCGGTTTTTCCCGGTGTTGTTATCGCCTATATTATCGGCTTGCCCTACGCGATTGGAGCATTTGTGGCAGGTATGTTTTGCGCAATCGCAACAGGATTTTTGAAGGAGAATAGCCGGATAAAACAGGATACCGTGATGGGGGTTGTCTTCTCGGGAATGTTTGGTTTTGGCCTCGTGCTTTATGTGAAAATCCAGTCTGACGTACATCTGGATCACATATTATTTGGCGACATGTTGGGTATCAGTTGGAGCGACATTGCCCAAACAGCAACAATTGCTGCGATAACGGCCGGAATTGTCATCTTTAAATGGCGTGATTTTCTGCTTCACGCATTTGACACGGTTCAGGCTCGAGCAGTCGGGCTGCGCGTAAGACTTCTGCATTATGGGTTACTTTGCCTGATTTCCCTGACTATTGTGGGCGCTTTGAAAGCCGTTGGTATAATATTGGCAATAGCCATGCTGATTGCGCCGGGAGCGATAGCCTTTCTGTTAACACGCTCTTTCAGCAGAATGCTTATGGTCTCCGTTTTTGTTGCAATACTGGCATCATTTTTCGGAACTTACTTTTCGTTCTTTATCGACAGCGCACCGGCGCCAACCATCGTACTCCTGATGACCGGAATTTTTATCGGCGCGTTGGTATTGGTTTCTTACAGGCAGGTTCGAACAGAAACCCAATCGACTTAAATCAGATATTGGACAGGTACTATATTCCAGACGGTGACCTAAGCGCCGTTGGTTGGCATGCTCTGCCATGTGAAGGATGACGTGCAGGGCAGAGACGAGCACATGTCAAGGGTGTGAGAAATAAATTCCTCAACTCACCTTGGACTATAAGGAAAAGCGTTTACATAGTAGCAAACGACGATCCGGAGATTTAGATGTTGATCAATCTGCTTGGCCTTATTCTAATGCGAAGAGACCGGGCGTGAATAGGTATAGCGGAGGGTTTTGGATATTCATTCTGTGTGTCGTTTCCATAAGTGGCGCACTTTTCAGCTGGGCATTTTATGGCGAGCCGTCGATCGTAGGATCGGTCTTTGCGCTTTTTACATGTACCCCCATCATCGCACTTGAACGTGGCGCATTATTTCCCCGACTCTATGCAAGGATCGCCGCTCTTTCGACCCCTCTTTACCTCATTGCTATGCTGATCGTTACATACATCTTGATGTATGTAGGCTCCGCATTGTGTCGACTCCTACTTGGATTTATCGGATATCAAACTTATGAATCCTGGCATGAAATAGCTTTTTTACCAGCTAGCGCAATGTTATCCGCTCTGGGCGTTTCGCTGATTGTCAGCTTTGTTGCGCGTGTGCGTGAATTATTGGGAAGGGATGTGTTTTCAAGTCTTCTTATCGGGCGTTACCGCAAGCCCATCGAGGAGGAGCGGGTATTCCTGTTTATCGATCTTGTAGGGTCCACGTCTTTTGCTCAGGAATTTGGTGATTTACGCGCCCAGCAATTCCTTGGCGCATTGTTTGCTGCCTTCGCAGAACCGGTACGCAGGCATTGGGGAACCATTGATGACTATGTGGGTGATGCCGCAATTATCACATGGCCCATGGCGAGAGGTATCAAGAATGGCAATAGCGTAAAGTGCATCTTTGCTATCCTTGATGCCATAGAGAATGACAGGGAAAAATGGCTGAAAAATTTCGGACGTGTACCACAATTGCGTGCAGCGCTGCATGGCGGTCCGATCATAACTGCGGAAATAGGGGTCGATCATCACAAGATTACCTATTTCGGAGATACGGTAAATACCACTGCAAGGCTGGAAACACTTTGCCGAACGCTTGATGCGCCGGTACTGATCTCCGGGGATCTCGCTAAGCGCGTGAAGTTTGATAATGATATACAGCCGCAGTTTCTTGGAATGCATGCGGTTAAGGGCAGGGGGCAAACGCTGGGGGTTATGGCTCTCAAACGTGCGGCATATGTCCCCACTTCGACAAATATTGTTCATTAAGCGCCAAAATCACTCTTTGTGCGGATGACATGGTCGTTGCGCTAAGCTATGGTCTGGGCTTGTCGAGGGCCTTGGGATTGAAGAATCAAAAGGCACTGTCAGTTTGCGGGAGAGTGTTCTGGGCAGAAATGTGCAGAGCCACCGAAGGGGAAATCGCCCGAAATCTCTCAGGTACCAAGAACCGCAAACGGGTAAGGCAACTCTGGAAAGTCGGGGGAAACCTCGCGCCGAAGGTGTAAGTTCAGTACGGACCTGGGTCCAAGGCTGCGCGAGTCTCTCAGGCTTCCGACAGAGGGGCAAAGAAACATTCCGTCGTTGTGGCGGAGGTCTTTGCACGACTCTGGAGTACTAATGGGCAACGAAGAAGAACAGCTGAAATCACTGCCACTTGATGATCTGCACAAGGCCGCTGGTGCGCGCTTTGGCGGCTTTGCCGGATGGTCAATGCCGATCACATATCCGTTGGGTGTGATGAAGGAACATCTGCACGCGCGTGAAAGTGCGGGACTTTTTGATATTTCGCATATGCAATTATTTGATGTGTCAGGACCGGACGCGGCCAGACTATTGTCCCGCGCATGCCCGCTTGATGCGGAAGCATTGCAATCGGGACAGTCCAAGTACACTTTTTTCCTCAAGGAACAGGCTGGCATCCTGGATGATTTGATCGTGACCCGGTTGGGTGTCGAGCATTTTATGGTCGTTGCCAATGCGGGCAATGCAGCGGCGGATGAAGCGCACTTGCGTGGTGTTGCGATAGATTTTGACTGCAAGATCGATGCGCTGGACCGCGTATTTCTGGCTATTCAAGGCCCGCAAGCAGCGGATGTTCTGCGCAAAGCCGGCATCACTGGAACCGAACTTGCCTTTATGCACGGTTTTGAGCCAAAGCCTGGTTGGTTCATGAGTCGATCGGGTTATACGGGCGAAGATGGTTTCGAGATTGGATTGCCTGCTTTAGATGCGCGCGAACTTGTAAACAAGCTTTTTGAAGATGAGAGAGTAGCGTGGATCGGTCTTGCAGCCCGTGACAGTCTGCGGCTGGAAGCGGGCTTATGCCTGCACGGCCACGACATCACTCCTGAATTTGATCCGGTAGATGCTGGTCTCATTTGGGCAATTGGTAAACCTGTCCGCGAGAAGGCAGAGTTTATCGGTGCAACGGCACTGCTCGCAAAGCTCGCTTCAGGCAGTTCTCGCAAACGGGTTGGCTTGAAACCTGATGGGCGCCAGCCGGTTCGTTCAGATACAATTCTCATTGATGCAGACGGCAGGCATGTCGGCCTCGTGACCTCAGGTGGGTTCGGTCCCTCTGCCGGTCATCCGGTTGCGATGGGCTATGTTGATAAAGATATTCTTGCCGCATCCACGCCAATTTTTGCCGAAGTGCGCGGTAACCGCATACCGGTCCACATTCATCCACTTCCCTTCACGCCACATCGCTACCACAAAGGATAATCCAGATGGCAACTACATATTTTACAGAAGATCACGAATGGGTACGCGTTGAAGGCGATATCGCAACAGTTGGTATTACCGACCATGCGCAGGATCAGCTCGGCGATCTCGTTTTCGTTCAGTTGCCTGATATTGGCACGAGCCTTTCCAAGGGTGACGCAGCTGTTGTTGTTGAGTCCGTTAAAGCGGCTTCCGATGTTTATGCACCACTTGATGGTGAAGTCACCGAAGTCAACGAAGCGACCGCAAGTGACCCTGCCTTGGTCAATTCTGCCGCAACCAGCGATGGCTGGCTCTGGAAAATGAAACTTTCCAACACCGAACAATTAGCTGGCTTGCTCGATGAAGCCGGTTACAAAGCGATTATTGGCTGAGCATCATGAACAAAAGCATATTCCCATTTACGGACAGGCACATAGGGCCTAGCGCCCAAGGAACCCGCGCCATGTTGGCTGCACTGGGCATCCCATCACTTGATACGCTGATTTCGCAAGCAGTGCCGAAATCCATCCGGCTCGAAAAACCTCTCAATATACCTGAGGCGGTCAATGAAGCTGAAGCATTGGCCGAACTGGCGACCAAAATGGGCCAGAACAAAACCTTCAAGAGTTTCATCGGTCAGGGTTATCACGGCACCTATGTACCGGCGGTAATCCAACGCAATCTCTTTGAGAACCCGGCTTGGTACACGGCCTACACGCCATACCAGTCAGAAATCAGTCAGGGGCGTCTCGAACTCCTGTTTCATTTCCAGACATTGGTGACGGAACTGACTGGACTGCCTGTAGCCTCTGCATCGCTGCTTGATGAAGCAACTGCCGTTGCAGAAGCGGTGGGTATTGCCTATCGCCATCATCGTGAAAAGCGTACGCGCATCGTTCTTGCCGGGGATATACATCCGCAAATCTTGGATGTTGTGCGAACCCGCGCTGAACCGCTTGGCATGACTGTGAATGGCGGCGAAATTGATGCAAGCGTTGCCGCGATCATCATACCTTGGCCGGATACAAATGGCGTGTACCAGGACCATTCTGCCGTCATCAAAACTGCCAAGGCGGCAGGTGCGCTTGTCGTAGCAATTGCGGATCCGCTGGCTCTGACAATTACGGCATCGCCCGCATCATTGGGTGCCGACATTGCTGCTGGTTCGATGCAGCGTTTTGGCGTTCCTGTCGGCTATGGTGGCCCGCATGCCGCCTATCTCGCCGTTACTGAAAATTTGACCCGGCTTATCCCTGGTCGCCTCGTAGGGCAATCGGTCGACAGCAAAGGCAGGGCAGGATACCGCCTCGCTCTACAGACGCGCGAACAGCATATTCGCCGGGACAAGGCCACATCCAATATCTGCACGGCGCAGGCACTCCTTGCAAATATGGCCGTATCCTATGCCATTTGGCATGGTCCGCAGGGGCTTCAGGCTATTGCCAGCCAGGTTCATGCAAAGGCAGCAACGCTAGCAGCCGCGCTGGAGGCTGTGGGACTGAAACTAGCTGGTTCGAAATTCTTCGATACTGTGACTGTCAACGTTCCAGGTAAGGCGGCGTCTATCGCCGCTGATGCAGAAAGAGGCGAGAGGTTGCTTCGTCGCATTGATGCGGATTGGCTTGGCATCACGGTCGATGAGACAACGACAGATGAAGATCTGGTTGCTCTTGCAGGGTTGTTTGGCGCAAAGGTACTCAATAATCCGGGTTCAAAATTGCCAAGCTCGCGGCCTGCCGAAGGTTTCATGACTCAGGCTGTTTTCCACCAGCAGCGTTCTGAAACCGAGATGATGCGCTTCCTTCGTCGGCTCGCGGACAAGGATTTGGCGCTTGACCGTGCAATGATCCCGCTTGGTTCCTGCACGATGAAGTTGAACGCGGCAGCAGAAATGCTTCCCGTTAGCTGGCAGAGCGTTGCAAATGTCCATCCTTTTGCACCGACCGATCATGCGCTGGGCTATAAATCTTTAACCGACGATCTTGAAGCATGGCTTTCGGAAATTACAGGGTTCGATGCCGTATCGCTTCAGCCTAATGCTGGCAGCCAGGGCGAATATGCTGGGCTTCTGGCAATCCGCCGCTATCATCTGGATCGAGGTGATGATCATCGCAATATCTGTCTGATCCCGGAATCTGCCCATGGCACCAATCCCGCCAGTGCGCATATGGCGGGGATGCGGGTTGTCGTTGTTGCCTGCGAAGAGGCAGGCGATATTGATCTTGATGATCTGAAGGCGAAGGCCCAATTGCATAGTGCTAATCTTGCGGCATTGATGATCACCTATCCTTCAACGCATGGTGTATTTGAGGAAGGCGTCAAGGATATCTGTACTGTCGTTCACGAACATGGCGGTCAGGTCTATTTCGATGGTGCCAACCTCAATGCGCTGGTTGGACTTGCACGTCCCGGCGATATTGGCGCAGATGTTTGCCATATGAACCTCCACAAGACCTTCTGCATTCCGCATGGTGGCGGCGGGCCCGGAATTGGACCTATTGGTGTGAAGAAGCATCTGGCGCCATTCCTTCCTGGGCATGTTGCAAATGGTACGGGAAATGCGGTTTCTGCCGCACCTTACGGCAGCGCTTCGATCTTGCCGATCACGTGGATGTATATCCGTATGATGGGGGGAGCAGGCCTGAAGCGAGCGACTGAAATGGCAATTCTCAATGCCAATTATATCGCCGAGCGCTTGAAGGACTATTATCCTGTTCTGTTCAAGGGCCGTAATGATCGCGTTGCGCATGAGTGCATTCTCGATACGCGGGTGCTTAAGGATAGCGCCGGCATTGGCGTGGAAGATATTGCCAAGCGCCTGATTGATTACGGGTTCCACGCTCCAACCATGTCCTGGCCAATTGCCGGAACGCTCATGGTCGAGCCTACGGAATCGGAATCAAAGCGTGAAATCGATCGCTTCTGCGATGCGATGATCGCTATTGCAGGAGAGGCGGCAAAAGTTTCGAGCGGCGAGTGGCCGAGAGATGATAATCCGCTCGTTAATGCGCCGCATCCTTCCGGTGATGTCTTGGCCGATGATTGGTCACACCCCTATAGCCGCAAGGTTGCAAGCTTGCCGGGCGGCGAGGCAGAGGACTTACTGAAATATTGGCCTCCAGTTTCCCGGATCGACAATGTTGCGGGCGATCGCAATCTGGTTTGCTCCTGCCCACCTATGGCGGCCTATAGTTAAAGAAACAAAGAGCGCCGGTTATGCTGGCGCTCTTTTCTATCTACCAGTCTGGAGTGAGGTTTCGAGTCTCATTTTTGTTGGCAGAAACAGTGTTGAGTTCGGACGCCAATTGACGCAACGCAAGAGGCAAAGCCTGCAAATCGCCCGATTGGAATGAGAGATGGGTTAGGTATTTCCTGATTAGCTCAGCGACAACGCGGGCTTGCTGCTCATCCCGCAAACGTTTTGCTGCATCCCGGTCCGCCCGGCGCGAGAGCCATAATTTGTGAAGTGCAAAAGCCCGAGGGTCCGGACAGGAAAAGCGCAATGGATAGCCACGTTCGTCCATGACCGTCACAGATGCCTTTGGACTGTTGACGAGCCAGGCAAGCCCTTCGATTTCGATTGCCTGCAAATCCTCAGCATCAGCGCTAAAGCGGGACTTCTCAGTGGATGACAAGATATTTTTTGGTGTTGGCTTGATAAGGTCAACAAGAAAACCGTCACGATTTGCCGCGCGGTATCCATTTTTTGCCAATGGACGAAATGAGTGATCGACTTTTTGCAAGAGGCCAATCAGACCTTTGTTGGAAAAATCTTTTGCTATAAGCCTGAGGCTGAAACGTGAATCCATCAGAAGATCGACGT
Organism: Hyphomicrobiales bacterium; assembly: GCA_900473335.1. Taxonomy (GTDB): domain Bacteria; phylum Pseudomonadota; class Alphaproteobacteria; order Rhizobiales; family Rhizobiaceae; genus Phyllobacterium. The sequence continues at coordinate 2,875 of UCNP01000088.1, read as the reverse complement.
CCTGCGTCGATAATAATCCGCTGGCAATATGAACACCGGCCATTCGCTCATAGATAAAAAGCGCGTTGGTGCCGACAACATCGACTGCCGTTCCAATGAGGCCAAGCTTATCAAGTGCGCGGATAATACGGGCCGTCAATAAAGGGACACGTCCAAGAGACATGGCGCGATTGACGGGGGCGAGCTGGTCAAGCCGCTGCGCTAACCGGGATATTCGGTCCTTCGAAGCATCGCGTCCTGAATGAAACTGTTTATAGGTCAGTTCCGTTTCTGGTTCTTTGGGTCCAAGAGATTTCCATATGCCATTCGTCTTTTTGTAGAGATAAAACTTGCCATTGGTACTTTTCTTCCATGACATGGAACCTGAAAACCGCTGCTCGAATTCCTTCACACTGGCCTGATAAACATCATAAGCCTGCGCCGTATCGACGTGTTGGCGAATTTGCTCCAGCGATAATTCATTGAACTTTCTCATATTATCCCTGACGCAGTCTTTTAGGAATGACATAGGGATAATATCATATATTCACATGTTTAAAATCGTGAAAATGAATAAATTATCCCTAAATGGATATCCACTTGCCAAATAAGGGATAATCTGGTTCCATAATCTATCTTATGCGACAATATGGTGTAGCCGCAAAGTTGAAGTGTCCTGTTTCTGCAAAGTTGGAATGTCACACTCCCCCGTGTCTGATTGACGTGTGGGAGATTGCAGATGGGATTGATAGCGATGAGCGAACGGGACCTGCAGCGGATCGAAGTTCTGTCGAAAGTGATGGCTGGGCGGATGACGTTGGTGTCGGCGACCCATGTTCTTGACTTGAGCACACGCCAGGTCCGTCGTCTGTTGGAGCGGATGCGCACGGACGGTGCGGTCTCGATCCGGCACAAGGCGATCGGCCGGCCGTCGAACAACCGGTTCAGCGATGGCGTTCGGGATTATGCGATGACGCTGGTTCGTGAATGTTATGCGGACTTCGGCCCGACCCTGGCCTCGGAGATGCTGGCTGAACGTGATGGGCTGCGTGTGTCGCGTGAGACGCTGCGCCACTGGATGGTAGATGCCGGCATCTGGTTGTCGCGCAAGCAGCGCCGGACGTTTCATCAGCCGCGGCTGCGACGCGAGGCTTATGGTGAGCTGGTGCAGATTGATGGATCGGATCATCGCTGGTTCGAAGATCGTGGCGATCCATGTTCGTTATTGGTCTTCATCGACGATGCGACGGGCAAGTTGATGGAGTTGCGGTTCGTGCGTTCGGAAAGTGCGTTTTCGTACTTTGAAGCACTGGCGCTGTATCTTAAGCGTCACGGCGCCCCGATTGCCTTCTATTCTGACAAGCATTCGGTGTTCCGGGTGGCAAAGAAGGATGCCAGGGGTGGCCAGGCCATGACCCAGTTTGGGCGTGCGTTATGCGAGCTGAACATCGAGATTCTCTGTGCAAATTCAAGCCAGGCCAAAGGCCGTGTCGAGCGAATGAACCGGACATTGCAGGATCGTTTGGTCAAGGCATTGCGGCTGGCCGAGATCGACAATATGTCGGCAGGCAATGCGTTTTTAGAGAGTTTCATGAACCGTTATAACGCACGATTTTCGGTCGTCCCAGCCCGGCCCGAGGATTTGCATCGTCCTTTGAATCTGACTCCGGATCGGCTGCAGGAGATCCTGTGCAAGCGCGAGCAGCGTTATGTCGGATCGCAGCTGACGTTTTCATTTGAGCGCCAGCGGATCATGCTGGAGGAGACCGATGTGACACGTGGTCTGGTCGGTTGCTATGTCGAGACCTATGCCTATGCGGATGGCCGCCTTGATGTACGCTGGAAGGGGCACTGCCTGCCCTATAGGGTGTTCGACAAGGAGCAGCGGGTAACGCATGCGGCGATCACCGAGAACAAGCGATTGGGCGATGTTCTGGCCTATATCAAGGAACATCAGGACGAACAAAAAAAGCCGACCGTGAAGACCAACAGCGACAAGAACGGCTACGTCAAGCGGTCTTGCGGCCCGGGACGGCGGAAGGATTTTATGAATGATCCTGCAGTCATCGCGCGGCGTGAGAAAGCGCTATCTCGGCAGACTCCTGCCGGGTGAAGGTTGCGGCCTTATCAATGGACGCCGATCAAGGTTTGCGTATCGGATTCCAGTTGCAGGCAAGCTGTCCATAATGGCGTTTTGTGATAGGTTCCCTGTTGCCAGATGGTCAGGCCCTCACGATCTTCATAAAGTAGCCCGAGCCAGCAAAGCGGGCGAATGACGCTGTAACGAAACTCGGATCTCAGCGCCCGATCTTCCACAGACATTTTTTCTTCCCTCAAAGGATAGGCTTCCCCTGGGAACAGTTCGTTTGCCATTTCGTCCAGCGAGCATCCTGAGGTCGTCATGATGTTGATGAGGTTGAGGAAGACGTCCCACCATTGCATTCGGTCGCGTATATCGTCCGGATTTTGTCCGTGATGGACATAGGCATAAAGATAATCCGTGGCGACCAGATCGAAGCAAGCTTCCGGTCTTGCCAGAAAGTCCTGACCGCGTTTCGTTGGCACCAGCACGTCTTTCCTGCGGCGCAGGAGTTTTAGATGGCGGGTGATGTCGCGCACGACCCAAAGCGGTGGCATGTCGGATTCATTGAGGACCTTGTTGACGCTGTAGAGTTCGTCAAAGCTATAGCCGGGCCAGTTGAAGTGGATGGCAGTCCAGTGCACGAACTTGCGGTTCACAGCGCCGGTGGCAGTCAGGCCGATGCCGCCCTGGGTCCCGGCATAGGACAGAGCCAGGACGATGCCGCGCATCAGCGGCGACAGAGCGACCACATCCACATCGCCTGATAGTTTGATCTTCGGAAGCATTACCGATCCCGTCTCCACCCTGCATCAA
>UCNP01000019.1 GCA_900473335.1 Hyphomicrobiales bacterium | reverse complement strand
AATTGTGTGAATCGCATAGCATGATCCCGGCAGGCAGTGGCGCAATAACCGTCTTTCCATCCGGCGTCACCCAGCATTCCCGCCGGTAGTGAACCAGTTCGGCTCGCAAAACCAGCTCGCGAACGAAGCAGCTCTTGTAGCCTTTGAACCGCGAACCAGCCGGAACATTGGCCTGCAGGATTTCCTCCCGGCTCTCCCGCTTTACATCTTGCTTGGCGCCACGCGGCTTCTTCTTATCCGTCTGTTTATCATCACCCTTGCTATCCGTCGCCTTCTCCATGCCCGACGACTTGAATGGCGGCCGCGGTGGCATGTTCTTCAGCCGGGCGATCTCGTCACGCAAAAGCTGGCCATCCACTTTGAGACGGGTGTTCTCCAGGCGAAGCTTCGCGTTCTCTTCGTGAAGCGCACGGTTTTCCCCGCGAAGCCCGTCAACCTCAACCTTCAGTGTATCAACCTGTTCCACAAGGCCCGTTACCAGGCTGCGCAATGCATTCAGCGAAAGCGTGTCTGCATATATAGCTGAGGGGAGGCGCCGCTTCTTCATCCCTCATAAGAATCATGATTTGCGCCAAAACGGAATCCCCCACCAAAAGGTGCGGAAACTGCCGCCACCAAATCTGCCCCAGTTACATTCTGGCGTACTAATTTCTCCTTCGGGCAAATGCCATTTGCGCCTTGATAACAGAGCATTGACTCTGGTCGCCCCAGTTGTGGCCTTCTCTTACGCGATTTAAACGAAACCCAAGTTCAAAATTATTCTTATCAACTTCCTGTTTGATCCAAATCAGAGCTGCCCGTCCTCAGAATAATAGGACAAAAATAAACTAGATTCCAGGCAGGGGAGGGCTGATACCTGATGCAAAAAAACAGCTGTGAGGGCGCCTTCCTTTGCAAATACTTTGTGGCCTACCACCGTCTTTCCAGCGAAGCTGATGCCTCTCACACTCTTTTGGTTCGTCAGGCATTTTAGCAGCTGGCACCAAGCAAATATCACCTCATCGCTACGCCATTCACGATATTGATTTTCATCGACAGCATATTTACCGGATGTGTTACAAAGTTTCACTCAGGGTAAAACGGGTCTATCTCAAGACGCAACTATACCGTCAGGGCCGCAAACTGCGCTTTGAGCGAAATAGCTTTCGTTGAAGCGAAGATGCCTTGCCGCTTGCGCATCATGTGGATGAGTTCAATACCGGCAAGTGTAATACTGGCTGCGATTTCGGACTTGAACCCGAGCATGGA
>UCNP01000022.1 GCA_900473335.1 Hyphomicrobiales bacterium | reverse complement strand
TCGTTCTTCACGGTCGACTAGTTGAACGCGCCGATGACGGCGACGCCGGCAGCCAGAGCGAATGACGGAATATAGTTTCCATTAAACACATCAAGCAGATAGCCAAACAGGAACGGGCTGATAATGCCTGCAATGTTTGAGGCAAAGTTCTGGATGCCGCCAATTGACGCCACATGATGCGAGCTTGGCGCAACGTCTGCTGGCAGCGACCAGATTGCCGTGGCCGCAACAGCCAGACTGCTGTAGGAAATCGCAAGGAAGATCAGCGCCATATAGAGCGATGTTACCATTGCAGCGGGCAGAATGGCCGCGCCACCCAGCAGACCGCCAACCATGATGATCTTGCGGATCGTCGTCACGTCAGCACCGTTGCGAATGGCGCGATCGGCCCAGATACCTGCCGCCCAAGCCGCTGCAACAGCGGTAAGGCCGGGGATCATGCCGAATGTTCCAAGCTCGGCCAGATTGAGACCGCGGGCATTCTTCAGGTAATCGGGGAACCAGGTCAGGAAGAAATAGATGACGAAGTTCAGGCAGAAGAAGCCGATCATCATGCCCCAAACGGTGCGATAACGGAAAAGGTCGCGCCACCGGATTTTTACCGCTTCCGCATCGTCATTCTCTTCCGTGCGCCCACCATTATCGGTGATGTACTGACGCTCCAGATCATTTGCGCCGGGGTGATCGGCAGGATCACGATACATCATGTACCAGAAGAACGCCCAGACAAGGCCGAGCGCGCCGAGGATGATGAATGAGTAGTGCCAAGTCGCCAGAGCGATGATGCCGGTTACGATAGGCAAGGCGAGGACGGTGCCAACGCGGGAGCCGGAATCGATAACGGCCGTGGCAAAGGCACGCTCGCTTTTTGGGAACCAGCGTGAGGCTGCCTTGGTTGCGCTCGGATAGGCCGGGGCCTCACCAGCACCCAAAGCGAAACGCATGCCGAAAAAGCCCCAGAAAGTCGTGGCAAGCGGTGTCAATGCAGTGAACACAGACCACCATACAGCAGCAAGAGAGAAGGACCGGCGCGCGCCGACTTTGTCGGTAAACCAGCCTGCGATCAGCATCATGCCGTCATAGGCCCAGAAGAAGGCACCGAAGATCAGGCCTTTTTCGGCATTGGACAGGTTCAGGCCAAGTTCAGCATCAATATAGGGCAAAGCCACGCTCATATTCGCGCGGTCGAGATAGTTCATTGTCAGGCCGAGAAAGCACATCGCAAGAATGATGTAGCGAACCTTGCTCGCTCCCGCAGGAGCTTTCTGCGGGGCATGAGCAGCTTTTGTAGCTGAGGACATTTCGTACTCCTTTGACGCCATAAGGCGGAGACAATTATGCGTGGCCTGACAGGCTCACCATGCGGGTTGGGGCTGCAAAATACATGCAGCCGGCAATTTCCCTCATTGTGGCCCGTCAAACCACGCAAAATTGATTGGCAGGAAAAATTAGCCCTGCACGACTTGCTGGCGCTGTTCGCCCAGACCCTCAATACCGAGCGTAATGATATCGCCCTCCTTGAGAAACACATTTGGCTTCTGGCCAAGGCCAACGCCGGGAGGTGTACCGGTCGAGATGATGTCGCCCGGATGCAGGCTCATGAATTGCGACAGGTAGGAAACCAAATATTTCACGCCATAGACCATCGTTGCCGATGTCCCGTCCTGATAGCGATGGCCATTGACTTCCAGCCACATTTTCAGGTTCTGCGGATCCTTGATCTCGTCCTTGGTTACAAGCCATGGGCCTGTCGGGCCAAATGTGTCGCAGCTCTTGCCCTTGGTCCACTGACCCTGACGCTCTGCCTGAAATGCGCGCTCGGAAACATCGTTGATCAGACAATAGCCTGCAACATAGTCCATTGCTTCGTCTTCACTGACATATTTGGCATGTTTGCCAATCACCACGCCAAGCTCGACTTCCCAGTCTGTCTTAAGCGAGGTGCGGGGAATTTCCACATTATCGTTCGGGCCGACTATTGCCGATGTGGCCTTCATGAAAATGATGGGCTCCGGCGGCACGGTTGCGCCAGTCTCTGCCGCATGGTCGGAATAGTTCAGGCCGATGCAGATGAACTTGCCGGTTCCGGCAACGCAGGCGCCATAGCGGTCTACTTCAACGAGTGGCAGTGAAGCGGGGTCGATCGCGGCGAGCTTCTTCAAGCCTTCGGGTGAAATCGCCTCACCGGCAATATCCTTCACATGTCCGGAAAGATCGCGGACATTGCCATCCTTATCGATAAGACCTGGCTTTTCCTGGCCGAGCGGGCCATAACGCAAGAGTTTCATTGGTCAACCTTCTCTTCACTGGTGGGTAGTGGCCTAGTATGTAGCACGGCCACCGGAAATGTCGAATACTGCTCCGGTCGTGAATGAACATTCTTCACTGGCAATCCACGTTATCAGCGAGGCAAGCTCAGCGACCTTGCCGAAACGCTGCATCGGAATCTTCGAAAGCATGTAATCGATGAACTCCGGCTTCAATTGCTGGAGGATGGGCGTATCAACTGTAGCAGGTGTTATCACGTTGACGGTAATTCCATCACCGGCAAGCTCCTTGCCAAGAGATTTCGTCAGGCCGATAACCGCAGCCTTTGATGCGCTATAGGCAGAGGCATTGGGGTTGCCCTCCTTGCCCGCAATGGAAGCAACATTGACGATCCGGCCATAGCCATTCTTTTGCATGACCGGCACGACAAACCGATTGCAATAAAACAATCCGTGCAGATTGATGTCAAAGACGCGTTTCCACTGGTCAATCGGGTAGTCGGCGACCTTGGCATTGGGTCCGGCTATTCCCGCCGAGCAGACAAGGACATCAATCTTGCCAAAGGCGGATACGGTTTCCTGTGTGGCCTTCTCGACCTGATCAGGGTCGGACACATCGAGACTCACACCGTGGGAGGAGGCTCCAAGTGCTGCCTTTGCCTCCTTGATCTTTGCTGCATCAACGTCCCACAGAGTAACCGTGCCGCCCTCCGACACGATCCGCTCTGCTGTTCTGAAACCTATGCCGGAGGCACCGCCGGTTATAACCGCGTGCCTCCCCTCATAGCGCCGTATGGAATTCGCCATGCTTCCTCCCGATATATGGCTTTTACATCCGTCAGGGCGTCCGGCGATTTAGTGGTTATCGCGTGGAAGTCCCTTGGTCTGGGCAATGCGCTGGTAGTCAACGGCTGGTTTCAAAACCATGCCTTCATCAAGCTGACCGACCATGCCGCGCTGGATTTCCTGCCACGGCGTCTGGCTTGCCGGATATTTATAGCCGCCAGCCGCGATCAGATCGTCCTTGCGCTTTTGCAGTTCCTCATCGTCGATCAGGATATTTGCAGTGCCCTTGTTGAGGTCGATGCGCAGATGATCGCCGGAACGAACCAGAGCAAGGCCGCCATTAACCGCAGCTTCAGGCGAAGCATTGAGGATAGAGGGCGAACCTGATGTGCCGGATTGACGGCCATCGCCAAGGCAGGGCAACGCATGGATACCCTGTTTCAGTAGATAGGCTGGCGGCTGCATATTGACCACCTCTGCCGCACCTGGATAGCCGATCGGTCCAGTGCCGCGCATGATCAGAATGCTGTTTTCATTGAGACCAAGCGCCGGATCGTCGATCCGGTGATGATAATCTTCCGGCCCCTCAAAGACTTCGGCAATGCCTTCAAAGGCTTCCGGATCATCTGGATTGGAAAGGTAGCGCTCGCGGAACTCATCGGAGATTACGCTGGTCTTCATGATCGCGCTGTCGAACAGATTGCCTTTGAGATTGATGAACCCGGCCTTCTTCTTCAATGGCGCATCATAGGTCTTGATGACATCGGTATTGAGGTTCTCGGCATGTTCGCAATTTGCGCCAATGCTTTGGCCGTTGACGGTCACAGCACCAGGATGCGGTAGTTTCCCCGCCTTCATAAGTTCGGCAACCACGGCAGGCACGCCGCCCGCGCGATGATAGTCCTCGCCCAGATATTCGCCTGCTGGCTGCAAATTGACCAGCAGCGGCACGTCATGGCCGATTTCCTGCCAGTCATCATTGTCCAGCGGAACATTGAGATGGCGCGCAATAGCATTCAGATGGATCGGGGCATTTGTCGAGCCGCCAATGGCTGAGTTGATGACGATGGCGTTTTCGAACGCCGCCCGTGTCATGACATCGGATGGCTTCAGGTCTTCGCGCACCATATCGACAATGCGCTTGCCGGTGTCATAGGCGATCTGCCCGCGTTCGCGGTAAGGTGCAGGGATAGCAGCGCCGCCCGGCAGTTCCATGCCTAGGGCTTCTGCCAGTGAGTTCATCGTCGTGGCTGTTCCCATCGTGTTGCAATAACCGACAGATGGCGCTGATGATGCGACGATATCCATGAACTGGTCATAGTTGATTTCGCCGGAAGAAAGCTTCTCGCGTGACTTCCAGACGATGGTGCCGGAGCCCGTGCGTTCGCCGCGATGCCAGCCATTGAGCATTGGCCCTACTGACAGCGCGATAGCTGGAATGTTCACCGTGGCGGCGCCCATCAACATGGCTGGCGTGGTCTTGTCACAACCAATGGTGAGCACGACACCATCCAGAGGATAGCCGAAAAGAACTTCAACGAGGCCGAGATAGGCAAGGTTGCGGTCAAGTGCTGCTCCCGGGCGCTTGCCGGTTTCCTGAATTGGATGAACAGGAAACTCGAACGGAATGCCGCCAGCAGCAATAATGCCGTCACGCACCCGCTTGGCCAGCTCAATATGGTGGCGGTTGCAGGGCGAAATATCCGAGCCGGTCTGCGCGATGCCGATGATTGGCTTGCCCGACTGCAATTCACCGCGGGTCAGGCCGTAATTCAGATAACGCTCAAGATAGAGCGCTGTCATCCCCGGATTATCAGGATTGTCAAACCATTCCTGAGATCGAAGTTTTTTCGGGGCTTTGTTGGTAGTCATTTTTAGGGAACTCCTGAGGGTCTATTCCTTGACCGCGCCGGTCATGGAGGAAACGTAATAATCGACAAAGAATGAGTAGAGAATGACAACGGGCAGCGACCCGAACAGGGCGCCTGCCATCAGTGAACCCCACTCGAAAACATCGCCTCGCACCAGCTCTGTCAGCACACCGACCGGGACAGTCTTGTTCTCAGAGGATTGGATGAAGGTCAGCGCATAGATGAACTCATTCCAGGACAAAGTGAAGGCGAAAATACCGGCAGATATCAGTCCGGGCACGGCCAGCGGCAATATGACCCTGACCAGAATTTGCCAGCGCGATGCGCCATCCACCAGAGCGCTTTCCTCAAGTTCGAAAGGGATCGAGCGGAAGTAGCCCATGAGCAGCCATGTGCAGAAGGGGATAAGGAATGTGGGATAGGTGAAGATCAGCGCAAGTTTGGTGTCGTAAATACCGAACTTGAACACGATGACCGCCAAGGGAATGAAAAGGATGGATGGCGGCACCAGATAGGCAAGGAAGATCAATAGACCCACAGGACGAGAACCGGAAAAGCGCACGCGCTCAATGGCATAGGCGGCAAAAACCGATGCAGCAAGAGACAGAACCGTCGCGCAGACGGAAACCACGATCGTATTCCATAGCCAGCCCGGATAGGAGGTTTCGAACAGCAGATATTTAATATGGTCAAGCGTTGGCTTTACCACCCAGAACGGGCTGTAATTATTATAGTCGGTCAACTGATCATTGGGTTTTACTGCCGTTATTGCCATCCAGTAGAATGGAAACAAAAGCACGATGATGAAAACCAGCAGCGGCAGGTAAAGCACCACAATGCGCCGGGGCAGGCGATTGAGATAGCTCATGCCTTGCGCTTCGTCGTTAAGTGGCTGGGCGGCAGTCTGTTCGGAAATGCTCATATCGTTCCCCTCCCGCTCAATCTTGTCCGCCCTGTTGCCATTTACGGCGCTGAAGGCCGAAAAATGAGAACAGGATCGAAGCCAGAAGGAATGGAATCATGGCGACGGCAATCGCCGCGCCTTCGCCAAGCTGTCCACCGGGAATGCCGCGCTGGAATGACAAGGTTGCCATCAGATGCGTTGCATTGACTGGCCCCCCCTTGGTCAACACATAGATCAGCTGGAAATCGGTGAAGGTGAAGAGCACGGAGAAAGTCATCACCACAGCGATGATAGGCGTGAGCATGGGCAAGGTTATAAAGCGGAAACGCTGCCAGCCCGTTGCACCGTCCAGAGAGGCTGCTTCATGCAGCGATTGCGGAATTGTCTGCAAGCCGGCAAGCAGCGAGATCGCCACGAACGGAATGCCGCGCCAGACATTGGCAGCGATAACCGAGGCGCGCGCATTGTTCGGATCGCCAAGAAAGTTGATCGGCCCATCGATCCAGCCCAGCTGCATCAATGACCAGGAAATAATCGAAAACTGCGCATCGTAAATCCACCAGAAGGCGAGGGCGGACAAAACTGTCGGGACAACCCATGGTAGGAGAATAATGGCGCGGAAGAATGATTTGAACGGCAGATGTTCATTGAGGATCATTGCAAGCCAAAGACCCAGAACGAATTTCAGGATCGACGCAATGAATGTGTAGAGAACAGTATTATAGACGGCCATCCAGAAGACTGAATCATTGGCAAGCGCCTGATAGTTTTCGATGCCGATGAAAACGCCGTCGCGGCCGATTTTTGCGTCGGTGAAGCCGAGCCAGACACCTAGCCCGAGTGGGTAGGTCAAAAAGCAGATCAGGAATACTGCCGCAGGCAGCATGAAGAACAGGCCAACCGCAGTATTACTGCGGGCCATTGTGCCCAAGGCAGAGTTTCGTTTTGCAGTCGGCGTCATTGTCATCGCAATCTCCGGTTGCTAAAGCAAGAATGCCTTCCGCCGCATTCGGGCGGCGGAAGGCTAAATTGCTTAGGTGGCGTAGTAGCGGTTTGCCCGCTTTTCTGCCTGTGCAATGGCGTCCTCCGCAGTCATCTGGCCGGTGACGGCGGTCGCATACATATCGACCAGCACATAATCGGCCATGACGCCCGCAGATGCTGTTCCCAGGGGTCCTGCATAACCATTCGGGCGAAGCGTTTCTGAAGCGCGCGCATAGGCTTCATGGATCGGATTGGATTTCCAAACAGGATTGGCCGCAAATTCCTTCAAGGGCTGGCAGCAATAGGCGCTGGCACCTTCAATCCAGGCATTCATATTATCGGCCTGATACATGAATTGCAGATAGGCTTTTGCGGCTTCGGGATATTTCGTGTGCTTGAAGATCGAAAGTGTTGAAGTCTGATGCAGCTCGACCGACTTGCCAACAGGTCCGATAGGAAGGTTGGTTGAGCGCATGTCTTCGGCAATATCTGCCATGGAAGGATCTTTCTTGGCCGCATAATAGACCGAGACACCATTTGCTGTCAGCGATACCTGACGTGCAAGGAAGGCGCGGTTATTATTGACGTCCTGCCAGCTTTCCGTTCCCGGAATGAAGGTCTTGTACAGCTCCTGCGCATATTTGACTGACGCAAGCGTTTCAGGGCTGTTCAGGACAACCTTGCCGCTTTCGTCGACCATCATGCCGCCATGGCTCCAAAGCAACCAATGGGCGTAATTATTGCCATCGCCCACTGCTTTGCCGTGCGGGAAGCCAGCCGGGGTGCCCTTTGCCTGCATAGCCTTGCACAATTCGAGGAAGCCCGCAGTGTCCTTCGGAAATTCCTGGAAACCTGCGGCTTTCATATGGCTGTCGCGGTAAACGACCGCGTTGCCGATGGCGCAAAGCGGAAGCGCAATGAACTTACCGTCACGTTTGGCATAGCCTTCAAGACCGGCATACCAGCCGCCATGGGTAGCGCCCAGATATTCGCCAAGCTCTGTTACATCAACCAGCTTGTCCGGATATTGCTGAGGATCGTCGAACCAGCTCATCACTATGTCCGGGCCGGAGCCGACATTGGCGGCAACCGCGGCCTTCGGGCGAACGTCTTCCCAGCTTTCCTTGTCGACACGCACTGGAACGCCGGTTGCTTCGGTAAATTTCTTGGTATTTGCAAGCCATGCGGCTTCTTCGGCAGGAACAAATGGAACCCAGCGCAAGAGGCGCAATGTAGCGCCTTCTTCCGGTTTGTAGGTCGGTGCTGCGGCTTGAGCAAAAGCGGGCGTGAGTCCGAAACGGTTGAGCCCTGCGGCAGCGACTAGTCCGGCTGATGCGCCGAGAAGATGTCTTCTGTTAATGGTCATTCTTGCTCCTCCTTGGTTGTAAAAGGCCTTCAAAATGCTCCCACATTCTGGGCCATGGCTTTGTCGGTGCTTTATGACGAAGGCCTGCTACCGACTGGCAGACACCGCTTTTGTAAACTCAAACAAGTCGCTTGCCGGTCTCGGCATCGAACAGATAGGTGGCCTCCGCATGGATGGAGAGGCCGACAGTCTCGCCGGGCTTTGCATTGATGCGCTGGTGGAAAACGCCGGTAACGAGATCGCCGCCAACCCGCATGATCATTTGCGTCTCAGAGCCTGTCGGTTCAATCACCACGACCTCGGCGGGTATGCCGCCATCGGCGATTGTCATGTGCTCGGGCCGCAAACCATAAATCAAGGCGCGGCCCTTGGCGCTCTCCGGCGCTTTGGCAACGGGCAATTCGACACCATTATCGGTCTTGAATTTCAGCGCGCTGTTTGGATCGAGCTTGCCTTTGATCATGTTCATGGCGGGCGAGCCGATGAAGCTGGCAACAAACAGATTTGCCGGCTGATCATAAAGTTCAAGCGGCGCGCCGATCTGTTCCACCAGACCATCATGCATCACCACGATTTTATCCGCCATGGTCATGGCTTCGATCTGGTCATGGGTCACATAGACGGTGGTGGTCTTCAGCCGCTGATGCAGTTCCTTGATTTCCGCACGCATGGCGACACGCAGCTTGGCATCCAGATTGGACAGGGGTTCATCAAACAGGAAGACTTGCGGGTCGCGCACAATCGCGCGGCCCATGGCAACGCGCTGGCGTTGACCTCCGGAAAGCTGGCGAGGAAAACGGTCCAGCAGCGGAGTGAGACCGAGAATTTCTGCCGCAGGTTTTACGCGTTTTTCAATCTCGGCCTTGGAGGCGCGTTTGAGCGTCAGCGAAAAAGCCATGTTGTCGGCAACGGTCATATGTGGATAAAGCGCATAGTTCTGGAAGACCATGGCAATGTCGCGCTCCTTTGGAGCGAGGCCATTGACAACCTGGCCGCCGATCTTGATTTCTCCCGCCGAGATATTCTCCAGTCCCGCCAGCATACGCAGCAAGGTGGACTTGCCGCAGCCCGATGGTCCAACAAGGATGACGAATTCGCCATCTTCGATCTTGATATCCACACCCTTGATGACAGGGTGGGTACCGAATGATTTTCGTACGTCGGCGAATTCAACCGATGCCATGCGCTCTCCTCCAGAAATTATGTTTGGACATCACTTCTCCCAAAGCGCTGCCCCTCTGCTTTACCCGCGTCCGACCAGCGGCATTTTCGTTGCCATGACCGTCATTGTCAGTACGTTCGCGTCCAGTGGCAGGCTTGCCATATAGACAACAGCATCGCCGATGTGATGCGCCGGTATGGTTGGCTCACTGGCGATCTCGCCATTTGCCTGCATCACGCCGCCCGCCATTTTGGATGTCATTTCAGTGGTGGCATTGCCAATATCGATCTGCCCGCAGGCAATATCGAATGGTCTGCCATCCAGCGCCGTCGATTTGGTCATGCCGGTCACGGCATGTTTCGTGGCCGTATAGGGCGCTGTATTGGGGCGCGGAGTCTGTGCTGAAATCGAACCATTATTGATGATGCGGCCGCCTCGCGGCGATTGCGCTTTCATCAGCTTCATCGCCTGCTGGGTGCAAAGAAACACGCCGGTCAGATTGGCGCCGACGATTGATGTCCAATGCTCGAATGTCAGCTCTTCCATGGCAATGTTCGGGACATTGATACCCGCATTATTGACCAGAAGGTCGAGCCGTCCGAATTCCGCTTTGATCGCTTCGAAAAGCGCTGCGACAGAGTGAGGATCGCTGACATCCGCGGTGATCGGTTTGACCGTACCGCCAGTATCGCTGGTCAAAACCTTGGCCGCATTCTCTAATATATCCATGCGCCTGCCGGAAATGACCACCATATAGCCAACGCCGAGCAATGCGGTCGCAATGGCCTTGCCGACACCTGTGCCACCACCCGTCACCAGCGCAATTTTTCCCTTGCCCGAATCGATTACGCTCATCTTGGAATCTTCCCGCCGAGTTCGTCGTCAATATGCGCTTTGATAATATCGTCAAAGGCGGTCTCTGCCTTGAAGCCAAGCTTGGCTGCCCGCGACGTGTCGAAATCCGTTGCCCAGCCAGACACGATCTTCTGGATGGTCGCATCGGGTTCATGGCGAATAAGCTTTACGGCCTTGTCGCCCGCAACCCGCCGAAGAGCGGCAATTTCTTCACCAACAAGCGCCGAAAGGCCGGGCATGGAAAGGTTGCGTCTTGGCCCAACTTTTTCGAGATCAAGTTTTGCCGCATGAATAAAGAAGCCGACCGCCGAACGCGGGCTGGCGAACCAGTGCCGCACATTCTCATCGACGGGAAGAATGGCTTCCTGTCCCGATAGCGGCTCGCGCAGAATATTGGAGAAGAAACCCGACGCAGCCTTATTGGGCTTGCCGGGGCGAATGCAGATTGTCGGCAGGCGAATGCCAATTCCGTCAAAAAAGCCCCTGCGACTATAATCTGAAAGCAGAAGCTCCGAAATTGCTTTCTGCGTGCCATAGCTTGTCAGAGGCGTTGTAAAGAACTCGTCGCCGATTTTGTCGGGAAAAGGCGCGCCGAAAACCGCGATGGAAGAGGCAAATATAACACGCGGCTTGTAAGGCGCTTTCTGGCCCTCAATGCGGATGGCTTCGAAAAGCCAGCGCGTGCCATCAAGATTGATCTTGTAACCCTTCTCGAAATCCGCTTCCGCTTCGCCTGAAACGATTGCTGCCAGATGGAAGATCATGTCCGGACGGGCGGCAACGAGCCTGTCTGCCACACCGGGATCCGACAAATCAGCGGCAATTGTCTGTGCAATACCAGCAAAGGCTGCCGGTGCAACGGGTTCGAAAACATCAACCAATGTCAGCTTGTCTATGTCGGATCCAAGCGCGCCGGGTTCGGCAGCGATCTTGTCCAGAAGCTTGCGGCCAACCATTCCGGCTGCGCCGATCACCAAAACATGCATATGCGGTATTCCTCCCTCAAGCCCCTCCCGGGCTCAAAACAGCGACTGAACATTTGTATGTTAGCGCTGTCATAAAGTTATGCACACTGACTAGCGTTCATCAAGCGTTTTATGGTAGCGCTGTCATTATTCTTGGAAAATGCTCTGGATTCGAGCCTATGACCCGCAAGCGAAATACCAATCGAAATGCCGGTACACCGACTTTGGCCGATGTTGCGCGGCTGGCTGGCATGAGTGAGATCACGGTTTCGCGCGTTGTTCGCAATCAGGGGCCCATTGCGGATGCGACGCGAACACGCGTTTTGGCCGCCATTGCCCAGCTCGGCTATATTCCCAATCGTGCTGCGGGGAGCCTCGCCTCCGCCGCTTCGACACTGATGACTGTGCTCTTGCCGTCATTGTCGAACATTGTCTTCCCCGATGTTCTGCGCGGAATTCACACGGCCATCACGGAAACGGCCTTTCAGCCGGTTATTGGCGTCACGGATTATGATCCGCTGATTGAAGAGCGTATTCTTTTGTCATTTCTTGCCTGGCAGCCAGCCGCCGTGATTCTGGCCGGTTTGCATCACACGCCCACAGCGCGAAAACATCTCGAGCAGGGCCGGTTCCGCGTGGCCGAACTCATGGATATTGATGGCGACCCCGTGGATATTGCGGTGGGCATGTCGCATCGACAGGCTGGCTATGAAACCGGACGGCACCTTATCGAACGCGGATACCGAAGATTTGGCTATGCCGGTCATATGCTGATTTCCGATGACCGCGCAAAGGCGCGCTATCAGGGGCTGTGTGAAGCCTTAAGGGAAGCTGGTCTTTCGCTGGTCGGCGAAATGCGTGTCCCCGGCGGCGGCTCGACAATAGCCGGACGCGAGCTTCTGGAAAAACTGCTTGCAGCCCATCCCGATTTGGATGTCGTGATTTTTCCCAATGACGACATGGCTATAGGCGGTATTTTTTACTGTATTCATGCGGGGATCCTTATCAAGGAACGACTCGGCATATTCGGCTTCAATGGGCTGGATATCGGGCAGGCAATGCCCCTGCCACTGTCCACTATTCTGTCCAAGCGCTTTCTGATTGGCAAAACTGCGGCGGAAAAGCTTCTTGAAAGCCGTGAACGTCCGGCAGAAAAAACCATCATCAATACTGGTTTTGACATTATCGAAGGCGCTACTGCTTAAAGTCATTAGTCCCTACCTCTCCGTCATCCTCGGGCCCTTGACCCGAGGATGACGGAGAGGTGAAAACGATTCGTTTAAAATCCAGCCAGTTTCGCTTTACTCACGATTGACATAAAGCAATTTTCGTTTTCGTATAGACGTCATCAAAACGAAAATGAAAGCTGGTTCCATGTTCCTCGCTCCCAGACATGCCGAAATTCTGGAGATGGCCAAGGAACATGGCCGTGTGCTTGTCGATGATCTGGCGTTGCGTTTCAATGTAACGCCGCAGACCATTCGCAAAGATCTTAACGACCTCTGCGATCAGCGCCTTCTCAACCGTATTCACGGCGGCGCATTGTTCCCATCCGGGGTGCAAAACCTCGAATATGAGGCGCGGCGCTTGATAGCGGCGGGCGAGAAGGAAGCCATAGGCAAAGCCGCTGCTGAGTTGATTCCCGACAATGCATCGCTGTTTGTCAATATCGGCACGACCACAGAGGCCGTCGGGCAAGCCTTGCTCGACCGTAAAGGTCTTATGATAATCACCAATAATATAAATGTTGCCAATAGGTTACGTGTCTATCCCGATATTGAAGTGGTTATTGCCGGTGGTGTCGTGCGCGGTTCCGATGGTGGTATTGTCGGCGAGGCAGCGGTCGATTTCATCCGCCAGTTCAAGGTTGATTTTGCCGTTATAGGAACTTCGGCGATTGATAGCGATGGCGCCTTGCTGGATTTCGATTTTCGGGAGGTCAAGGTGGCACAGGCGATCATGGCCAATGCGCGCCACGTGATCCTTGTCTCGGACTCGACCAAGTTTGAGCGCACTGCACCCGTTCGCATCGGCCATCTGTCGCAGGTCAACACTTTCATAACCGACCGCTGCGAAAGTGAGGCAATACGCCGGATATGCAGCGATGCAGACGTCAGATTGATCGAAACATCGCGCTGAAACCGGCTCTTGTGTGTACAACTATTGCGCGCTATAGTTCGCTTCAGTTTCGTATTGCTTTCGAAATTACAGCATTTTTCTTTCGCAACTGCGAAGTGATGGTGCGACGCGAAATGAGGGTGGGGAATTGAAAGGTCAGATTTACGATATCTTCGTCATAGGCGGCGGCATTAATGGCTGCGGTATCGCGCGTGACGCTGTGGGCCGCGGATTTTCGGTTTTCCTTGCCGAGATGAACGACCTTGCCAGCGGCACCTCTTCCGGCTCGACAAAGCTTATCCATGGTGGTCTGCGTTATCTCGAACATTATGAATTCCGTCTTGTGCGCGAATCGTTGATGGAGCGTGAAGTTCTCTGGGCCTGCGCGCCGCATATCATCTGGCCGATGCGTTTTGTGCTTCCGCATCACAAGGGCCTGCGTCCGGCCTGGCTGCTGCGGCTTGGTCTTTTTCTTTACGATCACATTGGTGGCCGCAAGAAGTTGCCGGTTACTCGCACACTCGATATGACCCGCGATCCGGCCGCAAAGCCGTTGAAATCGCTTTATACCAAGGCTTTCGAATATTCCGATTGCTGGGTCAATGATGCGCGTTTCGTGGCGCTCAATGCCCGCGATGCCGCCGATCGCGGTGCGGTTATCCGCACCCGGACCAAGGTTGTCGGTGCCGTGCGCGGTGCGGATCATTGGACGCTGACATTGCAGGACGCTTTGACCGGCGCAAGGGAAGATGTGCAGGCAAAGCTCGTGGTCAATGCTGCCGGTCCCTGGGTTGATGAAGTGCTGACCGGCGTGGTTGGCAGCAATAATGCGCATAATGTGCGTCTGGTGCAGGGTAGCCATATCGTCGTAAAGAAAAAGTTCAACGATCCGCGTGCCTATATCTTCCAGAACACCGATGGGCGCATCATCTTCGCTATTCCCTATGAGCAGGATTTTACGCTCATTGGTACGACCGATCAGGATTATCACGGCAATCCGGCAGAAGTGAAAATCAGCGATACCGAAATTGATTATCTTTGTGCTGCGGCCAGCGAATATTTTGTCGAGCCGGTTAAGCGCGAAGATGTGGTCTGGACCTATTCGGGCGTACGTCCGCTTTATGATGATGGCGCGTCAAAAGCGCAGGAAGCAACGCGCGACTATGTGTTGAAAACCGACGCACCGGAAGGCCGCGCGCCGATCCTGAACATTTTCGGCGGCAAGATCACCACATATCGGCGCCTGTCTGAGCATATGCTTGAAAAGATTGAAGACCAGCTCGGCAAGCGTGGCAAGCCATGGACGGCAACCGGCACGCTGCCGGGCGGTAATTTCGCAGTCAATGCATTCGATAGTGAATTGCAGATATTTAAGTCCGACTATCCGTTTTTGACAGCTGCCCATGCGCACCGGCTTTTCCGGCTTTATGGCACCAAGGCTCGTATGCTGCTTGGCAATGCAAAGTCGCTTGGTGACTTGGGTAAGCATTTTGGATCGGATCTTTACGAGGCCGAAATACGCTATCAAATTGAGCATGAATGGGCGCTGACCGCGCAGGATGTGCTGTGGCGCCGGACCAAAAGAGGCTTGCATCTGAGCGCGGATGAGGCGGCTGCTCTTGATCGATTCATGGAAAGCGCAGTCGACAGGCGGCGCGCCATGGCTGCGGAATAAATATACTGCTGCGTGCTGAGAGCGCGCGTCAGTTTTGGGAGGAGATGGAATGCTGGAACTGCGAAATGTATCCAAAATGGTGGGCGGAAAGCTACACCTGAGCGATATATCGCTGACTTTGGAACATGCAACGCTGAATGTGCTGCTCGGACCCACCTTGTCCGGCAAGACCAGTCTGATGCGCATTATGGCGGGCCTCGACGTGCCTACTTCCGGCTCTGTCTGGTTTGATGGTCAGAATGTGACCGGCGTTCCTGTTCAGAAGCGCTCGGTTGCCATGGTCTATCAGCAGTTCATCAACTATCCGGCTTTTACGGTCTATGAGAACATTGCTTCGCCAATGCGTGTTGCGGGTGCAGATAAGGCAACCATTGATCGTGAAGTGCGCAAGGCCGCTGAAATATTGAAGCTCACGCCCTATCTCGACCGGACACCGCTCAGCCTTTCCGGCGGCCAGCAACAGCGCACTGCGCTTGCCCGCGCCATTGTCAAAAATGCCAAGCTGGTCCTTCTTGATGAGCCTTTGGCCAATCTTGACTATAAATTGCGTGAAGAGCTGCGGCAGGAATTGCCGCGCATCTTTGCCGAGTCCGGCACGATCTTTGTTTATGCGACCACTGAGCCGCATGAAGCCTTGCTGCTCGGCGGCAGCACGGCAACCCTCTCCGAGGGGCGGGTAACGCAATTCGGTTCCACAATTGATGTGTTCCGCAAACCGGATGATCTTATCACGGCGCAGACCTTCGCTGACCCGCCGCTGAACACAATTGCCCTGGCAAAGTTCGGCAAGGCATTCCAACTGGAAGGCGGCGTTACCCTGCCGATCCCGTCGCATCTGGCCGATATCGCTGACGGCACCTATACGATCGGCTTCCAGCCGCACCACATCAATACGGTTCGCGCCAGTACCGAGGAAATCGGATTGAAGGCCCGCGTGACGGCTACTGAAATTACCGGTTCGGAAAGCTTCGTACATCTGTCCTTTGCCGATGCGCGTTGGACAATGCTCGCTCACGGCATCCACATTTACACGCCCGATGAAGAAATTGACATTTTCATCGACCCGCGCAACCTGATGATCTTCGACGGCAACGGCAATTCCATCCGCCGCGCCCAGAAACTGGCGGCAGAGCCCTTTTTGACCACATTGGCCTATTCTGACGGAGGCATGTTGTGACAAGATCAAGCAAAGACAGGAAGACCCGCACTGTGCGTGCGGGCGAGTGGCTTTGCGCTGGAATTGGCGCAACAGGACCCGTCCCTTCGGGTTTCCGACTGGCGGCCAACCACTTTGTCAGGCGGCTTCGTCCGATGAACCACATCGCCCTCGCCACCTTCCGCGTGGATTGTCTCGCCAGCCGAGAAACAGAATACGGCCAATATGGTCAGAAAGGGCTCTAGACATGGCACGTATCGACCTTAATCATATTCGCCACGCCTACGGTCCCAATCCGAAGTCGGATAAGGACTATGCCTTGCGCGAGGTCCACCATAGTTGGGAGGATGGCGGTGCCTATGCGCTGCTTGGACCTTCCGGTTGCGGCAAGACCACGCTGCTCAACATCATTTCAGGCCTGATCCATCCGTCCCATGGACAATTGCTGTTCAACGGACAGGATGTGACCAATCTTTCGACGCAGGAACGCAATATTGCCCAGGTGTTCCAGTTCCCGGTCATCTACGACACCATGACTGTTTACGATAATCTTGCCTTCCCCTTGCGCAATCGCGGCGTCGCGGAATCCGAGATCGACGTCAAGGTGCGCGAGACACTGGAAATGATCGATCTTGCAAGCTGGTCCGGCAAGAAAGCCCGTGGTCTGACGGCAGATCAGAAGCAGAAGATTTCGCTTGGCCGCGGCCTTGTCCGGTCTGACGTGAACGCCATCCTTTTCGATGAGCCGCTGACTGTGATCGATCCGCATATGAAGTGGGTTCTGCGCTCGCAATTGAAGCAATTGCATCAGCGTTTTGGCTATACAATGGTTTACGTTACGCACGACCAGACCGAAGCGCTGACATTCGCCCAAAAAGTCGTCGTCATGTATGATGGCGAGATCGTGCAGATCGGTACGCCCGAAGAATTGTTCGAGCGGCCAAAGCACACATTTGTTGGCTACTTTATCGGTTCGCCCGGCATGAACGTCATGCCGGTCAAGCTTGCGGGCGGAACGGCGCAAATTGGCGGGCACCAGATACAACTTCCCACACCTGTTACACCGGCTGATGCAAAGAAGATCGAGCTTGGCATCCGTCCGGAATATATCCGTATCGGCCGCTCCGGCATGCCGGTAAAGATTGCCAAAGTGGAAGATATCGGGCGTCACAAGATTGTCCGCACCCGTCTTGAAAATCAGGACATTGCCGTCATCGTCGGCGAAGGCGAAGACATACCCGCCGATCCGCACATCACCTTCGACCCGAAGGGCATAAACATCTATGCCGATAGCTGGCGCGTGGGAGGAAACTGATCATGGAAAAAACCTGGAACAATAAAGCTTGGTTCATGGTCCTGCCCGTACTGTTGCTCGTGGCTTTTTCGGCGGTAATTCCGCTTATGACCGTGGTCAATTATTCGGTGCAGGATACGTTCGGCAATAATCAGTTCTTCTGGGCGGGCACGGAATGGTTCACGGAAATGCTCACCTCCGAGCGCTTCCATTCGGCGCTGGGCCGCAATCTATTCTTCTCGTTCATTATCCTTCTCATCGAGATTCCGCTGGGGATCGTCATTGCGTTGAATATGCCGCGCAAGGGCTGGGGTGTTCCGGTTTGTCTCGTGCTGATGGCTCTGCCTCTCCTCATTCCGTGGAATGTGGTTGGTACGATCTGGCAGGTATTCGGACGCGTGGATATCGGTCTGCTCGGGCATACGCTGGAGCGTCTCGGCATCAATTACAATTACGTGCAAAACCCCATGCATGCATGGTTCACCGTCATCATCATGGATGTCTGGCACTGGACCAGCCTGGTCGTGCTGCTGTGCTATGCCGGGCTGGTTTCGATCCCCGATGCATTCTATCAGGCTGCCAAGATTGATGGCGCATCGCGCTGGGCAGTGTTCCGCTATATTCAGCTGCCAAAGATGAACCGCGTGCTTTTGATCGCCGTTCTGCTGCGCTTCATGGACAGTTTCATGATCTATACAGAACCCTTTGTCGTCACCGGCGGCGGCCCCGGCAACTCGACCACCTTCCTGTCCATTGATCTGGTCAAGATGGCAGTTGGTCAGTTCGATCTGGGACCGGCGGCGGCCATGTCGCTCATCTACTTCCTTATCATCCTCCTGATGTCATGGGTGTTCTACACCGTCATGACCAACTACGATGCGGAGCGCTGAGATGTCAGAATCTGTTGCCCGTACCGCAACGAGCGTCAGCCCTGGGCAGGCGAAGATGGACAAGGCGCTTGCTCGTCGCATGCGCAAGCGCGGCGATGAATCGAAATTCTGGTGGTTGATCCCGACGCTCTATATCTTCTTCCTGATGCTGCCGATTTATTGGCTCATCAATATGAGCTTCAAGACCAATCAGGAAATTCTCGGGAATTTTTCCCTTTGGCCGCAAGATCCGACACTGCGAAACTACGCCGTCATTTTCACCGACCCCTCATGGTATAAGGGCTATATCAACTCGATCATCTATGTGTGCATGAACACGGTGATTTCGGTGCTGGTTGCCTTGCCCGCGGCTTACGCCTTCTCGCGTTATCGCTTCCTCGGCGACAAACATCTGTTCTTCTGGCTTTTGACCAATCGCATGGCACCACCCGCCGTTTTTGCGCTGCCTTTCTTCCAGCTTTATTCGGCTTTCGGCTTGATCGATACGCATATTGCCGTTGCTTTGGCGCACTGCCTGTTCAATGTGCCGCTGGCTGTGTGGATTCTGGAAGGCTTCATGTCGGGCGTACCAAAGGAAATCGACGAGACCGCCTATATTGACGGCTATTCCTTTCCGCGCTTTTTTGTGAAGATATTCATTCCGCTGATTGCGAGCGGCATCGGTGTCGCGGCTTTCTTCTGCTTCATGTTCTCATGGGTGGAATTGCTCATCGCCCGCACATTGACCACCACGGATGCCAAGCCCATCGCGGCGATCATGACGCGCACGGTTTCCGCGTCGGGCATGGATTGGGGCGTGCTGGCGGCGGCCGGTGTCCTGACCATCATTCCGGGTGCAATCGTGATTTATTTCGTGCGTAACTATATCGCCAAGGGCTTTGCCCTGGGGAGGGTGTAATGGAAAATACACGGCGTTGGCCCGTGGCGCTTGCTGCTGTTCTTGCAGCCTATGCAATTCTGGCCGGTCTGCTCGTCACTGCGGTACCTTTGAAAAACGGTGCGCGTGATTGGTTCGGAGGACTGGCAGGCGGTGGCTGGATGGCATGGACATTTCCGACGGCACTGTTTTTCCTGACGGTCTTTGCTCTCATCTCGCTTATGGCGGTTTGGGAATATATTTCGCCGGGCGGCAATCCGCGCATCGGCATATTGCGCTTTGAAACCACGCGTGGCGACCGGCTTTTCGTGTCGCTGCTCGGCAGCGCTTTTATCCACCTCGCCTGGCTTGGTCTCGTTGGCCCGAATATCTGGTGGGCTCTGGCAATCTCTGTGGTCTACGCCATTGGCGTATTCCGCTTTGTCTAGAAATTGAAAGTCCGGCACCCGCCGGTCATTCAACGCATGCAAATCGCAACTCTGGGAGGACTAAAAATGCGAACGCGAATACTAACGACAACAACAGCACTTGCGCTGCTATTGGGGGCGGGAAGTGCCTATGCGGGCATGGACGAAGCCAAGGCTTTCCTCGACAAGGAAATCGGCGATATGTCGACCCTTGATCGGGCCGCGCAGGAAAAGGAAATGCAGTGGTTTATCGATGCTGCAAAGCCTTTCGCAGGCATGGACATCAAGGTGGTTTCGGAAACGATCACCACTCATGAATATGAATCCAAAGTGCTGGCAAAAGCATTCAGTGATATTACCGGCATCAAGATCACTCATGATCTTATCGGTGAAGGCGATGTCGTTGAGAAGCTGCAAACGCAGATGCAGTCCGGCGAAAACGTCTATGATGCTTATGTTAATGATAGCGATCTCATCGGCACCCATTGGCGCTACCAGCAGGCGCGCAGCCTGACCGACTGGATGGCGGGTGAAGGCAAGGATGTTACCAATCCCGGTCTTGATCTGGCTGACTTTATCGGCACCAAGTTCACGACCGCGCCCGATGGCAAGCTGTATCAGTTGCCGGACCAGCAGTTCGCCAACCTCTATTGGTTCCGCTATGACTGGTTCAATGATGAAAAGAACAAGGCCGACTTCAAGGCCAAATATGGCTACGATCTTGGCGTGCCGGTCAATTGGTCAGCCTATGAAGACATTGCCGAGTTTTTCACCGGCCGTGAGATCAATGGCAAGAAAGTCTATGGTCACATGGACTATGGCAAGAAGGACCCATCGCTCGGTTGGCGCTTTACCGATGCCTGGCTCTCCATGGCCGGCAATGGTGACAAGGGTCTGCCCAATGGTCTGCCTGTCGATGAATGGGGCATCAAGGTCAACGAAAAGTCACAGCCGGTCGGCTCCTGCGTTGCGCGCGGCGGTGACACAAACGGCCCGGCTTCTGTCTACTCCATCCAGAAATATCTAGACTGGATGAAGGCCTATGCGCCGCCGGAAGCACAGGGCATGACCTTCTCTGAATCGGGTCCGGTTCCGGCGCAAGGCAATGTTGCTCAGCAGATTTTCTGGTACACCGCCTTCACAGCCGACATGGTCAAAAAGGGCCTGCCGGTCATGAATGATGATGGCACCCCGAAATGGCGCATGGCTCCTTCGCCGCATGGTGTCTACTGGAAAGACGGGATGAAGCTTGGCTATCAGGATGTGGGTTCCTGGACCTTGCTGAAATCGACACCGGATGACCGCGCAAAGGCGGCTTGGCTCTATGCCCAATTCGTCACGTCAAAGACTGTGGACGTCAAGAAGAGCCATGTTGGTCTGACCTTGATCCGCGAAAGCTCCATCCAGCATGAAAGCTTTACGAAACGTGCGCCGGAACTTGGTGGTCTGATCGAGTTCTATCGCTCGCCTGCACGAGTGCAATGGTCGCCAACCGGCACCAACGTTCCTGATTATCCAAAGCTGGCACAGCTCTGGTGGCAGGCTATCGGTGATGCATCTTCCGGTGCCAAGACCGCACAGGAAGCGATGGACTCACTTTGCGCCGAGCAGGAAAAGGTCATGGAACGGCTTGAACGCGCGGGCATTCAGGGCGATATCGGGCCGAAAATGGCTGAAGAACATGATCTTGCCTACTGGAATGCCGATGCGGTCAAGAATGGCCACCTCGCACCGCAGTTGAAGATCGAAAACGAAAAAGAAAAACCACAGACCATCAATTATGATGAGCTGGTCAAGAGCTGGAACAAATAAGCTTCAACTCATTGAGGGAAGAGGGGCGGCGCTTCGGTGCCGCCCTTTTTCGTTGGTATATTGCGATTGCCCTAGAATAGAAGACACAGGCGATGCCGCCCCTAAAACCTCACGCTCAGATCAGCCTTGACGGCATTGTCATGGGATTGACTGGAGAACTGGCCGGTATA
>UCNP01000196.1 GCA_900473335.1 Hyphomicrobiales bacterium | reverse complement strand
AAACTGGCCTGATCGTAACTCACGCCCAGACTCAGCTCACGGCCGGTGATCGCCACCAGCGTCAGCGGATAGTTGGTCTGCTCCTGCCGGCGGATCGCCGAGAACTTCAGGCCCGTCTGCGGTCCCTGCGCCAGCGCTTCGGCCATCGGATAGTTCTCGAACACCAGAATGCTGTCGAACAATGCCCCGGCACCCGCCCCGGCCCAGCGCTGAATGTCATACAGCGGCGTGTGTTCGTGCTCGCGCAAGGCCAGGTTGAGGTCTTGCACCTGTTGCAGCCATTGGCTGACGCCGATCTCCGGCGATGGCGCCGCCACCACCGGCAAGGTGTTGATGAACAGACCGATCTGCTGCTCGACACCCGGCAAATCGGTTGGCCGTCCGGCGACAGTCGCGCCGAACGCCACGTGATCCTGGCCGGTGTAGCGCTGCAACAGCAACAGCCACGCCGCTTGCACCAGCGTATTAGGGGTGATGCGCAAATCGCGGCAGAACTCCAGCAGGCGCGCGGTTTGCGCTTTGTCCCAGTTCGAATAGATAGCATCGTGACCAGTAACGTCGGCACTATGACGCGGGTGCATCGCCTGACTCAGCGCGGTCGGTTCGTTGACCACCGCCAGACGCGCTTTCCAGAACAGCTCCTGGGCATCCTGATCCTGCGCCTGCAACCAGGCAATAAAGTCGCGATAGCGGCCGTTCTCGCCAGTCACCTGGCCCGTGGAATAGAACTGCAAGACCTCGCCGAACAACCGCGAACTGCTCCAGCCGTCCATCAGAATGTGGTGGCTGGTCCAGATCATCTGGTACTGCTCGTCGCCCAGCTGCAGCAGGGTCACCCGTTGCAAACGCGCCTCGGACAAGTCGAAGCCCAGCGCGCGGTCGGCGCTGGCGAATTCGGCAATCGCCGCCTCGCTGCAATCCTGCCCACGCCAATCGAGCACCTGCATCTGCAACGGTACATGGCGATGCACCACCTGCAGCGGTTTGGCCAGGCCATCCTGCCAATGGAAACT
>UCNP01000048.1 GCA_900473335.1 Hyphomicrobiales bacterium | reverse complement strand
AGATGTGTGCATCAGATAGCATATGCGCGGGTAGAATACGGCCTTTGCGCTTTTCCCGTTTGATCATCTCAGCTGGCGGGTACCATGACGGCCATTCTGCTTTTCGGCTTATCGTGTTTGTACCGGACCAGCCAAAACCTTCTTTGCCGACGCCGACGCCGTATCGCTGCGCAGTGCCACCGTCTTCGACCAGATAGAGAAAACGTTGCGCCGTATCGATGACAATTGTTCCGGGTTGCTCAGGACCATCATAAGCTACGCTCTGCGGCAGGAATTTTGGGTCCATCTGGCGCTTTTTGGATTGGTTCTCTGTGGGTATGTTGGGGCGCTGAAATGAAACCTCGCGCGCGGCAGGGTTAGCGTTGGGGTTTTTTCGCGCTGTCCGGCGTTCACGCCGTTCAATACGTGAGCTGGGCTGCTCGTCATAGATCACATAACCGCGAGAATTGACCGGTGCGCCCACAGGTCGCTGGCGTAGTTGCATAACCCACGGAGCAGATAAGTCAGGACTCATAACCACAGGCGGGCGCGTCGCATAGCGCTCACTGGCCATTGCGCCGGGTGTAAGTGCAAGACTGAGGCAGGATAGCAATAGCGCAGACTTCATGGAACTCAGTCTCGTAACATAACTCTGCTGACAGGTTTTGTCAGGTTTCGGATTGAGTTTGCCAGTGGCAGGGTAGAAAAAAGTGAACGAGAATCAATAAAGCGCGATTCGGGGCTGAAACCATTCACTATGGTTACCATTTCGTATCGCAAGCCGGTTAATGCCCGGTAAGAATGAAAAGGACTGGCTATGACTGAAGATGTTCCGGTGAAGACCGGTCTGACAAAGGGCGAAGACGGTGAGACACGCTGCTTCTGGCCCGGCGCATTGCCTGAATATATTCACTACCATGACCATGAATGGGGCAGACCGGTAACGGACGATACGCGACTGTTTGAAAAAATATGTCTCGAAGGTTTTCAATCCGGGCTTTCATGGCTGACAATTCTACGCAAACGTGAAAATTTCCGCGAAGCTTTCGATGGTTTTGATTACCACAAGATCGCCCGATATACCGATAAGGATGTCGAACGGCTGCTCGGCAATGCTGGCATTATTCGCCATCGCGGCAAGATCAATTCTGCGATCAACAATGCCAATCGTGCCATTGAACTGGTTAAAGAAACCGGCTCGCTTGCTGCCTATTTCTGGTCGTTCGAGCCACCCGCAGATGAGCGACCCACTGTTGTTGATTATGCAACCCTCGTCGCCAATCCCACATCACCGACCTCAACGCGTCTTTCCAAGGATTTGAAGAAGCGCGGCTGGAGTTTCGTCGGACCGACAACGATGTATGCGCACATGCAGGCGATGGGGCTTGTCAATGATCATATAGAGGGCTGCAAATGCCGTCAGGAGATTGAAACTATTCGTGCAAGTTTCAAAAGGCCCAAATAACGTTCAATCCTTGCCCTTGGGAGCCTGATAAGCTAGAGCAAACCCGCTTCGGCAATCAGCTTCATCTCAGGATATCGGATCATCATCATGGCAACCAAGGCAGACAGGGTAAAAGCGCGGCTGCCGCGCGGTTTCGTGGACCGGACACCGGATGATTTGCGTACCGCCGAAAAAATGATGGCGGAAATCCGCAAAGTCTATGAGCTTTATGGTTTTGAGCCAGTTGAAACGCCATTGATTGAATATACCGATGCGCTTGGAAAATTCCTTCCTGATCAGGATCGCCCGAATGAAGGCGTGTTCTCGTTTCAGGACGATGATGAGCAATGGCTTTCGCTGCGCTATGATTTGACTGCGCCATTGGCGCGCTATGTCGCCGAAAATTACGAAAGCATCCCGAAGCCATATCGCAGCTACCGGGCTGGATGGGTGTTCCGCAACGAAAAGCCAGGCCCCGGCCGCTTCCGTCAGTTCATGCAGTTCGATGCCGATACGGTGGGTGCGCCTAATGTCTCAGCGGATGCTGAGATGTGCATGATGATGGCTGATGTCATGGAAGCGCTCGGCATTCAACGTGGCGACTATGTAATCCGCGTCAATAATCGCAAGGTTCTTGATGGGGTGCTTGAGGCGATCGGGCTCGGCGGTGATGAGAATGCCGGCAGACGCCTGACAGTGCTGCGCGCCATCGACAAGCTCGATAAATTCGGTGTCGAGGGCGTTCGTGAGTTGCTTGGAAAAGGCCGCAAAGACGAAAGCGGCGATTTCACCAAAGGCGCAAATCTGGATGAGGCTGCTATCAAGCAGGTTCTTGATTTCACTGCGGCAGGCGCTGCAACGGGCAGTGCTACTATTGCCAATCTGGAAAAAGTTGTCACCGGCAATGATAAAGGCGCAGAAGGCGTCGCTGAACTCGGTACAATCGAAGCGCTTTGTTCTGCCGCCGGTTATAATGGTCGCGTCAAGATTGATCCATCCGTTGTGCGTGGACTTGAATATTATACCGGCCCCGTTTTCGAAGCGGAGCTTCTTGCTGAAATCCCTAACGAAGATGGCCAGATCGTCCGTTTCGGCTCGGTGGGAGGCGGTGGGCGCTATGATGGACTTGTTTCGCGTTTTCGCTCTGAACCCGTGCCGGCAACAGGTATTTCTATCGGCGTTTCGCGCCTAATGACCGCGCTCAAAAATCTCGGAAAGCTCGATACCTCCGACAATATCGGACCTGTTGTCGTGATGGTCATGGACCGTGATACGGAAAGCCTTGGCCGCTACCAGAAAATGGTATCCGATCTGCGGCAGGCCGGTATTCGCGCCGAAATGTATCTTGGTGGTTCCGGCATGAAGCCGCAGATGAAATATGCGGATCGCCGCGGCGCTCCTTGCGTGATCATTCAGGGGTCGCAGGAACGTGATCTTGGCGAGGTGCAGATCAAGGATTTGATCGAAGGCGCACGTTTATCAGCCGAAATCGAGGACAATATTACCTGGCGCGAAAGCCGCCCTGCACAGATCACTGCAAAGGAAAGTGATATTGTTGCTGAGGTGCGCAAGATTCTTGATGCGCAGGCTGAAGACCGCGCCAATGCAGCGAAAGCTTTGTAGGCTCTGATGGTTGCCTCCCGCGCGCCTGCATTTAGCGATCGCCTTGCCGCGTTAATAGCGAGCAGGGATGCGGAGCTTGTTGATATCCCGGTCATCCAGCCAGCCGACCAGTTTTTGGACATGGCGGGTGAAGATTTGCGCCGCAGGATTTTCCTCACTGAGAATGAAACAGGCCAAAGCCTGTGTCTGCGTCCTGAATTTACAATTCCGGTGTGTCGCAATCATATCGAACTCAATGCCGCTACGCCTAAGCGCTATGCTTATCTGGGCGAAGTGTTTCGCCAGCGGCGCGAGGGCGGCAATGAGTTCTTCCAAGCAGGTATTGAAGATTTGGGAGATGCCAATCGCGCCCGTGCAGATGCACGCTCGCTCGCCGATGCCCTTGTATCTATCCGGCTTGTTGCCCCTAA
Organism: Hyphomicrobiales bacterium; assembly: GCA_900473335.1. Classification (GTDB taxonomy): domain Bacteria; phylum Pseudomonadota; class Alphaproteobacteria; order Rhizobiales; family Rhizobiaceae; genus Phyllobacterium. Next base: position 18,950 of record UCNP01000048.1, on the reverse strand, counting down.
TGCACAGCTCGAAACGCTACTGGGTGATCAGGCAATTTTTGAAGCAGTTCTGGCCGCTCTTGGACTGCCGAGAGGCTGGCAAAAGAAACTTGCACGGGCTTTCGGCAATCCCGCTCAGCTCAAAGCCCTGTTAAAGGATTTGTCATCGGATAGGCAAAATGGCGATCTTCCCGACCATGTTGCAATGCTGGTGGTTAAGGGTGAGGAGGCAGAACTTGCTGCCGCGCTGGAAAAGGACATGCAGTCTGCCGGTATTTCTCCAGGTGCCGGTCGCACACCTGTTGAGATCGCCCGCCGCCTCATCGACAAGGTTGCGCTTGCCTCTGTGCGGTTGCAGCCCAAGGCGATTTCCGCACTGCAGGATTTTCTGGCGATCCGCATTCCTCTGCAATCAGCAGCGGGACATTTGTTGCGCTTTGCACGGGCAAATGAATTTGATTTGGGACCGGCACTGGAACAATTTGAAGCGCGCTCCGCATCGGTTATCGAGGCGGGTATCGGGCACGAGAGCATTGTCTACGACGCGTCCTTTGGACGCCCGCTCGATTATTATACCGGCTTGGTCTACGAAACCCGTGCGGTGAATAATAGGGACATTGGCGCTATTGTCGGCGGCGGCCGTTATGACCGGCTTTTGACCATGCTGGGCGCAATGGATTCGATCCCCGGTGTTGGCTTCTCCATATGGCTCGACCGTCTGGAGCAAATATCGGGAGACGCGCAATGACCATAACATTGGCACTTCCCTCCAAGGGACGGCTCAAGGAGCAGGCTCTTGAAGTCCTTGGAAAAGCCGGTTTGGAAGTTATTCTTCCCAGCGATCAGCGTAATTACCGTGCGCAGGTAGCCGGCGAAAGCCAGATCGATATTCTTTTTCTTTCCGCTTCCGAAATCGCCCGCGAACTAGGTTATGGAAGTGTCGATCTTGGCGTAACCGGCGAAGACCTCATACGAGAAACCCTTTCTTCAGCCGATGACCGCGTGCAGATCGAGGCGCGGCTTGGGTTTGGGCACGCGGATGTCATCGTTGCTGTTCCAGAGGTTTGGTATGACGTATCAACCATGGCGGATCTTGATGATGTTGCCGCGGATTTCCGTCAGCGTCATGGCCGCCGTTTGCGTATTGCAACAAAATATTGGCGGTTAACCCAGCAATTCTTCTCGCAGATGCACGGTATTCAGGTCTATCGCATTGTCGAAAGTCTCGGCGCAACCGAGGGTGCTCCAGCCTCGGGGTCCGCTGATATTATCGTCGATATTACATCAACCGGATCGACACTTCGTGCCAATCAACTCAAAATTCTGGAAGATGGCATTATCCTGAAGTCTGAAGCCTGCCTGATTTCTTCACGCGTAGCAGCAGATATCAAGGCGGTATCGGAGCTATCGCAGCGCATAAAATCCGCGCTCCGTTCGCTTTGAATCTATCAACTCTCTGTGATCTGCCAGCGGAAATGTAACCTTTTCCGCTCTCGGCTCGTATCTCCCTGCATGAGACCGAAATAAATCGGTATAATGAGGCAGGGAGCTTACCCATGATGACACGTCGAACCTTGTTCGGAAGCGCAGTCGCCGCCCTTGGTGCAATTGCCGCCACGCGCTTCGCAACCATGCCCAAGGCCCATGCGGCGGGTGAATTCGAAATTGAGCACACTGACGCCGAGTGGAAGAAGATTCTGACACCCGAACAATATGAGGTGTTGCGTCAAGAAGGTACGGAAGCGCCCTTTACCAGCCCGTTGGACCATGAAAAACGCAAAGGCATATTCACCTGCGCTGGCTGCGACCAACCGCTTTTCGAGTCTGACAAGAAGTTCGACAGCGGCACGGGGTGGCCAAGCTTCTGGGAGCCTATCAAGGGCGCGGTAATCGAGAAATCCGACAGTTCATTCGGCATGGTGCGCACGGCGGTGGAATGTCATCGCTGCGGTGGACATCTTGGCCATGTCTTCGACGATGGTCCGCAGCCCACTGGCCTGCGCTACTGCATGAATGGCGTTGCCATGAAATTTACGCCTGCCGCCTCCTGATCATGACGAAGGAAAAACAAATGAAACTTCGTACCCTGTTACTCGCCACAACCTTGTTGTTTGCCCCGGTTACCGTCTTTGCAGAAACCGTTACGATGGTCCCGCCGCCTGTCCTGGATCAGTCAATATCCGCCAAAACAGAGAAAATTGTCCTTGCGGGAGGATGCTTCTGGGGCGTCCAAGGTGTGTACCAACACATGAAGGGCATTACCAACGCTGTTTCAGGTTATGCAGGCGGAGCTAAAGATACAGCCAATTACGAAATGGTCAGCAATGGCAGCACCGGCCATGCGGAATCGGTGGAAATTACATATGATCCGAAAACTGTCAGCCTCGGCAAGATTTTGCAGGTCTATTTTTCCGTCGCCCATGATCCAACAGAGTTGAACCGTCAGGGCCCGGATATGGGCACTCAATATCGATCTGCAGTTTTTACGACCAATGCAGAACAGGAAAAAGTGGTGAAGGCCTATATCGCCCAACTCGACAAGGCCAAGGTCTATTCGGACCCCATAGTGACCAAGGTTTCATCTCTTGAGGCCTTCTATCCAGCAGAGGCATATCATCAGGATTACACGACCATCAATCCGACGCAGCCCTATATTGTCTATAATGATCTGCCGAAAATCGAAAATCTGAGCAAGCTATTCCCGAAGGAATATAGGGAAAAGCCGGTACTTGTGAGAGAAGTCCAGCCTACCAATTGACCCAACAATAAAAATAAAGGCCGCGTGAAGCGGCCTTTATAAGCGAATGATGTTTCAACCGCGCTTTGCGTCGATTGAAAGTGCACCAGCTCCATAAGCAGCCAGGACAAAGAAACCACCAGCTACGCCCAGATTTTTCTGGAAGAACATGAATTGGGTCATGCCGGCATCGCCAGCCCAGTTCAGGTGAGCAGTCGCCGTGGCAGCCAAAGTGAAGAGGCCAAGCAAGAGAGCTGCTATACGGGTCTGGAAGCCAATGAGAACTGCAATGCCCCCGAAGAATTCAAGCAGGCCGACAAGAACCGCAACAATTGTTGGCGCTGGCAAACCCATGCTGCCAAAATAGGCAGCAGTACCGCCGATAGCTGTTAGCTTGCCCCAGCCAGCCATGATAAACATGACCGAAAGCAGAATGCGACCGATCAGAACCAGAATGCCATTGTTAGACATAGATTTTTCTCCAAAAAAGTGACTGCGCGGTCAGTACGCGATGCATACTGTTTACTAAAGGCACTTTTTCGACAACAGATTGTTCATCAAATCCACTGCTTATTCCGGAGCGATCATCCGTTCCGGGCGCACCAGACGATCATAGTCCTCGGCTGATACATGTCCGCTGGCAAGCGCTTCTTCACGCAGCGTCGTACCATTCTTATGCGCTGTCTTGGCAATCTTGGCCGCATTGTCATACCCAATGGCTGGTGCCAAGGCAGTGACGAGCATAAGCGAGTGTTCAAGCAGGTCTTTGATGCGAACCTCATCGGCTTCAATGCCTTCAACGCAATTGTCGGCAAAGGACACCATCGAATCGGCAAGCAGGCGAATGGACTGGAGTACATTCAGCGCAATAACCGGCTTGAACACATTAAGTTCGAAGTGGCCCTGGCTTGCAGCCACAGTCACTGTGGTCTGATTGCCGAAAACCTGCGCGGCAACCATTGTCAGCGCTTCTGCCTGCGTTGGATTGACCTTGCCGGGCATGATCGAGGAACCGGGCTCGTTTTCAGGTAGCTTCAGCTCACCAAGACCCGAGCGCGGACCTGATCCAAGGAAGCGGATATCATTGGCAATTTTGAAAAGATCTGTAGCGAGGGAGTTCAGGCTACCATGGAAATTCGCCAATGCACCATGGCTCGCAAGTGCTTCAAACTTGTTTGGCGCAGTTTTGAATGGCAGGCCGGTAATGTCTGATACAGCTTCAGCAAAGCCGGTATCGAAGCCAACCGGAGCGTTCAACCCTGTGCCGACCGCCGTGCCGCCCTGCGCCAATAAAAACACGTCTGCCAAGCTCTGCTCAATGCGCTTGCGTGCATATTCCAGCGCAGCCCGATAGCCGGAAAATTCCTGCCCAAGTGTGACGGGTGTGGCATCCTGCGTGTGAGTGCGACCGATCTTGATGATGTCGGCGAACGCCTTTTCCTTCTTGGCGAGCGTGTCAGTCAGATGGGTGAGGGCAGGGTAGAGCCGCTTTGTCGCCTCAACGGCTGTTGCAATATGAATGGCCGTCGGAAATGTGTCGTTTGACGACTGGCTCATATTGACGTGATCATTGGGGTGAACAGGCTTCTTCGATCCCTTCGTTCCCCCCAGCATTTCAATAGCTCGATTGGAGATCACTTCATTGGCATTCATATTGGACTGCGTACCCGAGCCTGTCTGCCATACGACGAGCGGGAAATGGTCATCAAGCTTGCCTTCGATGACTTCTTCGGCAGCCACCGTGATTGCGCGACCGGTGACTTCATCCAGCTTGCCGAGAGCCATATTGGTTTCCGCCGCCGCGCGTTTTACAATACCAAGAGCCCGCACCAGTGGAATAGGCATGCGTTCGCCGCCAATCTTGAAATTGTGCAGCGAGCGCTCGGTCTGAGCACCCCAATATTTGTCGGAAGCCACTTCGATTGGACCAAATGTATCGGTTTCGGTACGTGTAGAAGTCATCGTTTATTTTTCCTGTGACAGTTGGCGCAATGACTACTGCGAAGCGGTCCGTGAGGCAAGGTTCCAACACGCAATGTTGGTCTGGATTTCGTAAGGTGCTAGAATAAAATCGATTATAGCATTGGTGGGAGGACAGGCTATGACAGCCCTTGAAGCACGCACTCTTCAAATTGCAATTCAACGCAACTGGAAGGATGTTTATCGCTATGCAAGCTCGCCTGAGAATTTGCCGCAGTGGGCATCAGGGCTAACTTCAGGGCTACAGAAATCCGGGAATGAGTGGCTTGCCGATGGACCCGCTGGAAAGCTGCGCCTCCGATTTTCTCCAGAAAACGAGTTTGGGGTTCTCGACCATTGGGTCATAACTGAAACTGGCGAAAATGTTTATATCCCACTACGTGTTGTTGCCAATGGCAGTGCTTCAGAGGTGATTTTCACCCTATTCCGGTTGCCCGGTATGGACGATGAAAAGTTTACAGCCGATGCTGCATGGGTTATGCGCGATTTGCGAAAATTGAAAGATTTGCTGGAATCACAATTGGCAGAGTGACGTAATGGTTGACGGTACAAACCAGGATAAAAAGATCAATTATATAGAGTTTAAAGTTAGAGATATTTCACGCGCAAAGGATTTTTACGGCACTGCGTTTGGTTGGACATTCATCGATTATGGTCCAGTTTACTGCGAGTTTTCCGATGGCAATCTTAAAGGCGGTTTTGCCCATTCTGACACTGTGAATTCCAGTGGCGGCGCGCTCATTATTCTTTTTGCTGATGATTTGGCGGATATAGTGGAGAGGGTGAAAAAAGCTGGCGGGGAAATATCGAAGGAGATTTTCGAGTTTCCCGGCGGCAAACGCTTCCACTTTATTGACCCTGAAGGCTACGAATTGGCAGTCTGGTCAGATAAATAAGAAGAAGGCGGCTGTGCGAACAGCCGCCAATACTATCAGGCGTGACGCGCTGCTTTCAAAGCATTGCCCCACCAAACGAGCTGGTCAAGCTGCGCGCCTGCCGCTTCATTGAGATGAGGATAGTCACCAAGTTTCTTCTCACCCTTAACGACGGTCAGATATTCAGGGTAAGAGATATGAACGCCGCTCTTAACGGATGCGGCACCCATCTCAACGAAAATCAGGCGTAGATGTTCAACCGCGCGGGCGCCGCCCACGCCGCCATATCCGACAAATGCAACTGGCTTCTGGATGAACTCGCCAAGATCAATCGCGTTCTTGAGCACGGCTGTCGGAGCGTGATTATACTCTGCAACGGTGAAAACGAATCCGTCAAATGTGCGGAGCTTTTTCTTCCAGAGCTCAGCCGTTTCCGTCTCGGCTGTTGTGCTGCGCTCTTCCCCAAAGAAATGCATTGGGTAGTCGAGCAGGTCAACAATTTCGACTTCTAAGTCGTCGCGCTTGCCCGCAATATCCGCAATCCATTTGGCTGGGAATTCGGCGAACCGACCAATACGTGTGCTACCGACGATAACGCCGATTTTCAGTTTTGCCATTATTGGAAATCCTTGTCTTGGGATGGTAACTATTTGTGACCGGAGCTATATAGGAGACTGTTAAAAGTCCTAGCAAGGAGGCACCTTTTTGAAACCGAAGCACTTTGAGGTAACCCCTGCCTGTGGCGCAGTTCACCAGATTCTCTCGCGTGTTGGGGATAAGTGGACTGTACTCGTTGTCAACTATCTGGGCGCCGGGTCAATGCGCTTTAACGAGCTGAAACGCACGATCAACGGTATTTCACAAAAAATGCTGACCAGCACCTTGCGGGGCTTGGAACGAGACGGCTTTGTGACGCGAACAGTTTTCCCGACAATCCCGCCCCGTGTGGATTATGAGCTTACCGACCTTGGTCGTGATTTGCTCGTGCCCGTACGCGGATTGGCGGACTTTGCTATTCAGAATGAAGTGCGCATCGCAAATGCACGCGCCAGATTCGATTCTGCAAATAGTGCTGCAGAGCCGACTGGCCCTTTCGCTCAGGCCGCAGAGTAGAGGCGAGCATAGGGTCCATTCTTGATCGCATAATTTTAGTTCGGACAAGAAAAAGGCGGGTCGAAACCCGCCTTTTCCATATTCTATGGGAGAGGACTTCTTAGAAGTCCATACCGCCCATGCCGCCCATTCCGCCGCCTGGCATCTGTGGAGCGCCGCCATTGTCCTTCTTAGGAGCTTCGGCAATCATGGCTTCGGTGGTGACAAGAAGACCTGCAACCGATGCTGCGTCCTGCAGAGCAGTACGGACAACCTTGACCGGATCAACGATGCCCATGACGATCAGGTCGCCATATTCACCATTGGCCGCATTGTAGCCGAAGGTTTCCTTCTTGTTGTCAAGGATTTTGCCGACAACGATGGAAGCTTCGTCACCTGCGTTTGTTGCGATCTGGCGAGCTGGAGCCTGAAGAGCGCGACGAACGATGTTGATGCCTGCATCCTGATCGGAATTTGCACCCTTGAGGGTAAGGTTCGCAGAGGCACGTAGAAGAGCAACACCACCGCCAGGAACAATGCCTTCTTCAACAGCAGCGCGCGTTGCGTTGAGAGCGTCGTCAACGCGGTCCTTCTTTTCCTTCACTTCAACTTCCGTTGCACCGCCAACGCGGATAACTGCAACGCCGCCAGCGAGCTTGGCAAGACGTTCCTGTAGCTTCTCACGGTCGTAGTCGGAAGTTGTCTCGTCGATCTGCTGCTTGATCTGGCCGACGCGGGCGTTGATTTCGCCCTTCTTGCCATGACCATCAACGATCGTGGTGTTTTCCTTGGTGATCGACACCTTCTTGGCGCGGCCGAGCATGTCGAGCGTAACGCTCTCAAGCTTGATGCCGAGGTCTTCGGAGATAACCTGACCGCCAGTAAGGATAGCGATGTCTTCAAGCATTGCCTTGCGGCGATCGCCGAAGCCAGGAGCCTTGACAGCAGCAATCTTCAGACCGCCGCGCAGCTTGTTGACAACGAGCGTAGCAAGAGCTTCGCCTTCTACGTCTTCAGAAATGATGACGAGTGGCTTGGAAGTCTGAACGACAGCTTCGAGAACTGGCAAAAGAGCCTGAAGGTTCGAAAGCTTCTTCTCGTGCAGAAGGATGTAAGCATCTTCCAGATCAGCAACCATCTTTTCAGGGTTGGTGACGAAGTATGGCGACAGGTAGCCGCGGTCGAACTGCATGCCTTCAACGACTTCGAGTTCGGTTTCAGCGGTCTTGGCTTCTTCAACGGTGATGACACCCTCGTTGCCGACCTTCTGCATTGCCTTGGCAATCATTTCGCCGATTTCGCTCTCGCCATTGGCAGAGATCGTGCCAACCTGCGCAACTTCTTCCGAAGTCTTGATCTTCTTGGCGCTCTTGCCGAGCTGCTTGACAACTTCTGCAACTGCGAGATCGATGCCGCGCTTCAGATCCATCGGGTTCATGCCAGCAGCAACAGCCTTGCCGCCTTCCTGAACGATTGCCTGAGCAAGAACAGTAGCAGTCGTGGTGCCGTCGCCGGCAATGTCGTTCGTCTTCGAAGCGACTTCACGGACCATCTGTGCGCCCATGTTTTCGAACTTGTCTTCAAGTTCGATTTCCTTGGCAACAGTCACGCCGTCCTTGGTGATGCGTGGAGCGCCGAAGGACTTGTCGATAACAACATTGCGGCCTTTCGGGCCGAGCGTTACCTTGACAGCATCTGCAAGGATGTTGACGCCGCGCAGCATGCGCTCACGCGCGTCGCGGCCGAATTTTACTTCTTTAGAAGCCATTTTATCTCTCCTGGGACTTAAACCCGGTTTGATCGAAATATTATTGGGTGACGGTGATTAGCCGAGAATGCCGAGAATGTCGGATTCCTTCATGATCAGCAGGTCTTCGCCGCCGATCTTGACTTCCGTGCCGGACCACTTGCCGAACAGGATGTGGTCGCCTGCCTTGACATCGAGCGGGATGAGCTTGCCAGCTTCGTCACGAGCGCCAGTGCCTACGGAGACGATTTCGCCTTCCTGTGGCTTTTCCTTGGCAGTATCCGGAATGATGATGCCGCCTGCAGTCTTTGCTTCCGATTCAACGCGGCGTACGACGACGCGGTCATGAAGCGGGCGGAACTTGGTCTTGGCCATGGTTAGAACCCTTGATGTTGGTGTCAAAACGGTTTCGCAAACAGCTATGCCATTTACGTTATTAGCACTCGCCATTGGTGAGTGCTAACTGAAGCCGGAGATAGTGGTAGGGGGCGAAAGAGTCAAGGGAAATGCCGGTGAAATTTTCATGACAGCATTGAATTAGAGGTTTCGGATTGGCGTCCTGAGGTTCGACTAGCAGGGCACCGGCAGACCCACAGCTACTTCACCATCCAGCGCTCAAGCAATGTGCGCGTGCTGTCTTTGATTGCGCGCCATTGCGATAGCTTGTCTTTAGCAAAAGAGCCTTGCAAGGCGAGTTTCAAATCTCTGAAATAGAAGGTGAATTCGCAACCACTGCTTCCGCAATCGAGAATTGTGTCCCCATTCATTTCATCGAGATTCACGTAGATTTCCAACCAGAAATCAAGAGCTGTGATGCGCGTCAACTGATCCGGGTAGGGGATGCGTTCCTTATACCTCTTCATAGTGAATTCAATGCCTGAGAAAGGGAATTCCGGCCGATCAGCACCGTCAGGAATGACTTGAGCGTAAGGGACAAGTACAAGATATGACCCGTCTGGAGGACGGTCTTCCTCAACAGGCCAGCTATTACTGTTGAGTGCTTCTTTCTTTGAAGGAGTGAGGCTGGGCATCCAGAATGCAAAGTCAAATTGATCGCGTTCCGGATAACAATTCACTCTTTCCGGTGTTGACCTGATGAGGAAATAACCATAGGGAACGCGGAATTTTGGCCCATATGTCAGACGAAATTCAACCGGATAATCCAGCGGTATTTGTTCGTCACTACCCCAGCGGGATCGGGGATCAACCCTGGGTTTGCATGGAAAGTTTTCTGCAATTGCAAGACTGGAAAATACCATGCCAAATGTGAGTGTTATCAGCACATATAGAAGGGTAGCCTGCTTCATTGACATTGGCGATCCCACAGAAATAATGGCATCCTGTACGACGAACGCCACGCTGACAATGCGACGTTCGTCGTAGTGGAACTGTGTCAACGCTGACCCGTATTTTGCCGCCCCTACTTTGGTGAGCGCCTTACCTAAAATATGAAACGATCTCGTCAGGCAGTATCAGTCATCACCATCCTCGCATACGTGATGCGCCATATCGACAAGCATGTCGCTGACATGTTTGTCAGCAAGTTCGTAAAAAATCTGCTTTGCCTGCCGGTTGCCGCGCACCAGACGCGCGCCGCGCAATAATCGCAAGTGGTGGCTGACCAATGATTGCGACAGGTCAAGGCTTGCCGCAATATCGCCGACGGAACGTGGATGTTCGAGACAAAAGAACAGGATTCGCAGCCGTGTCGGGTCGCCAAGCAGTTTGAATGTCTCGGCCAGGATGGTCGTATCAAGCTGGGATGGTATCGTTATTTTGCTCAATGTTTGTGACCTTCGTGGGTATGGTCATGCGCTGCATGATCATGTTCGCCGGAGGTGTCGCTGCCAAGACAGCAGTCGCCGGTAGCATCGGCAAAATCAATGGCAATGGTCGAATGTTCGATCTCGAATTTCTTGATCAGCTCCGCCTCGACCGCCTTTACCAGCCGCCGCGGATCGCTCCCCTCTTTTGGCTTCACATGCAAGGTTGCCAGCGCCTTGCCAGATGTGATCATCCAGACATGGACATGGCGGACGCCTGCCAGATCGGTGATGGTTTTCATCAGGTGCTGTTCGATTTCTTCCGGCTTGGCATTCTCCGGGGCGCCTTCAAGCAGAATATGCAGCGAATTACGCAGCAGCGCCCAGGCACTGCGCAGGATCAGCAGGCAGACGAAGACCGAAAGGATCGGGTCGATTGGTGTCCAGCCAGTATAGTAGATAATGACCGATGCCGTAATGGCAGCCACGGAACCAAGCAGATCGCCAAGAACATGCAGGATCGCACCTTTGATGTTGACGTGATCCTTATCGCCGCGGGTCAAAATCCAGAAGACGCCGATATTTACGAGCAGCCCAATCGTTGCGACAATGAACATTGGACCCGCAAGGACCTCGCCGGGATTGCGAAACCTTTGGAAGGCTTCGACAGCTATCCAGACGAGAATGGCAAAGAGCGCAATTGCGTTGATGAGACCGGCAATGACTTCAAAACGCAGATATCCGAATGTACGTCGTTCATCCGCCGCGCGTTTACCAAAACGAAAGGCGGCATAGGCGAGCGCGAGGGCTCCCGCATCGGTCAGCATATGCCCCGCATCGGCAATCAAAGCCAAAGACCCGGACAGGAAGCCGCCGATCACTTCAACGATCATGAACGTGAAGGTGATCAGAAACGCGATCAGGACTTTGCGTTCATTATCAGCTGTTATTTTGGGAGCATGATCATGTGCGTGATCGTGCGGTTGTGTGCCGTGGATATGCGCCATTTGAACCTCGTTTGACAGTAAACATATCAATATTTGTTCATGTGTTTACTGTCAACCGGTCGATGCAGCTTTTGATAATGATCCCGAGTGACACTTTTCCTCCAATCAGGTAAGCGAGAGGCAATTCGATTATTGGCACGGAGAAAGTTCTGCATGACCGACATGGTACACTTGGCAAGTCTTGACGGCTTGATGGATCGTTATGACGTGCTTCTTTGCGATGTCTGGGGCGTTTTGCACAATGGTGTCGATTCATTTGCCGCCGCGTCGAAGGCCTTGGCGCGCGCCAGAGCGGCCGGTCTGACCGTGATTCTGATTACCAATGCTCCACGGCGCTTTGATAGTGTGGCTACGCAAATCCACGGCTTGGGTGTGCCCGAGGGCGCTTATGATCGGATCGTTACATCTGGCGACGTTACACGAGAACTGATCCGCAATTCGCCGCGCAAGATTTTCCATCTTGGGCCTGAGCGTGATGAAACGCTTTACGAAGGACTGGATGTCGAGCTTGTGGAAGAGCGGGAGGCCAATGTCGTCGTCTGTACCGGCTTTTTCGATGATGAAACGGAAACGCCGGCCGACTATGCCGAAATGCTGACGCGTTTCCGTTCGCGCGATCTGCCATTTATTTGCGCCAATCCCGACATTGTTGTTGAGCGTGGAGATCGCCTGATCTGGTGCGCTGGGGCTCTTGCGCGGGACTATGGCCAGCTTGGCGGCCGCACCCTTATCGCGGGCAAGCCGCATCGCCCGATCTATGAGGCTTCCATTGCCGCGGCAGAGGAAGTGCGAGGCAAGCCTGTTGATCTCAAGCGTGTCATAGCAATAGGCGATGGTATGCTGACGGATGTCAAAGGTGCTGACCTGTTTGGTATTGATGTTCTATACATATCTGGAGGCATTCACGCGGGGGACTATGTGCATGGCGGCGTTCACGATGTCGAAAAACTGCTGGAATTCCTGAAGAAACACGGGAGCAACCCCGTCGCCACCATGCCTGCTTTGGTCTGAGGATAGGTCTATGCCAATTCTGCGCTTGACGGACCCATCGCAACTACCCGCCAATTTACGAGACGCTGTTGTTGCTATCGGCAATTTTGACGGTGTTCATCGCGGGCATCAGGCGGTTCTGGAGCGCGCTTTGGAAGCGGCTCAGGCTGCGGGGAGGCCCTCACTGGTTTTAACATTCGAGCCGCATCCACGCAGCGTCTTTGTCCCTGACCAGCCTGTTGATCGGCTGACCCCAGCCGCTGAAAAGGCCGTTATTCTCGAAGCTTTGGGATTCGATGCTGTGGTGGAATGCCCCTTTACGCGCGAATTCTCGCAATTGACTGCTGATGATTTCGTTGACCAGATTCTGGTCGGTGCCTTGCACGCAAGCCGTATCGTCACTGGCTTTGACTTTCATTTCGGCAAGAACCGCCAAGGCGGCCCCGCTTTCCTCATGGAGGCCGGTGACAAGCGCGGTTTCCATGTCACGCTGGTTGATGCATTTCGTGACGAGGGCGGGCAGGCAGTCTCATCAAGCCGTATTCGCGCGCTCTTCGGGGAGGGGGAAGTCGTGGAGGCGGCTGGCCTTTTGGGATATCGTCATCGTATTCGGGCTGAGGTGGTGCATGGCAAGCAGCTTGGCCGCACCATCGGTTATCCCACTGCCAACATGGTCCTGCCGCCGGAAACCCATCTGAAACATGGCATCTATGCCGTACGTTTTCGCAGGGCTGATGGCACCCTTTACGATGGCGTTGCCAGCTTTGGACGCAGACCCACGGTCGATACCGATGGCGCACCTTTGCTGGAAACCTATGTTTTCGATTTTTCCGGCGATCTTTATGGTGAGACCTGCGCTGTGTCCTTCTTTGCATATCTTCGTGGCGAAGAAAAATTCGATGGTCTGGAGCCAATGATGCTTCAAATCAGAAGAGATGAAGAAGAAGCGCGGGGCCTTTTGCAGGGGGTGAAGCCACTCTCGCCATTGGATAGTACGATTAATTTTGTCTGAAATGGCAAATCATTTACCATAAGATTAAATCCAATTTTATCTATCCTTTCGTAGCTTGGTCCGGAATTGCCGTCTCCCAAGGCAAATTTCGGAGTCAAGATATGTCTGTTCGTTTGATTGGCGCCCTTGCCGGTGCAGTATTTTTCGCGTCCCCAGCCATGGTGCTTGCGGATGAATATTACAGCGACGCTGAAACACCGGCCAGCAGCTCAAGAGGCGATCATTGGTGGTCGGGCGACTGGTATCTGACATTGGGGGCAAAGGGGTTTGTTGCGCCGCGCTATGATGGTGCAAGCGATTATCGCTTAATGGCCGCACCGGTTATTTCACTTGGACGCGCTGGCAAGTCTGAAAAATTCTCGTCCTTGAATGACAATGCCTCGATCGGTTTTGTCGATACTGGCGTATTTCGTGCGGGTCTTACGGGCAAGCTCGTCTCCGGTCGTGATGATGGTGATTCCCATGATTTGAAGGGGCTGCATGATACGGATTGGGGTGTCGAGGTCGGTGGCTTTGCCGAGTTTTACCCAACTGAAAACATTCGCGGCCGCGTAGAGGTTCGCCGTGGCATTGGCGCACATGATGGTGTGGTCGCAGATTTTGCAGTGGACGCCTTTACGGATATTACTCCAACAGTGCGTGTATCCGCTGGTCCGCGCGCGACCGTAGCGACCAAGGATTATTTCCATGAATATTACGGCGTTAATCCGGCAGAATCCGCTGCTTCTGGCCTCAAAGAATACCGGCCAGGTGGCGGGTTGAAATCGCTGGGTATTGGCGGGCAAATTACCTGGAAGACCACAGACAAGATCACGACAAGCGCCTATGCGGAGTATAATCGTTTAATGGGGCCTGCTGCTGATTCAAGTCTGGTCAAAGAGCGTGGGTCAGCCAATCAGGCAACGTTCGGGTTGCAAGCGACTTATCGCTTCGACTTCTCGTTATAAGCATTATGGCAGATGCAAACGAAGTTTATTGCATCTGCCCCTTTATTCTCGTGAGCGTGGTTGCTAAAAGCGCGGTCATGAAAACTGTTTGCGGGACTTTTCCCAAGTCCGTACCGATTCAGATACGAATTACTGGCCCGGCCTTCACCTGAACCTGAAGCTATTTGCTTCGTGGTGTTGAAGGTCCGGGCGGCGCCCTTGCGCCTTACTTCGAATTCTTCAAATCCTTGCTTGCAGCGATAACGCGCGGGCCCAAGAAAAGCCAAGAAAAATGAACGATACGTCTAAGCCAATCGACTACTCGAAAACCCTTTATCTGCCGCAGACGGACTTTCCGATGCGCGCTGGTCTGCCGGCCAAAGAACCAGAATTCGTCCGGCGCTGGCAGGATATGGACCTTTACCGAAAGCTGCGTGAAGACGGTAAGGATCGTCCGCTTTATGTGCTGCATGATGGTCCTCCCTATGCCAATGGCAATATTCATATTGGCCACGCGCTGAACAAAATCCTCAAGGATGTCATCACGCGCTCGTTTCAGATGCGTGGTTACAATTCCAACTATGTGCCGGGTTGGGATTGCCACGGCCTGCCAATCGAATGGAAAATCGAGGAACAGTATCGCGCCAAGGGCAAGGATAAGGATCAGGTGCCGATCAACGAATTCCGTAAGGAATGCCGTGAATTTGCCGCCAATTGGATCAAGGTCCAGTCTGCCGAGTTCAAACGGCTTGGTATCGAGGGCGATTTCGAAAACCCCTATACGACAATGGCATTTCATGCGGAAAGCCGCATTGCAGGGGAACTTCTGAAGTTCGCCATGTCGGACCAGCTCTATCGCGGCTCCAAGCCCGTCATGTGGTCGGTTGTTGAGCGCACCGCTTTGGCCGAGGCCGAGGTGGAATATGCGGATGTTGAAAGCGATACGATCTGGGTGAAATTTCCGGTCATGAATGGTGCCGGTGATCTGGCGAACGCTCATGTGGTGATCTGGACGACGACCCCTTGGACCATTCCTGGAAATAGGGCGGTCAACTATTCTCCTCGGGTTGCCTACGGACTTTACGAGGTTGAGGCGGCAGAGAATGATTTTGGCCCCCGACCTGGCGAGTTTTTGATTCTCGCCGATGCATTGGCCGAAGAGTCAGCCACAAAGGCAAAGCTGACTTTCAAGCGTATAAGAGCCGTAACTGCCGATGAATTTGCAGGCGTCGCTCTCACCCATCCATTCAAGGGGTTTGGCGGCGGTTATGAATTTGTGGTGCCGATGCTTTCGGGTGACCACGTAACCGACGATGCGGGTACTGGTTTCGTCCATACAGCGCCCGGCCATGGCCGCGAGGATTTCGATGCCTGGATGGATGCGCGCAGCGAACTTGAAGCACGCGGAATTTCCACGGTGATCCCCTTCACCGTTGATGATGCGGGTTACTACACCAAGGATGCGCCGGGTTTTGGTCCGGATCGTGAAGGAGGCGCGGCGCGTGTCATTGATGATAATGGCAAGAAGGGCGATGCAAACAAGGCGGTTATCGAAGAGCTGATCAATCGCGGCATGCTGTTTGCACGGGGCCGCATCAAGCACTCTTATCCCCATTCCTGGCGGTCAAAAAAGCCGGTCATTTTCCGTAACACGCCGCAATGGTTTGTCTATATGGACAAGGATCTTGGTGATCAGACGACATTGCGTTCGCGTGCGCTTGCCGCCATCGACGAAACCCGTTTCGTTCCGGCTGGTGGACAAAATCGCTTGCGCGCAATGATCGAAGACCGGCCTGATTGGGTGCTGTCGCGCCAGCGCGCCTGGGGCGTGCCCATCTGCGTCTTTGCTGATGAAAATGGCAATGTCTTGAAGGATGATGCGGTCAACGCCCGTATCCTTGAGGCGTTTGAACAGGAGGGCGCCGACGCCTGGTTTGCGGAAGGCGCCCGCGAGCGGTTCCTCGGCGAAAAAGCCAACGAGCCTTGGACGCAAGTACGCGATATTCTCGACGTCTGGTTTGATTCAGGCTCGACCCATGTATTCACCCTCGAGGATCGCCCTGATCTGAAATGGCCGGCAGATGTTTATCTGGAAGGCTCCGATCAGCATCGCGGCTGGTTCCATTCGTCTTTGCTTGAAAGCTGCGGCACACGGGGACGCGCTCCATATAATACTCTTGTCACCCATGGCTTCACCATGGATGAAGAGGGACGCAAAATGTCGAAGTCGCTCGGCAATACTGTTACACCGCAGGATGTCATAAAGGATTCTGGGGCAGATATTCTTCGTCTATGGGTCATGACGACCGATTATTGGGAAGATCAGCGTCTTGGCAAAAATATCATCCAGACGAATATCGATTCCTATCGCAAGCTGCGTAATACGATCCGTTGGATGCTAGGGACTTTGGCTCATGATGAAGGTGATGAAGTCGCCTATGCGGATATGCCGGAACTTGAACAGCTGATGCTGCATCGTTTAGCTGAGCTTGATGAGCTTGTGCGTGCGGGCTATGATGCGTTCGAGTTCAAGCGGATCACGCGCGCCTTGATTGACTTCCTCAATGTGGAATTATCGGCCTTCTACTTCGATATCCGCAAAGACGCGCTCTATTGCGATGCGCCTTCCAGCATCAAGCGGAAAGCAGCCCTTCAGGTTGTCAGGCATTTGTTCGACCGGATCGTCACATGGTTGGCCCCCATGCTTCCTTTCACAACGGAAGAAGCTTGGTTGGACCTTCATAAAGATGCTGTGTCTGTCCATCTTGAACAGTTCAGGAATACGCCAAAAGAATGGAAGAACGAGGCGCTGGCCGAGAAATGGCGCAAGGTGCGTGATGTACGCCGCGTCGTCACTGGCGCGCTGGAACTGGAACGCGCCAAGAAGACTTTGGGTTCATCGCTTGAGGCTGCTCCGCTGGTTTTCATCAATGATCATGAATTGTTTGCGGCAGTCAAAGATCTCGATATGGCCGAGATCTGCATTACCAGTGCGATAACCATCAAAGATGGTACAGCACCTGCCGATGCTTTCATTGCAGACGATGTTAAAAATGTTGCGGTCGTGTCGGAACGGGCAAGCGGCACAAAATGCGCACGGTCATGGCGATATACGCATGATGTTGGCTCAGATCCCGCCTATCCCGATGTTTCGGCAAGGGATGCGGCAGCACTACACGAGCTGGCAGAACTTGGAAAACTTGATGCCTGAATAAAAACTGCGGGTTATCCCTTATGATAATCCGCAGTTTTATGAACAAGAT
The DNA here is from genome assembly GCA_900473335.1 of Hyphomicrobiales bacterium. Classification (GTDB taxonomy): domain Bacteria; phylum Pseudomonadota; class Alphaproteobacteria; order Rhizobiales; family Rhizobiaceae; genus Phyllobacterium. Next base: position 1,579 of record UCNP01000048.1, on the reverse strand, counting down.
TAAGCCTCGACTTGCTTAATGCCACCACCCTCATGTAAAAGGCTTGCCATTGAGTTGCCTGAATTTAGAGGCAGGGCATAGATCAAGCATATTTTTTGGCGGGCATCAGTGCTCAGGCTTGGGTGGAAGTGGCGAGTATGATTTTGAACGGACGCATCACAGTTGTAAGTGCATTGTTTGCCACACTGGCAATTGCTGGCTGCAGCACATCACCCACCTATGGCACAGACAAGACATCTGGTGCGCAATTGCTTGACGACGTTTCGAATATTGCTTCGTTCAGTAAAAAGAAAAACACCATCGCCTATAACCCAAGACCAGAGCTTGTCCGTCCAGCGGCAGGCACGTCTGCAAACGCGCAGCTACCGCCGCCGCAGGGCAATGTTGTGGCTGAAAATAAAGCAAACTGGCCAGAATCGCCTGAGCAACGGCGCAAGCGCATTCGTGATAATGCGACTGCCAACCAGAACAATCCCAGTTTTGTTCCGGAAGTTGAGAACGATATTCCAGCTGCCTCCAAATCATCAAAATGGGAAGAGTACGGCGTTTACAATGATAAAGCGCCTAAGGTCGTGCCCGCCGGCGCTGGACAAATTGATAAAAGCAGCGAGTTTCGCGCACGCAAGCTTGCCTCAACAGCTGGTTCACCAACGACACGCCGATATTTAAGCGAGCCACCGCTGGAATATCGCGCGCCTGCACCCACTGCTGCAACGGACGATCTTGGCAAGGATGAAGTCAAGAAGGAACGTGAGCGCAAAGCAGCGGCCAGAAAAGACAAGGGCTTCAGCTTCAAGAATCTGATTCCCTGGAACTGATTTAAAAGAACCTTTCTACATCTTCACCATTGTGCCGGCGCTCTTTTACCGGTGCCTGGCGGTAATGCTGTATTAGAAAATTTGGAACAGAATTACCGGCCTTTCGTTGTGTTAAAACCATTTTTGTTTGTATGGGTTCATTCTGCCGGTTGGTTTTCCTTGGCGTCCCAACCATTGTCTATGCAGAATATGATCCAGCACACACAATTTCTCTTAACTCAGTCGAGGGTCTTCCCAATTGTTCATTTTGAGATTGATCGGACGGATAATTCTCGTCCTCATTTCGATTGTGATTTTTATTTGGGGCGGTTTTGCCCTCTGGTATCAACTTCCCTTTGGTATTCCTGGCGTCATTGGATGTCTGTTTATCTGGGGCGCAATCGCATTCTCCGTGCTTTGGCTGGAAATAAAGGGACACTCGCTTCGTGCGTGGATTGTCCTCGTGCCTGTGTTGGCTGGACTATTCTATTGGTGGAGCACGATTACTCCTTCGCTGACACGCATCTGGGCTGATGACGTTGCGCAGACAGTCACCGGCACCTTGAGCGGCAATCAGGTGACTTTATCGAATGTGAGAAATTTCGAGTGGCGGACGCGCGAGGATTTTACGCCGCGCTGGGAGGTGCGAAGTTACAATATGGAGCAACTTGCGTCGGTTGACGTCTTCCTCTCCTATTGGTCAAACCCCGCCATTGCCCACACACTAGAGCAGATTCGGCTTATTTCTGGTCATATCCCGCGGCCTCGAAGTAGTGCTGGCA
>UCNP01000049.1 GCA_900473335.1 Hyphomicrobiales bacterium | reverse complement strand
TTTCGGTCCGATGCTCTAACACAGACTAGTTTTTCTCGTTTCGTGTCACCGCGGAACAAATTTACCCTGCTGTGGATTCGGTAAAAAACGAGACGCCTTCATGACCACTCAACAAATTTTGGCCTTTGCGGTTATCGCTCTCATGATGGCGGCCTTCATGTGGGGACGTTTCCGTTATGATATCGTAGCGATGTGTTCACTGCTTCTGGCTGTGCTCATCGGCGTCGTGCCCTATGAAGATGCGTTTCGCGGATTCAGTGATGATATTGTGATTATCGTCGGCAGCGCGCTGGTGGTGAGTGCGGGTGTTGCCCGTTCCGGTCTTATGGAAGCAGCGGTCCAGCGCTTTGTCCCCAACCTGTCGTCGGTCAGGGCGCAGCTTGCGGTCCTCGTCATCGTCGTCACGATTCTTTCGGCCTTTGTCAAAAATATCGGCGCTCTGGCGATCATGATCCCAATCGCTTTCCAGTTTGCACGCCGGTCTAACGTATCGCCCTCGGTATTTTTAATGCCGATGTCATTTGGTGCACTGCTTGGCGGTCTGATGACTCAGATCGGCACGTCACCCAATATTGTCGTTTCGCGCATCCGCGCCGATATGGTGGGTGAAAGCTTCACCATGTTTGATTTCACGCCGGTTGGCGCGACTCTTGCGGCGGTGGGTATCATTTATCTTGTGCTGTTCTATTGGCTTGTGCCGGTGCGAACCCGCGAAGACGTTTCCGCCGACGAAGCAATTGAAATACGAAATTATGTTTCCGAAGCCACTGTAGCCAAGGAATCCACGGTCATCGGCAAAAGCATGAGCGATGTGGTGAAGCCGGCGGAGGGTGGCGCTGTCGTGACATCCATCATTCGCAATGAAAGACACGTCACGCCCCTGCCCGATACAAAACTTGCCGAGGGTGACATCCTCATTTTGCAGGGCGATCCCAAAGCCCTTGATGCCATTGTCACCAGCGGAAAGCTGAAATTATCCCGCGATCGTTCTCATTCGGAGTCGGGCGGCCTTGCCGAAATCGATTCCATTGAGGCTGTTGTCGGTGATACTTCGCCATTGATCGGGCTTTCGGCGCGGGGCCTTGCTTTGTTTGATCGCTATGATGTCAATCTTCTTGCCATCAGCAGACAGGGTGAACGGATCAAGGATCGCCTTGGTGAAGTGCGGTTTCAGTTGGGCGATGTCATTGTGCTACAGGGCCGGGATAGCGTTCTGCCCAATCTCTTGCGGGAATTTGGCTGCCTTCCGCTGGCTAAGCGAACAATTTTGCTGGGAAGCATACGTCGCGGTCTCGTCCCGCTGCTTATTCTTCTTGCCGCAATTACTGTGACTGCCTTTAGTCTCCTGCCCGTCTCCATCGCCTTTTTCGCCGCAGCGGTCGCCATGGTTCTGTTCAAAGCCATCCCGCTGCGCGAACTATACACCGCAATTGACGGTCCGATCCTCATCATGCTCGCCGCGCTCATTCCTGTCAGCGATGCCTTGAGAACCACCGGGGGGACGGACCTGATCGGGCATTTTCTCACGCAGATCGCCCATCAATTGCCGCCCTTCGCGGCCTTGGCGCTGATCCTGATTACCGCGATGGCGGTGACACCCTTCCTTAACAATGCCGCAACAGTGCTCGTCATGGCACCTATCGCAACGAGTTTCGCAACGGGCCTTGGGTTTCGGCCAGAGGCTTTTTTGATGGCTGTCGCCATTGGCGCAGGCTGCGATTTCCTCACCCCCATCGGCCATCAGTGCAATACGCTCGTCATGGGGCCAGGCGGCTATAAATTTAACGACTATCCCAAGCTCGGATTGCCTCTGTCGCTTATTATAATATTGACCGCAGTCCCCACCCTCATGCTGTTCTGGCCACTTAAATAGCCGACAAATTACGATATCATTTGCCCGCAAAATCTGTCACAAGCCATCTGCCCGCAAGGGCAAGGCGCGACTGCTATCAAATTCAGGATAGGGTCGGGCGGGCTGATTGACGTCTCTCCTGCTGCCGCGAAGCAACGTGGCCGTCTTTATTGTTCGCTGCACTCCCGCCCTCTGCATTACAAATCATTAATTCACCGATCATCTCCTGTTCATTTTGATAAGAGTACCGTTTGGCCTACGGAGCGGACAATCTGCTCACGCTACAGGAGTGAAAAATATGAAAAGAATTCTTGCTCTCGCTTTGTCCGGAACCTTCCTGACCGTTTTTGCTCTTGGCGGGGCTTTTGCCCAGGCCCAAACGCCCGAACAGGCTCCATCCGTCAAGGAAGAGGTAAAAACTCCCGGCCATGAACGCTTTGATACAAACAAGGATGGCACCTTGGATCAGGCGGAGTTCACCAATATTGATCGCCTGAAGGAAGCCGACACCGATAAGGATGGCACTTTGTCCAAGCAGGAAATTGAAGCCATGGCGATGAAGCGCTTGGTCGAGCGTCAGGCCGCGCGTATGACCAAACGCCTTGATGTTAATGGTGACGGCGTCGTCACTATCGCAGAAGTTGAGAAGCAGAAGGCCAAGCGCTTTGCCCTCATGGACCGCAATGATGATGGCAAAATCGACAAAAGCGAAATGCGTCAGCATGGCCACAAAAAGCACCATGGCCCGCGGCATCATGATGAAGCAAAGCCTTCAAAGGGCTGATTATTTGAGCATCGCCTGCCATAAGGCGCAAAATGAAACGGCCGTTCAACAGACGGCCGTTTTATTATTTATACGTGTTGGGGCGGCTCTCGCACCTCGTCCGGATTTGGCAGGGGCACCTCATCCGGTAACTGATCCGGTATTGGAGGCTCCTCGATCGGAATTTCACCGGACAGCGGATTTGGGAGCGGCGGCGTTTCCTCCGGCTGCGGAACTGGCCTCGGATCAACTGGCCGGTTTGTATCCGGTCCCGGATCTGGAATTGGTGGTGGGTCTCCCAAAGCAATTCTCCTTTCAGAGTTTGCAAAAGTTATTATGTGGCTCCAACTATCTTTTGTCGGAAGCTTCTTCTTCAAACATTACTGCAACATCAGAATTGGCTGACAGGCGCACCTTGCCGCCTTCGACCTCAGCCACCAGTGCTGTTGAAATATAGTGGTGATGTCCTCTGTGGGAGCCTTCGCCGCTATCCTTCTTGGTTAGTTTGATGCGACCACCCTCTACGCTATCGACGGTGCCGACATGAACGCCATCAGCGCCAATAACTTCCATATGTTCTTCGATATTTGTTGTCATGTTCTATCTCCTGAGGTGACAAATCATAAACGCGCGAAACCCGCTTTGGATGCATGGCGCTGGAGTTATAGGCTTTCATGGTGGCTATTTAGCGATTAGGCTCTGGCTGAAATTGCAGGAAGCGCGCGCGAAAATGACAAACGAGACCTTAACTCCGGCGGAAATGGGTCAAGCCGATCAGGCAACCATAAGGGCAGGCATTTATGATGGCTATAGGCTCATGCTTAATGCCGGTAATGCCATTGCCCGTCATCTTCTGCGCCATTTCGGCGATGCAAGCGAATTTCACATTCTCTGTGGCCCCGGCAATAATGGCGGCGACGGCTACGTAGTGGCGACTATTCTTGGCGCAAGCGGCGCCCCGGTCACGCTCTGGGCGACTGGAGAACCCAAACGAGGTACCGATGCCGCCCGCGCTGCCAGTGATTGCCCGATTAAAGCGCGCGACATTGCCGGTTTCGCACCCTCGCCGCGGTGCGTCATTGTCGACGCCCTCTTTGGCGCGGGTCTTGACCGTCCAGTAACGGGCGCCGCCGGCGCTGCAATCACCAAGGCGAATGAATCTGGCTGCCGCCGCGTTTCTGTCGATATACCTTCAGGATTGGATGGCCTGACGGGCCAGATTCTTGGCACGGCCATGCGGGCGGATACCACCATAAGCTTCTTCCGCAAGAAACCCGGACACCTGCTCTACCCCGGTCGTACCCTGTGCGGCGAGTTGGTTATTGTTGATATTGGCATCTCTGACAGCGTTTTGGCCGAAATTGAGCCCCGATGTTTTGAAAATACACCCGCCCTTTGGTATGCGCACCTGCTAATGCCGGACGAGAATACCCATAAATATGCGCGCGGCCATGTTGCGGTATTCTCCGGCCCTGCCACTTCAACCGGCGCTGCCAGACTATCCGCTTTGGCAGCAGCACGCAGCGGCGCCGGTGCCGTCACATTGCTTTCCCCCGATGAAGCGCTTGCGGCCAATGCTGCACACCTCACATCAATCATGCTGCATCGATGCGAGACCCGGCACGATGTCGCCTCCTTCTCTGAAACGCGCAAAGTGGCAGCTTTTGTGCTCGGGCCGGCTTTTGGTGTGGGGCACAAAGCCCGTGAGTTCGCCCTTGCACTCCTGAGCGAAACCCAGTCCGGTCTGGTTTTCGATGCGGATGTGATCACCTCCTTCAGGGATGATCGGGAAAGCCTGTTCAACGCCAGTGCCAAATCCTGCAATATCAGGCTGGTCCTCACTCCCCATGAAGGCGAGTTCAAGCGGCTCTTTCCTGAACTTGCCGAGATTTCCTCAAAGGTAGAGCGTGCCCGTGCAGCAGCAAAGCTCGCCCAAGCAATTATCGTCTATAAAGGTGCCGACACAATTATCGCCTCGCCTGATGGTCGCGCTGCGATCAACACCAATGGCACGCCCCTTTTGGCGACGGCAGGCTCAGGCGACGTATTGGCTGGCTTGACTGCTGGTCTGATGGCGCAAGGCATGCCCGCCTTCGAAGCCTCCTGCGCGGCAGTCTTTATTCATGGCGCTGCCGCACGCTCGGTTGGCTTTGGCCTCATCGCCGAAGATCTTCCGGCGGCGGCGGCAAAAATTATTGGCCGATTGCTCGTTGCCGGGCCATTTTCTGATTTCCATTAACCCGGTCTTTACCTTGATCGTCCACCTTGGTCTCAAGCGCGATTTGTACTGCGTACGCGCTCAAGTTTCTTACTGGTGTCATTATTCTGTCGCAATGAGAGGCTAATGATTACACATAGCGAATAGCTTATTTCCATTTTTGACCACGGATGTACTGGCACTGATGTTGAGGTAAGTTTAGGAAGGTCGGGTAGCTCCCGGCCTTTTGCTTTTCATGGTCCCCTACTTAATAAGTTATAGTAATCACTACAGTGTCCGCATAGAGACCAGGTGATGGTGTATTTTGAGGCGGAACCGTACCGTAAACGGGAATATTTTGCGCCAGCCCATTTCCAGTGCCAGCAACTGTATTGGTAGGAACCACATCTCCCCAAGGCAAAAGCCGATCAACATCACGGTAAAGGCCGTAGGTCACATATTCGGAACCCGTCCCTTTTCGCATCCGCCGTGCAGTCGGTGCCGTGCCATTCAGTCCATTTCCGAGCGAGACTGTGTAGGGCGTTGTCGGTGAACAGGTAACGGATACCCCGCCAGTCGTATTGACGTTTGAGCTTAATATGCCGTGCGAGCCAAAATTAACATCTGTGGCGGAGACCAGACAATCCTTTGCAACATTCAAGCTGGCGGTAAAGTTAGTGGCCGCACTGGTCCCAGCACCGCTTCCACAGCCATTATTGTCATTATACCGATAGCGAAAAGGGGTTTGCGCGCCGCTAAAAACCGAACTGTATGATCCAAGCGGCGCTGTTGTTTGATTTGGCAATATTTGCCCATAGATCGTGGTTACCGTTGTTCCGCTTCCAACCAAAGCCGGAATATCGACAAGAATTATAGGAGGTCTTGTGGAAAATGCCCAATTATAAGACCCCCAGACAACCTGTCGTGCCGCGTCCTGATAAAGCTGGAACTGCAAAGGCGTTGGGCCCGACATCGTGCGGACACCCGAAGCCACCGTGCCGCCCGATCCGCCGTTAATATTGGGGCAAACCAGCACCTGGCGAAACAAACCAAGCAGCGCTGTACAGGTGGATGTGAGCGTTGCAGTGGTGTTGATCGCACCTCCCGGCAATGGAGAACCCGAAAATGCCATGGATGAGGTTGTGAATGTGCAGGACTGTGCCAATGCCGAAACCGGCACCAGTCCGAAGCTACAGGCAAACAGCATTCTCAAAATGATATTTCTCATTGGCATACCACATTCTTAATTTTGACTTGTGTTCCGCGCGCGGCTTGATAGGCAAATCTGGCAGTGCAGCTATTCCCGTCAGCAAGCTCAATGGTGACGCTGTTTTGCGCCGCAAGACCTGAAATATAGGCCTCGCCATCATAGCCAACGACAAACTCCTCGCCGGTCCCACCTGCCTTGCCGCTCAATCCGGCGTCCAACGGCTTGCCACCCGCATCGATGAGACTGACAAGAGCGGAGGCAGTGCTTTGCGCTATATTAAAGTTTACCACAACACCGCTGCGGTCAGCCGGAACCACGATGTCACGCGTTGAACCTATGCTTGCATCGACGGGGAGATTTGCAGGATCAATCGCAAGCGTGTTGGGTTCATAAGCGCGAAGGTCAGGCACCAATATCCGCCCCTGACTATTGGTGCGGCCAACCGGACGATTCTCATAGCTGACATCAACATCAGGCGCGCCCGCATCGACCACAGCAAAGGCGTCGTCAATGCGGTTGGTGGCAAATACACCGCCGCCAGCAACTGCAATTGCACCTTCAAGCTGGGCTGTTGCACGCACATTATCATCATATTGCTGCACGCTGCCCTCGACGCGGGCATGTCTTCCGCGATAATTGGCCGAGGCATAGCGATCCGGCGTTTCACCCTCTTTGGTGCGCAAGCGCCAGCCATAACCACCCTCAACCCGCTGCTCAGATTTGGCAATTTCAGCAAATCCGGCTGGCCCATCATGGGTTTGTTCATAGCCGGTTGAGACCGAGATATTATTGTCAAACGGAATGGTCAGCCCGGCGAAAATACCGAAACTGTCGCTGTTCTCAGTATCCGCAAAAGCTGTGGCAAAAAATGAACTGTTCTTGAACACCTGCTGATTGAAGGATGCGCTGACAATGGAGCTTTTCTCGCCGGAATCCAGTTTTTGTTGTGTGTAGGAAAAATTCATGCTGCTGCCCTCAAACGGCCCTGGCATGGAAAGCGTCGCCTGCATCAAGGATTTGGGGACGCGCGTGCTTATGGCGGGCAGTCCGGCAACGCCATAGACATAATTGAGCTGGTCGCTTGCCGTCACTGAAGCAATGTCGTCATAATTTCCGAATGTATGCTGAACCCTGCCATAAATTGTATATCGGTTCTTGTAGGTCAGCTCGATGGAGCCATTCAGCAGCAGACCTGTATCGCCATCATGATGGCTACCGGCGGCCGCCAGCGACGTTACGCCGTAAGCGCCAAGAGGAAAAGCAGCCCCAAGGCCGCCATTTATGAGATCGGCACCACCTTCAAGATGGCCCTCAAGTGTCAGCCAGTTGGTAAAGCCATAACGCGCAGTCAGAGCGCCCATAACATTATCGTCGTAATCATTTGATTCCGTGCCGAAATTGCGCCGTGCAACGCCCACATCGGCTGAAAAATCCCACAGGCCTTTGCGCAGGAGCAAGCTCGACGAATAAAAAGGAACCGTTGTGCGCGTCTCCCGCCCCAGCGTATCCCTCAACACGATTTGCGCTTCGCCCTGACCGGAGAAAACCGGGAAGTTGGTAACTTCGAAAGGACCGGAAGCCACATCGCCGCTATAGGTGCGAACATTTTGCGTATAGACTTCCAATGTGGATGGCACAGCAGCAGTGCCGGAAAGCACCGGCACTGGCAGTGTTACCAGATCGGAACGAAGGGTGAAATTTCGCTGTATCTGCATGCCACCGAGAAATACGGGGCGCGTCCATGGCAGTCCGCCGGAAATAAAATCGCCGGCACGATAAGTGATAAGCCTTTCAGGGTCTGAAAAGCTCCAAGTCGTATTCAGCCTTCGCAAACCCTTCAACTCGCCATCGGATAAATTGGCGGTAAATGATTGATTGAGTGTTCCATAGGGGCTGAAAAACCGTGCATCAAATCCGCCGGACACGCCTTGAAACGGCTTCACGTCGCTGGACATCAGATTATCCGTACTGGCAAAAAGCGAGTAATTCAGAACAGCGCCATAGCCGGATCGGGGCTTCGGCCTTTCATCTTCCGGATTTGGATTTACATCAATAATCTTGGCTGATCGCGCAGCATTGCTGGTGTAGATATAGAGCCGCTGTGTTTCGATCTCGAGCCGATAGTCTACATTGACCAGGCGGTTGAGACGGATTGATCCATCCTTATCCAGCGCGTTGTCCATCGGCCTCAAGCCAACCTCGCGCAATTCATCGGGTTTTGCTGACAACTCACCATCCGGCAATTGCCTGAACCCGCCGATCAATCCCGTCGGCTCATCATTAATGTAAACTTCCAGATAAAGATCATTCGCCTGAGCGCTCTGAGGCACAGGCATGGCAACATTATCAACTTCAGGTTGTTGAGACCATCCAGTCGATACTATGCATAGATTTATGCAAATGGTTCCGGCAAGGCTAACGACCGCTGATCGCAACATCTGCATCAACGGGTCCGGCATCACTGAGAGCCTTGAGTCCGACTCGACCGGATGAGATTGATTTGCTGGTGCCAATTGGCCACTGCATGCTGGCGCCGCCCAAGACATAACCAACAAGTCCCTGGCGTGCCCCAAGCAGGCGTCCGCCTTGTGACAATTGCACTTCGGCCAGTCGCAGTCGCGTTTCACCCGTGTTACTGGCGGTCAGCATCAATGCTCCTTTTGTCCTTGCAACACCCCAGGCTACCTTTGGCGGAGAGGCATCCTGCTCTCGGAAAAATACAGGAATGGAGTACCGCACAACCAAAGTCACAGTGCCCGATTGCTTTCGAGATGGATCAGGCAGTTCGTCGACGACCACCCTATAGCTCTCTTCTGCGGCAACAGGTTTCTTAGAGACGCGAACAATCCGGACCGCATAGTCCTTCCCGCCTGTAAGCTTGGTAGATGGCGGACTGACCACAACATCATTCGTCGGCTCAAGCCGCTCCACACCATTGGCCTGTGTCCAACGGAAGATGCGTATCTGCACATTTATCGGCCGCTTGGCCTCATTGGTGAGTGTGAGCACTCCCGCACTGCCAGGCGCAATCATATCTATATTAGTCGGGGAAACACGCAGTGAAGCGGCATGGCCTGCGCCAGAAAAAAGCGCACAGATGCCCATGACGCCAATGCTGTAAAGCATGGATCGCACTTTTATCTCCTGTCAAAAAACTCAGTAGGTAACTTCGATCGCAACAGTATCGGTATATGTTCCAACTGCCGGCGTCGTTTGCGTCGGCACGCGGCCATAGACCGTTATAGCCTGACTTGCGCCATTGCCTGTGCCCGAAACCAGCTCGGCGGGAAGCGCATTGCCCCAAGGCGCAGTATAGGCCGCATCCTTCCAGAGCGTATAATCGACTGTCGCACCGCCTGGCCCCGTCATCTTTCGCGCGGCCAATGTTGCGCCAGCACCTGCGCCAAGGCCAAGACCGACCGTATAGGGCGTACCATTGGTGCATTGAATTGTAAGGGCACTGGTCGAATCAACATTTGCAACGAGAAGGCCGTGAGAGCCGAAATCCAGCGTGTTGGCTGACACGACGCGGCACTCTGCGGTGATCTGAATTTGCACTCCCAATGTGCCTGTTGCTACTGCAGCCATGGCCGGGGCGCTTAATCCAAGTGCAGCAAAGATTGATGCTGCAACGACTTGGGTTACTTTAGTGCCAGAACTCATTCATCCTCCTCAAAATTGTACTGATGAGATACAATTTGCAGCTATCCCGAAATGTTTCACCGGACAGCATTCTACCAGTAAAATCTATTATACCTTTAATTTTACTTAGCAGACAATTAAAAAACGAAATATTGATGATCCTAGTTGTTTAAATGGAACGAATGCGCAAATTTAATTACAATTGTTACAAGCCATTTTCTCAAACATCTCATAAAATTTTGATAGTTAGACTCATAAAGAGAATATGTTTTCTGAAGTCAGCTTATAATTGATATACCAGTTACATGTTTTACTTTGATAGTAAAAATAATTACATTTGACGTATTTTGTATATTTTCATTTTGATAATGTCGTTTTTCGTCCCATTTATTTTTCCACGACCCAACGTAAAGGCCATTCAAACGATCTATGGGAAATCGATTTGCGAATGTCATCTCATTGCAAGGCAATCCAGTTGGCGTTGGACTTCGCATGAGGGCAACAGAACTCTACCGAAACTGATCGTCTTGAGAAAAATCTCTTGATCAAATTGTTTGTTGGGAGAAATATTGAGTCAGCAAACGAAAAGTCTGGACACATGCCCCATGAAGAAGACCTTTTCCACTCATAACCTTGCTCCGTTGAAATTGTTGACACCCGAAAATGTCGGCGCTGCATTGAAGGGTTTCCCGCTAAAAATGCAGGCAGCGCTACGCGCAGCAGTCCATTTGCCGCGTGGTACCTTAACTATCACCACACCCGACAAACAAATATTCAAGGTTGGCGGGAGGCAGACCGGCCCTGATGCATCACTGATTCTGCACAACTGGAATCTACCGCGCCGGGCACTCTCTGGCGGCACGATCGGCGTGGCCGAATCCTATATGGATGGCGATTGGGACAGTCCGGATGTGACCACCTTTCTGGAGCTTTTTGTCGTCAATGAGCAGGTTGGCGAAGATATTGCAGGCAGGGCAAACTGGTTCATCAATAGTGTGCAGCGTCTGCGCCATTGGCTGAACGAAAACACCCGCACCCGCTCGCGCAAAAACATCTCCGCGCATTATGATCTTGGCAATGCGTTCTATCGTGAGTGGTTGGACCCGACTATGACCTATTCATCCGCATTGTTCACTGATGGCGCGAATGATCTGGAAAGCGCCCAGAAAGCAAAATATGGCACCCTCGCCCGTAACATTGGAATTACTCCCGGGTCGCATGTTTTAGAAATTGGATGCGGTTGGGGTGGCTTTGCCGAATTTGCCGCGCGGGAAATCGGAGCGAAAGTCACCGGACTGACTATCAGCCGCGAGCAGTTCGACTATGCCAGCCAACGCATCCAGAAAGCCGGTCTTACAGAAAAAGTAGAAATCAAGTTCCAGGATTATCGTGATGAGGCTGGTAAATATGAACACGTTGCGTCCATTGAAATGTTTGAGGCGGTCGGCGAGAAATATTGGCCGGTTTTCTTTTCAAAAGTGAAAGACTGTCTGATCTCCGGCGGCAGTGCCGGGTTCCAAATCATCACCATCAACGACAAATCCTTCGAGCGCTATCGAAAGCGACCGGATTTTATCCAACGCTATGTCTTTCCCGGCGGCATGCTTCCCACCCCCACCAAGCTGAAAAGCCTTGGCAAGGATTTCGGTCTCGACATGTATAGGGAAAATATCTTTCCACAGGACTATGCCCGAACCTTGGCTGAGTGGCGAGAGCGCTTCTGGGGTTCATGGGATAGGCTGCGCCATCTCGGTTTCGACGGTCGCTTTAAAAAACTATGGGAGTTTTATCTCTTCTACTGTGAGGCTGGCTTTCGTTCAGAATATATCGACGTGCGCCAGGTCTTTTACAAATCGTGAGTAGCGAAGATTTTAATTCCGCATTCGAGCGTATCTGGAAGTTGGCTGATGCCCTCCATTTGCCTGAGCTTGTGAGAAGCACAACCCACGGCACGCCTTCGTTGAAGGTCAGAACCTCATTCATGGGCCGCATGAAGGATGAGACCAGCTTCGCCATTCATTGTCCGCTGGAAGAAAAACTGCTTCTCATGGAAAGTGCGCCGCAAATTTACTTCGAGACGGATCACTATAAGGGATGGCCCTATATACTAATTTATCTTGAGAAAATTTCCGACGAAGAACTCAGCCATCGGATAAAATTGGCTTGGCACGCCAAGGCCCCAGCCAAGCTTAAAAAGTCGCTATCTTCTGTCTGATGTTCGAAAGTTTCTTTCTCATCGAAAAACTGACTATCCAACTGAGCTTTTGAACAAACCAGAACTGTTTCCTTAAAAACCAGCGCGATTGATGAGCATAATGGCAAATATTGCGAGCATTTTTGCCACTTAAAGATGCAAAAAACATGTAACGAGGCGAGTTATGGATTTGCTGCGATTTCGATCAAGGCAGTCTCGACCCCTAATCCTGTTCGATCCGCCACCTCACGTAGTGCAAAAGACGAATTTATCTTCGTCACATGCGGCATGGCCGAGAGCCAGAACTTATGAATACGCTCATAATCCTCAAGATCTTTGGCCGCTATTCGTAGTAAATAATCGTATTCGCCAGACATGAGATAGCAAACCAAAACATTGGGACATCGGCGTACTGCGGTTTCAAATTCCCGCAATTGCTTGTCCGCCTGCCCGGACAGCGAAATATTGACGATAACGGTGACTGGATGACCAAGCATCTTGTTGGATAAGCGTGCATGATATCCACGAATAACGCCTGACTTTTCCAACAGATCAAGACGCCGCGAACAGGCAGACTGTGAAAGCCCCACCTTCTCGGCAAGCGTTGCATTGGACATGCGTCCATCTTTTTGCAAATTATCGAGTATGGCGATATCAATCCTGTCCAGTGACATTATTCGAATAATCCATCTTTAAACCGACTATATGCGCAAGAATACGCGAATTTTCTTCTGAGGTCGAGGGTATTTGGCAAGGACATGCGACTGGAGATGTGGTGTTATATTCCTCCCAATAGGCAAAGCAGAACAATATGAGGAGGCGTTATGCGCGTTGGCTGCCCTAAGGAAATCAAAAACCATGAATATCGCGTCGGCCTCACTCCGGGCGCCGTACGCGAATACATTGCCCATGGCCATCAGGTCATAATCCAGTCCGGAGCTGGCGCAGGAATTGGCGCGGATGATGGGGCCTATCAGGCCGCTGGTGCTAAAGTAGTAAAGACTTCCGAGGAAGTATTCCAACAATCGGATATGATTGTTAAGGTCAAAGAACCACAGCCCTCCGAATGGGCTCAGCTTCGTGAAGGTCAGCTTCTTTATACTTATCTTCATCTTGCTCCAGACCCGGAGCAGACAAAAGGTCTTTTAAACTCCGGCGTGACCGCTATAGCCTATGAAACTGTGACAGACGAGCGCGGCGGGCTGCCATTGCTTGCACCCATGTCAGAAGTTGCTGGCCGTCTCGCCATTCAGGCTGGCGCTACTGCTTTGCAGAAAGCAAATGGCGGTCGCGGCGTATTGCTAGGCGGCGTTCCCGGTGTTCTGCCGGGCAAAGTTACCATCATCGGTGGCGGTGTTGTCGGCATCAATGCTGCGCAAATGGCTGCTGGTCTTGGTGCGGACGTTACAATTCTCGATCGATCGATTCCGCGCTTGCGTCAACTCGACGATCTCTTCCGTGGCCGTATCCATACACGCTATTCGACCATCGAAGCCCTTGATGAAGAAGTGTTTTCTGCCGATATCGTCGTTGGCGCGGTTCTCATTCCGGGGGCAGCCGCACCGAAATTAGTCACCCGCGAAATGCTTTCCGGCATGAAAAAAGGCGCTGTTATCGTTGACGTCGCTATTGATCAGGGCGGATGTTTCGAGACTTCACACGCAACGACACATTCCGAGCCAACCTACGAAGTTGACGGGATCATTCATTATTGTGTCGCCAACATGCCGGGCGCGGTTCCTGTAACCTCCGCGCACGCGCTTAACAATGCAACCCTGCAATATGGGCTGCAATTGGCTGATCGTGGTATCAAGGCATTGATCGACAACCCGCATTTGCGCAATGGTTTAAACGTGCATATGGGCCGCATCACAAACAGCGCAGTCGCAGACGCACTTGGCCTTGAAGTTTTTGAAGCTAAAACCATTCTAGCGGCTTGATATTGCTGAATATAACAAAGCCCGAACAAGCGTCCGGGCTTTTTTCATGCAGACTCAATCCGGCACTGAAAACAATTATTTCTTGCGGACCGCATGTGGACATAGGCCACATCATCCCGCTTTAATAGTTGTTCTGCCCGATCAGCAATGTCACTAGTATTGATGACACCACCAGTGCCGTAGACAATACGGTCCTGACAAGAATATCCGCGCAAGATGAAGTCACTGCTTTTATTGAACATTTCCGGCAGTTGATCTGTCTTGGCATATCGTTCGCATTCATCCGCATGCAGGAAGATTGGCCCTGTCTCCGCATAGGGTTGCGGGGCGGGAAACGGCCGATGCGACAGAATAAGATATTTGTCTCCCGCCTTCACATTATGCAAACAATGTCTGCACGGTACCCCGTCGCCATCCGATATGTGGGTTTCGGGCTTCTGCCCGTTGGCGTCGGCACCACCGGCTTGATAGTGCCGTGCCTTCGTCGTGGTAATTGCGATGAAACGAATTGTTGCCATAGGTGCCTCCTTGGTTTTACCAGAGAGAACACCTGAAATCTTGGTCAAACCACCCGATTCATGCTGCAATTCATCATATGAAGCCTATTTCATTACATTAATTCGGAATTCGAAATAGTCTTTGAACTCAGCGGGGTTTCCGGCAACATGACCTGATATCCTTACTGAGTCTTGACCAACAAATCCCGGCGCAGAGACATAGACCGGTGAGATTGAGGAGATTTTTCGCGCGTTGCACTTAAACAATTTATTTCCAGGCTCGAATGTCGGAGAAACGGTAGAGCGCACAATACTTAACCTTCCATGAGCTGGACCTTCTACAACCGAAAGTGTTGGAGTGAGTGCGCTTGAGCAATCATCATTGGCTTTAAAAATATTTGTCAGAACCGTCTTCTGCCCGGATTTTGCCGGGACCACCATTGTCCCGGAACCCGTATATGTTTTTGTCAAATCCGATGTTTCACACCCAGAAACAAGCAAACATGCAGAAGCAACAACCAAACCATAAAGTAATGTTTTCATTATTTATCTCTCCAAGAATTACCGGCTATTCTTCATAAAATATGCATTCTTTTCCAAATAATTGTTTTTACTGGTAATTTTACTGCCATACCTCGATTTCTGCCTCGGCGAAACTGACCGGCGTAAATCCCATTTTCTGGTATAATTGTAGAGCGCGCGGGCTATCAAGTGTGTTTGTCTCAATAATAACTTTTTGCGGACGACTCATCCAAGCGGTGGCGATGGCCTCATTCAGGAAAAACTTCGCCAATCCACGCCCCTGAAATTCTGGAACCAGGCCAAAATAGAGAATTTCAGCAATTCCGGGCTCCTGACCGATCACCAGCTCAAAAAATCCGGCAGGGGAACCATCAACATATAGAATATGGATTTCGACATTGTCCCGATGGATAATTGCCGAAAGAGCCTTGTCATCAAGCTTTCGGTGGACAGACCAGTGATGTGGCTTTCCTACCTGTTCATATAAAAACCGGTAGAAAGGCAAAGATATATTCGTAGCGCGCATAATGGCCAGTTTGTAACTGACAGGTGTCGGGATCGCCGCGATTGGGCGAGTCGTCATTTCGAGGTGCGTAACGCGTGTCTTGAGCGTGGTCATTGCTTAAGCTTCGCCTGTGACAACCGGAGTATCCTTGGCACTGCCCCATTCAGTCCACGACCCGTCATAGAGCACATTGTCCTTGTGTCCGAGAGATTCCAAAGCGAGGGTAATGACGGCAGCGGTAATACCCGAACCACAGCTCGTCACGATGGGACGCGACAGATCAACACCTGCATCTTCGAGCACATGTTTTAATCCGGCAAGATCTTTGAGGTAACCCTTATCAGCCAAAACCGACGAAGGAACATTGCGTGCGCCGGGCATATGACCTGACCGAAGCCCTGCCCGCGGCTCAGGATCAACACCGGTAAAGCGCCTTGCAGCGCGGGCATCTGCAATTTGTTTTGTGCCGTCTTCGACGATCTTGCGCATATCATCGAAACTCGCAATCTTCATCGCGTCAAAATCAGCCACAAAAGCTGATGGGGCCACCTTGGTTATCTCATCAGTAACCGGCCAGCCCGCTTCTTTCCAATTATCGAAACCACCATCAAGAACGAATACGTTTTTTGCGCCCATTGTGCGAAACATCCACCAAACACGAGGTGATGTGAACATTCCAGGTCCATCATAAATTACAATCGTATCCTCATTGGAAATACCCATGCTGCTGATAGCGGCTGCGAAGGTTTCAGGCTTGGGAAACGTATGCGGCAAGGGAGATTGAGGATCACCCATTTTATCATGGTCAAAAAAGATGGCGCCGGGAATATGACCGGCATCATACTCGGCCCGAGGATCACGATTCTGGAACGGAAGGTACCATGACCCGTCAATAATACTCAGACCGGATTGTCCCAAGCGCTCCTGAAGCCAGTCTGCTGACACGACGAAAGGGCTTTTATCGGACATGCTATTCTCCTTCCGGCAAAGCACCGAAGCGAATGCGAAAGCGCCGGTTCTCCTTGCCCTTTTTCTCAATTTTTCCAATATGGATTTGCCCGATTTCACCTGTTGTTGCGACGTGCGTTCCGCCACAAGGCTGTGAATCAATGGATGCGTTTTCACCAATGCAAACCAGCCTGATACGCCCTGTCCCAATGGGTGGGCGAACATTCTTCGACTTAATCAAACCGGGATTCGCAACAAGTTCTTCATCAGTAATCCATCGGGTAAATATGGGATGATTGGCATGGACCAATTCCATCAACCTTGCGGAAACGCTTTCTTTGGTAACGCCTGCATCAGGCAAATCAAAGTCTACCCGGCTATCGTCTTCGCTGACAGACGCACCAGTAATTGGGAACGGACAAACGACGCTCAAAAGATGGCATGCCGCATGCATACGCATCAATTTGTAGCGGCGGTCCCAATCAATACGCAACAACAATTTCTCGCCAATGTTCGGGACAGACTGATCAGAAGCTGGAACATGAACGATCTCTTCTTTTGTCTCTCCCGTAACCGTCGCAGCAATGGTAATTGTGGAGCCATCAGACCGCACAAATACGCCCGTATCACCGGGCTGCCCACCAGATGTCCCATAAAAATTGGTGTGGTCCGTGAGAATACCACCCCGATCATTGACCGCGATTACAGTAGCATTTGTTTCTTTCAGATAGGAATCATCACGAAAGAGGATCGTCGTATCGTAAGCCATCACACGCTTTCAAACGGAACAGAAATATCAACCTTTGCCTCCATCCAATGCGGCACTGGTAGATCTTTCGAACGCAGGAATTCAGGGTTGAATAGTTTTGATTGATAGCGATTGCCATAATCACACAAGACAGTCACGATTGTATGTCCGGGACCGAGATCGCGCGCCAAACGAATAGCGCCGGCAATATTGATACCGGATGATCCACCAAGGCAAAGCCCTTCCTCTGTCACCAAATCAAATACGATATCCAGCGCCTCAGCATCGGGAATCTGATAGGAAAAATCAGGCGTAAATCCTTCCAGATTTGCAGTCACGCGGCCCTGCCCGATACCCTCGGTAATGGAGCTTCCTTCAGATTTGAATTCTCCGGTCGTGTAGTAGGAAAACAAAGCCGCGCCAAAGGGATCTGCAATGGCAATTTTTACAGCGTCATTCTTTTCCTTCAATCCAATCGCAACGCCGACCAGAGTTCCGCCCGACCCCACTGCAGAAACGAAACCATCAATTTTACCGTCCGTATCCCGCCAGATTTCCTGTGCAGTGGTCTCGATATGCGCCTGACGATTGGCAACATTATCAAACTGATTGGCCCAGATCGCACCATTTGGTTCTGTTTTTGCCAGTTGCTCGGCCAAGCGGCCAGAAACCTTCACATAATTATTCGGGTTCTTGTACGGCACAGCTGGAACTTCGACGAGTTCGGCTCCCAACAATCGTAAAGCGTCTTTCTTTTCCTGACTTTGCGTCTCTGGAATAACGATGACAGTGCGATAACCGAGCGCCTTGGCAACCATGGTCAGGCCAATGCCGGTATTGCCCGCAGTGCCCTCAACAATCACACCGCCGGGCCGCAACTGGCCACGTTTTTCCGCATCACGAATGATGTAGAGCGCAGCGCGATCTTTGACCGATTGTCCGGGATTCAAGAATTCCGCCTTGCCGTAAATCTCGCAACCGGTGATATCTGACGCCTTTTTGAGACGAATTAGCGGCGTATTTCCAATTGCGTCGATCACGGATTTATACATTGCCTATTCCTTCAACATGCTTGTCATAAACTATTTGTCCGGATCGCACCGTTCAAGCGCATAATCTCACAATCTGCAATGAGATGGATAAATCTTTACCTACAAACAAAAAGGCCACCGGCATTTTCTGCCGATGGCCTCAGTGAATTGAATTTGCTCAAAGCAAATTATGCAGCTTTGGCACCAAAGCCTTTTTTGTTGCGGCGGAACGGACGCTTCTGCGCTGGTGCACCACCGTCATTGCTCCAGATTTTCTCACCGCGCGGTTCGCGTGGCTTACCGCCTGCAGGCTGACCGCGATGCGGCTTCTTGCCTGCAGGAGAACCGCCATTGCCACCTTCGCGGCGTGGTGGACGCTGGTCGCTATTTGCAGCACGAGCAGGCAAGCTGGAAAGATCGATAGGCGAATCGGCCAATGGCAAGCGCATGCGCGTTACGCGCTCTACAGCCTTGAACTTTGAACCTTCTTCGGCCGGATCGTAAAGCGTAATGGCATGACCTGACGCGCCATTACGGCCAGTGCGCCCAATACGGTGCACATAGCTTTCCGGCTCATCTGGCAGATCAAAATTGATCACATGGCTAATACCGACGACATCAATACCGCGCGCAGCAATATCAGTCGCAACCAGAATACGCACTGAACCATCCTTGAAGCCGTTCAGAGCTCTCTGACGGGCATTTTGAGACTTGTTACCGTGGATCGCTGCTACGTTGTAGCCATCCTTCTCCAAAATACGTGTGACCGCATCTGCGCCATGTTTGGTACGGGTGAATACGATGACCGATGAAAGGGTTTCGTCTTTCAGCATGGCCGACAGGACCTGCTTCTTCTGGCGGGTCGGGATCATATGAACAACCTGCTTGATCTCCGCAGCCGTAGTACCCTGAGGTGCCACTTCAACACGCACAGGATTGCGCAAAAGGCTGGCTGCCAATGTAGCAACCTCCTGCGGCATGGTCGCCGAAAACAAAGCTGTCTGGCGATCGCGGTGTGTGCCTTTGGCGATTTTCTTGACGTCATTGATGAAGCCCATGTCCAGCATGCGGTCAGCTTCATCAAGAACAAGCCAACGGGTCTCAGACAGATCAATGCGGTTGTCGCGCACGAGATCTGTCAAGCGACCCGGCGTGGCGATGAGAACATCGACACCGGCCTGCATCTTGTTGATCTGCGCAATGCGGGAAACGCCGCCAAGAACGAGTGCAGTCGAAATATGCGCGCCCTTTGCCAAGGTGCGGAAGGTTTCTTCAATCTGAACTGCAAGTTCACGGGTGGGAGCAAGCACCAATGCGCGGGCGGTTTTGCCCTTACGCTTATCACCGATAGTTATGATTTTTTGCAGGATTGGCAAAGCGAAAGCTGCTGTCTTGCCTGAACCGGTCTGGGCAATGCCAAGAATGTCCTGACCAGCAAGCTGTGCCGGAATAGCTTGTTGCTGGATTGACTTGGGAGCAATCATTCCCGCTGCATCAACTGCTTTGAGCAGGATGGCATTCAGGCCCATTGTGGCAAAGCCGTTTGTTTCAATAGTTTCCAATATAAACTCTCATCTTGGCCAGGCGCGATTCATCGCGGGCCATATAACGCATCACAGGGCGCAACCTGCATGCAACATTTTCGGATAAACGACGAGACGCGACAATCCTGAAAGGATCAAGCGACTTGCGCAGCCGTGCCCACCGCAGCATGCGGATGGGGCTCAGACGCCACAAGTCCTGTTTCGGAAGACCGGATTACCCAGCCCAAGCGTCTGACCGGCATATGGGCTCTTCTCACGCAAAAAGCAAACAGTTTTATTGTGCGCCGCAAAATCCCGGATCATTTGGCAAATCGTTTTGCCCCGAAAACGCACGCAATAACACCAATCGTCACGACAATCATCTGCCAGCCGACTGTCTCATGCAGCAATGTAGCAGCAATGATCAGACCGAAAAATGGCTGCAATAATTGAAGCTGTCCTACGGCAGCGATAATACGGCTTGAAAGAGGGTGTCGTCTTCGCGCCCGGCAATGTATTCAGCCAGTCGCAATCCGCCAATTCCTATATGCGCTTCAATGTCGCCCAATGTAGCGATAGACGGATATTCGACGTTCTCGCCAAGGCGATAGCGGCTCAGATATCTGCGGCAAGAGCCTGAAGCTTCAAAACCGTATTCCAATTGCGAGCCGTCATAGCAACGCTAAGGGTCCGCTCGATCTTCGGAAAGAGCCGGGCATTCGAAATACCTTGCGGCGTATAGTAATAAAGCACCCTGCTCCTTATCTGAAATTCATCAGGGCCATCAGCCTTTGATTGCAACGCGTCTATCGCCGCCGCATCTGGCTGCTTTTTCATGAGATATGCGTGTAGTTTTGTTGGTTCAGACACGACGGCCGGGAACGGGTTTTCGGCGATCAGCTTCTCCCATTCCTCGCTGCTGGCAACGAGAATCTCTTTCGAAAAATCAAACTGCTTGAGAACGATCGGCCCAATGCGCTTTATAATTTGTTCTGCCGTATCAGGTGATTTCAGGACTACATTACCAGAATTAATGTAAGTCCTGACCCCTTCAAATCCCTCTTCGACCAAAGCTTTCGCCAGTGGTTTTACCGGTAGCAATGTTGCGCCACCGACCCCACGAAAAAGAACGATCCATGTGGTCATAAATCCTCCTAGATGATCAATCCGGCAATCGTTTCATTATCGGTAATATCTTGATACGCCCACCCTGCTTCATCAAACCGCTTGAACAAAATATCAAAATTCTTCTTGTTTCTGGTTTCGATACCAATGAGCACAGAACCGAAATTGCGAGCTGACTTCTTCAGATATTCGAACCGTGCGACATCATCTTCAGGCCCAAGCAAATCCAGGAATGAACGCAAGGCACCCGGTCTTTGTGGAAACCGGAAGATGAAGTATTTTTTCAAGCCCTCATAGCGTTGTGATCGCTCTTTCAATTCTGGCAATCTTTCAAAATCAAAATTGCTTCCGGATATGACCAGCACAATCCGCTTGCCCTTGATGTCGGCTTTCTTGAAATCCTTGAGAGCATCGATGGCGAGCGCACCAGCGGGCTCAACGACGATACCCTCAATATTGAGCATCTCCAATATGGTTGAACTAAGCCTGTTTTCTGGAATGAGTGTCACTGATTCCGGGCTGAATCCTTTAAGAAGTTTAAAGTTTTCGCGCCCGATCTCGCCAACGGCTGCCCCATCAACAAAATTGTCGACGGCTTCAAGTTTCACCCGTTTACCCGCCTCCAGGCTGCGCTTCAAACTTGGTGCACCGGCTGGCTCCACGAAGCGGAACTGTGTTTCCCAACCAAGCTCAGAAATATAGCGTGTGACGCCCCCGGAAAGGCCTCCCCCGCCAACCGGCAAGATCATCATGTCTGGTTTTCGCTGATCAGGCAGTTGCGCGGCAATTTCGTGCGCAACAGTCGCCTGCCCCGTAATAATATCCATATGATCGAAGGGGGGAACCATAACAGCCCCCATTTCCGCTTCAAATGCACGCGCAGCCGCATAGCACTGATCGAAAATATCGCCCACAAGCCGAATTTCGATGAATTCGCCACCGAAGCTGCGCGTCTTGTCAATTTTCTGCTGCGGTGTCGTGACCGGCATAAAGACAACGCCTTTTTTGCCAAAATGCCGGCAAATAAAGGCAAATCCTTGAGCATGGTTACCCGCAGAGGCACAGACGAACGCCGCATCTGCGGATTTTTTCGTGTTCAGATAGTGCGAGATGAAATTAAATGCGCCTCTGATCTTATAGGAGCGAACCGGCGATAAATCTTCGCGTTTCAGCCAAATTTGCGCGCCATATTTCTGCGAAAGATAATGATTGAGTTGAAGCGGCGTTTCGGGAAAAAGCACACGCATTTTGGTGGTCGCTAAAGCGACGGCCTTGGCAAAAGAAGTCATAGAAACAGGTCAACCTTCTCAAATGTTCTGACATCGATAATCCCGACATCGGAAATGCGCAATTCTGGAATGACGACCAGCGCCAGCAGAGAATGCTGCATATAGGCATTGTTGAGGCTGCACCCCATGGCACGCATTGCATTGACCAGTTTATCAGCCTTTGCCGCAACAATTTCTGCCCGCTGATCTGACATCAAACCGGCAATCGGCATCTCAACAAGCGCGAGTTCGCGCCCCTTGGAAAACAAGACGACACCACCACCAACCTCACCAAGACGATTTGCGGCCTTAGCCATATCATCCTTGTTCGTACCGACAACGATCATATGATGACTGTCGTGAGCAACTGTAGATGCCATTGCGCAGTCAAGCGTATAACCGAATCCGGAAACAAATCCGTTTACGACAGCTCCCGTCCCGCGATGACGTTCAACAAGGGCAATCTGGCAAACATCATTGCGCCGATCCATCTGCACGATGCCATCTGAAACGGAAAGATCAGCCTCAAGTGCTTTTGTTGGCGCCTGATTTTCAATCACGCCAATCACCCTTGCCGTGACATGTTTTCCGGGCTTTGGCGCTGGAATATCAAAGTCTTTTGCTTTCAACTTCTTGCCGAGCTTGATCGTGTTTTTGGCAAATGATGGATAATTATAGGCTGGAATATCGGCAATCAGCTTGCCCTTTTCCGCCAGAAGCGCGCCTCGGGCATAAACACGATCAATGACGAGGTTTGGAAGGTCCGATACGATCAGGAAATCTGCCAACCGCCCCGGTGTTATTGACCCGATCTCGCGTTCAAGCCGGAAATGCTGCGCCGTGTTAAGGGTTGCCATCTGGATTGCGGTAACAGGCTTGAGCCCCTGCGCAATTGCGTGTCTTACGACGCGATCCATATGACCATCATTGACCAGCGTGCCGGAATGACTGTCATCCGTGCAAAGAATGAAATTACGCGAGTCGAGCCCCTGCTCGGTTACGGCCTTGATTTGGCTTGCAACGTCATACCAGGCAGAACCAAGGCGAAGCATGGCACGCATACCCTGACGGACACGAGCCATCGCGTCTTCCATGCGCGTGCCTTCATGATCGTCTTCAGGACCGCCAGCGACATAGCCATGAAAAGTGCGGCCCAGTTCTGGCGAGGCAAAATGGCCGCCCACAGTTTTGCCAGCTCTTACCGTGGCATCAATGCCTCCCCGCATGGTCGCATCATTATTGGCTACGCCCGGAAAGTTCATCACCTCGCCAAGGCCGACAATATTTGGCCAAGTCATTGCTTCGGCGACATCTGCGGGGCTGATTGCTGCTCCCGCATTCTCCAACCCGGGAGCAGAGGGTACACAGCTCGGCATCTGCACATGAACATTGATCGGCATGCCAAGCGCCTCATCATGCATAAGGCGAACACCTTCCAACCCCAATACATTGGCGATTTCGTGCGGGTCAATAAACATGGAAGTTGTACCATGCGGGATAACTGCACGGGTGAACTCGGTCACTGTGACCATACCGCTTTCCACATGCATGTGGGCATCGCAAAGTCCCGGCACGAGGTAGCGACCAACCGCATCAATGACCTTGGTCTTGGGGCCGATGCAATGTTCAGCGCCATGGCCAACAAACGCAAAACGCCCGGCGATAATAGCTATATCAATGCCTGCAATGATCTCACCGGAATAGACGCTTACCAGACGACCATTTCGCACCACGAGGTCAGCAGCCCGTCGACCCATGGCAACATCCACCAGTAATGGGGCTGATTGTGTCCAGCTCTCTGGCTTGTTGATGGCTTTATCCTGCTTCGACATCCAAGTACCTCGCATCGTCTTTTCACATATTACTCATCCATATACGAAAACCGCTTCAGGCACGCCACCTCAATAGATTTTCTCAAAAATTTATGCGAACCCCATGAAATACTTGACATAGTGCGTGTGCTTGCCTCCGATAGGAAATAAATGAAACTGAATTAGATTCTGCTGTACCTCGGAGGAGACCGGCAAAATCTATCCGGTGAAAGAAAGCTGGCTCTATAAACAAGTCGTATTCTGGGAGGAACTTTAATGCGCAATACAATTATTTCTTTGGTGGCAACCGCAACATTCGCGTTGGCATCCAGTACCGCTTTTTCGCAAGGCTATCCTGAGCGCAACATAACCATGGTTGTGCCATTCGCCGCAGGTGGCCCAACAGACACTGTTACCCGCCTTGTAGCTGAAACCATGTCGAAGGATCTTGGACAGCAAATTCTCGTCGAGAATGTTGGCGGTGCTGGCGGCACTTTGGGTGCCTCGCAGGTGGCAAAGGCCGAACCGGATGGCTATACGCTGCTTCTGCACCATATCGGCATGGCTACCAGTGCAACGCTCTATCGCAAGCTTCCCTACGACACGTTAAACGCATTTGAATATGTCGGCCTTGTAACAGACGTGCCGATGACAATCGTCGCCAAGAAGGATTTTGAGGCGACAGACCTCAAAGGTCTGGTTGAATATGTAAAGGCCAATGCGGACAAGATCAGCCTTGCCAATGCCGGCATCGGCGCTGCTTCGCATCTTTGCGGCATGTTATTCATGAACGAGATCAAAGTTCCACTCGTTACAGTACCTTACAAGGGAACCGGGCCTGCAATGACCGATTTGCTCGGCGGTCAGGTCGATCTGATGTGTGATCAGACGACCAATACAACGAAGCAGATCAAAGGCGGCACGATCAAAGCCTATGCAGTGACATCTGCAAAGCGGCTTGATGCTCTTCCTGATGTTCCAACCGTAGCAGAGGCTGGTCTCCCGGGTATGCAAGTTGGCATTTGGCACGGAATTTACGCTCCAAAGGGCACGCCTGCCGAGGTAACCCAAAAACTTTCAGCATCGCTTCAAAAAGCTTTGAAGGACCCCAACATCATTGCTCGGTTTGCGGAGCTTGGAACAGTTCCTGTAACGGATGACGAGGCCACTCCTGCGGGCCTGAAAGCGAAACTGGAAAGCGAAGTTGCGCGCTGGAAGCCAATTATTGAAGCTGCTGGTCAGTACGCAGACTAATTCAGCATTAGCCGGGGCATATAATGCCCCGGTCCTTTCGATTTTAAGAACGTCGGCAAACGGCGATTGGGGGATATATGAAATCCTTGAGTTTCAGCTCACGCGACATTGTATGCGGATTATTATTCATTCTGGTAGGTCTGTTCTTTGCGATGCAGGCCTATGGCCTTGAGTTAGGTACAGCCTTTCGAATGGGTCCAGGTTACTTTCCCTTCGTACTGGCAGGGATACTTATCCTTCTGGGCATTATTGTTATCATTCAAGGTACGCAGATTGAACACGAGCCTATGGGGCCGATTGCGTGGCGCGGAATGTTGTTCATCCTGCCCGCGCCAATTTTTTTCGGCCTGACGGTCCGTGGCCTTGGATTTGTTCCATCGCTTTTCCTGACGGCTTTGATCGCCGCTTTTGCCAGCACCAAAATGAGACCCGGCATGGCCTTGCTTCTTGTCGGAGGCCTGACGATATTCTCGGTTGTCGTCTTCAGCTACGCCTTGGGACTACCATTCCGGCGTTTTGGCCCTTGGCTCGGACAGTGAGGACACATCATGGAACTCTTTAACAATCTAGTCCTCGGGTTCACTACAGCTGGCGCTCCCTGGAATCTCTTCTTCTGCTTCGTCGGCGTTATTCTTGGCACGCTCATCGGCGTCTTGCCCGGTATCGGGGCAACGGCAACCATTGCCATGCTCTTGCCAATAACATTCCAGCTTGAGCCGGTTTCCTCGCTGATCATGCTGGCCGGTATTTACTATGGCGCTCAATATGGCGGCTCGACAACAGCCATTCTGATCAATATGCCGGGTGAATCTTCTTCCGCCGTGACAGCAATTGATGGCTATCAAATGGCCAGGAAAGGTCGAGCAGGTGCCGCATTGGCTATTGCCGCTATTGGCTCTTTCTTTGCTGGAACAGTTTCCACCATATTGGTTGCAGTCTTCGCCCCCCCGCTGACCGCAGTTGCGTTGAAGTTCGGTTCTGCCGAATACTTCTCCCTCATGATCGTCGGTCTTGTTTCATCCATTGCCCTCGCCCATGGTTCAGTTGTCAAAGCACTTGGAATGGTCGTGCTCGGCCTTCTCCTTGGTCTCGTTGGTACCGATATTTATACGGGAACGCCTCGGTTCAATCTTGGAATATTGGAGCTTTCAGACGGGTTGAACTTTGTGGCCGTGGCGGTTGGCGTCTTTGGTATTGCAGAAATTCTCCGCAATCTCGAAAATGAACATGACCGGGATGTCATGATTAAAAAGGTCACCAATCTTTGGCCAACCAAACAGGATTGGAAGGAGATGACAGCACCGATTTTGCGTGGCACGGCCATTGGCTCCGCGCTTGGCATATTGCCAGGTGGTGGCGCGATCCTTGCATCCTTTGCCTCCTACACTGTTGAAAAGCGCATGTCCAAGACGCCTCAGGAGTTCGGCAAAGGCGCCGTTGCCGGTGTTGCTGGACCTGAATCGGCGAATAATGCTGGCGCGCAAACCTCCTTCATACCAATGCTAACCCTTGGCATACCCGCCAACCCGGTCATGGCCCTCATGATTGGTGCCATGATCATTCAGGGCATTGTACCTGGGCCAAACGTGGCGACAGAGCAGCCTGCCCTTTTTTGGGGTATCATTGCATCAATGTGGATCGGTAATCTCATGCTGATCCTGCTAAACCTGCCGCTGATTGGTCTTTGGGTTAAGCTTCTGACTATTCCCTATTATATGCTTTTCCCGGCAATCATCGCCTTCTGTTCTATCGGCGTATACAGCGTAAACTCCAACGTATTTGACCTTTATGCGGTCGCGTTCTTTGGGTTGATCGGGTATGTTCTTGCCAAGCTGCGTTGCGAACCAGCACCTTTGCTGCTCGGCTTTGTCCTGGGTCCGCTTCTGGAAGAACATTTGCGGCGCGCCATGATCATGTCACGCGGCGATGCTACGACATTTGTCACGCGGCCAATCAGTTTAACGCTATTGCTGCTTGCGGCGGCTGTACTTGTGGTAGTGCTCCTGCCCAGCATACGCAAAAAACGCGATGAAGTGTTTGTCGAGGATTGATCAAGGCAGTTATGGCAACCGGTCCGAAATGTATTTCGGACCGGTATCAATGCGATAAGTTGCTAAAACACCGTTGACGGAATCGATTGAACCGTTGAAAAGCATAATCAAGCGGACGTGGTGAAATCGGTAGACACAACAGACTTAAAATCTGTCGGCCATAGGTCATGCGGGTTCAAGTCCCGCCGTCCGCACCAACATGAACCCGGCTTTTCAGTCGGGTTTTTTGTTATTTAGTGGTGCCTTTATAGGACTTGCGACCGGTCAATGCGGGAACTACGTTTCTGTTTCCCATCAGGAGTGTTTCAATGACGAACGAAAATAAAATCGTGACGGCCGCGATGCTTGCGATTGGCGATGAACTGCTCTCCGGACGCACCAAAGACAAAAACATCGGCCACCTCGCGGATATTCTGACGGCTGTAGGGATTGATCTGGAAGAGGTCCGCATTGTGCCGGACGAACAGGATCGCATCGTGGAGGCATTAAATGCCCTGCGCCAACGTTATGATTATGTATTCACTTCCGGCGGCATTGGCCCGACGCATGACGATATCACTGCCGATGCGGTTGCTGCAGCATTTGGCGTGCCGTGCGAGCATGATGCAAAGGCAATGAAAATAATGGGCGATAACTACGCTTCAAGAGGCATTGAGTTTACAGAAAGCCGTCAGCGCATGGCGAGAATGCCGAGAGGCGCGACCCATATCGATAACCCGGTTTCAACCGCTCCCGGTTTCAACCTTGAGAATGTTTATGTCATGGCGGGCGTGCCCTCCATCTTTCAAGCGATGCTGGATAATGTTGTTCCAACCTTGAAGGTGGGCACGCAGTTGCTTTCGCAATCAGTGATTTGTCCATTTGGAGAGGGAACAATCGCGGTTCCCTTGGGTAAAATCCAAACGGAGAATCCTGAAACGATCATAGGATCCTATCCCAAATATGAGAATGGCCGCTTTTCAACCGAGCTGGTCGTCCGCGCCAGAGACATGGCCAAACTGACAGATGCTGTTACAGCGGTGAAGGCCATGATTTCCAATCTGGAAGAAAGCCAACTTCAACGCTAACGCACACCATTATTCTGGTTGTATAGTGTGATCAGCCATGGTTCGATGAGGCAGAGACAATGGAGGCAAAAATGGCATTTCGCACCATCATCGCTTTTATTCGCAGCGAACGGGAAGCAAAACGGGTCATTGGAGCTGCAAAGCTGATTGCCTCTTCAAGCGAGCGGACTCACATTATTGGCCTCTATACAATTCCCTCCCCCATTATTTATGCTGATCCGACAGGTTTTGCGGACACGACATTGTTCGAGGCGCATGAGCAGCGGCATAAAGAAAATGCCGCAGCCATTACTGCGGCATTCAATGCAGAAATGGCAAAAACGTCGATCTCTCACGAATTTCGTATCGTGCGTTCAGAAAGCAGCAGTCCCTCAGCCGGTGTTACCCAAAGTGCCCTGCGCGCGGATATCATAATTGCGGGTCAACCTGACCCCAGCGATCCTGACAGCGTTAATGACGTTACCGACCCGCTGGTTATGGAGAGCGGGCGTCCCGTACTTTTCGTACCTTACAAGACGCCGCTTCCTGAAAAGATTGATCGCGTGGTCGTCGCATTCAATGGCAAGCGCGAAGCCTCCCGCGCTGCATTTGATTCCCTGCCATTGCTGATCAAAGCGGAAAGCGTAGATATTATCTGGGTCGATCCACGAAAGTCTACTGATCCGAATGTGGATATACCTGGTACTCCGCTTTCTGACGCGCTTCGTCGCCATGGTGTGAACGTCAATCCCTCCATTATTGATTCCAATGGTGAGGCGACCGACAAAATTCTGCGCCGCAGAATTGCAGAGAATAGTGCAAATCTGTTTGTCATGGGTGCCTATAGCCAGTCTCGTTTAAAGGAATGGGTGTTTGGCGGCGTTACGACCTCTATTATGGCTGACATGCCGTGCCTGACGCTGATGTCGCGCTAAAAGTGTCATAAACAACAGGTTTGATTGCAGTAAGCGTGGGTAAACAGTGCAATCTGCTTGCCATGAGCCAGCCTTTCCCGCTATTGCGAGTTGCATTCCCCGCGGTTTTCCGCTTCCTCGCTTGATCTATGGAGTGCATCCCATGTCCCTGCCCGACAAAGCTTTTCCGGTATCCTGGGATCAATTTCATCGCGATGCCCGCGCACTGGCATGGCGTGTTGCTGGCATGCAACGTGAATGGCGAGCCATGGTGGCCATTACGCGAGGCGGTCTCGTTCCTGCTGCGATCATTTGCCGGGAGCTTGGCATACGCATGATCGAAACCGTCTGTATCGCTTCTTACCACGATTATGACGAGCAGGGAGAGCTACAGGTTCTGAAAGACGTCGACGCACGCCTTTTGGAAAATGGCGGCGAAGGAATTCTTGTGATCGACGATCTCACTGATACTGGCAAAACGGCTGCCATTGTTCGGGCGATGATGCCAAAGGCACATTTTGCTACAGTCTATGCAAAACCAAAAGGACGCCCATTAATCGATACTTTCGTTACTGAAGTATCTCAGGACACGTGGATCTATTTTCCTTGGGACATGGGGCTGACATATCAGGAGCCTATTACCAAAGGCCATAGGGGGTAATGGATCTTCGGATCGATCACCAGCACCTGAGAAGACTTTAACAAAATCAAGGAAAAAGCTAACGCTGCTCATAGTTGTGATGTTTTTGCACTGCTGTTCAAAAAAAAGTCACAAGTTGCATGTAAGTAAGAACTATTGACCGTAATCAATTGCGATTTGCGCGAATCGGTTCAATCTTGCTGACAACAGGAAGAATGAGTGGAACCTTGAATATAGTTTATAAAGACGAGCTAGTGACTGCAAAACGGACCGAGATGCCTGATGGCCGGGTTCGACAAGTTTCTGCGCTTGTTTATAGGCTTAAAAAAGATATTCTCGAAGTCCTCCTCATTACCAGTCGCGGCACAGGTCGATGGGTCTTGCCGAAAGGCTGGCCGCAGGTCGGCAAAACATTTGCATGTTCCGCGCAGACGGAAGCTTATGAGGAAGCCGGCATAAGGGGTGATATTAGTCCGTTCTCGATCGGCACATATCGCTACGAAAAAGACGATATGTCTGAAGGCGAGATTGGTGACTTTATTGTCGATGTTTTTCCTTTGGAATTTTCCCGCCAGGAAAAGAAGTGGCCCGAACGCGGCGAACGTCGCCTGGAATGGGTTAGCCTTGAAGAAGCAGCAGCACGCGTCGAAGAGCCCGATTTAAAGGCCCTTCTGTTAAGCTTCGACCCTTATCGCATTCCTCGCTGATTGGCACTAGAGCAATTCCAGCAAAAAAGTAGGCACCGGTTTTGCGCCCGGAATTGCGTAAAAAAAGATAGAGCATTGAAGGCGACTCCGTTTTCGCCGGAAATGCTCTAGATCGCCGGACGTCCTGACGGACGCAAGATGGCGATCTATCCTTTTGTNNAACCGGATTCCACTTTTCGGCCCGATGCTCTGGACCTAATTCATCCATTTTCTTCGTGATTTTTCTCGACTTGGAGTTGTGCCATTTTATCAACGTGGCTAATCAGTTCTCCCCGTTATCCACATGTGTGACACACAAGATGTTGCGGTCATAAATTTGTAAGAAACTATTTCTTGACGCATACCATCGAGTCACTTTTTATAGGAGACCGTTGCGTTGGTAGCGTGACCGGAGTGTCTGTAGCCGGTCTTTTTTTCAGTTTGAACAAGGCCTTAGACGCTGTTTTCTTATGGAAACACGCTTCGTAGATTTGTGACCAGCAAAGGGACAAAACATCGCTCACAGACTTGGATTATTCTCCTGTTAATACTATATTTAGTGTTTGCAGACAGAATTTACACCAGATAATGTGACAGTCCATAAGAGGCAGGAATCACAGGACAGGCGTTAATATGGCCAACTGGTTCGTAGGCGATGCGGGAAACCGCGTCGGAACGGATCGGGATGCAGCAACTGGTTTCAAGTATTTGAACCAGTGACAGAGGGATTGTGTTCAAGAACACGCTCAACGCTTCACATAGCGCCGGTTGAACACTATATATAGAGACAAGGACCAAACAAATGCGGATCGAACGGCGTTTTACCAAAGAGAACCAGTCTGCCTATGCGGATATAGAATTTCGCGTAGCGACAAGTGAGATCAAAAACCCGAACGGTTCTGTCGTGTTCCGTCTCGAGAATATCGATGTTCCAGCCCAATTCAGTCAGGTGGCGGCCGATATTCTGGCTCAAAAATATTTCCGCAAAGCCGGAGTGCCTGCCAAGCTCAAGAAAGTCGAAGAAAACTCCG
Source organism: Hyphomicrobiales bacterium (assembly GCA_900473335.1). Lineage (GTDB taxonomy): Bacteria > Pseudomonadota > Alphaproteobacteria > Rhizobiales > Rhizobiaceae > Phyllobacterium. The sequence continues at coordinate 6,829 of UCNP01000049.1, read as the reverse complement.
TACCATCCTGGTTATGGCGTTCTGTGGCTGATGAAGAGGCATTGGCCGCTCTGCCAGCCGATGAACGTTATGGTTCCGAGATGGATGCGCGCCAGGTTTTCGATCGCTTGGCTGGCACTTGGACCTATTGGGGCTGGAAGGGCAAGTATTTTGACAGTGAAGCTGATGCCCTCGCCTTCCGCGATGAACTTGCCTATATGTTGGCAACACAGCGCGTTGCACCGAATTCGCCGCAATGGTTCAACACTGGCCTGCACTGGGCTTACGGTATTGATGGCCCGGGTCAGGGACATTATTACGTTGATCCCGAGACCGGGAAACTGACGAAGTCAAAATCATCCTATGAACATCCGCAGCCTCATGCCTGTTTCATTCAGTCGGTCGCTGATGATTTGGTAAATGAAGGCGGCATCATGGATCTTTGGGTTCGTGAAGCGCGTCTCTTCAAATATGGTTCAGGCACAGGTTCAAACTTCTCTTACCTTCGCGGCGAAGGCGAGAAGCTTTCCGGTGGCGGTCGCTCCTCCGGCCTAATGTCGTTTCTGAAAATTGGCGACCGCGCTGCTGGTGCGATTAAATCAGGCGGCACAACGCGTCGCGCTGCAAAAATGGTCGTCGTAGACGTCGATCATCCCGATATTGAGGATTATATTGATTGGAAAGTGAAGGAAGAGCAAAAAGTTGCAGCTCTCGTCACGGGCTCCAAGATCGTCAAGCAACATCTGACTGCAATTATGAAGGCCTGCGTCAATTGTGAAGCTGACAATGGCGATTGCTACGAGCCTTTGAAAAACCCGGCTTTGAAGCGTGAAATCAAGGCTGCGAAGAAGAACCAGGTTCCAGAAAATTACATTCAGCGCGTTATCCAGTTTGCCAAGCAGGGTTACACGGATATCGACTTCAAAACCTATGATACGGATTGGGATTCTGAGGCCTATCTGACTGTTGCTGGCCAGAACTCCAACAATTCCGTTTCCCTGAAGGACGAATTCCTGCGCGCCGTAGAGAATGATGGCGACTGGAACTTGACCGCTCGCAAGGATGGCAAGGTCATGAAGACCTTGAAAGCCCGCGATCTGTGGGAAAAGATTGGCTATGCGGCTTGGGCCTCGGCTGATCCGGGTTTGCATTTCAACACAACAATGAACGACTGGCACACCTGCCCCGCCGCCGGTCCGATCCGTGCATCCAATCCATGCTCGGAATATATGTTCCTTGACGATACGGCGTGTAATCTCGCTTCAATCAATCTGCTGACATATCGCGGAAAAGATGGAAAGTTCGATATTACTGGCTACGAGCACACTGCTCGCCTCTGGACAATCGTGCTTGAAATATCCGTCATGATGGCGCAGTTCCCTTCAAAGGAAATTGCTAAACTATCTTATGAATATCGCACGCTCGGTCTCGGCTATGCCAATATTGGCGGCTTGCTGATGACCTCCGGCATTCCTTATGACAGTGATGAAGGCCGCGCCATTGGCGGCGCACTCACCGCTATTATGACTGGCATTTCCTATGCAACCTCCGCTGAAATGGCGAAAGAGCTTGGCTCCTTCTCTGGATATGCGCCCAATGCAGCCAATATGTTGCGTGTAATCCGCAATCACAGGCGCGCAGCCCATGGTGAAAAGCAGGGTTATGAAGGCCTTGCCGTTAATCCTGTGGCCCTGGTCGCAGATCATTGCCCGGATCAGGATCTTATTACGCACGCAAGATCGGCTTGGGACAAAGCGCTGGAACTTGGCGAAAAATATGGTTTCCGCAATGCGCAGGCCACAGTTATTGCTCCGACCGGCACAATCGGTCTGGTTATGGATTGCGATACAACTGGCATTGAGCCAGATTTTGCTCTCGTGAAGTTCAAGAAACTTGCTGGCGGCGGTTACTTCAAGATCATCAATCGCGCCGTTCCGGAAGCATTGCGCACTCTCGGTTATTCGGAGAGTCAGATTGCCGAGATCGAAGCTTATGCTGTCGGGCACGGCAATCTCAATCAAGCTCCGGCGATCAACCCCGGCTCGCTGAAGGCCAAGGGCTTTACGGACGAGATCATCGCAACGCTCAATACCGCATTGAAATCTGCCTTTGATATCAAATTCGCAGTGAACAAGTGGACCATTGGCGAAGACTTTGCCAAGAACGTTCTCGGCTTTACCGATGAACAACTCAACGATATGTCCTTCGAGATTTTGCCAGCACTTGGCTTCTCGAAGAAAGATATTGAAGCGGCCAATGTGCACATTTGCGGTGCGATGACGTTGGAAGGCGCCCCCTTCCTCAAGGAAGAGCATTATCCAGTATTCGATTGCGCCAATCCTTGCGGTAAGATCGGTAAGCGTTACCTTTCGGTAGACAGCCACATTCGCATGATGGCCGCTGCACAGCCGTTTATTTCAGGTGCGATCTCGAAGACCATCAACATGGCCAATGAGGCCACTGTTGAAGATTGCAAGTCAGCATATATGCTTTCATGGAAATTGGCTCTTAAGGCAAATGCCCTCTACCGTGATGGCTCAAAGCTTTCTCAGCCCTTGAACGCTTCCCTGCTCGCCGATGATAACGAGGATGAGGATGACGCGATCGAAGCCTATATCGAGGCACCCGCCGCTGCGCGTGCAGTGCAGGTTACTGAGAAGATCGTGGAGCGTATTGTCGAGAAATATGTTCATGATCGTGAGAAGTTGCCGAACCGCCGTAAGGGCTACACGCAGAAGGCAGTTGTCGGCGGTCACAAGGTTTATTTGCGCACTGGCGAATTTGATGATGGGCGTCTGGGCGAAATCTTCATTGACATGCACAAGGAAGGCGCTGCTTTCCGGGCAATGATGAACAATTTTGCCATCGCAATCTCGCTTGGCTTGCAGTATGGCGTGCCGCTTGAAGAATATGTCGAGGCATTTACCTTCACGAAGTTTGAACCGGCTGGCATGGTTCAGGGCAATGATGCGATCAAGAATGCAACATCGATCCTTGATTATCTGTTCCGTGAATTGGCAGTATCTTATCTTGATCGCCATGACCTTGCCCATGTTGATCAGTCTGACTTTTCAAACACTTCGCTTGGACGCGGCATTTCCGAAGGTAAAGCCGAACCAGTATCCAAAGGCCTGACACGCGGCGCGTCACTCACAGTGGTTTCGCCAAGCAAGGTTGATCCAAAGGGTTTTAGCAACGCAGGGGGAACTGGCGTCGTTAGCGCGCCAAAGGCAACTGCGTCATCAAATGTCACGACCCTTGCCACCCGTTCCACAACAGCCCTCGCCACCAAACCGGCTGTTGCGGTAGTGGCGCAGGAATCCACTGGATTCAAACGCGATTACGAAGATCAGGCCAAACCAGAACAAAGCCCAGCAACGGCCTTGTTTGAGGACACTGATGCGGAAGCGGCGGCTGAGGAAGCCAAGGCAGCCGCCAAGAAAGTTATCTCGGATCGCCGCATTAAATCGATGATGCAGGGCTATACCGGGGATAGCTGCTCGGAGTGCTCCAACTTCACGATGGTGCGCAACGGAACCTGCCTCAAGTGCGATACCTGCGGAAGCACAAGCGGCTGCAGCTAATATCCTGTTTGGTTAGTGGCTGTTCTCACAAATTTGAGCCGCCCCATATTTCTGGGGCGGCTCAAATTTCTCAGTAAACTTTAAGGTTAGAGCGGAAATATCTCAAAAACCTTCCTTAGAACCAGTCTAAGGCGAGACTGCGTATCTTCACCTCGCCATTAGCAAGCACGTGTCATTGTCGCGCCTACATCGCGCTTAGGTCACGGATTGCCTTTGCACCCTTGGCGGCGATCAAGGCTCATTATTCACGGTCGGAGCGATTATTGACGATGTCTCGGTGGGCGATGCGTTTGTCAGCCATAAAAGGTATCAGAATTTATATCGAACGATTTTCGTTGGATACCACACCCACAGCAAACTCCTCTCCCTTGAAGGGCTCGACGATTTGCAGGGCGTAGCCGTCTCGATTGCACCGGAGATTTTGGTCACGAGATTGGCATTTTGAAAATTACGATCAATTCGGATGGGTTAGTTGAACGGATTGACGCAGATCTTGAATGAAGACGGAATTCATGCAGTTTTATTATCCGAGGCCCCACAAGAGGCGGGGTGCGAGGAACGCCTTCAAGCAGCGCAATATCGCCCAAGGCAGTGCGCTTCAGCCTTTGATAGTCCAGATAGGCTCGATCTAAAACATTGATCAGCATCAATGCACGAGGGTGCGGAGATTGCTTTGTTGAAGTGCTTTTCGTGGTCACTGCGAATGCACCCATGCGGACCATGTGAGCAACATCATCATACAAAGGCTTATGTGAAGGAGAAAGAATATGGCTGAATCAGCGACCAAACTTCCCATTAAATCCGAGAATAAAACCAGCGTTACTCCAAGTTCGCCCCGATCGACATTTGAGACCTTGCGGCAAGAAATCGATCGGATTTTTGATGACTTCAGCCCTTCCACATGGCGATTTCCGTTTGGACGGTCGATCTTTGGCGCCGAGGTTCCCCATCCAACCGCATGGCAGATAGCCCCCGCGATCGACATGGTGGAGAAAGATAAGGAGTACGAAATTTCGGCAGAACTCCCCGGCATTGATGAAAAAGATATAGATATCAGATTATCCAACCACACATTGTCCATCAAAGGCGAGAAAAGCGAAGAGAAGGAAGAGCGCGAAAAGGACTACTATATTTCTGAACGACGCTTCGGCTCGTTTCATCGTGTCTTCCGGTTACCGGAAGGAGTAGACGCCGATAAGATTCAGGCGACTTTTTCTAAAGGCGTTCTCAAACTGCAATTGCCGAAAACAACTCAAGCACAGCAAAATAACAAGAAGATTGACATCAAGGCAGCTTAGGCAAGGCCTGGCGAACCATAGCTTTAACCTAGCCTCGTCCAGACAAAAATCGGGCGAGGCTTTTTGTTACTCAATTCAATATTAGAACCGCCTGAAATGAGAACTCGATAAAAAGCGAAACGGTCCTCCGATTAAAGGGAGAACCGTTGCCAGCTTTTAAAGCGGTAGGAGCATATCGAATGGTCATCCGATGGTTATGCGGTCATCCACCATCTTTACGCCTGGAGCAGCCCATGCGGCCCTCTCAATGGCGTTTCGCTCAAACCAAGCATTAACGTGTCCTTCGAGTTTGACTTTACCAGAACCGTCAACGTCCACTTTGATTGCTTTGGCTTCAAGTTCAGCAGCTCTTTTCAGTGCGTCCTCAATACGCTTTTTAACATCGGAAACGGTTGGCCCCGGTTTGACTTCAATGTTGTTGTAAACGTCAATGACACCTGTGAGGCCGCGTACAGCCTCGGCAGCTGCATTCTTCTGATAGCTCCATTCAACAGCACCGGATAAGGTGACTACGCCCTTTTGAACTTTGATCAAAACAGCGCCTTCCGGAATAACGGTGTTCCAACGGATCACACTAAGCGCCCGCTTGGCAATTTCGTCGTCAGCGGTGCGATGTTCACCACGTGGACGGACTTCAATTTCCTGAGCGATTCCACGTACGCCCTGTACCCGGCAGACTATATCCGCAATTTTAATTTTTTCTCCGTAGGTTGGCACATGGCCGGACAGTGTGACCACACCATTTTCGGCGGTTACACCAATATGCGCAGCATCAATGCTCGGTTCAAATTCCAGTTCATCAATGACGTTTTGTCGTAGAATTGTATCACTCATGGGTAATGTCCTTTCTTTCGAAGCGGACGCGACCGCTCCTTCCAACAAGCAATTATGCTTTTGCGGCGCTCCGGCACATTGATCCGGATCAACTCAACGCGCCATGAGAATGGGAACTGTCGGACTATCAATTATTGATTTCGTTACGCCGCCAAATACGCGTTCGCGCAAACGGGAATGTCCGTACCCGCCCATGACGACAAGATCAGCTGCCATATCGACTGCGTGCTGCTTGATAATATTTGCAATCTCATCCCCGCCGCTTGGCAACCTGTCCACGGTGACTTTTACCCCGTGATGGGCCAGATAAGCGCCAATATCGGCACCGGGTTCCGGTCCATTCATGGTTGACCCCGTATCGGGATCTACAATGGTAACGTGAACCTCGTCAGCAGCAACCAGCATATCGAGCGCTTCTCGCACGGCACGCGCGGCCTCTGGACGCGAGTCCCAAGCTACAAGAATTCTCTTGGGTGTAAGCGTTGGTATGTGCCCCGTTGGAATCATTAAAAGCGGTCTGGTCGATTCAAACAAGGCGCCCTCAATGATCTTTGATTTCAGCGTTTTGGAATTAAGCGCATCAGAGCCAATCAGGATCAAATCGGAATAGCGACCACAACGACCGATCTCTTCAATTGCCGATGCAAACTCCACGTATTTTGAATGTACGCTAGCCGATATGCCCGCAGTCTCCACCAGCTTTGCAACACTTGCAGTACGTTTTTCCAATTTATGAATTTCACGCTCACGTTCCTCAAGCCAGATATCGGAGATCGTGGATGTGTAGTCACCTATGGGAGGGGGAGAGGCAATAGCGAGGACCAGAATTGAAAGACGGACATTATTTTCATTACACAGATTTATTGCCGACTGAAGATCGTGATCACCTACCTTTAAGCCCACAACGCACATGATTGTTTTGATCGACATCTCTTCTCTCCGCAAATTTGGCCCAGCTTCACGTCAAAACTTCAACCTTAATCTGCTATCCGGCTGTCATGACCGCCTTGATCCAAATCAACATGGAGGTAATCGCGGGTGATAGTATTGCTAATGTGATTGGAAACCTGACTGGCCGCTAGCAATCTAAGCGTAGGGAATCCGAACGAGAGTCTTTCCGGCGAAAATGGAGTC